>NZ_JACVEW010000006.1 GCF_017776525.1 Marinobacterium alkalitolerans
CTAGTTCCTTAGGGATTTCTACTGACTTACATATATCAGAGACAAACCAGCACGTACCAATCACGATTTGCAGCTTATTTAGCCACTGTTGCCTGATATACACCCAGCATTGTTTCGATACATGCATCCCATGAGTAGTGTTTGGCAACATGTGCCTGGGCTGCTACACCCATTCGGTTGCGCAGCTCAGCGTCCAGTACCAACTTCTCTAATGCAGCTGCAGCATTGCTAGGGCTCTCGCGTGGTACAACAAAACCAGTTTTGCCATCCACAGTCACTTCCGGCAAACCACCAGCATCAGACACCACCACAGGCCGTCCTGCCGCCCCCGCCTCAATAATAGCCACACCAAAGCTCTCGCTATCGAGACGGCTTAACGCTACATATATATCCAGCTTGGCTAGTTCTTGGGGGACCCTTGCGTGTGGTACATGTCCAACAAAATTGACACTTTCTGCAACACCTAAACGATGCGCCAGTCCCTGCAACTCGGCAGTTTGCTCGCCACCACCTACCAATCGCAGCTCCAGCTCAGGTGCTTCCAGTTCTGGTTTGCTTTTTAAAGACTTAAGCAATAACGCATAAGCCTGAATCAGCGTATCCACACCATATTTTGGCTTCATGGATTTGACTGTACCTATTACCAGCTTAGGCTTTTTTTCAGCCACCTCCGGCTTGAGGCCCTCATAAACATTCAAATCAACACCAAAGGGGGTGATAACAATATTCGTTAATTCGGGTGTTAGCGTCCGTGTCTCATCTGCCATGCAGTGGCTGGTGGAAGCAACTTGGTCTGCAGCACGCAGATTTTTTTTCACCAGCCACTTATGCACAGGTGATTTATGCGGGAAGTCGTACATATCGCTACCCCACACTGATAATACCCAAGGGTGATAGTCCACCAATCGTGCCGTCGTACCATAGCCACTGGCGTAGTGGGCATTAACAACATCAGGCTGGATAACCCTTAGCAATTTGCGCACCGCAGGTACCATAGTGAAGTAGCCCAAAACACCGCGAAATGGGAATAAATGAACCTTTACCCCCTTATCGAAGGGATCAACGGCCTGCTGCTTGGTAATGACATGCACTTCATGGCCTGCACCACTTAAGCCATTAGCCCAGCGGACCGTATGGATCGAGCTGGCGCCGGAGAGAAGAGCGATTTTCACTGAGTCAAATCCTTGATGACCTGTTCTGCTCTTGCTTGCCACGAATGTTGCGGAGCTACTTGCTTTAATTTCTCGTATATGGGGTTAAACAATACCGGGCGTTGGTGTAACGCCTCCAGTAACTTCATGACAGCGTTCATATTATAAGGCAACGACCAACCAATCCCCTGCTCCTTAACAAAACGCCCTGCCAATGTGCCTTCACTGGCAAGTATTGGTTTCTGAAAGCCCAGATATTCAAAAAGCTTCACGGGTGAAGCAAAATCCCAGTATTCCTGCGGTTTTACGAACAAAACCGCGATGTCACAGGCTTGCAGCTGTGCTTCCATTTCAATCCCTGAAAGATGCACTATCTTAATGTTGGGTGATAGTGCAGGGTATTCATGTTGAACTGACCGCCACTCCGCCTCACGGGTACAAAGCACAAGCTGAACATCAGGCAAGTTGAGTACGGCCTTGAACAATTCATGCATCTGGTAGTGACTAGACATGCCGCCAACATAGAAAAGCTTTAGGGGTCTAATGCCTAGATCTGAAACTGGCTGAGTAACAATATCCGGTGATACATGCCCGGGAGGCAAGGCGGCAAATAGGGAAGGGCTAACATGAGGCACATACGCACCCATTTTCAGCGATGGTAAGTAAAGTTTGCTCAAGGTTCTTTCGTAAACCCAAAGATCAAACCCATATGATACTTTAGCCACAGCTTTTTTTATTGGGTTGAGGCCTTTGGCATAGTTTTCAAAACGCCAATAAATATCTCGGTAAAATAGTCCAATCGGTATATTATTTTTTTTGCAAAAACTAAAAAAACCCCAGTCCAAAAAGGGATGTAAAGGTAGATGATGAGGGTCTGTTAACACTGTTGGCATAGTAGAAGATTCTGAATAACAAAAATCATATTTTTTCCCATTCTTAATCTTTTCATTAATTTCTAAAATGATTTTTTTTCGTTCTGATGAAAAACCAGTAACAAGGTCAACATCATGACCCAAGGCTATGAAAGCAGAAAGCATACGTGAAGGACGTATTCCAGATGCCGAACTTGATTTTGCGTCAAGCGGAAGTGGATGGTGATAAATTATTTTCAAATTTTACCTTTTTTATATAATATAAGTTTATATGGAATAAAAAGATAAATTTAAAGAATACGATAAAAAAGAAAGCGAAAATTTATAAAAATCGTTACGGTCGATTTAACACCTATAAATCTAATTTTTTAGTAGTACCTTTATTTTTCGTAAATCTTTATTAAAGCTAACCAGCGATGCAACAAGCAAAAAAAACCAAAACAACAACATTAAGGATTGAATATTGGAGCCATATAGTGTAAACACGCTGGCTCCAATCACTACGGCTGCTGAGTATCCGTAAAGCAGCAACCTTGGTATCGGTTTCCACAAATATATTGAAAACTCTGTACGCAGTATGAAAAAAATCCAAAACGAAATACAGGTGCTGACGGCGGCACCTGCTGCACCGTAGAGCGGGATCATCAGCCAGTTGCCCACAAGATTGACTGCAAAGGCAATCAAAGCGGCCAACATGGCAAAACTGCTCCGGCGTGAGATACCTATGCCCACTACGGTGGTTTCTGACAGCGTGTAGAGCAAGGGGGCGCCAAGGCAAGCCACAAGAACCCATTGCACTTCCACATAGCTTGCCGGTAAGAACAGATTGACAATCCAAGACAGCAGACCTGCCGCGCAGAACATCATTACAACCAAGCAAAGCATGTAACGGCTTACCTTGTGAACGTTATCCAGCCCTTCGCCGTTGCTGGCCCACTTGTAAACCGTGGGCGCCCAAACGGTGGAGAACACACTTTGCAGAATGGTTGCAGCCCCGGCAAAACTCACGGCTACTGAATAGATGGCAAGTTCTTCAAAGCTTGCCAGCGAGCGCAACAATACCTTATCAATAGCAGTCAACCCCCAGTAAGCAACACCACCCAATATCAATGGCAGGCCAAAACGCAGCATCTGTTTCAAATGCTGACGGTCAATTGTTGCTGTTATGCCGGCAATCCACTCCGTACGGGTATTGAACGCAAATACCATGCAGACAAAGACAAAGGCGGCTGTATTTGCGACCATCAGGTAGGTCAGGCTTGTATCAGCACCAAGCAAGACATAGCCACCGATGATGGCGAGTAATACCAGTTTGAACAGTAACTGGCTCATTGAGAATGCCAAGCCCTGCTCGTTCATCCGCAGCACCAATGACAGGAAGCGGGATATAAACGCCGCCAGCAAGACAGCCGCAATCAACAGGCTCAAGTGCCATTCGCCGCGCTCGAATAGCCATCCAGCAAGCATGCCACCGAATGACAATAAGACCAGTAGTGTCACAAACAGTATGGATAAACCCGGTAACATCGCACGTTTGAGTAGTGCCGGTTTATTGTATACCTCATGAAATTCACGCACATAGGCTTGGTCCAATCCAAGACTGAACAACAGTGTGCTAAAGCCGATAGTGACCTGCAGCATCGCCATTCGACCGACATCTTCCTGTGAAAAGAACCAGGTGATAATCGGCAGCGTGATAAGGCCCAGTAGTACGCTACTGATGGGGCCGATGGCGAAGGCGGCTACTTTACGAGGTGTCACACGTAAAACTCTTCAATGGCTGAGATCACATATGCTTGATCATCTTTGGGGAGTCCATACCACATAGGTAAGCGGATCAAGCGTTCACTTTCCATGGTTGTGTAACGATCCTCGCCCTGAAAACGTCCGAACCGTTTACCGGCTGCAGCCGTGTGCAGTGGGACGTAGTGGAAAACCGCTAATATATCTTTCACCTTGAAGTGCTCAAGCAATACATTACGCTCATATAGACCTGCTACTTTGAGATAGAACATGTGGGCGTTGTGTGTGCAGGCAGCGGGGATGGTCGGCAATTTGACTTTACCTACTGCTTGCAGTGGTTGTAGTGCACTGTAATACGCCCTCCAGCTTGCAAGTCGGTTTGTGTTAATTTCGTCCGCTCTTTCCAATTGCCCCCACAGGAACGCAGCCTGCAGTTCGCTCAGCAGATAGCTACTGCCGACATCGACCCATTGGTATTTATCTACCATTCCACGGAAGAACTGGCTACGGTTGGTGCCTTTTTCACGGATGATTTCAGCTCTTTCCTTGAATTGCTCATCGTTGACGATAAGCAACCCGCCTTCGCCACCGCTGGTATAGTTTTTGGTTTCGTGAAAGCTGAATGCGCCCATGTGACCGATGGTGCCCAGTGCTTGGCCTTTGTAGTAGCTCATCATACCCTGTGCCGCATCTTCGATCACAAAAAGCTGATATCGATTGGCGACCTCCATGATGGTATCCATTTCACAGGCAACACCTGCGTAATGGACGGCAACAATGGCACGTGTTTTGTCGGTAATGGCCGCTTCGATCAATTGCTCGTCAATGTTCATGGTGTCGGGGCGAATATCGACAAACACAATTTGCGCACCACGCAATACAAACGCATTCGCCGTGCTGGCAAAGGTATAGCTCGGCATGATCACTTCATCGCTGGGCTGAATATCAATCAGCAGAGCGGCCAGCTCCAATGCCGCCGTGCCAGACGGAGTGAGTAGTGCTTTTTTGCAGGGCAGGTGCTTTTCAAACCATGCTTGGCATTTTTGACCAAAAGGCCCATCCCCGGATAATTTTTGACTCTTTAGTGCTTGTAGAGTGTATTTTTCTTCGTTTCCCGTGATTGGGGGTTTATTAAATAAAATATTCAAGATTAGTTACCAAACTTAGTTCTGAATGGTATTTTTCCAACCAAGGAACAGCCATTTTCATCATAGAAAGAATTTAATTTAATAAGGCCATTTCCACAAATAACTACTGGTTTATTTTCATCCATGAACAATACTTTTCCCACATGTGATTTTCTATCTTCTACAACAACGTCTTCAATGATATTTACTTCTTCCACCCTTACAAAATTACTACCTATTTTTGTTTTTGCACCAGCATATGGATAACCTGTGGCATCCACAAACCGCTCAATTTTTTTTGAGCAATCATGCCAATTTATCAAATAGTCATCTTCATTACGCCATGGACTAAATGATGCCTCTAAATCATTTTGATTGTATTCAATTATTGGAAAACCTTTTATAAGGTCCGCACTTATTTTAAGTAACAATTCAGAATAAATTTTTGATATTTTTTTAATGGCATCTTGTATTTTTATTGGATAATTAACCTGCATTGATGCCTGTGCAATAATAGGGCCTGCATCATATTCAGAAGATGCTTTTATAACAGTTACACCAACTTCATCTTCACCATTGATAAGAGCATTTACTAATGGGGCGAAACCACGATACTTCGGCAAAAGCGAATCATGAAAAACAATAATTTTTTCCTGGCCCTCTATTATCCAGCGCCAACCTATTGCCACTATATAATCAACTTTTAAACCCACAGGATCTGAGCGATCGTAAAAATAAATTGATTGACGTTCGCATAAGGATTTTATATCGTCATAGTAATCATTCATCACGTTTAAATCGCGTGATGAACAGACATATGCCACATTTGAAAATCCAATAGCGTCAACAAAATCCTCTAAGCATTTATAACCCTTTTCACCTGAAAGATAGAATCCAAATTTTATCATCACTTGAAAATTTCTGAATACTGATGGCGTAACATAATGATGTTAAAATAATTCAGGCAAATTTTTGAATTACTTTTTGCATCTTTACTTAGGATGAATTTTTTATTAAATAAATTAAAATCTAAACATTTAATCCCCTTATCTTCAAAAAAAAACCACTGACTTACGTCAGACCGAAGATATACAGTTCTCCCCATACCCAACAAGGTTATTGTATTACCCATTGCTTGCTGGCGATTATGGTTGAAAATTGCAATATCGATAGTTTTAAGAAATTTCAGGTACTCATCAAACTCCATAAACGAAGTGATGGGTACAAAATTTTCACCAAACCACGCCTTTCCTGTTTCAATCACTTTTTTTGCGTATTCATGATTACCATAGGAAAGTGGTACAAAAATTTTTATCTCATCTTCTTTGTATGGCAACAGTTTTTCTAATGATTCTATGTGGTTATTGCTGGGGTCGGCCGAGTTGCCAACTAGTATGTTTATACCTAAATGTTCTTCCGAACCTGCTTGTGCTTCTTGAATCATGTCTGGATCAACCACATTACTAATGTACATCAAGCACTCATGGTATTCGCCCTTTGCTCCATACCATTGTCGAGCCAGTTCCACATCTCCGGGTATGTAAGTTACTAAGTGCCCCATATTCTTGATTACGGGGCGTCGAAGAAATTCTTTCACCTTCCACTTCCAATTTTTCTCACCAAGCTGGTAAACATAAAGGTCACCACCCCACATAACCCAATAGCACTTTTTGAGCAGCCAGGGCATAAGGAATAGAATCAGTATAACCCTAGGATTAAAAATTCCATGCAAGATAACCTTACTGGAGGTATTCAGTAAGTAAATAAGTTTTACAAATCCTATCATCTGACCGGTAATACTTTTTTTAACTTTATAGGCAGATTTATGTTGCTTAACCGGATAAAAATCAAAGTCACCATTAATCCAGAAAAAATGACCATCCAGCCCGAACTGCTTTTCTATAAAATCAATAAATGGCGGAATAAAATTATCCGCATTACATACATGTAGTATCTTTTTACTCACTACTCGCCCACCAGTCTCAGTAAATATTGTCCATAGCCATTTTTACTTAGTGCTGCTGCTTGAGTCTTGAGATTTTCTTTAGTTAACCAACCGTTATTGAATGCAATCTCTTCCAGACAGGCAACCTTCAATCCCTGCCTGTCTTCAATGATTTGTACAAACTGTGATGCCTCCAGCAGGCTTTCATGGGTGCCGGTATCCAACCAAGCAAAGCCTCGGCCCAGCAGTTCCACATTCAAATCACCACGTTCAAGGTAAGCCTGATTGACGCTGGTAATTTCCAGCTCACCACGGTGTGATGGTTTTACCTGCTTGGCGATTTCCACCACATCATTGTCGTAGAAATAAAGGCCGGTCACGGCATAGTTGGACTTGGGTTGCTCGGGCTTCTCTTCAATGGAGATAGCTTTGTTATTCTCATCAAAAGCGACAACGCCGAAGCGTTCCGGATCTTTTACTTGATAGCCGAATATGGTCGCGCCGGACGTGCGTGCAGCAGCCTGTTTCAGCTTGGGTGAGAACCCCTGGCCATAGAAGATGTTGTCGCCTAGCACCAGGCACACGCTGTCATCACCGATAAAGTCTTCACCGATGATAAAGGCCTGCGCCAAGCCATCAGGGCTGGGCTGTTCAGCGTGGCTGAGTTGAATGCCGAAGTTGCTGCCATCGCCCAGCAGTTTTTCAAAATTTGGTAGGTCCTCGGGGGTCGAGATGATCAGGATGTCACGGATACCGGCCAGCATCAGTACCGATAGCGGGTAATAGATCATCGGCTTGTCATAGATCGGCAGCAGCTGCTTAGACACACCCTTAGTGATTGGATACAAGCGGGTGCCACAGCCTCCGGCAAGGATAATGCCTTTCATGGTCTGTCCTTGTGATTGAATGTGTTGCAATCAGAGCTGCCCAAGCCACTCACGCTGGTAGGTGCCATCCTGCACACGACGACACCACTCCAGGTTATCGAGATACCACTGCACGGTTTTACGAATGCCGGACTCGAAGGTTTCTTCAGGATGCCAGCCCAGTTCGCGTTGGATTTTGCTTGCGTCAATCGCGTAGCGGCGGTCGTGGCCAGGGCGATCTTGTACGTTCGTGATCAGGTCACGGTAACAGGTGTCTTTCGGTGCCAGTACCTGCAAGATATCGCAGATGGTGTGGACTACTTCGATATTCTGCTTTTCGTTATGACCGCCGATATTGTATGTTTCGCCCACTTTACCCTTGGTGACGACCTTATACAGTGCGCGGGCGTGGTCCTCTACATAGAGCCAATCGCGAATCTGGTCGCCATTGCCGTAAACTGGCAGCGGCTTGCCTTCAATTGCGTTGAGGATCATTAACGGAACCAACTTTTCGGGGAAATGATACGGCCCGTAGTTGTTGGAGCAGTTGGTCACAAGGACCGGGACTCCATAGGTTCGCATCCAGGCGCGCACCAAGTGGTCTGAGCTGGCCTTGCTGGCCGAGTATGGGCTGCTGGGGGCGTAGGCGGTGGTTTCGGTAAATAAATGTTGGGTTACATCATCCGCTTCTGCCGGGTGCAACAGGTCGCCGTAGACTTCATCGGTGCTGATATGATGGAAGCGAAACGCTTGCTTGCGGGTGTCATCCAGTCCCTGCCAGTAGCAGCGTGCGACTTCCAGCAAGGTATAGGTACCGACAATGTTGGTTTCTATAAATGCAGCCGGACCATCGATCGAGCGGTCAACATGGCTTTCAGCCGCCAAGTGCATGATGGCATCTGGCTGGTGCTCAGCAAATACCCGCTCCAGCCCAGGACGGTTGCAGATATCCAGCTGCTCGAAGGCATAACGATCAGAGCCGTCAACTTCACGCAGGTTTTCAAGGTTGCCTGCGTAGGTGAGTTTATCGACGTTAACAACGCTATCCCACGTATTCCGAATAATATAGCGTATAACCGCTGAACCGATAAAGCCGGCGCCGCCGGTAACAAGGAGTTTCACAGTGTTAACTCCTCAACCACTTCTAGTTGCCCCTGCTCAGACAAATATGGATGCATCGGCAGGCTCATTACCTCTTCTGCGGCCTCATCACCCACTGTCAGCTGTGCCTTTACATCTGCCACTGCCGGTTGTTTATTCAGCGGTATGGGGTAATGCACCGCGGTCGGGATATCAGCCTCTTTCAGTTTTTGCTGTACCTGCCCGCGGTTTTGTACACGGATAGTGTATTGCGCCCAGGCAGAGATGTTATGAGCTTCTACGTAGGGTGTTGTGGTAATACCCGATTCATTCAACAAGCGAGTGTAGTTCTCAGCGACTTGGTTACGCAGTTCGATCTCTTCCGTGAATATTTCAAGTTTGGGCAGCAAGATAGCTGCTTGCAGCGTATCCAGCCGACTGTTAACACCTACCCGAACATGATGATAGCGGCGATCCTGGCCGTGGCGTGCAACCTGACGGATTACTTTGGCCAGTTCTTCATCATTGGTGAAGATGGCACCACCGTCACCGTAGCAGCCCAGTGGTTTGCTGGGGAAGAAGCTTGTGCATGCAATAGTGCTCAAGTTACAGGACTTGTTTCCTTTGTAACTCGCACCAAAACTCTGTGCAGCGTCTTCAATGACCGGTATGCCGTGCTTAGCGGCAATGGCGTTGATAGCATCAAAGTCAGCGCACTGGCCGTAGAGCGATACGGGAATTATTGCCTTAGTGCGTGGTGAAATAGCCGCCTCAAGAAGGCCAGGGTCGAGGTTGTAGGTTTGCGGGTCTATATCAACGTAAACCGGTTTAGCCCCAAGCACGGCTGGCGTTTCAGCGGTGGCAATGTAGCTGAAACCGGGCACAATAACCTCATCACCCAAGCCGACACCCAGTGCCATTTGGGCAATTTGAAGAGCATCGGTGCCGTTGGCACAGGTGATACAATATTTTGCACCGGTGAACTCAGCCAGCTTTTCTTCCAGCTCATGTACTTCCGGGCCCAAGATGTACTGGCCATGGGCCAGTACTCGTTGAATGGCGGCATCAACCTTGTCCTTGATGCGCGCCTGCTGTGCTGCAAGATCAATGAATTGCATGTCAGACTCTTGCTCAGGTTAGACGCCATCAACCACTTTAGCTTCCACTCGGGTAACCTGTTCACCGTTCAGCTGATAAATATCACCGGTATGGGGGCAAACGGCAGAACCTTCTCCTGTCAGTGGCAAGTCCAGCTGTTCTCCATAGGCACTCATCCATCCAGTCTGACGGGCAGGTACGCCGACCATCAAGGCATAGGCCGAGACATCCTTGTTGATAACTGCACCTGCGCCAATGAAAGCGTATTCGCCAATAGTAACCCCACAGATGATCGTGCAATTTGCCCCTAACGTTGCACCTTTTTTAACCAGCGTATCGCGATATTCGTTTTTGCGCTCAATCAGTGAACGTGGGTTATATACATTAGTGAATACCATGCTCGGGCCACAGAACACTCCCTCTTCCAGGTGCACATTGTCGTAAACAGAAACGTTATTCTGGATTTTGCAGTGGTCGCCAATAGTCACCTTGTTGCCGACAAAGACGTTTTGCCCAAGGGATACGTGCTTGCCAATTTTAGCCCCGCTACAGATGTGGACGAAGTGCCACACACGAGAGCCCTCACCGAGCTGAGCACCTTCATCAACAATAGCGCTTGGGTGAATCATGACACTCATGCGACTACCTGTTTCAGGAAGGGATGGTAATCGCCTCTCAGCCCCGCCGGACTGGCATCGCGAATCGTTGAAACGGTTTCAATGGCCGCGCGGTTTTCTTCCAGGCCAAAACCATTTCCTTTAAGGATCTCCTCATAGCTACGGGTATGTAGGTCGGTAAACCCTCCTGAAAACTCGATCTCTTCGCCTTCACAGGTGATGGAACGGTAGGTGCGCTGACCCGTTGCACGCAAATCGACTGGAACATCATTGATATCGATCGACAGGAACCAGCGGACACGCGCCTGTTCGTACTCAAGGTACCCGGCAGCCTTGGTGTCACTGCTGTAGTGCACCACATTCTGCTGCAGGTTGCCGAAAATGAAATGCAACATGTCATAGAAGTGAACACCAATATTGGTGGCAATTCCTCCTGATTTTTTGGAATCCCCCTTCCATGACTGTAGATACCAGCGCCCCCTGGAAGTTACGTAAGTCAAATCAACTTCATACTTGTGGTCTTGAGGGCCATTTCGCACCTTGTCACGCAGCTCAATAATCGAAGGATGTAACCGCAACTGCAGAATAGTATTTACCTGTCTGCCCGTATCGTGTTCGATCTCTTGTAACCCGTCGATATTCCAGGGGTTAAGCACCAAGGGCTTTTCACAGATAGCATGTGCACCGGAGCGCAGTGCAAAGCGCATATGTGAATCATGCAGATAGTTGGGCGAGCAAATGGCAACATAGTCTGCTTTTGAAGCATCGCCACTCCGTCGGAGCTTATCCAGGTGACGATCGAAACGTTCAAACTCGGTAAAGAAGTGAGCATCCGGGAAATAGCTGTCAATAATCCCAACTGAATCATTCACATCAAGTGCCGCGATCAACTCATGGCCTGTCTCTTTGATCGCCCTCATATGGCGGGGGGCGATGTAACCGGCAGCCCCTATAAGCGCAAACTTCTTCATTCTTTACTTCAACCTATAAAAGTGAGATCAAAAAACCACCGCACCCGATACACAGGCCTTCACTCCACCATCCGTACACGCTTCCAGTCATTATCTACCTGCGCCAATAATGCCGTGAGTGCGGGGCTCGAGTAGCGTACCGATTGATCCTGCCAGCGCTGTTGCACACTTATGTGCAAAACCGGTTCTATGTCACGTACCGCACGGCGGCGCAGCAGACGGTAGAAGCCTCTGTACTCATTGTGCAGCCGACCGGTGTGGTCAGGCGACAGGTCGTCCAAAAAATGTGGCATAAGCGCAAGGCCGCAGTTTTCTGCTTCGCGGGCCAACCACTGTCCGGCGTAATCACCCAATGAGCGGTCGGCATAGGCGCCTCCAATGTCAGAATGCACACCGGCAAACCAGACTTGCTGCAAATCGATACCGGCAGAGTCCGCCCACAAGGTGGGCTCAAAATCCTGGCGATTTTCATCGATAGATACCGCATGTCGGGCATGGCGAATGACATTGCCCGGCTCAGTATCGTGAAACAAATAACGCTCGCTACCCAGAGTTCCCAGAAACGGTGCCGGTATGCCCAGCGCTCCAACGGTGTCGAGCACACCGATAAAGTGCACCGTTGTCTGCTCCTCCATGGCATATTGCCGGCGAAAGGCTGCTGCACGACTACTGTTGGGGGCCGAGGTTTTGCCGCGACGCCGATAGAGTGCGTAGGCATCGGCAATATGGACTGCATGTTCAGAGCGTATGATACCGCAATTGCCAATCAGCCCCGCCAGGGAACGAACCGTATATGCACCACGACTGAATCCGAACAGGTAAAGCTGGTCGCCCACATCGTAGTTGTGAACCAGAAAGCGAT
The DNA here is from genome assembly GCF_017776525.1 of Marinobacterium alkalitolerans. GTDB lineage: Bacteria > Pseudomonadota > Gammaproteobacteria > Pseudomonadales > Balneatricaceae > Marinobacterium > Marinobacterium alkalitolerans. The sequence continues at coordinate 12,333 of NZ_JACVEW010000006.1, forward strand.
AGCAATCGAGTATGTTTTTGTCGATGCCCTTGCCTGTAATACCGCTCGTCACTGCATCACCATCAGCCCCAACGCCCCAGTCGTAAAATACGATCTGCTTATCCCCACTGCCATCTTCAGGTGCAATGCTCCTGGCAATTCGCAAGATGTGAGTGGCGGTATCGGAGACTGGCGATTGCCAGGTGCCATCGGCACAGATAATGATTTTTTTCATGAGACTCCTTCCTTGGAGATTAACCGGTGTTGATCGTGCAGCACCTAAATTGGGGTCAGTAAATTGGGGTCAGAGTAGAGTTCCTTTTTGTGAGACTAAGCCACCTTTTTTGAGTGTGTGTACTCATACAACCTGGCTGGTGACAGTTCCAACCCATTTGGCCAGCACAAGGCACCGCAATCGATAAAAAGTCTTTGTGCGTAGGCTGTATCATGCAGTGGCTGCAACAGTGGGCCTTCATGCTCTGACAGGTACTTCTGCAGATCGAAAATAGCAGTTGAGCCATCAGAGAACTCAAGTGTGATCGATGACGGACTTGTATAATCAACATTGAGAATTTTAATCATGATCTGCGCCTATAATGCGTTCAAGAGGTTCAAAGTGCTGTGCCTTCTCCCAGTTCAAAAACAATTCTTGCTGATGGTAAATGCACTACTCCTTGACTATAGCAGCAACCTTGTTCGGTAACTTACCCTGTTGCACCTCACCCGTACGTATAGCGACCAGTGCCTCATAACCTTGGTATTCGACATGAATATGAGGTGGTGTATGATCATCGTGCCACATTCGCACTACGATCCCGAAGAGCACTGAGAGTATCGGCATTCCATTGCGCCCTTATCAGGTTTTGAATTCAGTACCCGCTGAGCAAACATCCTGCAACCTTTCTTTCAACGCCTGCTTGGAAACTTGCCCCCGGTGCACCAGCCGTATCTCCTGCGGCTTGTGCTTCATGCCCCTGACGAAATCAGCCAGCCCCTGCTGATCGGCGTGGGCGGAGTAGCCGCCGATGGTTTCGACGCGGGCTCGGATGGTATAGCGTTCCTTATCGAGTTCAACCCAGCCATGTTGCGGGCCGTATTGCTGTATCTCCCGCCCCGGCGTGCCTTCGGCCTGGTAGCCGACAAAGAGCACATCATGCCGTTCGTCACCCAGCATCGCCTTGAGGTAGTTGACGATGCGCCCTGCGTTACACATGCCGCTGCCGGCGATGACGATGGCCGGGCGGCCTGACTGGGCCAGGTGGTGCACCATTTTCAGATGGTCATGGTGGCTGTCCACTGTCAGCAGATTGTCAAAGGCCAGTGGGTGACGGCCCTGTTTCAGCAGGCCATGAGCTTCTTCATCCCAGAAGGGTTTCAGCTCGCGGTAGGCTGCGGTGAATTTTGATGCCAGGGGGGAGTCCAGTATTACCGGCAGATCACCGTTAATCAGCTCTTCCAGTTCGTACAGCAGTTCCTGCGTGCGCCCGATGCTGAAAGCCGGGATCAGGACAGTGCCGTTGTTCTGTAGCGCCCGATCGATGGCTGCTTTGAGTCGGTGCTTTCGTGTTGCACGGTCTTCGTGGTTGCGGTCGCCGTAGGTGCTTTCCAGCACCAGTATGTCAGCTTTTTCCGGTGGTTCCGGTGCCGGCAGCAGCGGTGTATGCCTCGCCCCCAGGTCGCCGGAGAATACGATTCGAGTATTGTACCCTTCGCAGAGCGAACGCCCACCAGGGCTGCTTACATCCACCTCGACATAGGCTGAGCCCAGTATATGCCCTGCGCGCTGCAGTCTTATCCGAACGTTGTGCGCCTGTGAGTCGACCAGCGTAAACCACTCTTTGTATGGCAGCGCAATGATGCGTGATTCGATCTGTTTCAGGTAACGTTCAACAACAGCTTTGTCCCGGCTAATGCCTAGCTTGAACGCATCTTCCAGCACCAGCGGCAGCAGTGTGGCAGATGGCTGTGAGCAGATGATGGGGCCATCAAACCCGGCGGCCAGCAGCCAGGGGATGCGCCCCACATGGTCGATATGAACATGGGTCGCAATCAGCGCCTGCACACTGCCAATATCGAATTCAATATCGTGGCGTTCGCGGCTATTACCTGTTTCTTTCCCCTGAAACAGCCCACAATCAATCAGCAGACTGGTGTGTTCATCTATGTGTAGCTGATGGCATGAGCCGGTGACGCCATTGTGGGCGCCATGGTGGTCGATCTGCATGCTGGCATATCCTTTTGCCTGAAGCCGGGAGTTCTATATTCAGTTATCAGCAGGCACGCTACCGCCCAAAGGTTATCGTTCGGGTAATCCTCAACACCCACAGCAACACCCGGACAGCACATCGGGCGTGCGACAGCCTTTTATACAGGGAGCCGGTCAGTCTGGCTGACAACTAAGGCATTCTGAGCTATCCAGAGATCAGAGTAAAACCCTGCTCCTCCCGCCAGAACTGCCGTGTGAGGCCTCACCAGCCCCATACAGGCGCGATTACACGCCCAATTCTTACCCATCGCTACCAGTACAGGGCTGACCTGCCACCCTCAGGGACGGCTCCCTCCATAGACTACAAACTCGGGATTCAATGTTTTTGCTGTATTGCTATAGTCCAGCACCTTGCCTTGAAGCGTCTCGATAGCGCCCCCAGCTGCATTAACCACTGCATGCGCGGCTGCCGTGTCCCAGAGGGAAGTCTTTCCAAAACGCGGGTATAGATCTGCAGCGCCTTCAGCAACAAGACAGATTTTCAATGAACTCCCCATTGGCACCAGTTCATATTCGCCTAATGGCTTTAACCACTCCAGCACCTTCTGGCTGGCATGAGAACGGCTGCCAAGTACACGCCAGACGCTTCCGGATTGGTGTTTGGCAACCTGGATTGGTTGGCGTGGGCCTTTGCCCTCAACCTTGAATGCCCCTATTCCCTTGCCACCCATGTAGGTCACATCCAGTGCCGGAGCATACACTACACCCAACACCGGACGCCCTTGCTGAATCAGGGCAATATTCACCGTAAATTCGCCATTGCGCTGAATGAATTCCTTGGTGCCATCCAACGGGTCTACCAGCCAATAGCAACCTTCAGCATCCGGACCGGAAAAGGCCTCAACCGCCTCTTCTGTTAGTATCGGGAACGAAACAGGCAGCGCTTCGAGCCCAGCCACAATGATGTCATTGGCCGCCTTATCTGCTTCGGTCACAGGTGAATTGTCCGCTTTTTGTTCAACCGTAAAGTCCTGGCTATGGATCGCCATAATCTCTTTTCCTGCCCGAACAGCAACCTTCTCAACGCACCCCAGCAAAGCCTGCAAGGTTATTTCAGTCATCACACACTCCTGTGAGCAACCTGTTTTATACAGAGCGAATCAGCACGAACATTGATGGACCCTGTTTTTGATTTACTGGTGCTATTTTAGGTCATCAATACGGACCTCTGCTGTCATTGACTGTTCTTGCCCCGCGGTGTTTGTTAATCTGCCCGGCTGGCAAAGACACCGATCCAGTCCTTACTCATCAACGATTTCCAGCCACGACGATTGACCATGACCAACGCTTCCGCCGGCAAATCCGCTCAACACACCCCCATGATGCAGCAGTACCTGCGCATTAAGGCACAGCACCCGGACCAGCTGCTGTTTTACCGTATGGGTGACTTCTACGAGCTGTTCTACGATGACGCCAAAAAGGCCGCTGCGCTGCTGGATATTTCACTGACGGCACGCGGCAAGTCGGCCGGTGAGCCCATTCCGATGGCCGGGATTCCCTATCACTCGGCGGAAAGCTATATCGCACGCATCGTGAAAGCGGGCGAGTCCGTGGTGATCTGTGAGCAGGTCGGCGACCCTGCCACCAGCAAGGGGCCGGTTGCCCGCGAGGTGGTGCGCATCGTGACGCCCGGCACGCTCAGTGACGAAGCCCTGCTGGATGAGCATCAGGACAACCTTCTTATGGGCATAGCACGCCATGAGGACCATTTCGGGCTGGCTCTGATCGACATCAGCTCAGGCCGCTTCAGTCTGTTTGAGGTGGAAGGCGAGGACGGTCTGCTGGCGGAGCTGGAACGACTGCGCCCGGCCGAGCTGCTGTACCCGGATGATGCGGCCCTGCCTGAAACCGTGACACGTCGACCAGGCGCACACGGCCGCCCACCCTGGGAGTTCGAGCAGGACACCGCAGAGCGACTGCTGTGTGAGCAGTTCAACACCCGCGACCTGAGCGGTTTCGGCTGCGACCATCTTAAGCTCGCCATCTGTGCGGCAGGCTGCCTGCTGCAGTACGCGCGCGATACTCAGCGCAGCTCCCTGCCGCACATTCGCCGGCTGCAGGTAGAGCAGCGTGACGAGGCGGTAATTCTGGATGCGGCCACCCGCCGAAATCTGGAGCTGGACCTGAACCTGTCCGGCGGGCGCAACAACACCCTGGCCTCGGTACTGGACCAGTGCCGCACCCCCATGGGCAGCCGCCTCCTCCGTCGCTGGCTGCACCGTCCGCTGCGTGACCGCGCCACACTGGAAGCCCGACAGGATGCCATTCGCTGGCTGCAGATGCCGGACTGCTTCGACAATATCGCCGAACAGCTCAAGCCGATTGGCGATATGGAGCGTATTCTCTCACGTGTCGCACTGCGTTCTGCACGCCCGCGTGACCTGGAGCGCCTGCGCAATGCCCTGGCCATCCTGCCAGAACTGCAACAGGCACTGGCCGGTACCGATGCCCCACACATTCAGGCTCTGGCCAACACCATTGCAGAGTTTCCCGCCGAGGCCGACCTGCTGGCACGCGCCATTATCGACGCGCCCCCGGTCGTCATTCGTGATGGCGGGGTGATTGCCGCCGGCTATGATGCCGAACTGGACGAACTGCGTGGCCTGAGCGAGAACGCCGGTGACTTCCTGCTGCAACTGGAAGCGCGGGAGCGTGCACGCACGGATATCGCCACCCTTAAAGTGGGGTATAACCGTGTGCATGGCTATTACATCGAGGTGAGCAAGGCACAGGCTATCGACATGCCGGCCGAGTACATCCGCCGCCAGACCCTCAAGAACGCCGAACGCTACATTACGCCCGAGCTGAAAGAATTCGAGGACAAGGCCCTGAGCGCCAAAAGCAAGGCGCTGGCACGGGAAAAACAGCTCTACGACGAACTGCTGGAAACCCTGGCACAGCAGCTGCTGCCCCTGCAGGAGGCCGCTGCAGGTCTGGCCGAGCTGGATGTACTCTGCAACCTGGCCGAACGGGCCTTCACGCTGGATTACCAGCGCCCACAGCTGGTTGAAGAGCGTTGCCTGCAGATCGAAGGGGGCCGCCACCCGGTCGTGGAGGCGGTCATGGACAGCCCCTTCGTGGCCAACGACCTGACCCTGGATGCCCAGCGCCATATGCTGGTGATCACCGGCCCCAACATGGGGGGCAAATCCACCTACATGCGTCAGGCCGCCCTGATTACCTTGCTGGCTCACATCGGCAGCTACGTGCCGGCAGAGGCTGCCACCATCGGCATCGTCGACCGCATTTTCACCCGTATGGGCTCTTCGGATGATCTGGCCGGGGGCCGCTCAACCTTCATGGTCGAGATGACCGAAACCGCCAACATCCTGCACAACGCCAGCGAACGCAGTCTGGTATTGATGGACGAAGTGGGGCGTGGCACCAGCACCTTCGACGGCCTGTCACTGGCCTGGTCCTGCGCCGAGTTTCTGGCGCGGGAGGTCAAGGCATTCACCCTGTTCGCCACGCACTACTTTGAGCTGACCAGTCTGCCCGAGCGCGAACAGGGCGTCGCCAACGTGCACCTGACCGCCGTTGAGCACAATGATCATATCGTGTTCATGCACGAGGTACAGGAAGGCCCCGCCAGCCAGAGTTATGGCCTGCAGGTCGCACAGCTGGCAGGGATTCCATCCGATGTGATTCGCAATGCGCGCGATAAACTGGTCGTACTCGAGCAGGACAGCCGTCAGGGTGAAGGTACCGTCAGTCGCAACCCTGCACCTGAAGTGCCGCAACCGACAGGGGCTCCGCAGCAGGCGGACATGTTTGTCAGCCCTCAGCCTTCAGAGGCCGAACTCAAGCTGCGCGAGCTGGATCCGGATGATCTGACCCCGCGTCAGGCACTGGAACAACTGTACGCACTCAAGGCGCTGCTGGCCTGAACGCTGTCAGGCACTATACTGCACCACAGACACCAGCCAGAGGAGTGGGAATATGACCTACATCGTCACCGAAAACTGCATTCGCTGCAAGTACACCGACTGCGTTGAGGTCTGCCCCGTGGACTGTTTCTACGAGGGCCCCAACTTTCTGGTGATTCATCCGGACGAGTGTATTGACTGTGGCCTCTGCGAGCCCGAGTGCCCGGCCGAAGCCATTCTGCATGAGGATGATCTGAGCCCTGAACAGGACCAGTTCTACCAGCTCAACGCGGAACTGGCCGAAGTCTGGCCCAACATCACCGAGCGCAAGCCGCCACTGCCTGAGGCGGAAAAATGGGATGGCGTGCCCGATAAACTGAAATATCTCGAGCGCTGAAGGGCGTGATGAAGACCTGCTATTGCAGCAGGTCTTCCCCGGTCAGCCCGTTCTTTTCCACAATCTCGCGCAGTTTGCGCAGGGCTTCAACCTGAATCTGACGCACACGCTCTCGCGTCAGGCCTATTTCACGGCCCACCTGTTCCAGCGTACTCATTTCATGGCCACGCAATCCGAAGCGGCGTGAGAGCACATCCGCATGCTTCTCCGGCAGCATGTCCAGCCAACGGTTCAAATTGCCGCTGATGTTGTTGTTCTGGAGCATGGTTTCGGGGTCGGCCATCTCCTGATCGGCGATGGTATCCAGCAGCGGCTTGTCTGCCCCCTGACCGGCCGGCACGTCGACAGAACTTACGCGCTCGTTCAGACCCAGCATCCGCTCCACGTTAGCCACCGGCTTGTCCACCAGCGCGGCGATCTCTTCCGCCGTGGGCTCATGGTCCAGCTTCTGCGCCAGCTCGCGAGACGCTCGGAGGTAGACGTTCAGCTCTTTGACCACATGAATCGGCAGGCGAATCGTGCGCGTCTGGTTCATGATGGCGCGCTCGATGGTTTGCCGAATCCACCAGGTTGCGTAGGTGGAAAAACGGAAGCCACGCTCGGGGTCGAACTTCTCCACTGCACGAATCAGCCCCAGATTACCCTCCTCGATCAGATCGAGCAGCGTCAAACCTCGGTTGATATAGCGGCGGGCAATTTTCACAACCAGGCGCAGGTTGCTTTCGATCATGCGCTTGCGTGCAGATTCATCGCCCCTGAGGGCTCGGCGGGAGAAATAAACCTCCTCTTCTGCCGTCAGCAGCGGAGAAAAGCCTATTTCGTTCAGATAAAGCTGAGTGGCATCCAGCGAACGGGCATTTACCAGATCCTTGTGCGCCATGGAGCCACGTCCACGCCCACTGTTCATGAACGCCGGCAGCTCTTCTGCAGAATCGCTGTCATCGGACTCGACGGCATCATCTTCATCGTCGCGGGTCATCGTTTCGACGTCCTGGTCGTAATCGTTGTCACCGACGGGCACTTTGGCCCCGTGCTCCTTATCCACACTCACCATGTGTCACCCCCAGTTATGGTGGATGGTCTTTGCCATCCTGTCGTCTATTATTATTGTTTTAGCGTTTTGGCAGGTACCGCATAGGGTTTACGGGATTACCGTCCCGGCGGATCTCGAAATGCAGCATGGTTCGAGCCGCACCTGTACTACCTACTTCGGCAATTTTCTCGCCTGCTTTAACCTTATCACCCTCACGAACAAAAATGCGACTGTTATGTGCATAGGCGCTGAGGTATTGGTTGTTGTGATTCAGGATCACCAGATTGCCGTAGCCCAGCAGACCATTACCGGAGTAAACCACCACCCCGGTAGCAGCCGCTTTAACCGGATCACCCGCCTTGCCAACGATATCGATGCCCTTGTTGGCAGGCTGCCCGCCACCGAACCCCGAGAGGATACGACCGGGATGGGGCCACTGCCAGCTGACCGGGCCTGTTGAGGCAGGCTTGGGGGCCGGTTTGGGTGTGGGTTTGGATTCGGCTTTGGTTGCCGCTGGCCTGGCGGCGGTGCTGGCGGTCTGTTTCGAGGTGCTGCGCGAGGCAGAGTCGGTACTGCCTGAAGAGGTGCTTCTGGAGACAGAAGCATTGCTGGCGGTTGGCGGCTTCAGGCGCAGCCGTTGGCCCGGATAGATGTAATCACGACTGCTGATACCGTTCCAGCGTGCGACCTGACGGTAGTCCAGCCCGTAGCGAAAGGCGATGGAGTAAAGCGTATCGCCTCGCTGCACCCGGTAAGCCGAAGGCGCGGGGCCTTTATAAGCAGGCCGCGCACCCAGCGAGCGCTCGTCAACCGGCGCATATCCCGAGGAGCATCCGCCCAGCAGCACGATCAAACATCCTGTCAGTACCAGCCGCCAGGGCACATGCGCCTCCTCAAGCCTGCTGCCGATCCATGAGCCAACCGAGCAGGCCACCGATCAGCATCAGGCCCAGTGCCGGCCAGAGTTGCGGGTCGAGCCCGGCAACCACTTCGTAGCTGCCAGGCAGCAGATTATCCTGCATCAGGGGCACCTCCTCGCCTTTGCCGTTAATGGTGTAGGCCAGCGTATATTTCCAGGGCCATACCTTGTTGAGAGACCCCAGCATGAAGCCACCCAGCAGCGCCAGCGTCAGCATGCGGTGATGATGAAACGCCCAGCTGAGAACCCGTGAAAAGCTCAGCAGTCCCACGGCACAGCCACTGGCAAAAATGCCCAGCGTGACCCACTCAAGGCCCTTGATCGCCCCCAGAACCGGCGCATACATGCCCATCAACAGCAGGATAAAGCTGCCGGAAATTCCCGGCAATATCATGGCACAGATGGCAACGGCACCGGCCATGAACACCATCAGAGAGGTTGGCTCCAGCATACCGGGCGTCTGCTCGGTAATGAAATAGGCCAGCAGCGCTCCCAGCACGAACGTAGACGCCAGGTTGGTACTCCAGCCCTTGATATGGCGCACCACGCTCCAGGTCGACGCGATGATCAGACCAAAGAAGAAGGACCAGATCAGAATGGGGTGGTGTTCGAGCAGATACAGCGCCAGGTGGGCCACCGACACCAGGCTGATCAGAATGCCGGTCAGCAGCGCACACAAAAAGCCGGCATTCACGTACTGCCAGCAGGCGACAGGCCCCTGTGTAAAGAGCAGTTTGACGGCATGCGGATTGAACCGTTTCAGGGTTTCGATCAGCTCTTCATAGATGCCCGTAATAAAGGCAATGGTGCCACCGGAGACACCGGGAACCGCATCGGCTACGCCCATCATCATGCCCTTGCCGGACAGGATCAGATAGTCACGTTTGTTTCGCACGCTCACTCCTTTTTAACGTACCGTACCGCTGAGCAGGGGCACGAAACGGACCTTTTCCATCACTTCCGTTGTGAACTGATCTTCGTCGGTACGCGTGATCCGTTTCAACGTCTGCTCTTCCTCGCCGACCGGGATAACCAGCCGCCCACCAATCGCCAACTGTGACAGCAGTTCAGTCGGCACTTCACGTGGCGCGGCCGTCACCAGAATACCATCGAATGGCGCCTTGTCAGGCCAGCCCATGCCACCATCGGTATGACGCAGCATCACGTTGTACAGTTTGAGTCGCTGCAGTCGCTGTCGCGCTTTCTCCTGCAACGGACGAATCCGCTCAACGCTGAACACCTGATCCACCAGTTGCCCCAGAATCGCCGTCTGGTAGCCGGACCCCGTTCCCACTTCCAGCACCTTGTCGCAATGACCGCCTTCCAGCAACAGTTCGGTCATGCGGGCCACGATGTAGGGCTGGGAAATGGTCTGGTTGTAGCTGATCGGCAGTGCCGTATCCTCGTATGCCCGGTGGGACAGGGCTTCATCAATAAAAATATGGCGCGGCGTGTCGCGAACCGCATTCAGTACTGCTTCATTCGCAACGCCCTGGTCGCGCAGGCGCTGCACCAGGCGCTCACGCGTTCGCCGGGATGTCATGCCAATGCCCTGAAGGTCCATATCGATCACATCAGGCCCTCCAGCCACTCGCCCAGGTTGTCCATGCCGGAGTAGTGCGTCATATCGATCTGCAGCGGCGTAACCGACACAAAACCGTTTTCGACCGCATAGAAATCGGTTCCGGGTTCAGAGTCCGCAGCCGCACCAGCTCCGGCAATCCAGTAGCGGGTGCGTCCACGCGGGTCTTCCACGATCACCGGCGGCTCGGCACGATGACGATGACCAAGGCGAGTCACATGAATCCCCCTGATCTGCTCCAGTGGCAGGTCCGGAACGTTGATATTCAACACGGTGCGCGGCGCCACGATCAGGGTATCCAGGTGTTTGACCAGTGTGGCCACGATCTCGGCACCGGTCTCGTAATGCTGCGGGTGAAAGCTGTGCATGGAAACCGCAATCGGCGGCAGGCGACAATGGCGCCCTTCGGTGGCTGCGGCCACTGTACCGGAATAGAGCACGTCATCCCCCAGATTGGCACCGGCGTTAATGCCGGACACAACGATGTCCGGACTGCGCTCTTCAGTGAACAGGCCGGATGCCCCCAGATGCACACAGTCGGTGGGAGTACCATTGATGCCGATATAGCCCGTCGAGTGTCGGTGTGCCTCGAGCGGACGATCCAGCGTCAGGGAGTTACTGGCGCCACTGCGATTGCGATCAGGCGCGATCACGCAGGTTTCGCCATCCTGGGCCAAACGCTCGGCCAAAGTCGCCAATCCCGGTGCATAAACGCCATCATCATTGGAAATCAAGGTCAGCATAGTGTTACCGATCACTCCTGGTGTGTATTTGCATTACGCCACTGACAGAGTTCACGCAGAACACTGGTGGCAAAGGCCCCTGCCGGCAGTTCAAACGACAGGCGCCACTGCTGTTCATTTTCCTGTTCAAGCTCAAGGCCTCGCGGCATAAGTCGGATGCTGCGTCGCTCCTGGTTCAGGCCCAGCCCCTCCAGCCCCTCGCATATGGCCTTCCGGGGCGCCAACGCCTGCTGTTCAAAGCGGCGCGCCGCATCGGTGGTCATCAGCTCGCCCCGCCCCCACATGGGTGCCGTCAAATGCACATCCGCTTCCTGCAGGCGCCGGGCCAGAGATGCATCCTCTGCATCAGCATGAAAGCAGCTCTGCGAGCCGTCCAGCATCAGCACATCGCCCGGCATGATCCGGTTCCACAGCCCCTGCTCGATGCGTTGGCTAACCACCTGGTTGAACAGCCAGGAGCGCAGGGCGGAGATATAAAGCCCTTTCTTGTGGCGCTGACGCTCGCGCAGGCGCCCTTCCAGCAGCGCCATGCCCTTGTCCAGGTTGCCCCCTTCGTTGCCGAAGCGCTGTTCACCGAAATAGTTGGGCACACCGGTACGAGCCTGTTCTACACGCCTGACAAAGTCTTCGGCATGAGTCAGATCGCGCAGGCGCAGTACGAAACGGTTGCCGGACAGAGCCCCCAGTCGCAGCTTGCGCCCATGGCGCACACTTTCCAGCACCTGAATGCTGTCGCCGCCAAACAGGGCCCAGTTCAATGTTCGAGCCGCAGGCAGGCGCACGCTGAACCACTGTTCGGTGACGGCATGGCGGTCTTTTTTGCCGGCATAGCCGACATCACGCGGGCTGACCTGACAGAAACGTGCCAGTTGCCGAGCCACCCAGTCGGTATTCTCACCGATTTTGCGAATATACAGAAACAGGTGTTCGCCTTCGCCATCAGGCGTAAAGGGCAGGTTTTCAAAGACCTGAAAGTCTTCCGGCAGGGTGCGCAGTTGTGCGTGGGACGATGGCTCGCCATACAGCCATTCAGTGGCGAGAGAAGCATTCAAGATTAGTTGTTCTCCGACTCGGGCTCGATAAGTTGATAAAAGGTTTCCCCCTTGCGAACCATGCCCATTTCACTGCGGGCACGTTCTTCCAGCGCTCGAAGGCCCTTTTTCAGGTTGTTCACCTCGGCCTCCAGTCGCTTGTTGCGCTCGGTCAGCTGCTGGTTGACCTGACGCTGCTCCAGAATTTTCTCTTCCAGTTGCCAGACCTGACGCAGGTTGGCCTCACCGAACCAGAGACGGTACTGCAGCCCGGCCAGCATCACCAGCAATATCAACAGCAACCAGCGATACACGCTTCTACCTCTTGCAGACAGGCCCCGGGGGCAAAAAAGGGGGCCAAAGCCCCCTTTTTATCACACTTTACGCTGTAGCACGAAGCGATCAGGCCTGGCCCTTGATCTCTTTCAGGCCGTTGTAGACCGCGCCGGTGCCCAGCTCTTCCGCGATGCGCAGCAGGCGGTTGTACTTGGCCACACGGTCGGAGCGGCACAGGGAGCCGGTCTTGATCTGACCCGCCGCAGTACCGACCGCCAGATCGGCAATGGTGGTGTCTTCGGTTTCACCGGAGCGGTGCGAGATGACGGCAGTGTAACCGGCATCCTTGGCCATCTTGATCGCGTCCAGCGTTTCGGACAGAGAGCCGATCTGGTTGAACTTGATCAGAATGGAGTTGGCGATCGACTTGTCGATGCCTTCCTTCAGGATCTTGGTGTTGGTGACGAACAGGTCGTCGCCGACCAGCTGAACCTTGTCGCCGATCTTGCGGGTCAGGCTCGCCCAGCCGTCCCAGTCAGACTCGTCCATACCGTCTTCAATGGAAACGATCGGGTAGTTTTCGCACAGCTGCGCCAGGTAGTCACCGAAGCCGTCTGCATCAAACACCTTGCCTTCACCGGCCAGGTCGTACTTGCCGTCCTTGTAGAACTCGGAAGACGCGCAGTCCAGTGCCAGGGTCACGTCGGTGCCCAGCTGGTAGCCGGCCTTGTCGATCGCTTCCTTGATGACAACCAGTGCTTCTTCGTTGGAGCCCAGGTTCGGCGCGAAACCACCCTCATCACCAACCGCCGTGTTCAGGCCGCGAGCCTTCAGGACCGCCTTCAGCGCGTGGAAGATTTCAGCACCGCAGCGCAGTGCATCCTGGAAGTTGTCAAAGTTCACCGGCTGAACCATGAACTCCTGGATATCCACGTTGTTGTCTGCATGCTCGCCGCCGTTGAGGATATTCATCATCGGTACCGGCATGGAGAACTGACCAGCGGTGCCGTTGATCTCGGCGATGTGTGCGTACAGCGGGATGCCCTTTTCAGTCGCTGCTGCCTTGGCCGCGGCCAGAGACACCGCCAGAATAGCGTTGGCGCCCAGGTTGGACTTGTTTTCGGTACCGTCCAGCGCCAGCATCTTGTCATCCAGTGCGCGCTGGTCGGTCACATCCATGCCAACCAGAGCTTCACGAATGGCACCGTTGATTGCAGCTACGGCTTTCTGAACACCCTTGCCCAGGTAGCGCGCCTTGTCACCGTCGCGCAGTTCCAGTGCTTCGCGTGAACCGGTGGAGGCACCGGACGGGGCACAGGCAGTGCCCATGACACCGGATGCCAGAACCACATCCGCTTCAACCGTCGGGTTACCACGGGAATCCAGAACTTCACGTGCCTTGATATTTGCAATCTGAGCCATTGTGCTTGTGTCTCCAGTTAACTCGTAAAAAGGTTACTGCTGCGCCTGACGTGCCAGCGCGGCCTTGATAAATCCGGTAAACAGACCGTGACCGTCACGCGGAGTCGACGTGAACTCCGGGTGGAACTGGCAGGCCACGAACCAGGGGTGATCCGGCGCTTCCACCACTTCGACCAACTCGCCGTCCACGGATCGACCGGTAATTTTCAGACCGGCCTCTTCCAGCAAGGGTACGTAGTTGTTGTTCACTTCGTAACGGTGACGATGACGTTCGCGAATTTCGGTGTTGCCGTAGGCTTCTGCCACATTGGAGCCTTCGGCCAGGTGGCAGGTCTGCGCGCCCAGACGCATGGTGCCGCCCAGGTCGGAGTTCTCACCGCGCACTTCCACTTCACCGCTGCGATCGGTCCATTCGGTGATCAGGCCGATAACCGGATGCTCGGACTGTTTGTTAAATTCAGTGGAGTTGGCATCTTTCAAACCAGCTACGTGACGGGCATATTCAATAACCGCCACCTGCATGCCCAGACAGATGCCGAGATAGGGCACCTTGTTTTCACGGGCAAAGCGCACGGCTTCGATCTTGCCTTCAACACCGCGCTCGCCAAAGCCGCCCGGCACCAGAATGGCGCTGTAGCCGTCCAGAATCTGGCTGCCTTCACGCTCCACACGCTCGGAATCGATGTAGTCGATCTTCACCTTCTTGCGCAGCGCAATGCCCGCATGAGAGATCGCTTCGATCAGAGATTTGTAGGCATCCAGCAATTCCATGTATTTGCCGACCATCGCGATGGTCACTTCGCCTTCCGGGTTCAGGAACGCATCGGCAACACGGCTCCACTCGCTCAGGTCTGCAGGCTTGCAGTTGATGCGGAAGCGTTCGGTCACGATCTCGTCCAGATGCTGTTCCCACAGCATGGCCGGAATGTTGTAGATGGTGTCGGCGTCCGGCAGGGAGATAACGGCGCGCTCTTCCACGTTGGTGAACATGGCCACCTTGCGGCGGGAGGACTCATCCAGCGGCTGCTCGGAACGGCACACCAGGATATCCGGCTGGATACCGATGGAGCGCAGCTCTTTCACCGAGTGCTGTGTCGGCTTGGTTTTGGTCTCACCGGCGGTGGCGATATACGGCACCAGCGTCAGGTGCATGAACATGGCACGGGAGGCACCCACTTCCACCTTCAGCTGACGCACGGCCTCCAGAAACGGCAGGGACTCGATGTCACCCACGGTACCGCCGATTTCCACCAGTGCCACATCGGCGTCACCGGCGCCTTCAATCACACGGCGCTTGATCTCGTTGGTGATATGCGGGATCACCTGAACGGTGCCACCCAGGTAATCGCCACGACGCTCCTTGCTCAGCACGTGCTGGTAGACACGGCCGGTGGTGAAGTTGTTGCGCTTGCTCATGGTGGTACGGATGAAGCGCTCGTAGTGACCCAAATCCAGGTCAGTCTCGGCGCCATCGTCAGTCACGAAGACTTCACCGTGCTGGAACGGGCTCATGGTGCCCGGGTCCACGTTGATATACGGGTCCAGCTTCAGCATTGTTACTTTGAGGCCACGGGCCTCGAGAATAGCCGCCAGAGAAGCTGATGCGATGCCTTTGCCCAATGAGGACACAACACCGCCTGTGACGAAAATATAACGCGTCATGCGGAACCTGTCAGATCGAGATGTTGGGGAGGAGAAAACGTACTCAAGATGGGGTTGCAGGATAGCAAAAAGCGCCCCTCAGGACAAACCAAAACCGTGCCATTCTGGCACGACGCCCTCGGCGTCATCAGCGGCTTCGCACAAACAGACGCCCGGCACGGCCAGAATCTCATCGCCACGCAGCAGAAGTGGCTGATACGGACGCAGCCAGGGCGGGATGCCCGCTTCCTGCAGCAGCTGCTTGAGACTGACAGAACCGCCACGTCCACGCGGGCGCAGACGCTCCCCCCCCTGACGGCACTGCAGCGTCAGCAAGGTACCCGGCGCGACCCCCTGCTCGGCCCGGCGCCAGCGAATCTGCCCCAGCCCCGGCCCCAGCTCAACGGTCTCACCCGCATGGATCAGCTGCGATCCCGGCGGTGCCGGCAGCTCCAGCGGCAACAACCAGGCCCGCTCATGATAGCAACGCAACTGCCACTGCCCCAGGCGCGCCTGCCCCTGCGCTGCCTCCCGTGTCAGCCATTGCTGCAACTGACACACACGGCGATAATCCAGGCGATGACCGGTTTCACGGGCCAGCCAGTAGTGCAGCACATTGCGCTGCCGTGCCACATCCAGCCGCCTCAGCAATTGCAGATCCAGCTGCCTCACACCGGACACAATGACATCCAGATCCTCCTGCGCCCTTTGCTCGAGCAGGAAACGGCTGTCCTGCATCACCACCGTTGTATCCTGACAACGCTTGAGTACCTGCGGCCAACGCTGCTTGAGGCGCGGCAGAATATGGTGACGCAGCCAGTTGCGGTCATACGCATCGCCTGCGTTGCTGGGGTCTTCTATCGGCTCAAGCCCCAGCTGTTCACTGGCCGCCTCCAGCATCGCACGCGGCGCCTGCAACAGAGGACGCAGCAGATAGCCCTTGCCAAGCGGGCGTCGCATCGGCATGCCGGTCAAACCGGCCACACCGGCACCGCGCATCAGCCTCAGCAAGAGGGTCTCGGCCTGATCATCGGCATGCTGCGCCAGCAGCAGGCAATCACCCGCTTTGAGTTTTTTCTCGAAAGCATCATAGCGAGCCCTGCGCGCGTCCGCTTCAGTGGCGGAGGCAGGTTTTACAGTCACAGTGGAAAGCGATACACCAAGGCGCTCGCAGTGCTGGCGGCACCGTTCTGCCCAGTTATCGGCATCGGTCTGGAGTTGATGGTTAACGTGAATGGCAGCCAGTTGGTCTGACGGCTTGAGGCGCGCCATCAGCTCCAGCAGAAGGGAGGAATCCAGCCCGCCACTGAGGGCTATGACCCAGCGGCGAGGCTCGGAAGGCACCTCGGCCAGCTGTTTGTCCAGCTGTGCCTCCAGTGCCGTTACCGGATCTTCAGTCTTCGAAGACACCGTAGGACATCAAACGCTCATAGCGACGTTCCAGCATCTCTTCGTTGCTGTAGCCATCCAGACGCTCGAGGGTTTCCAACAGGTGCTTCTTGAGGTTTGCCGCCATCAGTTCGAGGTTGCGGTGTGCGCCGCCCAGTGGCTCACTGACAACCTGATCCACAAGGCCGAGTTCGTGCAGACGGTCAGACGTAATGCCCATCGCCTTGGCTGCATCGGATGCGCGTTCGGCACTTTTCCACAGGATGGACGCACAGCCTTCCGGTGAAATAACCGAGTAGGTGCCATACTGCAGCATCAGCAGTTCATCACAGACGCCGATCGCCAGCGCGCCACCCGAGCCACCTTCGCCAATAACGGTGGAGATGATCGGGGTATTCAGCTGCGACATCCTGGCCAGGTTGAATGCGATCGCCTCGGACTGGCCGCGCTCTTCTGCATCAATCCCCGGGTAGGCCCCCGGCGTATCGATGAAGGTCAGCACCGGCATCTTGAAGCGTTCGGCCATCTCCATCATGCGCAGCGCCTTGCGGTAGCCTTCCGGGCGCGGCATGCCGAAGTTGCGGCGCACCTTTTCCTTTACTTCACGGCCCTTCTGATGGCCGATCACCATGACCGGACGATCATCCAGACGGGCCAGGCCACCCACGATCGCCTGATCGTCCGCAAAGTGGCGATCACCATGGATCTCGTCAAAATCATCGAAGATGTGTTTGACGTAATCCAGCGTGTAGGGGCGCTGAGGGTGGCGTGCGATCTGGGAAATCTGCCAGGCAGACAGATCCTTGAAGATCGACTCGGTCAGGCTGCGGCTT
Organism: Marinobacterium alkalitolerans; assembly: GCF_017776525.1. Lineage (GTDB taxonomy): Bacteria > Pseudomonadota > Gammaproteobacteria > Pseudomonadales > Balneatricaceae > Marinobacterium > Marinobacterium alkalitolerans. Next base: position 29,710 of record NZ_JACVEW010000006.1, read on the forward strand.
TTTTCCTGCAGCTTTTCCAGTTCATCACCCAGGTTGAGCCCCGCCGTATCTTCATTAACGTGGCGCAACTCACTGATTTTGGCTTCCAGCTCGGCAATCGGCTGTTCAAAATCCAGATAGTTCGGATTCATGCGTGTCTGCTTCTGTTCAGTAACATGGGGCCCATCTGCCAGGGCGCGAAAATAATCATCAATTCTAACGGCTGCGTGTGCCGATCTCCACCCCGTCATTCATAACGGAGCTGCACATTCTCGTTACCAAAGGCGGCCTTCAGTTTGAGGATAACATCATCCCCGGGTTCAACGGCCCACTCCTGATCCAGCCACAGGCGTGCTTCAGCATCATCGCGCCGGTAGTTGAGTGCGACCGGCAGCTTCAGCAGAACACTGCGATGCGCCTTGAGCGTATCGGCCAGCTGTTTCAGCTGCTGCCGCCCGAGCTGGCTGCGATCACAGCGGATCTCCAGGCAGCGGGCTGAAGCGGTCCGTATCTGCGCCATGCTCATGACCTTGCTCGCGCGTACCTTCAGGCCACCATTGTAATCGTCCTGCGCCACTTCGCCTTCGACCACCAGCACCGCATCCTTGTTGATCAGTGAGCGGGCACTATCAAAGACCTCCCCGAACAGGCTGATATCCATGCGGGCACTGCGGTCATCCAGAGTCAGAAAGCAGAGGGTATCCCCCTTCTTGGTTTTCTTGACCCGCATATCAACCACCAGGCCGGCCATTTTCTGCGTCTGCCCGCGCGCCGGCTGCAACTCGACCAGCTTGCGGCTGACCAGATGCTTGAGTTCCGACTCATATTCGTCGATGGGATGCCCGGTGACATAGAGCCCCAGCGTATCCTTCTCGCCCTGCAGGCGCTCCTTGTCGGTCCAGTCACGGGCCTTGCCAAACTCGGCATAGGGGTCGCCCGGTGCCTCGGCTTCCACCGCCCCGAACATATCCATCATGCCGGCATCGGCGTTGCGCGCGCTCTGGTCGGCCGCTTTCAGTGCCGAACCGATCGCTTCCCAGAGTACCGCTCGGGAGGGGCCAAGGCTGTCGAGCGCGCCGCAGCGAACCAGTGCTTCCAGTACGCGCTTGTTCAGGCGCCCGGCGCCGACACGCTCGCAGAAATCGAACAGGTCCTTGAACGGGCCACCCTGCTTGCGCGCCTCCATGATGGCCCCCACAGGGCCTTCCCCAACGCCCTTGACGGCCCCCAGACCGTAGACCACCTCGTCCGCATCATTGACGGTGAAAACATAATCACTGTCGTTGACGTTGGGCAGCCGCACCGTCAGGCCCATCTGACGACACTCTTCGATGAAGATCACCACCTTGTCGGTGTTCTGCATATCCGAGGACAGCACTGCGGCCATGAATGCAGCTGGGTAGTGCTGCTTCAGCCAGGCGGTCTGATAGGACACCAGTGCATAGGCGGCCGAGTGGGACTTGTTGAAGCCGTAGCCGGCGAACTTTTCCACCAGGTCGAAGATATTGCCGGCCAGATCCTTGTCGATGCCCTGGTTGGCACAGCCCTCCAGGAAGATGGCGCGCTGCTTGGCCATCTCTTCCGGCTTTTTCTTGCCCATGGCACGGCGCAGCATATCCGCGCCGCCCAGGGTATAGCCCGCCATCACCTGAGCGATCTGCATCACCTGCTCCTGATACAGGATGATGCCGTAGGTGGGTTCCAGTACCGGCTGCAGGCTGTCGAGCTGATAGTCAGGGTGCGGCCAGGCCAGCGGTGCCCGACCGTGCTTGCGGTTGATGAAGTCATCCACCATGCCCGACTGCAGCGGCCCCGGACGGAACAGGGCGACCAGTGCGATGATATCCTCGAAGCGGTTGGGCAACAGGCGACGAATCAGATCCTTCATGCCGCTGGATTCGAGCTGGAACACGGCGGTGGTCTGCGCGCTTTGCAACAACTTGAAAGTGGCTTCGTCTTCCAGATCGATGGACTCGATCTCGAGCGGCGACTCGCCCTGCTGCGCACGCTTGCGATTGATGGTATCCAATGCCCAGTCGATGATGGTGAGCGTTCTCAGGCCCAGGAAGTCGAACTTCACCAGCCCGGCCTCTTCCACGTCGTTCTTGTCGAACTGGGTTACCAGCCCCTGACCTTCTTCGTCACAATAGGTGGCGGCGAAATCAGTCAGCTTGGTCGGCGCAATCACCACACCACCGGCATGCTTGCCGACGTTACGTGTGACCCCTTCCAGCTTGTAGGCCATCTCCATGATCTCTTCGGCTTCTTCATTGCCGGTTACGAAATCACGCAGCGCATCTTCCTGTTCCCAGGCCTTGCTGAGGGTCATGCCCACTTCAAACGGAATCAGCTTGGACAGCCGGTCGGCCAGACCGAACGGCTTACCCTGTACACGTGCCACATCGCGCACCACCGCCTTGGCGGCCATGGTGCCATAGGTGATGATCTGAGAAACCGCATCGCGCCCGTACTTCTGGGCAACATAGTCGATCACCTGGTCACGGTTATCCATGCAGAAGTCGATATCGAAGTCAGGCATGGAGACACGTTCGGGGTTCAAAAAGCGCTCGAACAGCAGGTCGTATTCCAGCGGGTCCAGATCGGTAATCTTGAGTGCATAGGCCACCAGCGAGCCTGCGCCGGAACCACGCCCCGGCCCCACCGGAATGCCGTTTTCCTTGGCCCACTTTATGAAGTCCATCACGATCAGGAAGTAGCCCGGGAAGCCCATCTGAATAATGATGTCGAGCTCGAACTCCAGCCGCGTCTCATAGGGATTGCGCTTCTCCTGATAGTCAGGCGCGTCCTTGTCGAGCAGAAATTCCAGTCGCTCTTCCAGCCCCTGCCAGGACACCTGACGGAAGAAGTCGTCCATCAGCATACCTTCGGGCACGGGGTAGCGCGGCAGGTAGTAGGTCCCCAGTTCAATCTCGATGTTACAGCGGCGAGCGATCTCAACCGTATTGTGCAACGCGCTCGGGATATCGCTGAACAGCTCCGCCATCTCGTCGGCACTGCGGAAGTACTGCTGATCCGAATAGTTCCGAGGGCGCTGAGGATCATTCAGGGGGCGCCCCAGGTTGATACAGACGCGCGCCTCATGGGCCTCGAAATCTTCCTGCTTGAGGAACATCACCTCATTGGTGGCAACCAGCGGGCACTGCAGACGCGCAGCCAGCTCAACACTGGCATGCACCAGCGCTTCATCGCCCTGGCGGCCGGTTCGCTGGATTTCCAGATAGTAGCTGTCCGGGAAGATCGCCTGCCAGTCGGCCAGCAAGGCTTCTGCCTGTTCGGGGTGCCCTGCCAGCAGAGCACGCCCCACATCACCCTGACGCGCGCCTGACAGGGCGATCAGCCCCTCGGCTTTTTCCGCGATCCACTCTTTGCGCACCAGTGCGCGCTCAGGCACGATATTCTGCCCTTCGGCATACGCGCGCGACACCAGTTCCATCAAGTTGCGATAGCCAAGCCCGTTCCGGACCAGCAAGGTAATGCGGAACGGCTCTCCTTCGGGCTCATCCGGATTTTCTATCCACAGGTCGACACCGCAAATGGGTTTGACCCCGGCACCCAGTGCCGCCTTGTAGAACTTGACCAGCGCGAACAGGTTGGTCTGATCCGTAATGGCCACTGCCGGCATGCCTTGATCCGCCGCCGTGGCAACCAGCGGCTTGATACGAACCAGCCCATCAAACAGGGAATACTCGGAATGTACACGCAGATGTACGAAAGCGGGTTCAGACATGGGATGACTGCTCCAGACGTATACGAACCGGACGGAAACTGCGACGGTGCTCGGGAAGCGCACCCAGGCGCTCGAGTGCCTCAAGGTGCTGAGGTGTTGGATACCCCTTGTGGCGGTCAAAACCGTAGTCGGGATAGCGCTCATGCAGCGCCAGCATCTGGCGGTCCCGGTCCACCTTGGCCAGAATGGAGGCGGCACTGATTTCGGCGACCCGCGCGTCCCCTTTCACCACCGGCTCCGACGGACAGGGCAACGCTGGACAGCGGTTACCATCCACCAGCGCATAGTCAGGCACCACCGACAGCCCTGCAACCGCGCGCTGCATTGCCAGCATGCTGGCATGAAGAATATTCAGTTCATCGATTTCGGAAGGACTGGCGGACGCCACACACCAGGCCAGCGCCTTCTGCTTGATTTCCAGATAGAGCCGTTCGCGCTTTTTTTCGCTCAGCGCCTTTGAATCAGCCAGCCCCTGAATCGGCTGCAGCGGGTCCAGAATAACGGCGGCCGCCACCACGTCCCCAATCAAGGGACCGCGTCCGACTTCATCAACGCCGGCAGTATGACCCTGGGGTCGAAAATCAAACTCAGTGTTCTGCAACGGATGCCTCCAACAACTCTGCCACCGCATCAGCCGCACGCTCACTCGCGTTCTGGCGTAACTGATCACCAATACAGCCAAACACGCGCGCCAACCGGCGACGGTATTCTGTATCTTCGAGCGCACGGATTACCAGGGGCGCAAGCACTTCAGGCGTGACCCGGTCCTGCAGCACTTCAGGCACCATTTCCTCGCCTGCCAGCACGTTCGGCAACGAAATCCAGCGACTCTTGATCATGCGTGAATACAGGCTGTAAGTCAGCCCTGCCATGCGATAGGCCACAACCATGGGCTTCTGCAACAGGCAGGCTTCCAGTGTCGCCGTTCCTGACGCAATCAAAATGGCATCTGCAACCGCCATCACCTCGCGGGAGCCCTGCAGGCACAGCGTCAGGTTGAGGTCCGAAAATTCAGCCTGAATCAACTGTTCCAGCTGTTCGTAACGGCGCTGGTTGGCAGCCGGCAAGACAAAGACAAGATCCGACCGCTCGGCCTGTAAGCGGCGCGCGGTCTCCAGAAAGGGGCGCGCCAGATATTTGATTTCACTGCCCCGACTGCCGGGCAAGAGTGCAACCATCCGGTGACCTTCTTCTCCAGTACCTCGATAGCGAGACCAGGCGGCATCAAAATCCACCTCTGCCGGAATGCTGTCAGCCAGCGGGTGGCCCACAAAGCGCAGATTCTGTCCGGTTGGCTGATACACCTCGGCTTCAAACGGAAACAGCGTCAGCAACAGGTCCGTGCTGTGTTTGATTTTGAAGATGCGCTTGCGCTTCCAGGCCCATACGGAAGGGCTCACATAATGCACGGTGGGAATACCGGCCTGCTTCAGTTGACGCTCCATGCCCAGCGTAAAATCCGGCGCATCGATACCTATGAACAGGTCAGGCGGGTTGTTAATAAAGTGTTGAACCAGACGCTTTCGGGCCCTGAGCAGCTCCGGCAAGCGCCCCAGCACCTCCACCAGTCCCATGACGGACAGGCGTTCAAGCGGATAAAGCGCGGTACAGCCTTCGGCCAGCATCAGCTCTCCGCCAATGCCTTCAAATTCAACCTGTGGATAACGCTGACGCAGGGCCCGGATCAGCCCCGCTCCCAGAATATCGCCCGACGCCTCTCCCGCAACAATTCCAATTCGCAGAGGCCGCATGGCGACCTCAGCGGATGATGCCACGGGAAGAGTTTTCCAGTGAGTGAATCAGCGGCGCCACTTCTTCACAGCTCTGCTGCAGCACGCGCAACTCATCCAGCGCCTGCGCGACCGTGAGCCCCTTGCGGTAGATCAACTTGTACGCCTGTCGCAGCACCATAAGCGCATGCTTGGAAAAGCCCCGACGCTTCAAGCCTTCGAGGTTGATACCGTGCGGCTCAGCCGTATTGCCACTGGCCATGACGTAGGCGGGAATATCCTTGAGTACCACGGTACCGGCACCACACATGACATGGGCACCGATATGACAGAACTGGTGCACGGCCGTAAACCCGCCCAGTATGGCGTGATCGCCCAGGTGCACATGCCCGGCCAGGGCTGCATTATTGGCCAGAATCACGTTATCCCCCACCACACAGTCGTGCGCCACATGGGCATACGCCATCAGCAGGTTATGGCTGCCAATGCGTGTCACGCCCTGGTCCTGAACCGTGCCGCGGTGAATGGTGCAGCCTTCACGGATCACATTATGGTCACCGATCTCAAGCCGTGTGGGTTCACCGGCGTACTTCTTGTCCTGACACTCTTCGCCAACCGTCGCAAACTGGAAAATCCGGTTGCCCTTCCCGATTCGGGTCGGGCCCTTGATCACGACGTGGGACTCGATGCGCGTACCGGCCCCGATTTCCACACCAGGTCCAATCAGCGTCCAGGGGCCGATTTCGACATCGTCGGCAATCGTGGCCGCGGGATCGACAATCGCTTGCGGGTGAATCAATGTCACACCTTTCTATCTGCACAAAGGATGGTTGCACTGCTGACGGTGTCACCTTCCACGCTGGCACGAACGTCAAACTTCCAGATACCACGACGCTCGGAAATGACCTTGGCTTCCAGCTTCAATTGATCACCCGGGACCACCGGACGCTTGAAGCGCAGGTTGTCGGCACCTACGAAGTAATAGATGGAACCGTCTTCAGGCCCCTTGTTCATGGTTTTGAAGCCCAATACACCGGCGGCCTGCGCCATGGCTTCAACAATCAACACACCCGGCATGACCGGGTGATCCGGAAAATGGCCGTTAAAGAAAGGCTCGTTGACCGTCACGTTCTTGATTGCGGTGATCGACTCACCCGGCTCCAGAGCCACGACCCGGTCCACCAGCAAAAAAGGATAACGGTGGGGCAGGTATTTCCGGATCTCTTTAACATCCATCATGTTTTTGACCTTCAGTAGAATGCTGTTCTCTAGCCTGTTCCAGTTTACGTACTCGCTGCGCCAGTTCATCCAGCTGACGGAAGCGAACCACATTGCGTTTCCATTGCCTATGTGGCTCCAGACCCGTGCCGGAAGAGTACACGCCAGGCTGTTTGATCGACCGACTGACCAGCGTCATGGCCGTAATATGGGTATCATCGGCGATTTCCAGGTGACCTGTAATGCCGGACAAGCCCGCAATTGTGCAGCGCTCGCCAATTCTAGTGCTTCCTGCCACCGCGGTACAGCCCGCCATGGCGGTATCCCGACCGATGCTCACGTTGTGCGCAACCTGAATCTGGTTATCCAGCTTAACGCCCGCTTCAATGCAGGTATCATCCAGTGCGCCACGGTCGATGGTCACACCTGCCCCGATTTCAACACGATCACCGATCACAACCCCGCCCAGCTGGCAGATCTTTTCCCAGCCAGTATCAGAGCGCGCAAAGCCAAAACCATCGCTGCCGATCACGGCCCCGCTGTGGATCAGCACATCAGTGCCGATTCGGACGTTGGGGTACAGCGTCACGTTGGCCTCCAGGCGGCTCCTGTCACCCACCCGGGCGTCGCGCCCCACCACGGAACCCGGACCAATCACCACGCAATCACCAATATCGGCCCCGCTTTCAATCACGGCATGAGGCCCGATTTCGGCTGTCGCAGCAACTCGAGCGCCCGGATCAATCACCGCTGTCGGGTGCACACCAGCCTTGACAGCAGGGCGCCAGTCAAACAGCTGGCTGGCGCGTGCAAAGGCCAGATAGGGGTCTTCAACCTCAATGCAGGCTACCGGGCATTGATCGCGGAATTCCGGCGACACCAGCACGGCACCTGCGCGCGTACTGTGCAGGTCGCTCAGATAACGTGCATTAGCGAAAAAGGAAAGTGAATCGGGGCCTGCCGACTTCAATGTCGACAGGCCCCTGATCCGTTTGGCCGGATTACCTGACAGGTTGCCTCCCAGCCGGGCGGCCAACTCTGACAACTGATAGGTATTGTGCATACCCAACTGTTACTGCTGGTTCAGAAGGTCAATCACACGAGAAGTCAGATCGGCAGACTCTGCAGTGTAGACGGTCGCTTGTTTGGACAAAATGACATCGTAGCCTTCTGATTCGATCAGGGAGCGGATCGCCTTATCCAACCGCGGTCGCATTTCAGCAAAGAAAGCCTTCTCACGCTCACCGCGCTGCTGCTGCAGCGCCTGCCCACGACGCTGGTATTCGCCAAATGCCTTCTGGAACTGCATCCGCATCTGTTTCAGGTCATCTTCCGATGCAAGACCGGCATTTTTTTGCAGCTTGTCACGCAACTCACGCGCCTGTTTTTCCAGGGAAACCAGCTGCTTTTCGTCGTCTGCGAACTCCTTCTTCAACTCTTCTCGAAAGCTTTGTGCTGCATCTGAACTGAGCAAAGCTTCTTCCACACCGAGAACCGCCACCTTTTCAGCCATAACCTGTGAACTGAACAGTACCAATACAAATGCGGCAACTCGCGTAAAGTAATTCATACAATCTCCTTAGAACGTCTGGCCCAGTGCGAACTGGAATACTTCAGTATCATCATCGTCCTTGTCGTTTAGTGGCATACCCAACGAAATCGACAACGGACCAATTGGGGTCAGCCAGCTAACCCCAAGCCCAACGGAGTACCTCAGATCTCCAAGATCTACCTTATTGTCACAGCTGGCCTGGCTGCTCAAGCAGTCAGTGGAATAGACGTTACCAGCGTCCATAAATACCAGACTGCGCCAAGCGCTTTTATCCCCTACAAAGGGCATCGGGAAAATAAGTTCGGCACTGCCGGTCATCAACAGGTTGCCCCCGAATGGATCACCGTTGGAATCCTGCGGCCCAAGCGAGTTATTGGCAAAACCTCTCACATTTTTCAAACCACCCGCATAAAAATGTTTAAAGAACGGGTAAGCATTGTCACCAAAGCTGTCGCCATACCCCAGACGGCCTCGCAGTCCAACAACCCAGGTTTCATCATCATTCATGGGTTGGTACCACTTATTCCGGTAGTTAGCCTGCATATAGGCCAAGTCACTTCCCGGAATGGAAATCTCTACGGATGCCCCCTGTGCATAACCGCGGGTGGGGAAGAACCCACGGTTCAAGCGGTTATCGCTCCAACCAGCCGTTAGTTTCCAGTTAAGGAAATTATTACCTTCCTTATCAATATAATCTCTTACTTCCTGAGCGGTCTGAGGGAACGTATTCAGTTTGATAAACTCGATATCACCGCTGAAGCTCAAACGCTGGTAGTCATCAATTGGGTAGCCGAAGGTAACACCGCCACCCGCTTCATCGGCCGTGTAGGAGCTGATGTCATCTTCCTCGTAATCGCGCTCGCGGAAGTAGACATCAAACCCTCGGCTGACGCCATCAACGGTGTAGTAGGGGTCCAGGTAGTTGAAGCTGTATTCAGTCCGGGTGGAACTATTCGATATATTGAAGCCAACCTTCTTGCCGCTGCCGAGGAAGTTATCCTGCTGCCCCCCCAGGTCGACAATGATGCCATCGTTCTGTGAGAAGCCGATACTGGCCGTAAACTGGCCGGACTGCTGCTCTTCAACCGTATACTCCAGGTCCACCTGATCATCGGTACCGGGTACGGGGCGTGTTTCCACGTTGACCGTCTTGAAGTAGCCGGTCTTGTCCAGGCGGGTCTTGGAACGTTCGATGTCACGCGTTGATGCGATACCGGCTTCCATCTGCTCCAGCTCACGGCGGACGACCTCGTCGGCGGTACGGGTATTCCCCTTGATGCTGATCCGGCGCACGTAGGTCCGTTTACCCGGCTCAAGGAAGTACTTGACCGACACGGTATTGTCATCGTGCAACTCGGGCACCGGGCTCACGTTGGCAAACATGTACCCCTCATCGCCCAGCAGGCGTACCAGCTTATCCTGGCTCCGTGTCATTTTTTCACGCGAGAAAATCTGCCCCGGCTCCAGCGTAATGGCACTTTCCAGCACATCCTGAGGCACGACCATTTCACCGGCGACTGATACGTCTCGTACGCTGAACTGCTCGCCTTCGGAGATGCTGACGGTGATATAGATATTTTCCTTGTCAGGCGTAATGGATACCTGAGCGGAGTCGATACTGAAATTGGCATAGCCGTGGTCGAAGTACCAGGAGCGCAGGCGCTCCAGGTCACCCGTCATCTTTTCTCGGGCGTATTGGCCATCCTTGGTGTAGAAAGACCAGAAGTTGGGCAACTTGAGGCTAAACAGCTCTTTCAGCTCTTCATCGGTAAACACCGTATTACCGACGATATTGATGTGCTGAATGGTCGATTCCTGACCTTCGTTGATGTTGATATTGAGCTGAACACGGTTACCGGAGAGCGGCTCCACATCCGTGGTAATATTGGCACCGTAGCGGCCCTGAGAGGTGTAGACACGCAGCAGATCCAGGCGAATCTGGTCCAGCGCTGCGCGGCGGAAGACATCACCTTCCTGCAAGCCTGACTGTTTCAGACCCGCCAGCAACTGCTCTTCCTTGATGATATCGTTGCCCTCAATGTTGATCAGCGCAACCGAGGGGCGTTCCTTCAGCTTCAGCACCAGCACGTCGCCCGTGCGCTCGACCTCGATATCGGCAAAATAGCCGGAGCCGAACAGCTCACGTACTGCATCAGACAACTGGTCACGAGTCAGGCTGTCACCGGCGTTGACGGGAAAGTGACGAAACACGATTCCCGGCTCTACCCTCTGCAGGCCTTCCAGCTGTATGTCATTAACCTCAAACGGGAGTGCCGCAGCTTGCGCCTGCGCCATCCATAGCATCGATACGAAAAACAGACCCAGCTTGCGTTTCATGCAGTACTTCTTACTTATATGGCTAACTGATAGGAAAACTGGCTCACGTCAGAATAACCGGGCCAGATCATTGACGATGGCCAAGGCCATCAGGCTGAACAACAACGCCATGCCAATTCTCAATCCCAGCATCTGCACCTGCTCACTGACGGGACGTCCCCGCACCAGCTCAACGGCGTAGTACAGCAGGTGACCTCCATCCAGCATCGGTATCGGCAGCAGGTTCAGCACGCCGAGACTGACACTCAGATAGGCCAGAAAACTGATGAACGACTCCAGCCCCGAAGCGGCCGAAGTTCCCGCCACTTTAGCAATGGTTATCGGGCCACTCAAGTTTTTTACCGAGATGACCCCGGCGATCATTTTACCGATTGACTCCAGCGTCAAGCCAATCATCTGACCTGTCTTCTCCACACCGGCTACCAAAGCCTCCACAGGGCCATAGCTCAGCGTTCGCTGCATATCGGCAGGCATTTCAAAGGGCGCAACCCCCGCCCCTATGTAGCCTTTTACTGCGCCATCCGGCATCTCTCGGCGTCCCGGCACCAGCACCAGCGACCGCTCCTGTCCCTGCCGCTCAATCATCAGGTCCAGTCGTGTATCCGGTGAGGCCTGAATGACCTCAACCAGTGCCAGCCAGTCACCAATGGGCTCGCCATTGACGGAGAGGATTCTGTCACCACTTTCAAGGCCCGCTGCCACTGCCGCCCCATCAGGCAACAACTGACCGATAATCGGCGGCACTTCCGGGCGCCAGGGCCGAATACCAACCGCCGTCAGGGGCGACTCTCGCTCAAGATCCACATCCCACTGCTCGATGGGGACACGATAGGTACGGGCCACGCCACGGGCAGGCTCGCCCACCGTCATTTCGATGGCGCCGGTTTCGCCTACATGGGAGGCCAGACGAAGATTGATTTCGTTCCAGGACTGTACCTCACGCCCGTCAACCGCCAGCACTTCCTGCTGAGCCGGAACAGAGGCACGATCAGCCGGGGACCCCGGTACAATTTCACCAATAACCGGGACGACAACACTGATACCGGACAAAAACAGCAGCGCGTAGGCCAGAACAGCAAAGGCCAGGTTGACCAGCGGGCCAGCCGCCACGATGGCGATGCGCTGATAAACGGACTTGTTGTTGAAGGCCTGGTCCCGCAGCGATTCGGGCACATCCCCTTCGCGCTCATCCAGCATCCGGACGTACCCACCCAAGGGAATGGCGGCGATGGCGTACTCGGTCCCGTCACGCCCTTTACGCATCCAGATGGGGCGACCAAACCCCACTGAAAAGCGCAGCACCTTGACCCCACAACGGCGGGCAACCCAGAAATGCCCCCACTCATGGATCGTCACCAGCACGCCCAGCGCGACCAGAGTCGCCAACAATGTCTGCAACAGGTCCATCGGCTTGTCAGATACCCCAAATCAACGTCAGTCCGACTGCAAAAACAGGCGCAGCTGCCGTAAGACTGTCGATACGATCAAGCACGCCACCATGCCCGGGCAACAGCCGACCACTGTCCTTGATGCCCCGTTCACGCTTGAGCATGCTTTCCAGCAGATCGCCCAGCACAGAGGCCAGGCCAGTCAGCAGCGCCAGCACTGTCAGTTGGACGGTTGCAACAAACGGGAGTTCCAGCCAAAGCGAAAAAGCCAGCCCGATCAGTACACAGGTGACAAGCCCGCCCCAGAGCCCCTCGCGAGTCTTGCCGGGGCTTACGGCCGGCAGAAGCTTGTTGCGACCAAAGCTCTTGCCCGCCGCATAGGCACCGATATCGGCCCCCCAAACCAGCAGCAGGAGCATCAACAAGAAGGCCAGACCTCCCTCATTATCTCGCACGGCCAGCATCGCATACCAGGCGGGCACCAGAGCCAGAAGACCAAACAGAATACGCATGGGGTTTTCGCAGAAGCGGGCACTGACGGGGTACTTCAGCACCAGCAGGAGCGCTGCACACCAGAATGCAACGGCAAGCCATACAGCCAGCTGCGCCAGCACAGGCGAGGCCATCAGCCCCCACATCGCTGCCGCCATAACACCCAACAGCAGGACACTGCCACGCGCAGACAGACGGCACAGGTTGGCCCATTCAAGACCCCCGTAGCAGAATACGGCACCCAACACCCAGGCAAGCCAGTACTGTGGCAGCAGGAACAGGGCCGCCAATGCCAGAGGGGCAAGCAGGGCAGCGGTCAGAATGCGTTGCTTCAGCACGACTGGTCGGCCTCCACCTGTTCACTGGTGCGACCAAACCGGCGTTCACGCGTCAGGAATGACTGGATGGCCTCCATCATCTGGGCCTTGCCAAACTCGGGCCAAAAACAGGGGGCGAAGTACAGCTCGGTATAAGCAAGCTGCCAGATCAGGAAATTACTGATCCGCTGCTCACCACCGGTGCGAATACAGAGGTCAGGCGCAGGCAGGTCGGATAGCGCCATTTCACGTCCCAGCAGCTCTTCATCGATATCCGCAGGGTCCAGCTCACCGGCCTGACAGCGCTGCGCCAGTCGACGCGCCGCTTCCGTGATATCCCAGCGCCCACCGTAGTTGGCGGCGATATTCAGACACAGCCCGGTGTTATCGGCGGTTTCAGCTTCTGCTTCACGAATTCGCGCCTGCAGCTCCGGACTGAAGCGACTGATGTCGCCAATGATGCGCAGACGGATGTTGTGCCGCGCCAGCTTTCGCACCTCGTTATTGAGGGCGCGCATGAACAGCTGCATCAACCCCTTTACTTCCAGCGCGGGCCGTTTCCAGTTTTCACTACTGAAAGCAAATAACGTCAGTGCCTCGACACCCTGCTCCACGCAGCACTCAATGACGGCACGAACACTGTCGACACCTGCCTTGTGGCCCGCAAGCCCGGGCAGGTGGCGCTGCTTGGCCCAGCGGTTGTTGCCATCCATGATAATAGCGATGTGCCGAGGCATACTGCGCCCCGGCGGTATGGTCAATTGCTGATCAGAAGCCATGCAGATCCGTAGCGGGGCACGCCCCGCCTGTCAGGTTAGATTTCCATCAGGTCTTTTTCTTTTTGTGCCAGCAGGCTGTCCACCTCACCCACATACTTGTCAGTCAGCTTCTGAACCTGATCTTCGCCGCGACGGCTGTCATCTTCGGAAATATCCTTCTCCTTCAGAAGGTCCTTGATGTCCCCATTGGCATCACGGCGAATATTGCGGATCGCAACACGGGCATTCTCGGCTTCGGCGCGCGCCTGGCGAATGTAGCCCTTACGGGTTTCTTCAGTCAGCGGCGGCATGGGCACACGGATCACATCACCCGCCGTACTGGGGTTGAGGCCCAGGTCAGACTTCATGATCGCCTTTTCAATATCCCCAACCACTTTCTTTTCCCAGGGAATGATGGTCAGGGTACGTGCGTCTTCAACCGACACGTTGGCAACCTGCTGGATCGGCACATCAGAGCCATAGTAAGAAACAGTGATCGAGTCCAGAATGCTGGGGTGTGCACGCCCGGTACGGATCTTTTTGAAGTTCTCTACCAGGGAATCAACACTTTTCTGCATGCGGCTGTCCGCATCATTTGTAATCTCATTAATCATTGTTTTCTCCAGCCGTTGAGCCGCTATCAATCAGAGTTCCTTCATCACCGCCAACCACGAGGTTTACCAGTGCGCCCGGCTTGTTCATATTGAACACCCGCACCGGCATGTCATGATCGCGTGTCAGACAGATGGCTGTCATATCCATAACACCCAGCTGTCGCTCAAGCACCTCATCAAATGTCAGGTGCGAATAACGGGTAGCTTCAGGGTCTTTCATCGGGTCTGCCGTGAAAACACCGTCAACCTTGGTTGCCTTGAGAACCACATCCGCTTCGATCTCGATACCGCGCAAGCAGGCGGCAGAGTCTGTCGTAAAAAACGGATTACCGGTTCCGGCAGAAAAAATCACTACATCACCCTGGTTCAGATAACGCAGGGCATTACGGCGGTCATACTGATCGACCACACCGCTCATCGGGATAGCCGACATGACACGCGTGGCAATATTACAGCGCTCCAGCGCATCTCGCATCGCCAGTGCGTTCATCACGGTGGCCAGCATTCCCATGTGATCACCGGTCACCCTGTCCAGGCCCGCAGCACTCAGCGCCGCGCCACGAAACAGGTTACCCCCGCCGATCACCATACCCACCTGGACACCAATACCCACCAGCTGCCCGATTTCGAGCGCCATACGGTTGAGCACCTTGGGATCAATCCCGAAGTTCTCATCCCCCATCAAGGCTTCACCGCTCAGCTTCAGCAGCAGTCGCTTGTATCTGGATTGTTTATCAGTGGCAGGCATGTTCAGTCTCCGCGCGGACGAAATGGCAAAAGTGTAGCAGGAAAGCAAACGGCCGGGCAGAGAAGCCCGACCGAGGGGCGTTGCGCAATCAGCCTTTCAGCTGTTCAGCAACTTCAGCCGCGAAGTCTTTCTCTTCGACTTCGATACCTTCGCCCACTGCAACGCGAACAAAGGATACAACTTCAGCACCCGCATCCTTGACCATCTGACCGACAGTCTGGTCCGGGTTCTTGACGAACGGCTGCTCAACCAGGCTGTTTTCAGCCAGGAATTTCTTGATGCGGCCGCCAGCCATTTTTTCCTTGATCTCATCCGGCTTGCCTTCCATATCCGGCTGCGCCATGATGATTTCTTTCTCGCGCTGCAGCTCTTCTTCCGGCATATCTTCCGGACGTGCAACACGCGGGTTAACAGCGGTTACGTGCATGGCAACATCACGCGCGGCTTCTGCATTACCACCTTTCAGCGCAACCAGTGCAGCCAGACGGTTGTTGCTGTGAACGTAAGCATCAACCACATCACCTTCTACCAGCATGATGCGACGAACGCTGATGTTCTCACCGATTTTCTGAACCAGTGCTTCACGCGCAGATTCCAGCTCGCCTTCCATCAGCGCAGCCACGTCAGACTGCTTGTCAGCGAATGCCTTTTCCAGAACGGTGTTTACGAAGCCCAGGAAGTTTTCGTCACGCGCAACGAAGTCAGTCTCTGAGTTGACTTCCAGCGCCAGCGCGTAGCTGTTGTCGTCAGCCACTTTAATGGCAACCACACCGTCAGCGGCAGTACGGCCAGCCTTCTTGGCTGCCTTCATGCCGGATGCCTTACGCAGATCATCGATCGCTTTCTCGATGTCGCCTTCAGCTTCAACCAGCGCCTTCTTGCACTCCATCATGCCCAGGCCGGTACGCTCACGCAGTTCCTTAACCATCGCTGCAGAGATATTCGCCATGTCGCATTCCTCTCTATAATCGCTTGTATTCAAATCCAAAAAAGGGGAGCCAGGCCCCCCTTTCAATATCCGGTTACACTAGCGGCTCAAGTTGTCAGCCCGATTACTGAGCAGCAGCTTCAGCGTCAACCTCAACGAATTCGCCTTTGTCGCCAGCGTTTGCAGATGCACCTTCAACGCAGGCATCAGCAACAGACTTCACGTAGATCTGGATTGCACGCAGAGCGTCGTCGTTACCCGGGATCACGTGGTCGATGCCATCCGGGTTGCTGTTGGTATCAACAACACCGATCACCGGGATACCCAGCTTGTTGGCTTCATTGATGGCAATGCGCTCATGCTCAACATCGATCACGAACAGTGCGTCCGGCAGACCACCCATGTCCTTGATACCACCGATGGACAGCTCCAGCTTGTCCATTTCACGGGTACGCATCAGGGCTTCTTTCTTGGTCAGCTTCTCGAAAGTACCGTCCTGAGACTGGGCTTCCAGGTCACGCAGACGACGGATAGACTGACGGATGGTTTTGTAGTTGGTCAGCATACCACCCAGCCAGCGGTGATTAACGTAAGGCATGCCAGCGCGAGCGGCTTCCTCTTTGATCACTTTGCTCGCAGCACGCTTGGTACCGACGAACAGGATCTTGTTCTTGTTGCTGGCCATGTTCTGAACCACATCCAGGGCGTTGTTCAGCGCCGGCAGGGTGTGTTCCAGGTTGATGATATGGATCTTGTTGCGCGCACCGAAAATGAACTTGGACATTTTCGGGTTCCAGTAACGCGTCTGGTGACCGAAGTGAACACCTGCTTTCAGCAGGTCACGCATGGATACTTTTGCCATTGTGGTAAATCCTCTAACGGGTTATAACCTCCACATATCCCATCGCCCAACCGCATGACGGCACCCAGGACGGATGTGTCGATATGTGTGTGTTGTGTTGATTAAATTCAGAGCTGCCGGGGCACCTCTTTCGGGAGCGCGATTTATAGCATAGACCTGGGTGTTTTTGAAGTACTCTTTGGCGCCAGCCCCGCGCTTTAGGTACAATAGTTGCCCAACATCAATTGGCCGCTGTTGAGAGTGGTCCACTTTCTCTGCAATTCTCGCGAGACGCTATGACTATCAAGATCAAGACCCCTGAAGAGATCGAAAAGATGCGTGTTGCCTGCCGGCTGGCAGCTGAGGTTCTCGAGATGATCGAGCCTTACGTCAAGCCCGGGGTGACCACCAATGAGCTTAACCGTATCTGCCACGACTATATCGTGAATGAACAGCAGGCCGTGCCGGCGCCGCTGAACTATCACGGGTTTCCCAAGTCGATCTGCACCTCCATTAATCAGGTGGTCTGCCACGGCATCCCCAGTGACAAGAAATTGAAAAACGGCGACATCATCAATATCGACATTACCGTTATCAAGGATGGTTACCACGGCGATACCAGCAAGATGTTCTACGTGGGTGATGTTGCACCGCATGCACAGCGCCTGTGTGAGGTGACCCGGGAATGCATGCTGAAGGGTATCGAGCAGGTCCGTCCCGGCGCTCACCTGGGCGACATTGGCGAAGTCATTCAAAAGTATGCCGAAAGCCAGCACTACTCGGTCGTGCGTGAGTACTGCGGTCACGGCATTGGGGCTGAATTCCATGAAGACCCGCAAGTGCTGCACTACGGCAAGGCCGGTACCGGCGAAGAGCTGAAAGAGGGCATGATCTTCACCATCGAGCCGATGATCAACGCCGGCAAGCGCCATGTGAAGCTTAACAAGCGTGATGGCTGGACGGTCGAAACAGCCGATCGCCGCCTCTCGGCGCAGTGGGAGCACACGGTCCTTGTCACGGCTGACGGATATGAGATCCTGACCCTGCGAAACGAAGAAAAAGCCGCCTGAAATCACGAGAGAGCCACCATGACCCGACCTGCTCAGCCGCTTGCAGCCGTTCCCGACATGCTGGATCCGGCACAATTGGAACAACAGCTCAAAGCCGGCGAGCAGCCGGCCGTCAAGGTGCTCAAGCAGGCGCTGAGAACCTCTCAGGCACGCATGGATGAGGCTTTCCGTGCCGGTGATGACATCCGCCGACTCATCTATGGCCGTGCCTGGGTACTGGACTGCATTCTCAACCTTGCCTGGAACCAGTTCGAGTGGCCTGGTGATGACCAGGCAGCACTGGTCGCCGTTGGCGGCTACGGGCGCGGCGAGCTGCACCCGTATTCCGATGTGGACATCCTGTTGCTGTTCAATAATGCCAATCCGGAAGACTGGCATGACAGCATCAGCGGCTTTCTGACATTGCTCTGGGATATCAGCCTGGATCTGGGCTCCAGCGTTCGCACCCTGAACGAGTGCTATGACGAAGCCCGTAACGACATTACCATCGCTACCAACCTGATCGAATCGCGCACCATCGCCGGCAACCCCTCACTGCAGGCCGAGATGTATGAGCGCGTCACCTCGGAAGGCGCATGGACCGACAAGGAGTTCTTCAAGGCCAAGCTGGCCGAGCAAAAGGAGCGCCACGAGAAGACCAACAACACCGAATACAACCTGGAACCCAACCTGAAGACTTCTCCGGGTGGACTGCGCGACATTCAGACCGTCGGCTGGGTGGCCAAGCGCCATTTCGGTGCGACCTATATTCGCGACCTGGTCGACCATGGTTTTGTCACCGAGTCCGAGTTGGACACCCTCAACAAGGGTGAGCTCTACCTCTGGACCGTGCGTTATGCCCTACACATGCTGTGCAAGCGCCGTGAAGACCGCCTGCTGTTCGATCATCAGCGCAGTCTGGCTGCCTACTTCGGCTACGAGGACCAGGAAGGCTCGCTGGCGGTTGAGCAGTTCATGAACAAGTATTACCGCGTGGCCATGGCCATGTCGGAGTTCAATGACATGCTGCTGCAGCACTTCGACGAAGCGATCCTGCGCATCGATGACGAGCAGAGCATTCGACCGCTCAACAACCGCTTTCAGGTCCGCAACGACTTCCTTGAAACGGTCTACGACAAGGTGTTTGAACACCACCCTTTCGCGATCATGGAACTGTTCGTACTGATGGCACAGCACCCTGAAATCAAAGGGGTCAGAGCCTCGACCATACGTCTGGTCCGTGACCACCGACACCTGATCGACGACGAGTTCCGGCACGATATCCGCAACACCTCCCTGTTCATGGAGCTGTTGCGCTCACCCGAAGGGGTTTCCACCGAACTCAAGCGCATGAACCGCTATGGCATTCTCGGCCGCTACCTGCCGGAGTTCGGCAAGATCGTGGGTCAGATGCAGCACGACCTGTTCCATATCTACACCGTGGATGCGCATACCCTGAAGGTCATTCAGAAGATGCGTCAGTTCCGCCACCCGGAGTACCGGGAAAAGTTCGCCATCGCGCACCGTATCGTCAACCAGCTGCCCAAGATTGAGCTGCTGTATATCGCCGGGCTCTACCACGACATCGCCAAGGGACGTGGCGGCGACCACTCGGAGCTGGGTGCCGAGGATGTCATCAGCTTCTGCCGTCGACACCACCTGGGCAAATGGGATACCCATCTGGTGGCCTGGCTTGTCCGCAACCACCTGAAGATGTCGATGACCGCCCAGCGCCGTGACATTTCCGACCCGGAAGTGATCCACAACTTTGCTCTGGAAGTGCGTGATCTGGTGCATCTGGATTACCTGTACGTCCTCACGGTGGCGGACATCAACGCTACCAACAACACCCTGTGGAACAGCTGGCGGGCAACCCTGCTGCGCCAGCTCTACATGGACACCAAGCGCGCCCTGCGCCGCGGTCTGGAGAACCCGATCAACAAGGAAGACCGGATCGAACAGGTACAGCATGAGGCCATGCTGCTGCTGTCACGCAAGGGAGTGCCGGAGGAGGAGGTCCTGGACTACTGGGATCTGCTCGGGGATGACTATTTTCTGCGCGAAGATGCTCACAATATCGCCTGGCATACTCAGGCCATCCTTGAGCATGGTGACAACCCGCTGCCACTGGTCCTGATTCGCAAGACGTCATACCGCGTGTTCGAGGGCGCCACCGAGATCTTCATTTACAGCGAAGACCTGCCCACCCTGTTCCCCGCTACGGTCGCGGCCATGGACCAGCTTAATCTGAATATTCAGGATGCACGCATTATTCTGACGGACCATGGCCGCACGCTGAACACCTACACAGTGCTCACCGATGACAACCAGCCTCTGTCGGAAAACCCGGAGTACCTCGCCCATATCCAGCAGCACCTGACCGAGGAACTGGATGACCCAGAGGACTATCCCGACATTATTCAGCGCCGCGTGCCACGCCAGCTCAAACTGTTCACGACCCCCACCCGCATGACGCTCAGCAATGATCCGGTGGCACAGCAGACCGTGCTGGAAGTGATCACCCCGGACCGTCCCGGCCTGCTGGCGCGTATAGGGCGCATCTTTGTGGAATTCGACATTTCGGTACGCAAGGCCAAGATTTCCAGTATCGGCGAGCGCGTGGAAGACTTTTTCTTCATTACCGACTCGGACAACCAGCCGATCAGTGACCCTGACCTCTGCCGCCGGCTGCAGCAGGCCATCTGCGAGCAACTGGATCAGCATGTAAACTGAACACCAAGAGACAGCCACGCTGTCTCTTTTTCGTTACAGCGGCTCTTTTTTGCTAAAGTTGCGTGCCAGATGACCGATACAGTCTATTGTTTTCAATGGGCATAGCCGTCCCCGAAGTCGATAAGGAATGTGTGGCTTATGAACAACATCATCAAGTTTTCCACCCTCGCGGGTATCGCCCTGCTGATTTCAGGCTGTGCCCCCTACGCCTACAACACCTGCGCCAACTGCCAGGCACCGGCCCAGCAAACCTACAACAACGCCATCACACAGTCCGCAGCAGGCGTTGATGATACCCAGGTGATCACTGTAACCGGCTACGGCGCCCCCAAAAGCACCTTCGAAAACCTGGTACAACGCCGCCTGATGGCTCTGCGCGCGTCCGAAGTCGACGCCTACCGCAAGATCGCCGAGCAGATCTCGGGCATTCAGGTCGTCGGTGATACCCGTGTGGATGACTTTATTGCCGACCGCGACCGCCTGCGCACGTACATCAACACTTTTGTACAAGGTGCCGCCATCACCGAGCAGGAATTTCAGCCGGATGGCATGGCCGTCACTACCATGTCACTCAAGATCAGTCGCAGCCGCATGCTGCGCATGCTGGAGCAGGAGCGCCGACGTCACTCCATGGGCGGGAGCCTGCCCAGTGGCGGTGCCTTCAGCTTCGGCACCAGCTTTGCACCACGCTACTGATCTTCGGCAACGCCCCCGGGAGTGCCTGATATGCGCCTGAAACACCTCTGGCCACTGTCTCTCGTGGCCTTCGCCGGCATTCTGTCGGCTGCACCGGCCAGCTATGAGGTCCAGCGGGGTGACAGCCTGTCATCCATTGCCGCGACCCATCTAGGCAGTGCCGACCGCTGGCGCGAGATCTGGGCACTGAACCCCGATATTCGCCAGCCGGAGCAGCTGGCGGTGGGCATGCGCTTGAAACTGCCGACAGAGGGTGAACCCGTCAAGGCAGAAACCGCTCCGGACGCGCCCGCCCCCCCCGAAGCCGGCACTGAGATAGAGCGTCCCGACCCCATCCAGGTGATGGCACTTGATCTGATTCGGAGCGGCCATGTGGACCGGGTGCGGCGCGATTACCGTCTGCTGGACAACACGCCCAACAGTATTCGCATCCATGCGGTGCGCCAAGAAGCCGACGGTCTGCATATCTACTCTGATGATCTGGCTGGCCGAACGCTGCAACGCCGGGAATACGGCGTATTCCAGCAGAGTACCGAACCGGTACAGACACAGACGCTGGAGTTGAAGCGCGTTGCCACGGCACGCCCGGCACTGCACCGAGACAACCTGGCCAGCTTCCTGGTCACCGCCAGCAATGAGCGCCCGCGTGAAGATGCAATGCTGCTGCCCCTCACACGCGCGCCCTTCCGCATTCAGCCCAGCTACCCCGACCAGACCTTTAACGCCCGTGTGGCCAAGGCGCTGTACGAACAGCCCGGCGGCTTCCTGCTGGTGCTTGAACAAGGCTCTGACAACGGCCTTCAGCCGGGCCACCTGCTGCGTATCGAGCCTCAAAACCCGGTCAGGAGCGAACACGAAAGTCTGATTGAATACCCAAGCCGCCCGACTGGCTGGGCCATGATTATCGATACCAGTACGTCATCCAGCCTTGCGCTGGTCATGAGCGCCCAGCAGGTACCCGCCGTGGGTGACCGACTTCACTGAAGCGGTCGACCGCTGCCCCAGACATAGGGCTCAGGTACACCATGGCGAAAACGCGCGCACAGCAGTGTTCGCGTCAATCGTCCGCTCTCGTTCAGCCTCAAGCGGCCCGTTTCGCCCTCAAAATAGCCCGGGACGCCCGCCTGCATTTTCCCCAGCGCCCGATAGACTGAGCCGGCATCAACCCCCAGTGCAAAGAACACACTGGAAGACGTGACCCCTTCCCGCTGCCTGAGGCGCCAGGGCATGTCACAGAAACGTATACCCTCCAGGTCACGATCCCGGTTGGGGTCGGGTGTCCCCGAAAACAGGTGGGCACTGGCATATACCGGCAGGTTGCCGGCATGCAGGTAATCCAGCACAGGCTTCACCAGGCGCGCCTGCTCCGGCCGCGCAATCAACAGCACCGCATCCACATCCTGCCTTCGCCGAGGCGTCAGTTGCGCCTCCGTCCCGGTTATCTGCTGCAGCAGCATGCCTCTGGCGCGACTGGCATCCAGCCCCAGCCAGCGGCTCAACTGGCGCTCCAGCGCCTTGAGCTCGGACTCGAAGCGCAGCCTCCCCAGCGGAACCATCCCGTTTTCCTTGAGCTGCTGCTCGGCCCACACAAGCAGGGGCTCAACCCAACCCTCACCGGATGGTGCCAGCAACAGGATGCGCTGACGCCCTTCCCGACTCATCAGCTCGGCCAGCTGCACCAGTTCCTGATCAGACGCCAGATCAAGTTGAAAGCCGTTAAAGGCCCGCTCACCGGTACGATTCAGAGCCAACACCGCGACCGGCAAAGCCTGATTGAGCCGAGTTGAAAGCCCGGGCTGCAAGGGGCCCACGACCAGATCGACCCCTTCCTGCTGACTGAGTCGTCCGATCAGGCTGGAGGGATCACGAATGCCGGAGGTATCCTTCACGGTGAGATCCGGTATGGCCATTCCACGCTGACGGTCCCACTCCAGAGCCGCACGGATGCCGGCCAGTACCGCCTGCCCTTCGGATGCAAACGTCCCTTCCAGTGGCAACAGCACCCCCATTGAGCGAATGACGTCTGGAAGCGCCATGCGGGCTACCGACGGACCCTGCAACAGCGACAGCCAGTTTGAGGCCGGGTGGTGGTACCAGTCACGCTTCCAGGCATCCAGCTGAGCGGCACGCTCACCCGGCGGAGCCAGCCGATAGCGACGCGCCAGCTCAAACCAGCCCTGCTCAAAGTAGTTGTTGTCCTGCGCCTGACTTAACTCGATCAGCTCCAGCGTGGATACCCCCTGAAGCGCACGCCAGATGCGCTCGAATCCAGCCGCGCCCGACAGCGCCCCCTCCGCTTCGATGCGGGCACGCAGGTCCGGCATACCCTCTGCACCGAGCCCGCCAGCCCAGAGCAGAAGCACGCTGATCAGCCATCGGCAGATGCTTCTGCGCATGACCCCACTCCCCCTTCGCTCTCTCATTCGCACGCCTGTTACTGCTTCGACTTCCCCGTTACAATCAAACACATCCTTGCAACTTGAGCCACGGTCGCATGAAACATTCTTTCAGGGTCTTGCTTCAGACGCTAGCAATCAGCTTCAGCCTGACATTAATGGCCAACCTGGCCCATGCCATCGCCGTTGAAGCGACAGGGCAAGCCCCATACTCTGGAGAGGACCCCGGTCTGTCGCGCCAAGAGGCGCTGGAGCGTGCCATGCAGCAGGCATCTATTCGTGCCTCCTCCTGGCTCAGTTCCACACGCCAGGTACGTGATGGGATTATTGAAGTCGATACGCTCAGGCTGCGCAGCCTGGGTCAGGTCAGCAATGTGCGCGTGATCGATGAAGAGATTCGCAACGGACAGATCAGCGTGACCATCATTGCCGACGTTGACATCGCTCAGGGCTGCAAGGACAGCCAGCCGGAAACGGCGTATCACAAATCACTGGCCGTCACCCACTTCCCGCTGGAGCGCCCCGGCGATGCCCGCAACGGCCAGCTGCAGGACATTCAGCAATCTTTTGCCACCCTGCTGGCATATGAGCTGCGCCGCAGCAGCAGTTTCAATGCAATTGACGCCGGCGAATTGAACATTATCGGAGCCCCTCAGCTGGCCCCGGTCAAGCGCCTGCCGGAAGGCACCCTTACTACCGTGCTGAACGACAGCGAGCAGCACAACGTTCAGTACCTGGTCAGTGGCGTTATTCGCAGCCTGGCCCCTCACCATCCGACCGGTCCACGTGAACCCAACGTGCTGATTGACCTCTACCGCCAGGCCGATGTGCAAGAGCGCTTCGACAAACGGGATTTTGTGCTGGACCTGTTTATCCACGATGCCCTCACCGGTCACCTCAAACACCAGCAGCGTTACCACATGAGCGCTGACTGGGACGCCGACAGCCATGCCGCCGTCGGTTTTGGTACGCCAACCTTCTGGCGCCAGCCATTTGGGCAGCAGATGCGCTCCGTTATTCGCGCTGTCAGCAACGATATCCAGCTGCAGCTGGCCTGTGAGCCCTTCCGCGCACGCATCGTCCGCACCCGCGACAACCAGGTCTGGATCAACGCCGGTGCCCAGGATGGCCTGGCAGAAGGGGATCGCCTGAGCGTGTATCGACGCTTCACCCAGTATGGGCTCGACGGGGAGACCCGCCTTGAACTGGAAAACACCGGCTACAGCCTCACACTGGACAATCTTCAGCCCAACATGAGCCGAGGCACGCTTGAACTGCCGGCAGCAGGCCTGAACATCCAGCGTGACGATATTGTAATCGCGCACTAGGCCGCTTAATCTTGCGCTTTTGCCGGATGTTTAAGGAGTATACCCCCCATGCAGAGCGAACTCTTTGTTGAGCTGGAAGGAAAAATTGAGGGATTGATCGAAGAGGTCGAACTGCTGCGTCTCGAAATAAGTGAGCTGCGCGAAGCCAAGTCGGCACTCGAACAGGAGCAGTCTCAGACCGAAGAACAGCTCAAGCGCATGCTGGGCAAGTTTGACCGCCTCAACGACAGCACCAGCCTGTAACAGCCATACCCTGCGCGCAGCCCCACCGGAGCTGCGCGCTCGCTAGAGTGTTTACTGAGTGCCGCGAATCTTGATCTCCACACGGCGGTTCAACGCACGCCCTGCATCCGTATCATTGCTGGCCACCGGATAACGCTCACCCAGCCCGCGGGCATCAAGCCTCAGGCTGTTGACACCCACCGAGTTCAGATAGCGCGCCACGCTGTTGGCACGTCGCTCCGACAGGCGCTGGTTGTACTCGAACGAGCCGGTCGAATCGGTAAAGCCCTCCACCGCTACCTGAGTGCGGTCGAACTTCATCAACACCTTGGCCACCGAATCCAGTACCGGATAAAACGATGGCGCCACACGATCACTGTCGGTCGCGAAGGTAATGTTGCCGGGCATGATCAGGCGGATGCTGTCACCGACACGCTCGACTCGCACGCCGGTACCCTCAAGCTCCTGACGCAGCAACATCTCCTGACGGTCCATGTAGTAACCGATACCGCCACCCAGGGCACCCCCGATCGCAGCACCCGCCAGCGCGCCCTCATTACGGTCGCCCTTATCGGACACGGCCGCCCCCAGAACCGCACCGGCTACGGCCCCGATACCTGCACCCTTGGTCGCATTCGAGGTCTTGGACTGCTGGGTGTAGGGGTCAAGGGTGGTACACCCGCCCAGAGTCAATGTGGTGAGGGCTGTCGCCAGAATCAGCTTTTTCATGTTTCCTCCTGAATACCCATGTGCTCCTCGTCGGAAGCGAGATGCCGACTGTTTACCTCAGCATAGCTGAATCCGGGATG
The DNA here is from genome assembly GCF_017776525.1 of Marinobacterium alkalitolerans. Classification (GTDB taxonomy): domain Bacteria; phylum Pseudomonadota; class Gammaproteobacteria; order Pseudomonadales; family Balneatricaceae; genus Marinobacterium; species Marinobacterium alkalitolerans. Next base: position 55,593 of record NZ_JACVEW010000006.1, read on the forward strand.
AAAAACAGAACCAATGATCGGCATCAAACAGCGCTTCAACGCTGGCCAGTGGTCACTTCAGGCGATAAAATGCGCTGTTATCCCTAATCGTCATCTGCGTCACCACCCCGAGGAGTTTCTCTTGTCTCAACTGCCTGTCATTGTCGGTTTTGGTGGTATCAGCCCCGCTGGTCGTACATCTTTTCATCAAGGCTACCGCCGTCTGGTCATGGATCGTCTCGATACCGCCAGTCGCGAGGAAATGCTGGTTGACCTTGCCACTCTGACCGGACTGGCCAGTCTTGACGACAGTGGACAATTCAAGCTGGGTGACGCCCTGATGAGCCGAGACGGACTGGCGGCCGCCATCGAGCAGCAGGTACGTGAGCGTACCCTGATCCGTCGCATTCACCCGGACTGGTTTGATGTCAACGCGGTCATGTTCAACCGCCCGGCAACCGCAAAACCCGCTGAAGCCCCCCTCACCTTCCGTCTGCGCAACCGCCATTTGCCGCAGGTGATCCCCTCCAATTGGCAGGTGCGCGATCTGGGCGCCAGTCAATCGGAAGTGACCATCGATGGCAACTGCGACCTGATTTTCCCGGATACCAAGACGGCACTGGTACAAAGCGCCGGCATGCTGCCAACCGGCTTTGAGCCCGGCAAGCTCTACCAGTCGCGCAACCATCCGCGCGGCTTGCAAATGGCGGTCTATGCCGCATCGGACGCCCTGCGCTCCATGGGCATCGATTATGACGGACTGCTGGACCGGCTGGCCCCGGATCAGATTGCCGTGTTTGCCAGCAACTCCATTGGTCAGCTGGACGACCTGGGCTTTGGCGGCTTGACCAAGTTCCCGGCGCTGGGCAAGCGCACCACCTCCAAGCAGATGCCGCTGGGCTACGCCCAGATGCCAGCCGATTTCATCAATGCCTACCTGCTGGGCAACGTGGGCACCACCGGCGGCGCACTGGGCGCCTGTGCCACCTTCCTCTATAACCTGAAGAACGGCGTTGAAGCGATCCGCAGCGGCCAGTGCAAACTGGTACTGGTTGGTGGCAGTGACGCACCGGTGACCCCCGAGATCATCGAAGGCTTCCGTGCCATGGGCGCACTGGCCGAAGACAAGCAGCTGATGGCGCTGGACGATCTGGCTGAGCTGGCAGAGGAGCACTACCGCAAGGCCTGCCGACCGTTCGGTAACAACTGCGGCTTCACCATGGGTGAATCCAGCCAGTTCCTAGTGCTGATGAGCGACGACCTGGCGCTGGAGCTGGGCGCTGACATTCAAGGCGCCGTAGCCGACGTATTCGTCCACGCCGATGGTCACAAGAAGTCAATTTCGGCACCGGGCGTGGGCAACTACATGACACTGGGCAAGGCGGCTTCCCTCGTGGGCACCCTTCTGGGTGAAGAGTCTCTGCGCCAGCGCAGCTTTGTGCAGGCACATGGCACCAGCACCCCTCAGAACCGGGTCACCGAGTCCCACGTCATCAATGAAACCGCCAAGGCATTTGATATCCCGGCCTGGACCGTCAGCGCCGTCAAGGCCTACCTGGGCCACTCTCAGGGCACCGCAGGCGGTGATCAGCTGTTCGCCTCTCTGGGCGTATGGAAACACGGTCTGATTCCCGGCCTCACCACCACCCCCGAGGTCGCCACGGATGTGCACGGCTCCAACCTGAACCTGCCGCTGCAGCACCTGGAGGTGGGTATCGAAGGGATGGACTCGGTGCTGATCAATGCCAAGGGGTTCGGCGGCAACAATGCCAGTGCCGCCGTACTGGCACCGCACGTGGCCGAACAGCTGCTCAGCAAACGTCACGGCGATGCGGCCATGACCCAGTGGCGCAAGCGTCGTGAGCAGGTACGGGAACAGGCAGCCGCCTACAACCAGTCGGCCGTCAACGGACAGGCACGCCCGATCTACCGCTACGATCACAATGTACTGACCGGTGAAGACCTGCAGATCAGCGCACAGGAAATTCGCCTGCCCGGCTACGCCAAGCCGGTATCACTGAAAGTGGATAACCCCTACAAGGACATGTGCTGATCGAAAGGCGTACACAGGAAACCCTCCCATTTGCGTCAGCCGTTTCGCTGGCAGGGCGGGCAGGGTTTTCTGTTACACTCGGCCCATTCCAATGAACAAACAGGATGTTGCCATGAAACGTTTGAGCCTGCTGGCCGGGGTAGTAACACTGAGCGGCTGCATGAGTTTGGGTGGCCTCCAGGGTAACCCGGATGAGCCTTTTTACACGCTGGATACACGCCAGCTGAGCCTGTGCAAGGGCACCTCGCGTACCTGCATGGATCTGTCCTATATCGTATCTGTTCGTGCCCGGCTGAAACCGATTGAAAACCTCTACGGCCAGACGGTGTCGGGTCCCAACTACCCATTGACCCTGGCCCGAATGCTGATGAACCCGCCGGAAGGTGCGTATACTGTTGAGCAAGTCGATGATGATGGTCGCTACATCAGATTGGGTCGCAGCGAGCATACCAAAAGGGTATGGGAAACGCTTGACCAGGCCATCGACAGCCTTTACGACTGACCCGGATCCAGGCCCAGCACCTGTGCCGCATTGGCACAGGTTCGGGTCAACAGCTCTTCCAGCGATATCCCGCGCAAAGCGGCCAGATGTGCCGCCACCACAGCCACCTGACCAGGCTCGTTTCGCTCTCCCTGATGCCCCTGCAGTGGCATGTCAGGTGCATCCGTTTCCAGCACCAGCCACTCCAGCGGCAACTCGGTTGCCAGCCGTTGCAGTTTGCGCGCCCGATCATGGGTGCAGGCACCACCGAAACCGAGTTTAAAGCCCAGCCTGGCATATTCACGTGCCTGCTGCTCACTGCCGGAGAATGCATGCACAATGCCGGCTCGCGGCAGTTCAGCCCGCCGAAGCTGTTTCAGAACGGCATCATGCGACCGAACCGCATGCAGCAGCACCGGCAGATCATGCGCCTTGGCCAGTTGCAGCTGGGCAACCAGAAGTGACTCCTGCTGCCGTACATCCGGCTGACCGGATCGAAAGTCCAGCCCGATCTCACCCACCGCCACAACCTCTTGCCGATGAGCTTGCAACGCTTGCTCAAGGGCTGTCAGCGCGGATTCAGGGTCGTGGGAAAAACAGGGGTGCAGCCCCAGGGCCGGATAAAAACGGGATGAAGCCGCACAGAGATCGAGGACGCGCTGAACGTTATCCACAGTGACAGAGGGGACGATGATCGCCCCTACCCCAGCCTCCAGCGCCCGCTCGATGACGGCGTCACGGTCGGTATCGAAGTCGGGGAAGTCGAGGTGGCAATGGGTATCAATCAGCATGCTCAGAGTATGGCATAGAATGCATGCAGTGATGACCACCCTGCCATAGCCACACACCGACACGCCGTTCGCGGCTTTCGCCGCTATACATCCCTGTAGGCTCGACAGCGCCATCCATGGCGCTGTCGGTCGGCCTGGTGGCCATGGCAGGTCTCCCGGAGAGCTGGCCCCGAAATACCGGGGTGCCCGGGGAGATCAGTGCTCCCGCGTCGCGCGGAAGCGAACCTCGGGCCAGCGCTCTTCCGTCAGGGAGAGGTTGACTCGGGTCGGTGCCAGATAGGTGAGCAGACCTGCGCCATCGTAAGCCAGGTTCTCATGTGCCTTGCGCTCAAAGTCACCCAGCATCTTCGGGTCATCACACTCGACCCAACGCGCTGTCTGCACACTGATCGGCTCGTAGAGGCAATCGACCTTGTATTCATCCTTCAGACGGAACACCACTACGTCAAACTGCAGCTGACCCACCGCGCCCAGAATCAGGTCGTTGTTTTTCATCGGCTGGAACAGCTGAACGGCACCTTCCTCCGAAAGCTGCTTCAGGCCCTTTTGCAGCTGCTTCATTTTCAGCGGATCGGTGGGCCGTACACGGCGGAACATCTCGGGCGCAAAGTGCGGGATACCCGTAAACTTCAGTGACTCACCCGCCGTGAACGTATCCCCGATCTGGATGGTGCCGTGGTTGTGCAGGCCAATGATATCGCCCGACCAGGCCTCCTCCACGTTCTCACGATCCCCTGCAATAAAGGTCACGGCATCGGCAATGCGTACATCCTTGCCGGTACGTACATGCTTCATCTTCATGCCACGGGTGTAGCTGCCGGAGCAGATGCGCATGAAGGCGATGCGGTCACGGTGCTTGGGATCCATGTTCGCCTGAATCTTGAACACGAACCCGCTGAAACCCGCTTCATCCGCCGAGACTTCACGCGTTTCGGTCGGACGTTGCGGCGGCGCCGGTGCCCACTCGACAAAGTCGTCCAGCATCTCCTTGACGCCAAAGTTGCCCAGGGCGGTGCCAAAGAAGACGGGCGTCATCTTGCCGGCCAGATAGGCTTCCTGATCCCACTCGTGACAGGCCCCCTTGACCAGCTCGATCTCGTCCACGAAATCGTCATACTCGTCCTCAAGTAGCGCGCGGGCTTCGTCCGAGTCCAGCCCCTGAATGCGCTTGTCTTCCGGCAGCTGATGCCCCTGACCCGGGGTAAACAGGTGGATGGTGTCCGTGTAGAGGTTGTATACACCCTTGAACCACTTGCCCGAGCCGATCGGCCAGTTCACCGGGGCGGCCTCGATCTTCAGCACCTCTTCAATCTCATCCAGCAACTCGATCGGATCACGAATATCGCGGTCCAGTTTGTTGACGAAGGAGAAGATCGGCGTGTCACGCAGGCGACAAACGTCCATCAGCTTGATGGTACGCTCCTCGACACCCTTGGCGCCATCAACCACCATCAGGGCAGAATCAACCGCTGTCAGGGTCCGGTAGGTATCTTCCGAGAAGTCTTCATGCCCCGGGGTGTCCAGCAGGTTTACGATGCGGTCGTTATAGGGAAACTGCATCACGGACGAGGTAATGGAGATGCCACGCTCCTGCTCCATGCTCATCCAGTCGGATGTCGCATGACGATCACTGCCGCGCCCCTTGACGGTCCCCGCCACCTGAATCAACTGCCCCAGCAGGAGCAGCTTCTCGGTAATGGTGGTCTTACCGGCATCGGGGTGAGAGATGATGGCAAAGGTACGGCGTTTGGCGACTTCCTGGGATATGAACATGGACTCGGGTCTTACCTTGTGGTCAGAAGCAGGCTACACCTGCGTGCGCAAATAATCAGCGCACATTATACGCACCGATCAGCCCTGTATAAACCTTACTCAGATGCTCAGTCGCCGGTACGGGCGCGGATGTCGCGGTTCTGAAATGACTCAATGAAAGCCGCCACACGATCACTGCTCAGCGACTTGCTGTATAGCCACCCCTGCACAGACACGCGGCTGGACTGGATGACATGGGCCAGCTGGGTTTCGGTCTCGACGCCTTCTATTACCAGATCAAGCTCCAGCGCATCCGCAAAGCCCAGAATACCGTTAAAGACCTTGGCCCCCTTGTCACTGTTCAGGGCCAGTACAAAGGAGCGGTCCACTTTAATGGCGTCGATGGAATACTGGCTCAGATAACCCAGAGATGAGTAGCCGGTACCGAAATCATCGATATAGACAGCGATACCCTGGCTGCGAATACGGTCGATGTGCCGGCGCACGATATCGGTCCGTGCCGTCAGTGCCTGCTCTGTAATTTCGACCGCCATATGGCCACCGGATGCAGTCAGGAGACTGAGCAACTCATCCACCACGCGGGCATCACACAGCCCCTCGGGGGAAAGATTGATACTGACCTTGAAACCATAACCCTGACGCGCCCATTCACTGGCCTGGCGACTGGCTTGCGCAGCCACCCACAGATCCAGCGACTTCATCATCCCGCCCTGCTCCAGCTGGGGCATGAACTGACCGGGCGACAGCAGCTGGCCATGGGAGTTTTCCGCCCGCACCAGCGCTTCGACACCGGTTACTCTCCCGGAGTGGGGGTCAATTTGTGGCTGATACTCCAGCAGAAATTCATAGTCCCCCAGCTCACCCAGCTGATGCTGCAACTGGCGGCGCTGTGTATGCTCTCTCAGCCCTTCCGCAACCGGGTCACGGGAGTGATATTCAGCTTCTTCAAAACGCCGCGCAAAGAGCGTTTCGATGGAACGAGAAACCGAGTTGCCCACCTCGGCAAAACCGGGCTCCAGCCCCTTGATGAAGGGCCGGTACACCAGCACACCGGCCGTAAGACAGACAAGCTGAAGCAGAACCGCACCGAAATTCCCGCCCGTGGCCAGATAGGCATTCAGGATAACCGGGCTGTTAAAAGGCACATCCATAAAGGGGGCCTGTACCCACCCCAGCATGATGGCCGTCTGGCCGATCAGCACATTCAGCACCGGCGCCACCAGGAACGGTATCAGCAGACGCGGATTGAAAATGATCGGCAGCCCAAACAGCAGCAGTTCATTCACATTGATCAGGGCAAAGGGAAGGCTGGCCAGCCCCAGGAAACGCAGACTTTTGACCCGGGTCGTCAGCAAAATGGCCAACGCCAGTGACAGAGTTGCCCCACTGCCTCCGATGAACACGAAAGCCCCCAGAAAAGCCGTATTCATGGGATACGTCAGCCCTGACCCACCGGCCATCACCGTGGAGTGGTTCAGGTGCACCGCTTCGTTCAGACCGTCCATCAGCGGCAACAGCGCATGATAGCCATGCACCCCGAAAAACCAGAGCACTGAATTGAACAGGCTGTATAAAACTCCGACCCGGTAGGGTTCGTTGGCGGCATCAAAAAACAGGTAATAGTTGATCCACTCGGGGTCCGGCAGTGCAAGGATGACGGCAGCGGCCACCATGAGCACAACGCCCCCCATAATGACGCCGGGAATGATGAAGTTCAGCGTTTGCCGCACCAGCGTACCGGCCCCTTCGTGTCGCACGATCTGACACCAGGGGTAGGAATGCAGCTTGGCCAGTCCCCGTGTTGCCCAGATCGGCAAGATCAGTGCACTGAGCAGAAAGACCACACGGGCGGCCCCGTTATAGTTTTCCATCAGGTCCGCGACACAGAACAGGAAGACGACGTTCAGGCAGATGATGGGAAGCCGAGGCAGGTGTGACTGAATGGACACCATGTAGGCGATGGAGGCTGTAATCAGGTAAGGCAGTGCAGCCGTTGTGCGCTCGTGCAGCTGCTGAAACAGCAGTTGCCCTTCAGGGCTGATATCGGCCAGTTGGAGGCATACCGAAACCAGCAGCAGGGCCGCCGACAGTATCAGGCAAGGCACGATCCCCAGCAGACCATCACGGATAGCCCGCATGGCTGGCCAGGCTGACAGCCGCTCGACCTGCACCGACAACAGACGCAGCAAACCCTTAACCGATTTGCTCGATCCCGTCATATCCCAAAATTCCTGATCCGAAACGGGCGGAGGCTTGCCCGCGATACGTCATGCGTACGCCGGTGATTCAGCAGGCTTCAAGCCACGCTTTGTCAGCAGCGCCTGATTTCATATTGGCACAGCTTTCGGGATAGCCCAAATCAGTCGGCTGTTTTCGGCAATGGCCTAGCGCCACAGCTCGGAAACGGGGGTATCCGGTGGATAGCGATCGGCTACCTGCGCCAGCAGCAACTCGCCACAGGCGATAGCATCCGTCAGGGCATGGTGCGGGCGGTAGAATGGCAGGTGGTAACGCTCCCGGCTCTGCGCCAGCCGAATGGAAACCGGCTTGCGCCCCAGCAGTCGGTCCCAGAAACCCAGCGGCTTCTTGCGGTGCAAACGTGCTTCAAGGTCCATGGTGTCGATGACCGGGAACTCGATTCCCTCACGAATACGGACTTTCAAGGCGTTGTTCAGGAAGGCCCGCTCAATACCCCGGTGGTGCACAACCAGTACTTTTCCTTGCAGCTGTTCGAGCAGCTCATCGAGTATGCGGCGAAGGTCCGGCGCCGATTCTATTTCGGAGTGGGTGATGCCGTGTACCACCACCGATTCACTGCTCAATCGCGCCCGCGGCTTCAGCACCCAGTGCCGAGCACGTGACGAGTGAATACGGTGAATCGTCATGGGGACCAGGCCAATGCTGACAATGCCACCCTTTTGAGGGTCCAGGCTGGTGGTTTCAAAATCCACCGCAACCAGCGGGACCTCTTCAAGGGGCGTATCCGGTGCCACGGCACCCGCCTCGTAAAACGCCTTGAGCGCAGGATAGCGGGCGGTCTCCGCCAAGTGCCGGAAGCGCGCCTGCCAGTCCTGGACACCGGTATCCTGCACCTCCAGGGAGGGCTCATTCTGCAACCGTTCCTTACTGAGATATAACATCAGCTACTCCGGCCCGGCTGGTAACGGTATTTGAGAAACTTCTGCGCATTCGACAGGATCTGGAACGCATCCTTCAGATTCTTGCGCTCAAAATCGGACAGATTCTCCGGTTCGATGTTGTTGTCCGGCTCATTTCCGGCCTCAACATCCAGCGCCTGATGGCGGATACGCACCATGGCGATCAATTCCAGCGCATCACGCAAATCCGGCCCGCGGCCACGCGGCAGCAGGTCTGTTTCGATAATATCCTTGAGCCTGTCAAAGGTATTACGCTCGCGTGACCCAACGGCGAGGGCGTGTACACGCACCAGATCAGCCAGGGGTGCAGTACCGCGGCGTTTCATATTGATCGTATTGCTGTGCCGGCCATCCGTTTCCATCACGAAGTCCTTGAAGAACCCCAATGGCGGTGTGCGTTGCAGGGCATTTCGTGCCATACAGGCCAGGAAACGGGGGTTCTTGCGCGCCTTGCGCAGGATCAGATCATTCAGCAGGTTGGCCCAGCGCACCTCCCCCCAGACCCCTTCAATGTCGAAGAAGATGGAGCTGTTGAGCAGGAATTCCGGCGTCGGCTTTTCGATCCAGTCCGTGAAATACTGCTCCCACACCTTCAGTGGCTGACGCCACTTCTCATTGGTGGCCATGATATCGCCACTGCAGTAGGTGTAGCCGCAGGCGTCCAGACCGTCGCAGACAAACTGGGCCAGCGCCTTGAAGTAGTCGCCGTGCTGTTTCGGGTCATAGCGATTGTCGAGGATCATCGCGTTATCCTGATCCGTCACAATCAGCTGTTCTTCCCGCGCCATGGAGCCCAGCGCCAGAAAACAGTAGGGCACGGGGGGTGGCCCCAGCGCTTCTTCTGCCAGCTCAAGCAAACGCTGCTTGAAGCTCCGACCAATAACCGACATGGCGGTACCGATCATCTGTGAGTTGGCATCCTCATTCACCATGCGCACAAAGCAGGCACTGACATCGCTGCGCAGATCCACCAGCTCCTCCACACTCTGGGCACGAAAGATGCTGCTGACCACAAACAGGCTGTTTTGCGACTCGTAGCGAATGATATCCGACAGGGCGATCACACCCAGTGGCTGCCGTCGCTTGAGCACCGGCAAGTGGTGCACGTTGTGCCTGAGCATGAGCAACATGGCTTCGAACACGAACTGGCCATGTTCCACAGAAATCAGCTCGGGGGTCATGATGTCAGTGACCGGCGTGTCAAAACTCAGCCCCGGGGTGATCAGCCGATTGCGCAGGTCCCGGTCGGTAATAATCCCGACAACCGGATGCTCCGACGCCTGATCGTCCAGCACCAGTACCGAGGAAACGCCCTCTTCACTCATGCGAATCGCCGCATCTCGAGCCGATGCCTGGCCATTCAGGGTGACAGCCTCGCGCTTGACCAGGGTTTCGATGCGCGCGGTCATCAATTCATTGGCGTCCTCCCGGCGCCGGGCAACGGCCTGACGCAGGCGCGTGCGGTCCTCAACCTCGACAATATCGGCAAAGGCTTCGTTATTGTCGAACAGGTCGTTGAAGAGCGCTTCCGGTATCAGGTACACCAGCGTATCTTCCAGCGCGCGTATGGGAAAGCGCACGCGACCGTGTCGCAGCAGGCCGAACTCGCCAAAGAACCCGCCTTCACTCAATCGGTTATACAGGTCCCCGTTACGCCGATAGACCTCGACAGCGCCACTGCGGATGATATACCAGTCATGTATCTCATCCCCAAACGCCTTGATCTCGGACCCTGCCTTGAAATAGGCAATATCCATCTGGGTTGCGATCTGTTCCAGCTGTTCCTCTGGCAGCAGACTGAACGGCTGATGCCGCGCCAGAAACTCTACAATTTCGATATGTTCGGCATGCATGTTCACACTCACTTGTGCCAAAACGAAAACAGGCGGGACGGCCACCTGGCCTGCCCCGCCTGTTGATCAGTCAAGCTGCGTCAGGCGCGCGGCTCGGAAGCCAGCCCCTTCAGCATTGAGAAGGCGGCCATCAGCAGCACCAGCGTAAAGGGCAGCCCGGTAGAGACGGCCATCGCCTGTAGTGCGACCAGCCCACCGCCGAGGATCAGCGCAATGGCAACCAGACCCTCAAAGGTACACCAGAACACACGCTGAGGTGTGGGTGCATCCACCTTGCCACCGGCAGAAATCACATCGATGACCAGTGAGCCGGAGTCGGAAGAGGTCACGAAGAACACGACGACCAGCACAATGGCAATGAAGGAAGTGATCTCGGCCAGCGGCAGCGCATCCAGCATGGTGAACAGCTTCAGCGGCAAGGCCGCTTCTTTCAGTGCGGTGTAACCCTCGGTGAAGTACATATCAACACCGGTACCACCAAAGACACTCATCCAGAGTACACAGGCAGTAGACGGCACCAGCAGCACGGCAATGATGAATTCACGTACGCTTCGGCCACGGGAAACCCGAGCGATGAACATGCCGACGAACGGGCACCAGGAGATCCACCAGGCCCAGTAGAAGGCAGTCCAGCCAGAGGCAAAGTTGGCATCCTCACGCCCCACCGGGTTGGACAGTGCCGGCAGGTGAATGATGTACGCCCAGAGGTTTTCAAAGAAACCGGTCATGATCAGCAGTGTTGGGCCGACAAAGATCACGAACAGCAGCAACAGCACTGCCAGCACCATGTTGATCTCTGACAGGCGCTTGACGCCGGCATCCAGGCCGGCCAGTACCGATACCAGCGCAATCGCGGTAATACCGATCACCAGAAAGATCTGCGTGGTGTCGCCCAGCGGCACGCCAAAGAGGTAGTTCAGACCCGATGCCGCCTGAGAGGCACCAAGACCCAGCGATGTTGCCAGACCAAACAGCGTTGCCAGTACCGCCAGGATGTCGATGATATGACCCGGCCAGCCCCAGACACGCTCACCCAGCAGCGGGTAGAACACAGAGCGAATGGTCAGCGGCAGCCCCTTGTTGAACGAGAACAGCGCCAGACCCAGCGCCATCACGGCATAGATCGCCCAGGGGTGCAGTGCCCAGTGGAAGATGGTCGCCGCCATCCCCAGCTCACGTGCGAGCTCAATATTACCGGCTGCGGCGCCCAGAGGTGCCCAGTCGGTACGCACGCCGTCATCGCCGACACTGACGCCTCCGAAAGAGCTCAGCGTATGGGACATTGGCTCTGATACGCCATAAAACATCAGACCGATGCCCATACCAGCTGCAAAGAGCATGGAGAACCAGCCGAGATAGCCATAGTCCGGTTGAGCCTCGGTCCCGCCCAGGCGAACCCGGCCCAGTGGCGTAAAGATCAACGCCAGACAGATAATGACAAAGATATTGGCGGCTCCGATGAAGAACCAGTCAAGGTTCCCCGTCAACCAGTTGCGAAGCCCGGTGAACATGGGCTCAACCTGGTTCTGGAACACCAGCGTCAAGATGACGAAGGCAACCACGGCCAAGCCGGAGATGGCGAAGACGCGGTTGTGGATATCAAGCCCGAACGGGCCAACGTTGACAACAATGTTATCCTGACCGATTTGATAATCCGTATCGATAGGATTGACATCACCATCGGGGATCATAGGATCTTTACTGTCAGTCATTATGGACTGTCTCCCTCAGGTTGCTTGTGTTTTCTTGCTACAGATTAGACGAAGGCACCCGATTTTGCGCAGTGCCAGAACATCTGTATTAATAGTATCTTAAAACCGCCACCGGACAGGCAACCGTTATAACGGGAAAATTTGCCTGCGACCATTGGTCGCACCCGAATATAAGGGTGAAAACGGTATAATTCGCACGCATTTTCCCATGTTGGAGGCCTGCTCTGAACGGTTTTCACTCTGCCCTGCTGCAGCTGACCTACATCCGAACCCTGGTACTCTTCCTGCTCGGTGGCGCCCTGACGTTTGCCGTCTATGGCCTGCATCTGTCACTGGATGTCTGGCTCATGGGGTCTGCCCTTGCCGGCCTCGCCATCCTGAACCTGGTGACCTACGCCCGCCTGCATTCACGCTGGCCGGTCACGGAGATCGAGCTGTTCAGCCAGCTTTGCGCCGACAGCGTCATTTTCGGTTTTCTGCTGTTTAATGCCGGCGGCGCCACCAACCCCTTCATTTTCATTCTGCTGATCCCGCTGCTCAGTGCCGCGGCAACGCTCAGCAGACGTTTTGTCATCCTGATGGCCGTGGTCGTCATTCTGCTCTACACCACCCTGCTGCAGGTGTACCGGCCCATGGTGGTCGCCGAGCAATCCCACCGTCACAGCATACTGAACCTGTTTGACCTTCATGTGACCGGAATGTGGATCAACTTCCTGTTCACCTCAGTGCTGGTCACCTGGAGTATCACGCAGATGCAGCAGGCGCTGAAACAGCGGGAGCAGACCCTCCAGCAGGAGCGTGAGCGCCGCATTCAGGATCAACAGCTGCTCAGTCTGGCCACCATGGCCGCCGGTACCGCCCATGAACTGGGCACTCCTCTGTCGACAATGCGCATCACCCTGAGCGAAATGGCGCAGGACCACCCACAGGACTCAACGTTGCAGGAGGATATCGAACTGATGCAGGAACAGGTCGAGCGCTGCAGCGAACGACTGCAACAGCTTGCCCGGCAGGTGAGAGACGACACCCCTTGCCCATCCACCTTCGGCACTTTCCTGACGCAGGTACTGGACGAGTGGAGCCTGATGCGGCCCGATGCCGAGTTTGAGCTTGTACCCTTGCCCCCGGGGCTGAGTCAGGCCCGGCTTCAGACCTTCATTTCACTGCAGCAGGCCCTGCTGAACCTGCTTAACAACGCCGCTGACGCCAACCCCAAAGGCATTGAAATCAGTGCCGAGGGAGAAGCCTCACACCTGAAGCTGAAGATTCATGACCGGGGAGCCGGCCTGCCGCTGGAACAGGCCGACCAGCTGGGCAAGCCCTTTGTGACGACCAAGGGGCGCGGACTGGGAATAGGCCTGTTCCTGACCGCAACCACGCTGGCTCAACATCAGGGCGAAGTCCGGCTTTACAACCACCCCGAGGGTGGCACGCTGACGGAAGTACGGCTGCCACTGCTTAGCGAGGACCCGCACCATGCCTGAACGTTTTCTGATCGTGGATGATGATCCAGCCTTCACCCGTGTACTGGCACGTGCCATGACCCGCAGAGGCTTTGACACTCAGGTCGCACGCAACGTGGAGCAGGCACTGGAAATGGCACGAGAAACCCCGCCCGATTTTGCGACGGTTGATCTCAAGATGGAGGGGCCGTCGGGGCTGTCGCTGATTCCGCTGCTGAGAGAGTTGAACCCCGCCATGAAGCTGCTGGTCCTGACCGGCTATGCCAGCATTGCCACCACGGTCGAAGCGATCAAAAGCGGTGCCGACAATTACCTGCCCAAACCGGCCGACGCTGATCAGATTCTGAAAGCGCTGCAGGTTAGCCAGGTGCCAGTGGATACCGCCCCCGACATCCCGGAAACGCCCTTGTCGGTGAACCGTCTGGAGTGGGAGCACATTCAGAAGGTCTTGCAGGAGCATGACGGCAATATCTCCGCCACGGCACGCGCATTGGGCATGCACCGACGCACGCTGCAGCGCAAGCTGGCCAAGCACCCGGTGCGACGCTGACGCTATTGTTCGTCGATATACAAACGGGCGTCGAAGGTCCGAATCCAGTCGGGATGGAACACCATCATGGCCGTCATGATGATGCCGTTCAGCAACCCTTCCGGAAACATGATCAGCGGCAGAAAGCGGACATATTCCAGATAGATTCGCGCCCAGGGGTAAACCCCGTCCACCCAGAGCAGCAACGCCATTACCATGCCGGCCACGGCCGTAGCCACACCCGCGCCGAAGAAGGCGCAGAGGAACAGGTAGACAAAGAAATTACGCGGCAGTCGGGCTTCGACCAGGCGCAGCACGCCCAGGCTGGCCAGGGCCGGCACGATAACGGAGCAGAGGATGTTAACGCTGAGTGTGTCCCAGCTTTCCTGACCGATCAGCGTCATGCCCAGCATGGCCAGCGTGCCGGAGAGGATCGCCAGATCCCAGCCGAACATGAGCGTCAGGGTCGTAATCCCCAGAAAGTGAATACTGAGCCCGGGAGACAAACCGGCACGCATGGTCCACATCAGCATCAGACACACGGTCGCGCCGAACAACAGGTGTTGCAGCCGTCGCTCCTGCAGCAATACCGACCAGGGGGCCAGACGCAAGGCCAGCAGCAGCACCAGCGCTGTCAATACGCCAGCTGCCCAGAGCCAGCCTCCGGAGATCAGACCTTCCGTCAGGCTCATGACGGTTTAACTCCCTTCGAGATCCAGACCAAACAACAGCGCATCTTCACGTCCCGTGCCCTGTGGATAATAATCCCTGCGCACCCCGGTGGGCTTCCAGCCAAGGCCTGTGTATAACCCCTGCGCGGCCTGATTGGATGCCCGTACTTCCAGAAACAGATGGCGCACGCCGGCTGCCGACAGTTCATGCATGGCCTGCTGCAGCAGTTGCCGCGCCAGCCCCTGCCGGCGCGCCTCAGGGGCAACAGCGATGCGCAGCAGTTCGGCTTCATCCAGCACTCGACTGAACAGGCAAAACGCCTGCACTGCCTCGGTGTTGCCCACATACCAGGCGGAAGCTCCCTCGCCACTGGCAGCCTTGCGCCACCAGGTATCGGCAAAGGCTTCCCCGGGGAAGCATCGACAGTCCAGTGCGGCGACCGCCTCACAGGACAGGTCGGTCAGGGGATGTGCCTCAGTTTGCACGTGTATCCCGCCTCAGTGACTGTACATCCTGCCAGAGTTCAGCCTTACGCTCGGGCAATCGCAGCAGTTCACTCAAGCTGACCGACGCTGCACAGGCACGCTCCAGCAGCGGTGGCTGCGCACCCTGTTCCAGCGGCTTGCCGGTGACCCACTGCACCGCCGCGTCACCCAACAGCAGAATACGCTGGATACCGGGTTGAAACTCCAGCGTCCGTTTCAGCTTGTGCTCCACCGCCAGCCGGGCCTCGCCGGGCCCCTGATCCAGGGTTTTGCTGGCCAGCATGGGCCAGGGCAGCATGGCCGCATCCGACAGCTCCTGCTGTGCCGACAGCCCCAGCGCCGTCGTGATGCCCTGCAACAGGCGCTTGTGCTGACGCCCAAACCCTTCCCGGTGATGCGGCGGCAGGGAATCGATTATCAGCAGATCTCCCCGCACCAGATAAGCCAGTTTGAAGTGCGGCGCCGGCTCAACGGCCTGCCGCTCAGCCACCGGAGCGGAAGGCTCCGCCTGCTGAGCGGCTGCCACCGCCGGCTTGGGTCGGGCGGCTGTTTCGCCCAGCAGGGACTGGGTATCAATGCCGGAGCCCCCCGCACGGGCTGACGGCTGACCGGGCCTGTCAGGCGCGGGAGCGGAGGCTGCAGGTGCTCTGGATTCAGGTGCGGCAGCACTTTCATGAGCGGGTTCGGACTCCAGCGCAGGATAGGTAAAGTCTTGCACCCAGTCAGCAGGCGCCGCCGCGCCGGGCAGCGGGTGACGCGGCAACCAGCTGTCGATGCCGATTGCCTCAAGCCACTGATGACGTTCCTGTTCGCCCGGCTGCTGTGACATCAAAACCTCTTACACCTGCGGATGCGCTTTCTGGATGTTGGCATCCAGCATGTTCAGCGCATGAATGTAGGCCTTGGCCGAGGCGATGATGATATCAGTATCGGCCCCCAGGCCGTTGACGATACGACCGGCCTTTTCCAGCCGCACGGTTACTTCGCCCTGAGAGTCAGTGCCGCTGGTGATCGCATTTACCGAGTAAAGCTGCAGGTTGGCACCGGACTGTGCCACTTGTTCCAGCGCCTTGAAAGCCGCATCCACAGGGCCGCTGCCGGAGGACTCGACCGAATGCTCCTGCCCATCCACGGACACCACCAGACTGGCAACCGGGGTTTCACCGGTCTGGGAGGTCACATTCAGGCTGCTGAGCTTGAACTTCTCATGGCCGGCAGAGGCACGCGCATCGCTGACCAGTGCCACCAGGTCGTCATCGAAGATTTCGCTCTTCTTGTCTGCCAGCTCCTTGAAGCGGGAAAAGGCCGTGTTCAGTTCGGCATCGGAGGCAAAGGTTGTGCCCAACTCTTCCATGCGCGTACGGAAGGCATTACGGCCGGACAGCTTGCCCAGCACCATGCGGTTGGTATTCCAGCCCACATCTTCCGCCGTCATGATTTCGTAGGTTTCACGGTGTTTGAGCACGCCATCCTGATGGATACCGGACTCGTGCGCAAAGGCATTGGCGCCAACGATCGCCTTGTTGGGCTGTACCGGGAAGCCGGTCACACTGGAGACCAGACGGGAAGCGGGCACGATCTGCGTGGTATCGATGCCGGTTTCCAGCCCCAGCATGTCCTTGCGCGTACGCAGTGCCATGACGATCTCTTCCAGAGACGCGTTACCGGCCCGCTCGCCCAGACCGTTGATGGTACATTCCACCTGACGCGCACCAGCACTGACGGCTGCCAGTGAGTTGGCAACGGCCAGTCCCAGATCGTTATGGCAGTGGACGGAGAAAATCGCCTTGTCCGCGTTGGGAATCCGCTCGATCAGCTGAGCAATGGTGTGACCATATTCCTGGGGTACGGCGTAACCCACGGTATCCGGAATATTGATCGTGGTCGCACCGGCATCGATCACCTGCTCGATGATGCGGCACATGAAATCCAGTTCGGAGCGGCTGGCATCTTCCAGCGAGAACTCCACGTCATCGATCAGGTTACGGGCGCGCTTGACCGCATGCACGGCGTTTTCCACCACCTGATCCGGCTCCATCTGCAGCTTGTACTGCATGTGGATCGGCGAGGTCGCGATGAAGGTGTGGATACGGCCGGAATTGGCACCGCGCAGGGCTTCACCGGCACGATCAATGTCGGCATCCAGCGCACGGGACAGTGAGCAGACCGTGCTGTCCTTGATGGCATCAGCGATCGACTTGACCGACTCAAAGTCGCCGGGGCTTGCAATGGCAAAGCCCGCTTCGATCACGTCCACGCGCAACCGTTCCAGCTGCTTGGCAATGCGCAGCTTCTCATCACGCGTCATGGACGCACCCGGGCTTTGTTCACCATCACGCAGGGTGGTATCAAAAATAATCACGCGATCATCATTGCGGCTCATGCTCACTACTCCCCTCAGATCCGGCCAGATCCGGACATAAAAAAGCCTGCCTTGAGGTAAACCGATTGGAAGGCAGATACGGATACACGTATTGTATCACCAAGCTGCATGAGCCAACACGGAGCCAGGATATGAATGCAACCCGCTTTGACCGGCTGATTGACCGCCGCGCCACATCCAGCGAGAAATGGGAAAAATACGCTGACAGTGAAATTCTGCCCATGTGGGTGGCCGATACGGACTTCATGGCGCCTCAACCGGTGATCGACGCCCTGCACCAGCGCATCGACCACGGTGTGTTCGGCTATACCTGTACCCCGCCGGAGCTGAACCGTCTGGTGATTGATCGCATGCATACGCTGTACGACTGGTCGATCGGAGCCGACGATCTGGTCTGGTTACCGGGGCTGGTCTGTGGCCTCAACCTGGCCTGCCGTGCCGTAGGTGAGCCGGGCGATACCGTCATCAGCCCGGCACCGGTCTATCCGCCCTTCATGTCGGCCCCGCGCCTGTCGGAGCGCAATCTGGTCAAGGTTCCGCTCAAGCGCAGCGAAGAGGGTCGTACCCTGATCGATCTGGCCGCACTGGAAGCCGCCATCACGCCCGACGCCAGACTGCTGCTGTTCTGCAACCCGCATAATCCCGGCGGTACCCTGTATCGCCGCGAAGAGCTGGAGGCCCTGGCCGAACTCGTCATTCGACATGATCTGGTGATCTGCTCGGATGAGATTCACTGCGACCTGATTCTGGAGCCGGGACTGAAACACACGCCGATCGCCTCCCTGAACGAGGCGATCGCCGAGCGCACCATCACCCTGATGGCACCCAGCAAAACCTACAACATTGCAGGCCTGGGCTGCTCCTATGCCGTGATCCAGAACCCCGAGCTGCGCAAGCGGTTCCAGAGGGTGCGCAAGGGCATCGTGCCGGACGTCAACCTGATGGGGTACACCGCCGCTCTGGCCGCCTATCGTGATGGTGATGAATGGAATCAGGCTCAGCTGAACTATCTGCGTGGCAATCGCGACTATCTGGTCGAAGCCATTAACGCCATTCCCGGGCTCAAGCTGGATCCGATCGAAGCCACCTATCTGGCCTGGATTGATGTATCCGATGCCTGTCTGGAAAACCCGCCCCGCTTTTTCGAACAGGCCGGGGTCGGCCTGTCACCGGGGCGCGACTTTGGCGATGACCGCTTCATGCGCCTCAACTTCGGCTGCCCCCGGGCACTGCTGGAGCAGGCCGTTGACCGGATTCGACGCGCGCTGCTGAACGAACTGCCGGCCTAGCGTCCCGACAGGCTTTCAGCCCGGTACCTGCAGGGCTCTCAGGCTCTCCCAGACGTTGCCGGAGACCATGGCATCATCCTGATTGACCACCACGTCAGCCTGTGAAAGCACATACCCCTTGCCGGTGATGCGGTTTTCCACCACCGGCTGGCCATCGGCATCGCCCAAACCGGTGTAGGTGCCGATGAACCCGGTGTTGCGCAGCGACACCGTCTCCAGCATGTCACCGGGCTGAATGCGCCCCTCATATTGCATCAGCGCCAGCCGGGCCGATGTGCCCGTGCCGGTGGTGCTGCGACAGATCACGCCCGGATGGACATAGGTGGCCGAGCGGGAGCGATAGGCATGACGGCTGACCTGCTCCACCGGCCCCATGAAATGCAAAAAGGGCAAGGGGCCCACATCGCCGAGGGTGTAATGGAAAAAACCGCGTTCGGCCTGTATCGCTTCCACGATTGCATGGGCGGTTTCGGCCAGCTGGCGCTCTTCGGACGCCTCCAGCGAAAAGCCCAGATCGGCGGCTTCGACCAGCGCATAAAAGCCACCACTGTAGGCCACACTGTAGGTCACCTCTCCCAGCCCCGGCACATCGATAGCGGCGCGGTGGGTGTGGATATAACTGGGCAGGCCCTCACAGGTGATCGACTCGACCACGCCACCCTGCACCCGGGCTTCAATCTGCACTAGGCCCGCCGGTGCTTCCAGCTTGAAGGTCTGAACACCTTCCTGCTTCGGCACCAGCCCCAGTTCAAGCAGCGCAGTCGCCGTACAGATGGTGTTTGAGCCCGAGTAAATGGGATACCCCATCACCTCCATAATGATGTAGCCCCATTCCGCCTCCGGGTCGGTCGCCGGCACAATCAGGTCCACCGACATTTCGGGAATGCCGTAGGGTTCTTCCAGCAACAGGCGCCGCAGGCCATCGGCATCATCGCGCAGATACTCCATCTGCTGGCGCACACTGGCGCCGGGCAGAGGCCCCACGCCTCCGGTGACAATCCGGCTCACATCCCCACCGGCGTGTGTATCCATCAATTGAATCTTGAGATTGTGTGCCATCATTGCCTCTCTTTCAGGATGGACCCTGAACCAGTCAGCCAGCCGACATCAGCCCAGTGCAAAGCGCTGCCCGTGCTCTGCCCACTGACTGTCCGGAACGATTACGATTTTGCCCAGATAGTTGCTGCCGCGATTGACGAAGTAGGTTTCCGCTTCGCGCAGCCGGGAGAGCGGGAAGGCCGCATGCAGCACCGGTTTCAGTGCACCGTTTCGGATCCAGGCCATCAGCTGCTCCGCCTCTTCACGGGTACCGTGGGAGACACCAAACACCTGTACCTGATAGAGATAGATGCGTGTCCACATGATTTCGGACAGGTTGCCACCGCTGGCGCCGGCGATACTCAGGCGCGGATAGGTCGCCCGCTGCTTCATGTCAAAAATCATCGTATCGATAAAGCGGTCGGTCATATCACCGCCCACCAGATCCATCACCGCATCAATGGGATGCCCCTGAGTCACCGCCTGCACGCGCTCGGTAAAGGTATCCATTGCGGAGCGGTCCAGCACCGCCTCGGCCCCCAACGCCTTCAGCGCATCAGCCTTGTCCGGCGTGCTCAAGGCATAAGGGATGGCACCGAGGATGCGACACAACTGAATCAGCGCCGTGCCGACGCCCCCGCTGGCACCGGTCACCAGTACCCGCTCACCCGCGGTTACGTTGGCCACGGTCAGCATGTGATAGGCGGTCTGACAGGAGCACATGCCCATGGCGGCCAGCTCGGCATCGGCCAGCTCGGGGTTGGGGATGGCATGAAACTGATCGGATGGCAGCACCACGTACTCGGCAAAGCCGCCATCTGCGCCATGACCGTAGTAATCGGGCATGAGGTTGATATCACGCCGGGCATCGGGGTAGAGATTGAAGTCGAGCAGACCGCGTTCGCCCAGACGGCTATCGCTTACCCCCTCACCCACGGCAACCACATTGCCCACAATGTCGGCTCCCTGAATACGGGGGAAGGTCAGTGTCGGCGAGCCACTCATCTGAAAGGACGCCACTTCATCCTTGTCTCGGGTCGGATAGAGCCCTTCACGCGCCTTGCGATCGGTGTTGTTCTTGGCGGTAGCGGTTACCTGAACCAGTACTTCACCTGGCCCGGGCTGCGGGACCGGCAGATCTTCCGTGTAGACCAGCTGGTCCACACCGCCGTGCCCCACCAGCTGAACGGCGGCCATGCTAGAGGGAATAGTGTTGTCTGCAGACACGTCTGACCTCCTTGACGCTGTATCACCCACAAGATGAATAGAGACTCAAGGAAGATAGTGGACTATCCGGCCCACTGGTGCCAACCGTGATGGGACGCGCCGGGATGCAAATAATTCATGGCCACCGGCCACTGCGGCAAGTGGCCGGTTGTCAGGCGCGCGCGTGCATGAAGGACACGACCTGATCCAGCCCGTCGACACCCAGCGCCAGCATGACCAGACGATCGACGCCCAGTGCCACACCGGCACAGTCCGGTATACCGGCTTGCAGTGCATCGACCAGACGCCGATCCAGCGGTCGCTGCGGCAGGCCCAGTGCGGCCCGCTGGTGCTGATCCGCGTCCAGCCGCCGTGCCTGCTCCGCCGCATCGGTCAGCTCGTGGTACCCGTTAGCCAGCTCAACGCCGTTCACGAACAGCTCGAAGCGGGCCGCCACCTGACGTCCCTGAGCATCCGTTCTGACCTGTGCCAGCGCAGCCATGGAGGCCGGGTAGCTGTGGACAAACACGCCCCCCTTCAGGCCTGGCTCGATCACATGCGACATCAGCAGATTGAGCCAGGTGTCAGGGTCATCATCCTCAAAAGGGGCATCCATATGAGCGCGACAGACCTGCTGCAGCTGCGTCAGTGTTGCCCGGTGCGGGTCCAGACCCAATGTCTGTTCAAACAGCTCGGCATAGCTCAGATAGCGAACCGACAAACCGGGTACCACAGCCGTTACCAGCGCCTCCACTTCGGCCATCAACTGGTGATCATCCATGCCGATCCGATACCACTCCAGCATGGTGAACTCAGGGTTATGGCGGCGTCCCGACTCGCCATTTCGGAACACCTTGGCCATCTGGTAAATATCACCGCTGCCGGCTGCCAGCAGGCGCTTCATGGCATATTCGGGGGAGGTCTGCAGATAAAGGCGTTCATCTTCCTGCCCCGGCTGAAAACCGAAGCTCACCTCAAGGCTGTCGATGAACGGGTCGCTGACCGCACATTGGGAGAGGACCGGCGTCTCGACCTCCAGCACCTGCCGTTCGGCAAAAAACTGACGAATCTGTGCCAGCACCCGGGCACGGGCGCGCAGGTTGTCGATGGACGCGTTAGGCTGCCATAGGGTTTGAGACATGGCCGATCTCCTGAACATCGCCGCCTTGACTGTGCTGTTCGCACAGGCGACATACCCAAATAAAAACAGCAGCCGAAGCTGCCATTACGTGATCACTGAATGTAACGAGCGGGGCATACGGACTGTCTGCGGCCAGGACGGCCGCAGCCAAGCCTACAGGGACGTATTCACGGCGTGTCCGTATGATTCGCTCGTTGCAGTCAAATACCCGATCAGTTTGCGCGGCTGACGTATTCGCCAGTACGGGTATCGATGCGCAGCATTTCGCCTTCCTCGATAAACAGAGGTACACGCACCACCGCACCGGTGCTCAGAGTAGCCGGCTTGGAGCCGCCCTGAGCCGTATCCCCTTTCAGGCCCGGGTCGGTTTCAGTGACCTGCAGTTCAACGAAGTTGGGCGGCGTCACGCTGATCGGGTTGTCGTTCCACAGGGTGATGACGCACTTGTCCTGCTCTTTCAGCCACTTGTCAGAGTCACCTACCGCGTTCTTGTCAGCCGCGACCTGCTCGAACGAGTTCGGATCCATGAAGTGCCACATTTCGCCATCGTTGTAGAGGTACTCCATGTCGATGTCCATCACATCGGCGCCTTCAACACTTTCGTTGGACTTGAAGGTACGCTCCCAGATACGGCCGGTCAGCAGGTTGCGCAGACGTACACGCGTGAAGGCCTGACCTTTGCCCGGCTTCACGAAATCCACATCGACCATGGCACAGGGGTCGCCATCGATCATCACTTTCAAGCCGTTCTTGAACTGGTTGCTGGAGTAGTTAGCCATATATAGAAGGTTCCGCGATCTGAATTCGAAGGAGACCACTGACAGCAGCGGTCTGAAAATTGACAGCCATTCTACTGCAAAGGAGAATGCTGGCAAATCCATCCCGCACAACCACCTCCGAGCACCACACGCCGATGAACCTGCTGCACCCCGCCGAAGCCGACTGGCAGAACGAAATGCGTCACCTGATCACCGATCCGAAAGAGTTGCTGGAACGGTTATCCCTGCCCCGGGACCTTCTGGCAGGCGCACTGGCAGGTCATCAAAGCTTTGCCCTGCGCGTGCCTCGCCCTTACCTGCAGCGCATTGAACCCGGCAATCCGCAGGACCCGCTGCTGCAACAGATTCTGCCACTGCAGCAGGAGATTCTGGCCGTGCCGGGGTTTGGCAAGGACCCGTTGGCCGAGGCCGACAGCAACACGCGCAGCGGCGTGATCCACAAGTACAAGGACCGTGTACTGCTGGTGCTCTCCGGCGCCTGCGCCATCAACTGCCGCTACTGCTTCCGGCGTCATTTTCCCTATGGCGACAACCAGCTTGGCGGCGAACACTGGCAGGCCGCGCTGGACTATATCGCCCGCCATGAACAGGTCAGTGAAGTCATCTTTTCCGGTGGCGACCCTCTGGCGACTCCGGATACACGCCTGTCGCGGATGATCCACGACCTGGAACAGATCCCGCACCTGAAACGGCTGCGCATTCACTCACGCCTGCCGGTTGTCATTCCGCAGCGTGTTACACCCGGCCTGATCGATACACTGTCGAGCACCCGTTTGACCTCCACACTGGTGTTGCATATCAACCATCCACAGGAGCTGGACGCCTCGGTGTTCGCAGCCCTGCAGCCGTTACGACGCGCCGGCATTACGCTGCTGAATCAGGCGGTGCTGCTGAAAGGGATCAATGACAGCCTTGCTGTTCAAAAAATACTCAACGAAACCCTGTTCAGCGAGGGTATACTCCCCTATTATCTGTTTGTTCTCGATGCGGTGGCCGGCGCTGCCCATTTCGACGTCAGTGATGACGAGGCACGCCAACTGGTCGGGCAGCTGCAAACTGAACTGCCCGGTTATCTGGTGCCCAGACTGGCGCGAGAAATTCCGGGCCGGCCATCCAAGACTCTGCTGACGCCTGTCACGCCCGGAAGCTGATTACTCAGCTCGGGTTCAGCCAACAGGTATCAGGCTGCCACCCTACAGTCGTCAGCCATAACGGATCAGGAATTGCATGAACATCAAGATGCTCCACTCTCGCAGCCCCCTCAAGCTTGGCGGTCTTGTCATCGCAACTACCCTGCTGGCCGCCTGTGCCCAGAAGCAACCTGAGCCGGTAGCCGTTGCGCCCAAACCCAAGCCCAAACCGAAGCCGGTCCTGATGATCAGTGAGCATGCGACCCAGGGCACCAGCGCCGCCCGGATCAACTTCACCAACGGCACCGGCAAGACTCTGCAGTACGTGATGTTCAAGACCTCTGCGTATACCGCCGACGGCAAGCCGGTGAACTCGAAGAAAAGCGGTCGCCGTAACGCCTGGCTGCGTGTGGCGGGCCCCTTCGCACCGGGTGAAGTCAGTGGCGACAAGGTATGGAAGAAGGTGTGGCAGCACCCCAATCTGGGCTGTTTCCGCATTGAAGGTGCCGAGTTGATCTTTGCTGATCAGAGCGTGGAGTATCACGGCGTGGACCGCATGGCACTGCTGAATAACAGCGCCCTGCTCAATACCGCCTGTGGCGGACGCGGCCTGAATACCGCGTCCCAGTAAGATCAGCCTTTGCGCGGTGGCGTCACGGGGAAGGCCGCAACGGTCCCCTTGGCGTCACTGATCTTGGATACCCCTTCGCGCTTGACCTCGTCGATGCGAATAATCGCCTGCATGGGGACAAAGCAGTTTTCCACATCGGCGAACTCCTGCTTCAGCTTCTCTTCGCTCGGATCCACCACCAGCTCGGACCGGTTCCCGAACACAAACCCCTCCAGCTGAATAAAGCCCCACATATCGCTCTGGTACACGTGGCGCACGTACACTTCGTACACCTTATCCTGGTTCACAAAACTGACGCGATACAGACGCGGGTCATTGGCCATCGCACTGAGTCTCCCACTGAACTTGATGTCAGCATGGAATATGGGGCCTTTGCAGCAGAAAACAAGACTGCACATTTTTTAACCAGTTTCTAGCCTATCCATGAGGCCTTGGGTATAATTTCGCTCCTCTTGAATTCCGCACCCTTTTCTATTCCTCAGTACACAGGTGATTCATGGCGAAAAAGCTGTTTATCAAGACACATGGTTGTCAGATGAACGAATACGACTCCTCCCGCATGGCCGACCTGCTCGGCGAGAGTCATGCACTGGAGTTGACGGACAACCCGGAAGATGCGGATGTCCTGTTGCTGAACACCTGTTCCATCCGTGAAAAGGCCCAGGAAAAGGTGTTTCACCAGCTCGGTCGCTGGCGCAAGCTGAAAGAAGAGAAGCCGGACCTGATGATCGGTGTCGGCGGCTGCGTTGCGTCTCAGGAAGGTGAGGCGATCCGTGATCGTGCACCTTACGTGGATATGATTTTCGGCCCTCAGACCCTGCACCGTCTGCCGGAGATGATCAGCGAGAGCCGCAATGGCAGCGTTGGCATTGTTGATGTCAGCTTCCCCGAGATCGAGAAGTTCGACCACCTGCCCGCGCCCAAGGTCGAAGGTGCCGAAGCCTTTGTTTCCGTGATGGAAGGCTGCAGCAAGTACTGCACGTTCTGCGTTGTCCCCTACACCCGTGGCGAGGAAGTGAGCCGCCCGCTGGACGATGTCCTGACCGAGTGCGTTGAACTGGCCGAACAGGGCGTGCGTGAAGTAAATCTGCTGGGTCAGAACGTGAACGCCTACCGCGGTGCCACCCATGATGGCGACCATGCCGACCTGGCCGAGCTGATCCGCTGCGTCGCTGCCATCGACGGCATCGACCGTATCCGCTTCACCACTTCACACCCGGTGGAGTTCAGCGACAGCCTGATCGATGTCTACGCCGAGGTTCCGGAGCTGGTCAGCCATCTGCACCTGCCGGTACAGAGCGGCTCCGATCGAATTCTGATGGCGATGAAACGTGGCCACACCGCGCTGGAGTACAAGTCCAAGCTGCGCCGCATCAAGAAACTGCGCCCGGACATCAGCTTCTCCTCCGACTTCATTATCGGCTTCCCCAATGAAACCGATGCCGATTTCGAGGCCACCATGAACCTGATCGCCGATATCGGCTTCGACACCTCGTTCAGCTTTATCTACAGCCGTCGCCCGGGTACGCCCGCCGCCGACCTGCCGGATAACGTCGACGAGGAAACCAAGAAGCAGCGTCTGAAGATTCTGCAGGACCGCATCACGGCCCAGGCCTTCCAGATCAGCCGCCGCATGGTTGGCACCACCCAGCGCATTCTGGTCAACGGCTATTCCAAGAAGGATCCGGGCCAGCTGTCCGGTCGCACCGAGAATAACCGTGTCGTCAACTTCCGCTGTGATAATCCGGACCTGATCGGTCACTTCGCCGATGTGCGTATTGTCGACGCCTATGCCAACTCACTGCTCGGCGAACTGATCAGTTCCGAGCTTGATGCCTGAACGCCCCCGACAGGAGAGCCTTTTGACCTCACAACAGTCCACCACACTGGTACTGGAACCCAACAACCCGGCAGCCCTGCTGAGCCTGACCGGGCAGTTTGACGCCCACCTCAAGCTGCTGGAAGAACGCACCGGCGTCCAGATCCGCAACCGTGGCAACCGCTTCCAGCTGCTGGGCAACGACACGGCAACCCGCGCCATGGCACGCCTGCTGGAGCAGCTCTACCAACAGGCACTGGGCGGTGACAGCCTGAGCCCGGAAGAGATCCACCTGCAACTGCAGGATGCCGGTATCGAGCAGCCGCCCAAGCCGAAGGACAAGGCGCAGACCGAAGAAGACAAGCGGCACGCCATCCGGACTCGAAAACTGCTGATCAAGCCGCGCGCCGGCAAGCAGCAGGAGTACGTGCACCAGATCCGCACCCACGACATCAACTTCGGCATCGGTCCGGCCGGTACCGGCAAGACCTATCTGGCCGTTGCCTGTGCGGTTGAGGCACTGGAGCGGGAAGAGGTCAGCCGTATCCTGCTGGTACGCCCGGCCGTGGAAGCGGGCGAGAAGCTCGGCTTTCTGCCGGGGGACCTGAGTCAGAAGGTCGACCCCTACCTGCGCCCGCTATACGATGCCCTCTATGAGATGCTCGGCTTTGAGCGCGTTGCCAAGCTGATCGAGCGCAACGTGATCGAAGTGGCTCCGCTGGCCTACATGCGTGGCCGCACGCTGAACGGCTCGTTCGTGATTCTGGACGAAAGCCAGAACACGACCCGTGAGCAGATGAAAATGTTCCTCACCCGTATCGGGTTTGGCTCTACCGCCGTCATTACCGGCGACCAGACCCAGATCGACCTGCCCAAGGGCACCCGCTCGGGCCTGCTGCACGCGATGGACGTGCTGGGCGACGTGAAGGAAATCGGCTTTACCCGCTTTGGCTCCAAAGACGTGGTGCGCCACCCTCTGGTGCAGCATATCGTGGAAGCCTATGAGCGCCACGAAGAGGCCCTGAAGGGCGATGAAGGAGAGTCCCGATGAGTATCAGCGTCGACGTCCAGTACGCCGTTGAAGCACAGGACCTGCCGAGCGAGCACGACTTTCTGCGCTGGGTGGAAAGCGTCCTGCAGGACCGGGGCGTACAGGGTGAAATCTGTATTCGCATTGTCAGTCCTGAAGAGAGCCAGGCGCTCAACGCCGAGTACCGTGGCAAGGACAAACCCACCAACGTACTGTCATTTCCGTTTGAGGTACCGCCCGGCGTCCCCGTCACCCTGCTGGGCGATCTGGTGATCTGTGCCGATGTGGTGGCCGATGAGGCCCGAGAGCAGAGCAAAGCCGTTGCAGATCATTGGGCACACATGGTCGTTCACGGAACCTTGCATCTGCTCGGATTCGATCATATAAATGATGACGAAGCCGAAGAGATGGAAGCGCTGGAGCGCACCCTTCTTGCCCGGCTTGGCATTGCCGACCCCTATTCCGTTTAGAGGACCCCTATGAGCGAAGACCGATCGGGTGGCACGTCGAAGACCTGGCTGGACAAATTGACCCAGGCCTTCTCCGACGAACCCCGCAGTCTTGAGGATGTGCGCGACATTCTGTTGCAGGCCAACGAATCCGGCATCCTCGACAACGATGCACACGGCATCATCGAAGGCGCCCTGCAGGTCACTGAAATGCAGGTGCGTGACGTGATGATTCCCCGCTCGCAGATGACCATGGTTCAGGTGAACCAGACACCGCGCGAGTTCCTGCCCGTGATCATCTCCAGCGCCCACTCCCGCTTCCCCGTGTGCGGCGAGAATCCCGACGAGGTGCTCGGCATCCTGCTCGCCAAGGACCTCCTGCCCTACATGCTGGAAGGCACCCTGGATCAGTTTGATATCCGCCAGTGCCTGCGCAAGGCCACGTTCATTCCCGAGAGCAAGCGCCTGAACGTGCTGCTGAATGAATTCCGTGGTACCCGCAACCACATGGCGATCGTGGTAGACGAATACGGCGGCATCGCCGGCTTGATCACCATCGAGGACGTGCTGGAGCAGATCGTGGGCGAGATCGAAGACGAGCATGATGCCGATGATGACGACGGCAATATTCGCCCCTTCGATGACAACGGCTATCTGGTCAAGGCCCTCACGCCCATTGATGACTTCAACGACTATTTCGAGGCCCGCTTCTCGGACGAAGGATTCGATACCATCGGGGGCATCGTGACGCAACACTTCGGCCACCTGCCAGCCAAGGACGAGCAGATCGACATTGACGGCTTTACCTTCAAGGTACTGGCCGCCGATAACCGCCGCCTTCGTCTGTTGCAGGTGACGCGGCGCTGACCGTGCAGCCTTCCCGCAAGCGCTCCCTGCCGCCTGCACTTCAGGCTCTGCTGGCTCTGGCCGGCGGGGCCAGCATTACACTGTCACTGGCGCCCTTTAATATCTGGCCACTGGTCCTGCTGGGCCCTGCCCTGCTGTACTGTCTGCAGCGTCACCAGACCCTGCGCGCAGCCAGCTGGACCGGCTGGCTGTTCGGGCTCGGCTTCTGGGGTGCCGGCATCTCCTGGGTCTATGTCAGTATCGAACGCTACGGTGGCGCGCCCCCCTGGCTTGCAGGCGGCCTGACGCTGGCCTTTGTGGCCGCGCTGGCACTGCTGTTCGCCCTGCAGGGGGCTCTCTTTGCGCGCATTGCCGCCAGTGCCCGGCACCGCTGGCTGATTTTCACCCTGTGCTGGCTGGGTTTTGAATGGTTGCGCAGCTGGTTCCTGACCGGCTTCCCCTGGCTCTACCTGGGCTACGCCTGGCTGGATACGCCCCTGCAGCGCTGGGCACCTCTGGGCGGCGTCTGGGGCCTGTCACTGCTGAGCCTGTTGCTTTCCATGGGCCTGGCGCGCCTGCTCGCTGACCGTCATCTGACGACCGCACTGCCCGGACTCGCACTGGCCGCGGCCGCCTGGCTTCTGCCCACTCAATGGACAAGTCCCAAGGCGGGTGATGCACTGGATACGGTGCTGATTCAACCCAATATTCCGCAGCTGGCCAAATGGCAGCCGGACAATCTGGACGGCATTCTGCGCCAGCAGATCGCCCAAAGCGCTGCATATGCTGAGGTCGACCTGATTGTCTGGCCGGAAACCGCGATCCCCGCCACTTTCAACCGGGCGGCCCCGCGCATGACCCCTTTCCTCAACTGGCTGGAACAAGAGGGCATCTCGCTGATCACCGGCTTCCCCTATGCCGAAGCCGCACCCGAACGTCCCGGCGGTCAGCGTTTTCACAACAGCCTGGGGCTGTTTGGCACCGGGCAGGACCTTTACCACAAGCAGCGGCTGGTTCCCTTCGGGGAATACGTCCCCTTTGAGGCCCAGTTACGCGGCTTGATCGCATTTTTTGACCTGCCCATGTCCAGCTTCAGTCTGCCGACCGAACACACCGGCAACATGCAGCTGGGCAACCGGCAGATCGCACCGGCCATCTGCTATGAGATCGCTTATCCACAGCTGGTGTCGGCGCTGAGTCGTGACGCGGATGTGATCTTGACGGTATCGAACGATACCTGGTTTGGCCGTTCCATCGCCCCGGACCAGCATCTGCAGATCGCCCGCATGCGGGCACTGGAAAACGGACGCTGGGTTATTCGGGCCACCAATAACGGTGTGACCGCTTTTATAACACCCACCGGGAAACTGGCCAGCCAGGCACCGCTGGACCAGCAGGCCGAGCTGAGAGCCACCGTAACCATGATGTCGGGCCAGACCCCCTGGCAGCAGTTCGGGGTCTGGCCGCTGGCGGCAATAGGCGTACTGCTGGGCTTATTCGCTCTGCGGCGACCAGGGGCGTGAGATGCGCTCGAAGACGACGGCACCACACTCTTCACAGGGCTGAATACGGTCTGTAGCGCTCAGCCGCTGGGTATGGCCACACTGCAGGCAACGCAGCGTACCGGGCGCACTCACTTCCCCGGCCAGGTACTGGTCTTCACCATGTGCAAGCTGCTCACGCAGCAGTTCATGCTGAATCCGGGTCTTGTCCGCCAGGTCGAGCAGGCTCTGCTTGATCCTGTGCTCCAGAATATCCAGATCAAAATGCAGCCAGGCCGCCAGCCCCTCGCCCGTGCCATGCGCATAGTATCCCAGCTGTTTGAGATCGCGCCTGAGATAGGCCTTGAGCAGCTCCACCTCGTCACGGGTCACCTCCTCGGCTGCCAGTTCAACTTCGGCCGCTTCCTCGATCTGCTTCTGCAGGTATTCCCAGCTCACTTCGCCCGCCTCATCCAGACGCTTGCGCAGCCGTTCCAGCACGCGATCATAGGCTGCCGGAGCCTTGGTGGAATGCTGCGGGGTGTGCGGATCTTGTGTACTCATGGACGAACTCCTGTTGGCAGCGGCGGCGAACAGCACCGCCTTTTGACCTTCAGTATATCCCTGATTGTGGAAAAGCAAGCCGCTGCAGATCAACTCAAGTCCAGAGGACAGCGCCTTTGCCCGTTGAAGCCGGGCCTGGCACGAGGCCCGAATTTGATTGAGTGCTCGCACCCTGCGACCTCTGTTGACAGCAGGGCGAATATTGTATGCTATGCGCCATTCGTCTTTATTTTGAGGTGCCGCCGGTATCAGCGCGCATACATCCGGATTCCGGCACTGACATCCCAGCTACCAAGAGTTGCAACCGACCATAATGAACGAACAATATACCCCGCAGGATATCGAACCCCAGGTACAGAAACATTGGGAAGACCAGGACAGCTTCAAGGCTGACGAAAGCGCCGCCGGCGAGCCCTTCTACTGCCTATCCATGTTCCCCTACCCCAGCGGTCGACTGCACATGGGGCATGTTCGCAACTACACCATCGGTGATGTGGTCTCCCGCTATCAGCGCATGAAAGGTCGTAACGTGCTGCAGCCCATGGGCTGGGACGCCTTCGGCCTGCCCGCCGAAAACGCGGCGATGAAAAACAACGTGCCGCCGGCCAAGTGGACCTACGAAAACATCGACTACATGCGCAACCAGCTCAAGCAGATGGGCTTTGGTTACGACTGGTCGCGTGAACTGGCCACCTGCCACCCGGAATACTACCGCTGGGAGCAGTGGTTCTTTACCCGCCTGATGAAAAAGGGCCTGGTGTACAAGAAAGAAGCCGAAGTGAACTGGGACCCGGTCGACCAGACGGTTCTGGCCAACGAGCAGGTGATCGACGGTCGCGGCTGGCGCTCCGGCGCACTGGTCGAGCGCAAGAAGATCCCGCAGTGGTTCCTCAAGATCACCGACTATGCCGACCAACTGCTGGACGATCTGGACAAGCTCGACGGCTGGCCGGAACAGGTCAAGACCATGCAGCGCAACTGGATCGGCCGCTCCGAAGGGGTTGAACTGACCTTCCACGTGGATGGCTACGGCGAACTGGAAGTCTTCACCACCCGCCCGGACACCCTGATGGGGGTCACCTACGTGGCTGTGGCCGCTCAGCACCCGCTGGCGCAGCAGGCTGCCGAAAACAATCCCGAGCTGGCCGCCTTCATCGAAGAGTGCCGCCACACCAAGGTGGCCGAGGCCGACCTGGCGACCATGGAGAAAAAAGGCATGGCGCTGGGCATCGAAGCGGTACACCCGTTGACCGGCGAGAAAGTCCCGGTCTGGACCGCCAACTTCGTCCTGATGGATTACGGCTCCGGAGCCGTCATGTCCGTACCGGGCCATGACCAGCGTGACTGGGAATTCGCCCGCAAGTACAGCCTGCCGATCAAGCAGGTGATCGCCCCAACCAACCCGGACGTGGTGGTGGACCTGGAACAGGAAGCCTTCACCGAAAAAGGCGTACTGATCAACTCCGGCGATTATGACGATCTGGAGTTCGAGGTAGCGTTCAAGGCGATCGCCAAGGCACTGGAAGCCAAGGGCAAGGGCCGCACCACCATCAATTACCGTCTGCGTGACTGGGGCGTGTCCCGTCAGCGTTACTGGGGCGCTCCGATCCCGGTGATCAACTGTAAAAGCTGTGGTGCCGTACCGGTGCCGGAAGATCAGCTGCCGGTCGTACTGCCGACTGACGTGGAATTCGACGGCTCCGGCTCCCCGATCAAGAAGATGCGGGAATTCATCGACACCACCTGCCCCGAATGTGGCGGTGCTGCCGAGCGCGAAACCGATACCTTCGATACCTTCATGGAGTCCAGCTGGTACTACGCCCGTTATGCGAGCATGAACCCGAACGCCATGCTGGACCCGGAGCAGGCCAACCACTGGCTGCCGGTAAATCAGTATATCGGCGGTATCGAACATGCCATCCTGCACCTGCTCTACTCACGCTTCTTCCATAAGCTGATGCGTGACGAAGGGCTGGTAGACTCCGACGAGCCCTTCAAACGCCTGCTGTGTCAGGGCATGGTACTGGCGGACAGCTACTACTACGAAGACGAGAAAGGCGGTCAGGTCTGGGTATCGCCGGCCGACGTCACCACCGAAAAGGACGACAAGGGCCGGGTGATCCGTGCCGTGGATGCGGAAGGGCGCGCGCTCAACCATGACGGCATGTCCAAGATGTCCAAGTCGAAAAACAACGGCATTGACCCGCAGATCATGATTGATCGCTACGGTGCCGATACCGTGCGCCTGTTCATGATGTTTGCAGCGCCCCCGGAGCAGTCACTGGAGTGGCTGGATTCCGGCGTGGAAGGCGCCCACCGCTTCCTGCGCCGCCTGTGGAAACAGGTCCATGACCACCTGCAGCAGGGTGTTGAGTGTGCAGCACTGGATGCGGACGCTCTCAACGACGAGCAGCGTGACCTGCGTCGCAAGGTGCACGAAACCATCGCCAAGGTCAGCGACGACATGGAGCGCCGCCAGACCTTCAACACCGCCATCGCGGCCGTGATGGAGCTGTCCAATGCCATCGGCCGTTTTGTCGATGTCAGCGAGCAGGGCCGTGCGGTCACCCGCGAAGCGCTGGAAGCCGCCATCCGCCTGCTGGCACCGATTGTGCCGCACATGACCCATCAGCTCTGGCGTGAACTGGGCCACAGCGATGACCTGCTGCACACCGCCTGGCCGCAGGTAGACGAGGCCGCCCTGACCCGCGCCAGCGTTGAGCTGGTGGTGCAGGTGAACGGCAAGGTCCGCGCCAAAATCACGGTCCCGGCCGATGCGGATGAAGATGTGATCCTGCACACGGCACTGGCCAACGACAATGTGCAGAAGCACATGGAAGGCAAGGCGATCCGCAAGAAGATCGTGGTACCGAACAAGCTGTTGAACCTGGTTGTCGGCTAAGGAGAACCGCCATGACAAAGCGCCTGACCCTGCCGCTGGCTCTGCTGGGCATGACCCTGCTGCTGAGCGCCTGCGGCTTCAAGCTGCGTGGCATGATGGACGTGCCCGATGCCCTGCGTCAGGTGCAGCTGGAGGTCGCATCGCCCAACAGCCAGATCGAGGACGAACTGCGCCGGGCGCTGGCAGCCAACCGCATTGCGTTGACGGGCGATGCCCGTTACCGCCTGACGTTGCTGCGGGAGCGTCACTCCCGCCGTTCGGCTACCCTGACCGGTAATGCCGATGTGGCCGAATACGAGCTGCGCTCGGAAGCCTGGTTCAGCGTGATCGACCGGGAGCAGGATAACCAGCCGGTTATCGATGCACGCCGTGTAATGCTGGAACGGGTCTATTCCAACGATCCCGACAACATTACGGCCAGCGGCTCGCAGGAAAGCCTGATCCGTCAGCAGATGCAGCAGGATTTGGCCCAACAGATCCTGCGCCAGTTCCTGAGTATCCGCAGCGGCTCATGAAAACACGCGCCGATCAGCTCGATGCGCAACTGAAACGGCTCTCACCGGTCCCGCCCGTCTTCATGGTGACCGGTGACGAACCTCTGCAGCATGCAGAAAGCTGCGACAAGATCAGGCAGTACCTGCGCAATGACGGTTTCACCGAGCGTGAAGTGATGCACGTGGATGCCGGCTTCGCCTGGGAGTCGCTGCTGGAGAGTGCCAACGCCCTGTCACTCTTTGCCGAGCGCAAGATCATCGAGTTGCGACTGGGCAGCCAAAAGCTGGACAAGAAAGCCAGCGGCCTGCTGCAGCGCTACCTTGAAAACCCGGCCCCCGACAACGCCCTGCTCATCATGGCCGATCGCCTGGATGCCGGTGCCAAGAAAAGCGCCTGGTTCAAGCAGGTGGAGAAGTGCGGTCTGGTGGTCGAGATCTGGCCCATCGATCTGGACCAGCTGCCCGGCTGGGTCGCACACCGTGCCCGCCTGCTGGGCCTGGAACTCACCCCGGATGCGACTCAATTACTGACGGCACGCATCGAAGGCAACCTGCTGGCAGCACGCCAGGAGCTGGACAAGCTCAGCCTGCTGTATCCCAGCCAGACGATCGATGCCGAGCAGGTGATTGAAGCGGTCGCCGACAGCTCCCGTTTTGATATCTTCGCCCTGTCGGACGCGGTACTGCAGGGAGACCCGGCGCGCTGTCAGAAAATCCTGCTGGTCCTGAAACAGGAAGGTGTGGAATCTACGCTCGTACTCTGGGCTCTGAGCCGGGAAATTCGCACCCTGCTGAACGTACAGCGCGGGCTGGCCAACGGCGTGGCCTATGACACCCTGTGCCAGCGAGAAAAAATCTGGGGCAAGCGCAAGGGCATGGTGCGCAAGGCCAGCCAGAAAATCCCGGCGCAGCAGCTCGAATCACTGCTGGGCCTCTGTCATGATGCGGATCAGGCGATCAAGGGACAGCTCAAAACGGACCCTTGGCTACTGCTCTCCATGCTGAGCCTGGAGCTCTGCGGTTGCCACCTGAACCTGCCCAGACCGGTACATGGATAAGCGCATGCGACACTGCCTGCCTTTGCTGACAGCCCTGATGTTGACCTCATTGCTTGCCGGCTGTGGCGAGACACCGCCTGAGCGCCTCAAGGCCGGTGATGCACTGTATGATTATTACTGTATCGACTGCCACACGAAGAAAGGGCTGGGACCCTTCCTGGAAAACCATCCGGCAGGCAAGGATGCTCTGGCACCTTACGAGATCGTACTGATGGTCAAGCACGGATACGATCTGGGCCATACAGGGATGCCCAGCTTTCCTCAGCTGAGCGACGAGCAGGCCGACGCGGTGGCCCAGTTCATTTACGACCGTCGGCCACGCCAGCCCTGACCGGGATCAGCTCAGCTGGGCCCGGATCTGCTCCAGCAGGACCTGCTCCTGTCCGGCACGAATCAGCGCCTCAACCTCAGGCGCCGGCAAGGGGACAACACTCACCAGAGCCCGCGCCGGCAACTCAAGGTCAGCTTCAAGCGAGGGCTCCAGACGGTCACACAGCAACACCAGCGGCAACCGCTGGCTCTCCAGCTGAGCCACATTGACGCGCTGCGCCTCTTCGCTGCGAATCAGCAGGCTCTGCCCTTCGCTGGTCACCGCCATCAGTTCACGGATTACGCCAACCTCATTGGGTTGATTGGAGATGCGCGTCAAAAGCAGTGCGTGCAGCATGCGCAGCGGCGTGTCAGCCATCAGACAGCCCCCTCAAAACCGAGTTGACGCCAGGCTTCATACACCACCACGGCACAGGCATTGGAAAGGTTGAGGCTGCGGCTGTCCGGCAGCATCGGCAGGCGCAGCCCGTGGAACCGCGCAATCACCTCGGGCGGCAACCCACGGGTTTCAGGGCCGAACAACAGCATGTCGCCCGCCTGAAAATCGGCCTGTGCATGGGGCATGGTTGCGCGTGTGGTCAGCGCCCAGACACGCAACGGCTGTACGGCATCAAGGCAGGCATCAAGGCTTTCGTGCAGGCGCACGCGGGCAAATTCATGGTAATCGAGCCCCGCCCGACGCAGCCGCTTGTCATCCAGCTCAAAGCCCAGAGGCTCCACCAGATGCAGACGAAAGCCGGTGTTGGCACACAGGCGGATAATGTTGCCGGTGTTGGGCGGAATTTCGGGCTGATAGAGCACCAGATCCAGCATTGGAGCCTCCGTTGAATGGGGGCGTCATTATACCGGCTGGGTACTATTCGTCACCCTCCTCCTCGGCCAGCGCTGACGTATCCAGCTGCAGTTCCTTGATCTTGCGTGTGAGGGTATTACGCCCCCAGCCCAGCAGATGGGCCGCATCACGCCGGCGCCCATGGGTCGCTTTCAAGGCCGCACTGATCATCACCCGCTCAAACGCCGGCACCGCTTCATTGAGAATCCCTTCGGCCCCGAAACTCAGCTGCTGTTCGGCCCAGAGCTTGAGGCTTTCCTGCCAGCTGCCACCCACCGGGCTCGATGACTGCGGACGCGACAGCAGCTCAGGCGGCAGATCCGACACCAGCACTTCCCGCCCGGAAGCCATCACCGTGAGCCAGCGGCAGGTATTCTCCAGCTGGCGCACATTGCCGGGCCAGGGCAGCTCGCACATGAAAGCGGCGGTTTCGGGTTTCAGCACCTTGGGCTCTACCGCCAGCTCCTTGGCTGAGCTGGCCAGGAAATGACGCGCCAAACGCGGAATGTCTTCCCGTCGCTCGGCGAGCCGCGGTATATGAATGCGGATGACATTCAGGCGGTGAAACAGGTCTTCACGGAAGCGGCCTTCCTGTACCAGCTGCTCCAGGTTCTGGTGGGTCGCCGCAATGATGCGAACATCGACCCGCACCGGCGTATGGCCGCCGACGCGGTAAAATTCGCCATCGGCCAGCACGCGCAACAGGCGTGTCTGCGTATCAGCCGGCATATCGCCGATCTCGTCCAGAAACAGGGTGCCGCCGTCAGCCTGCTCAAAACGCCCGCGACGGCTGGCTGCCGCCCCAGTAAACGCACCTTTCTCATGACCAAAGAGTTCCGACTCGATCAGATCTTTCGGAATGGCCGCCATGTTCAACGGGATAAAGGGGTTCTTGGCGCGCGGGCTGTGCCGGTGCAACGCATGCGCCACCAGCTCCTTGCCGGTACCGGATTCACCGTTGATCAACACCGTAATATTGGAGTGTGCCAATCGGCCAATGGCGCGAAACACCTCCTGCATGGCCGGGGCTTCACCGATAATTTCCGTCGAGCGCTCCGGGGTTGGCTCGGCCCGCTCCTGACGCTGCTCCTGTGCATGCTCCACTGCACGCTTGACCAGCGCCAGCGCTTCATCCACGTCAAAGGGCTTGGGCAGGTATTCAAAGGCGCCACCCTGGTAGGACGCCACTGCACTTTCCAGATCGGAGTGAGCGGTCATGATGATGATCGGCAGGTCCGGATGTTCGTCATGCAACCGCTCCAGCAGCTGCAGGCCATCCATGCCCGGCATGCGCACATCGGTCAGCACCGCATCGGGCGTTTCCTTTCCCAGGTTGTCCAGCAGCGCATCTGCGCGGTCAAAACTGCGCGTGTTCAGCCCCGCCGATGTGAGCGCCTTGTCGAGCACCCAGCGGATTGAGCGGTCGTCATCGACGATCCAGACGTTCGCAACTTCACTCATTGCCTGACTCCAGCGGTATAAACAGGTTGAATCGGGTCTGGCCTGGCTGCGAGGTGAACTCGATCAGGCCCCGATGTTGATTCATGATGGATTGGGCAATCGACAGCCCCAGACCGGACCCCTGCGCCCGACTGCTGACCATGGGATAAAACAGGGTATCGGCCAGCTCTTCGGGGATCCCCGGGCCGTTATCGATAATCTCCAGTGCACAGACCAGTCGATGACGCTCGGCCCCCAGAGTAATCTGGCGCAAAGCCCGTGTACGCAGCGTGATGGTGGGATCAGGCGTACCCGATTCTTCCATCGCCTGCATGGCATTGCGCACGATATTCAACACCGCCTGAATCAGCTGATCACGTGCGCCCTCGAATTCCGGAATACTGGGGTCGTAGTCACGCACGATGTGAATACGCCCTTCCGTTTCGGCATTGATCAGGCTGCACACATGTTCCAGCACCGCATGGATATTCAGCTGCTCCATCACCGGCAGGGTGTGAGGCCCCAACAATCGGTCGACCAGATGCCTCAGTCGATCGGCCTCTTCGATGATGATATGGGTATATTCGTGCAGCTCTTCACGATCCAGCTCACGGTCCAGCAGCTGCGCCGCCCCACGAATGCCACCCAGCGGGTTTTTGATCTCGTGCGCCAGCCCTCTGACCAGTACTCGGGCGCTGGCATGGCGCGCCAGCAGCTCTTCTTCCCGCTCAATGCGGATCAGGCGGTCACGTGCCTGAA
This sequence comes from Marinobacterium alkalitolerans, assembly GCF_017776525.1. GTDB lineage: Bacteria > Pseudomonadota > Gammaproteobacteria > Pseudomonadales > Balneatricaceae > Marinobacterium > Marinobacterium alkalitolerans. Next base: position 94,143 of record NZ_JACVEW010000006.1, read on the forward strand.
TCTCCAGCAGAATGCCCGCCTCCGGCACCGGATTCACACTGTAATCCACCGTCAGGATTCGCCCGGTTTGCGTCACCAGGCGCGCTTCGCGCTTGCTGTAGGGATGGCCGCTGGCGAGCGACTGCCGCAGCACTGCCAACTCCTCCTCACTGGAGGACAGCCAGTCTTCAATGGGACGGTCCTTCAAGCGTCGCGCCGTCGCTTCCAGCAGCATTTCAGCCGCCGGGTTCATGTATTGGATGCACAGACTTTCATCAAGCACCAAAACAGCGCCCGTCAGGTTATCCAGTATCTGTTTGTGCGTATGTGTATTGACCATAAGCGTCCCAACAATGCGTCATATAAGTGCAAGCAAGAAAAGCGCCAATTTTGACAACGCTGTTATGCCTGAATAACGGGCACAGGCGACCGTTGGCACAAACCTGTATGCACCAATATAGTGCACTTAAGCATAACCGCTGAAAAATGCAGCATTTGAGTGCGCCGGAAACAAAAAAGGCTTCCCGAAGGAAGCCTTTTTCAACTCACGACTCTGGATTAAACAGAGTAGTACAGGTCGAATTCGACCGGGTGAGTAGTCATGTTGACCTTGGCCACTTCTTCACGCTTCAGCGCGATGTAAGCGTCCAGCATGTCGTCGGTGAAAACACCACCCTGAGTCAGGAACTCACGGTCTGCTTCCAGCGCGTCCAGCGCTTCAGTCAGGCTTTCAGCAACAGTCGGGATCTCAGCCGCTTCTTCAGCCGGCAGGTCGTACAGATCCTTGTCAGCCGGATCGCCCGGGTGGATCTTGTTCTTGATACCGTCGATACCGGCCATCAGCAGCGCGGCAAAGCACAGGTACGGGTTGGCTGCCGGATCCGGGAAGCGCGCTTCTACGCGGCGTGCTTTCGGGCTGGTGGTGTACGGGATACGCAGGGATGCAGAACGGTTACGGGCAGAGTAAGCCAGCATAACCGGTGCTTCGAAGCCCGGTACCAGACGCTTGTAGGAGTTGGTAGACGGGTTACACAGCGCGTTCAGTGCCTTGGCGTGCTTGACGATACCACCAATGTAGTACATCGCATTTTCACTCAGACCACCGTAGCCATCACCGGCGAAGATGTTCTGGCCGTCCTTGCTCATGGACAGGTGCACGTGCATACCGGAGCCGTTGTCACCTACCAGCGGTTTCGGCATGAAGGTGGCGGTTTTGCCGTATGCGTGAGCAACGTTGTGTACGCAGTACTTCAGGATCTGTACTTCGTCCGCCTTGCTTACCAGGGTGTTACCACGAACACCGATTTCACACTGACCGGCAGTCGCCACTTCGTGGTGGTGAACTTCGATGGTCAGACCCATGGCTTCCATGGCATCACACATGGCCGCACGCAGGTCGTGCAGGGAGTCGATCGGCGGAACCGGGAAGTAACCGCCCTTCACACGCGGACGGTGACCGGTGTTGCCACCTTCGATCTTGTGGTTGGACGCCCAGGCCGCTTCTTCAGACTGGATGCTGTAACCGCAACCGCTGATGTCAGCGTGCCATTCAACACCGTCGAATACGAAAAATTCAGGTTCCGGGCCCAGAATTGCAGAGTCTGCAATACCGGTGGACTTCAGGTACTCTTCAGCACGCTTGGCAACGGAACGCGGGTCACGCTCGTAACCCTGGCCAGTAGCCGGCTCAACGATGTCACAGCGAACAATGACGGTCGCGTCTTCAGCAAACGGATCCAGAACGGAAGCACTGTCATCCGGCATCAGGATCATGTCGGATTCGTTGATGCCCTTCCAGCCGGCGATGGAAGAACCATCGAACATTTTGCCGTCTTCGAAGAAGTCATCGCCCATGTCGCTTACCGGGATGGTAACGTGCTGCTCTTTACCCTTGGAGTCGGTAAAGCGCATGTCGATCCACTTCGCGCCGCTTTCTTTGATCAGATTCAGAGTCTTCTCTGACATTTGGCTATCCCCATTCGTTATCAGTTTGCCGTTGGCAACACATCATTACACAGGATCCGGAAAACCGGTTTGTGCGTAAATAAAGCAAAGGCCGTGCCAGATTACAAAGCGCTCTAACTTGTTGTTTTATGGTTAAACACTGCTACCCAAGCATGCATAACGCACCAAAAGCGAGCAAAGCACGGCCTATATGCACCAAATTAGTGCTTAACGCACCATTCAGTGGCAGGTCATCCCTGTAGCGAACCTATCATAGTGCAAAGTCTTTTCAATTTCCCTGACTTTAATCGCTTTAAGGTTTGTGCACATGAACCTATGCTAATACACACTGCCCGACTGGAAACCGACTGCATGAGATGCTTCTTGAAACCGATCGCCCTGTCGACACTGCTGGCCCTTTCGCCCGCGCTGAGTGCAGACACCGACTATGCCAAGCGCTTCCCGCCCAAGTGGCTGGAACACAATGGTCAGATCCGTCCTGAAACCCTGTGCTACAACTACCCTGAAAAAAGCCACATGTATCCTCTGTGCCGACTGCAGGCGATCGAATACCTGCAGCAACGCTGTCAGCGGTACAGCAATATCCTGGACAACACCGACGACCCCGCCACCCGGCGCCACTACAACCGGCTGTCCAACAAATACTGCACGGCCAGCGAGCAGTACCACAAAATGCTGCTGGATGAAGGCGTCATTGAAGAATGATCAGTAAATGATCGAATGTTTCACCTCCCTTCCGTATAATGGCCCGCTTTAACACATCACAGGGTACTACGCGTGATCGATAACCTTCGTAACATTGCCATTATCGCCCACGTTGACCACGGTAAAACCACTCTGGTCGACAAGTTGCTGCAGCAGTCCGGAACACTGGGCCGCCGCGATGAGGGTGCTGAACGTATCATGGACTCCAATGACCAGGAGCGTGAACGTGGCATTACCATCCTGGCCAAGAACACCGCTATCAAGTGGAACGACTACCGCATCAACATCGTCGACACTCCGGGACACGCCGACTTCGGTGGTGAAGTCGAGCGCGTGCTGTCCATGGTGGATTCCGTCCTGCTGCTGGTGGATGCCGTTGACGGCCCCATGCCGCAGACCCGTTTTGTAACCCAGAAAGCCTTTGCCCGAGGCCTGCGTCCAATTGTTGTCATCAACAAGATCGACCGCCCGGGTGCGCGTCCTGACTGGGTCATGGACCAGGTATTCGATCTGTTCGATAACCTGGGCGCCACTGACGAACAGCTGGATTTCCCGATTGTGTATGCGTCTGCTCTCAACGGTATCGCCGGTGATGACCCCGACGCCATGGCTGACGACATGACCCCGCTGTTCGAAGCGATCGTCAAGCATGTAGACGCACCGCATGTCGACGTCGACGGTCCTTTCCAGATGCAGATCTCGGCGCTGGACTACAACAGCTATGTCGGTGTTATCGGTGTCGGTCGCGTGTCTCGCGGCAAGATTGCCACCAACACCCAGGTAAAAGTCATCGATAGCCACGCCAAGGTCCGTAGCGGTCGTGTCCTGAAGATCATGGGCTACCACGGTCTGGAGCGTGTTGAAGTCGACTCCGCCCAGGCTGGCGACATCATCTGTATCACCGGCCTGGACGAGCTGAACATTTCCGACACCCTGTGTGACCCGGAAGTGATCGAAGCACTGCCGGCTCTGTCCGTTGACGAGCCAACCGTCTCCATGACCTTCCAGGTCAACGACTCTCCGTTCGCCGGTCAGGAAGGCAAGTTCATCACCAGCCGTAACATCAAGGACCGCCTTGATCGCGAACTGATCCACAACGTGGCCCTGCGTGTTGAGCCGGGTGATACACCGGAGAAATTCCGTGTATCCGGCCGTGGCGAGCTGCACCTGTCCGTACTGATCGAATCCATGCGCCGTGAGGGCTTCGAGCTGGGTGTTTCCCGTCCGGAAGTTATTCAGAAGGAAGTGGATGGTGAAATCCACGAGCCGTACGAAGTCGTCATGATCGACGTGGAAGAAGAGCACCAGGGCTCCGTAATCGAAGAACTGGGCAAGCGTCGCGCTGACATGACCAACATGGAAGTGGACGGCAAGGGCCGTGTACGCCTGACTTTCATGATGCCGTCTCGCGGCCTGATCGGTTTCCGCAGCCAGTTCATGACCATGACCTCCGGTACCGGCATCATGACCTCCATCTTCGACCACTACGGTCCGGTCAAGCAGGGTGAAGTGATCTCGCGCCACAACGGTGTACTGGTCTCCATGATCAACGGCAAGGCGCTGGGCTATGCCCTGTTCACCCTGCAGGAGCGTGGCCGCCTGTTCATCGACCCGAACATCGAAGTCTATGAAGGCATGGTGCTGGGTATCCACAGCCGTAACAACGATCTGGTAGTGAACCCGACCAAGGGCAAGCAGCTGACCAACGTCCGTGCCTCCGGTACTGACGAGAACATCGTGCTGACACCGCCGATCAAATTCTCACTGGAGCAGGCGCTGGACTTCATCGAAGACGATGAGCTGGTGGAAGTCACACCGGAAAGCATCCGCATCCGCAAGAAGCTGCTGAAAGAGAACGAGCGCAAGCGCGCCAACAAGAAGTAAGTCGCTTCCTGTGGACAGAGGCCGGCCGCGCAAGCGCCCGGCCTTTTTTGTGGGTTCTGCACAGGCTGACATCGGTTCACCTGCCCGGCAGGGCTCGATATACTGGCTGTTTGCATCTGCCAGTAACAGGAGAGACGCCATGCGCACCCTCTATCCGGAGATCGGCCACAATCACGAGTATTTTCTCGATGTGGGCGAGGGCCATCAGATCTACGTGGAAGAAAGCGGCAACCCGCATGGCATACCGGTCCTGTTCGTCCATGGCGGCCCGGGCGGCGGCTGCGGCGCTGTCCATCGACGCTACTTCAACCCCGAGCGTTACCGCATCATCCTGTTTGACCAGCGCGGCTGCGGTCAGTCGACCCCGCATGCCACACTGAACCACAACGAAACCGGCTATCTGGTCAGCGATATGGAGCGCATCCGCGAGTTTCTGGGCATCGACCAGTGGCTGCTCTTCGGCGGCAGCTGGGGCTCCACCCTGAGCCTGGTCTATGCCGAAACCCACCCCGAGCGGGTCGCGGGCATGATTCTGCGCGGTATTTTTCTCTGCCGCGAACAGGATATTCGTTGGTTCTATCAACAGGGGGCCAGTGCGCTCTTTCCCGACTACTGGCAGGACTTCCTGGAACAGATCCCCGCCAGCGAGCGTGACGATCTGGTATCGGCCTATTACCGCCGTCTGACCTCAAGCAACGAACTGGCGCAGATGCAGGCCGCCAAGGCATGGTCAGTCTGGGAAGGCCGCTGCTCCACCCTGATTCCCAATCACAGTGTTGTGGATCATTTCAGCGATCCTCACTTTGCACTGGCGATGGCACGCATCGAGGCTCACTACTTTGTCCACAAGGCGTTTCTGGCGCCAGACCAGATTCTGCGCGACGCCCACCGCCTGAAGGATATTCCGATCACGCTGGTGCATGGTCGCTATGACGTCGTCTGCCCAGTGGAGCAGGCCTGGTCGCTGCAGCAGGCACTGCCGCATGCCGAACTGCACATTGTGCGAGAAGCCGGCCACTCGGCACTTGAGCCGGGCATTATCGACAACCTGATCCATGCCACGGATCACTTTGCCGAACGGAGAGCCTGAACATGAAGGGATTGATACAGCGCGTCAGCCATGCATCCGTGAAAGTGGACGGCGAGATCACAGGTGCCATTGATCAGGGCATTCTCCTGCTGCTGGGCGTGGAAAAGGACGATGATCAGGCCAAAGCGGATAAACTGCTCAAGAAGGTACTCAACTACCGCATTTTCCCTAATGCCGAAGGCAAAATGAACCTGAGCCTGTCTGATACTGGAGGCGGCCTGCTGGTGGTATCCCAGTTCACGCTGGTTGCCGATACCCGCAAGGGCCTCAGACCCAGCTTTTCCTCCGGTGCGTCACCGGCGCAGGGTGAAGCACTGTACGATTACTTTGTGGAACAGGCACAAGGCAGCCATGAAAAGGTCGCAACAGGTCGCTTCGGTGCCGACATGAAAGTGGAACTGCTGAACGACGGGCCGGTTACCTTCCTGCTGGAAGTGTAAACCGGCACCGCCAGTGACCGCCCCTCTCAGGCAATACAGCTGGGCTCAACCAGATGATGCGTCACCCGCGTTTCCAGCTTGATGTTGTCATGCAGTGGACAGCGCTCACAGACCTCATCCAGAAACGCCTGCTTCTCATCATCACTCATGTCGGCATCAATTTCTGCCGCCACCGAGACCGATTGGAAGCCGGTGCGATCATCTGAAGGCTTGCCCAACAGGCCAGCCGGGTTGTAGTCGCCCTCTACGGTGACCTTCATGCTGCGCAGGTCGATCTTTTTCTGCATGGCGGCGATACGACCAATGGTGCAGATGCAACCGCCGAGCGAGAACAGGAAGTACTCCAGCGGTGTGGGCCCCTGATCGGTGCCACGCGCGGCTTCCGGCTGATCGATTGTCATCTGGTGGCCGCGAATATCCGCGTTCACCTGAAAGCCCTGCTCCATGGCCGCCTGGACCGAGACTCGCTTGTCTGCACTCATACTGACCTCCCCTAATTAGTTAAGATATTACTAATATTAAGGTTGCTTTGGCTCGGGAGCAATATGCTGCGGACAATAAAAAAGCGCCCTGAGGCGCTTTTTTCATGACTGATTCTCTCAGCCGACCTTCTCGCCCTTGGCCTGAAGGTCCGCATGGTAGGAGGAGCGCACCAGCGGCCCGCTGGCCACATGGGTAAAGCCCAGCTCATGCGCAATACGTTCAAATTCTGCAAATTCTTCCGGCGTGACATAACGATCCAGCGCCAGGTGGTCGCGGCTCGGCTGCAGGTACTGGCCAATGGTGATCATATCCACATCGTGAGCGCGCAGGTCCCGCATCACCTCAATGATCTCGTCATTGGTTTCACCACAGCCGACCATCAGGCCCGACTTGGTCCGCACGTTTGGCTGCAGCGCCTTGAAGCGCTTCAGCAGATCCAGCGACCACTGGTAATCGGCCCCCGGGCGTACCTTGCGATACAGGCGCGGGACCGTTTCCAGGTTATGGTTGAACACATCCGGCGGCGTCTGGTTGAGAATCTCCAGCGCCACGTCCATGCGACCACGGAAGTCCGGCACCAGCGTTTCAATCTGGATACTGGGAATACGCTCACGGGTTTCCCGGATACAGTCGACAAAGTGCTGGGCACCACCATCACGTAGGTCGTCACGGTCAACGGAGGTGATCACGACGTACTTCAGCTGCATGTCGGCAATGGCTTCGGCCAGCTCTCGGGGCTCATCCGGTGACAGGGCATTGGGGCGACCGTGTGCCACATCACAGAAGGGACAGCGGCGGGTACAGATGTCACCCATGATCATGAACGTAGCCGTGCCGTGACTGAAACACTCACCCAGATTGGGGCAGCTGGCTTCTTCACAGACCGATGCCAGCTTGTGTTTGCGCAGCTTATCCTTGATCCGTTTAACTTCCGTATTCGAGCCCATGCGCACGCGCAGCCAGTCGGGCTTGCGTTGCATCTGGTCCTTTTCAGTGGGAATCACCTTCACCGGAATACGCGCAACCTTCTCGGCACCGCGCAGTTTTACGCCCTGCTCGACTCGGGTCGCTTTCTTTTCGGAGGATTCAGCCATACGTATCAGTCTTCCAAAGTGTGTGTGCGTGTCAGTACAGTATACCCCAACTTCTTAACCAAGTAATTTACTAGGATATCCGGCAGCGTGGCCAGATCGACATGGGGTGCCTGGGTACGAACCTGTGTCATCTGCAAGCCTGCATATCCGCAGGGGTTGATGCGCAGGAAGGGCTCCAGATCCATATTCAGGTTCAGTGCCAGACCATGAAAGGAGCAGCCACGGCGGATGCGCAGGCCCAGCGAGCAGATTTTCTGCTCATTGACGTAAACCCCCGGTGCATCGGGCCTGGGATAAGCCTCAACGCCCAGATCAGCCAGCAGCGCGACCACGGACTGCTCGATGATATCGACCAGCTCCCGCACGCCCAGCTTGCGCCGACGCAGGTCCAGCATCAGGTAGGCAATCAACTGACCCGGACCGTGATAAGTGACCTGTCCACCCCGATCCACCTGCACCACCGGGATATCGCCCGGGCTCAACAGGTGCTCGGCCTTGCCTGCCTGTCCCTGGGTGAAAACGGGTTCATGCTCCAGCAGCCAGATTTCATCCACCGTGTCGCTGTCACGATTGGCGGTCAAGGCCTGCATTTTCTGCCACACCGGCTCGTAGGGCTGCAGCCCGGGAGGGGTGCGAATGATCAACTCATCTGCCAGCGCCATCAAAGAACCATTTTGACACGTCCGGTGGCCTTCAGGTCCTGGTGCAGGTTCTCGAGCTGCTCATGGCTGGTCGCCGTAATTTTCAGGCGCACGGAGCTGTAATTACCCTTTCCGCTCTGCTGGACAACCACCTGTTCCACATCCAGATCCGGCGCATGAATCTGAACGATCTCAACGACCAGGCCCTTGAAGTCCTGCTCATTATCACCAATAACCTTGATCGGGTATTCCGGGTGCGGAAATTCAATTTTGGGTGCTTCGGTTTCGGTACTCATCTGATCTCTCCGGTCATCAGCCGGTGTTGAAAACGGGTAAAGAGGTCAAACATCTGTCGCCACAGGGGACCTTTCTGCCCATCAGCCACAGGTTTGCCATCAATTGCCAGAACCGGGATCACACCCCGGGTCGAGCTGGACACCCACACCTCATCCGCGTCCTGCAGCGCTTCGGGTCGGATATCCACTTCCTGAAAGGGAATACCGGCTTCCGCTGCCAATTCCAGTATCAGTTCTCGCGTCGTGCCGCCCAGTATTTCCGAGCTGCGCTTGGGCGTATAAATCACGCCCTGACGGATTAAAAACAGGTTGCAGGAGGTGCCTTCACTGAGCAGCCCGTCCCGCACCAGCAGGGCTTCGTCAGCCCCGGCTTCGCGCGCCTGCTGCAGCACCAGAATATTCGGCAGCAGCCCGGTCGACTTGATGTCACACCGGTGCCAACGCAGATCTGCTGTCACGATAACAGTATAGCCCCGGACCTGATCGGCCCCGCGGGCATAGATATCCTGAATCGGCGAGCAGCAGGCAAACACCGTGGGAGCCATCGCATCGTCATACGCATGCGTTCGGCTGCCGGCACTGCCGCGACTGATCTGCAGATAGACGGACAGGTTACCGCCGCCGTTGCGCTGCACCAGTTCGTTCAGGATACCGGGCCAGTCGGCGTCAATTTGAATCCTGACCGCGCGCAGGCTGTATGCCAGCCGATCCAGATGCTGTTGCAGACGGAAACCCACCCCCTGATAAAAGGGGATCACCTCATAGACGCTGTCGGCAAACAGGAAACCGCGGTCGAAAACAGAGACCCGCGCCTCATCGGCCGGCAGAAAAGCGCCATTCAGGTAGACAAGATCGGTGCTCATAAACACAACTGCCCACATCCATTGATGTGGGCAGCATATAACGATTTCAAGTGGATTGCGCGGTTAGCTGATCAGGCCGATAAAGAACAGCATGATCGCATGCCAGATGCGCTTGAACAGACCACCTTCCTGTACCGGCTCCAGTGCGACCAGCGGCACACTGGTGACCGTTTCACCGTCCAGGGTGACGCGCACTCGGCCCAGTTCCTCGCCCTGTGCAACCGGTGCCTTGATCACCTTGTCCAGTTCCAGCGTCGCTTCCAGCTGGTCGGTTTTGCCACGCGGAACGGTAACCGCCAGATCCTCGGTCAGACCAAGACGGACCTGGTCGCGAGCACCGGCCCACACCTTGGTGTCCTTGAGTACGTCGCCGGCCTCGTAGAGCTGATGTGTCCGGTAGTAACGGAAACCGTAGGACAGCAGTTTCTGACTTTCGCGTGCACGGGCTTCTTCACTGTCGGTACCCATGACCACAGAGATCAGGCGCATGCCATCACGCTGAGCAGAAGAGACCAGACAATACCCTGCCTCATCGGTGTGACCGGTCTTGATGCCATCTACGCTGTCATCGCGCCACAGCAGCTTGTTGCGGTTGGGCTGGCGGATATTGTTGTAGGTGAAATACTTCTGCGCATAAATCGCATAGTGCTCCGGGAAGCGCGTAATCAGGGCCTTGGCCAGTTTGGCCAGGTCTTCGGCTGAGGAGTAATGATCCTCTGCGGGCAGGCCGGTCGCGTTCACGAAATGGGTGTTTTCCATCCCCAGCAGGCGCGCATGCTGGTTCATCAGGTCCGCAAATGCCCGTTCACTGCCGGCGATGTGCTCAGCCAGCGCAACCGACGCATCGTTACCGGACTGGATGATCACGCCCCGCAGCAGGTCACCCACCTTCACCTGGGTCCCTTCCTGAATGAACATGCGGGAGCCACCGGTGCGCCAGGCCTTTTCACTGACCAGCACCAGGTCCTCTTCGCTGATGTTGCCCTTGCTGATTTCGTACTCGACGATGTAACTGGTCATCATCTTGGTCAGGCTGGCCGGCGGGAAACGCTCCGTTTCACGGTCGGCGGCGATCAGATGACCGGTATCGGCGTCCATGACCAGATAGGCACGCGCGGCAACCTGAGGCGGGGCCGGAATGAGTGCGGAAGCGGCCTGAGCGGAGGCGGCTACCAGCAGTGCAAACATCAGGGCCAGGTAGATGAAAATGGATGGAAGTGTCTGTCGTTGCGCCATAATGGGTCAGTTACATCTTGTGTGAGTTGAAGCGTGCCGCGCGGCACGACGAAAGGTTAAACTCTACCGCCGGCATCAGGGCAAGTCCACCAGGTGAGCACCGGGGTAGCCTGCCTGAGACAACTGCTGCAACAGCCAGTTCAACGTATGTTGTCCCGTCAGCGGCCCCAGATGAACGCGGTACAGCATGCGATCACCCCGCTCAACGCCGACCACACGGGCCGGCTCCTGCAACAGGCTCTGCAACCGCTCGGCCAGTCCGTTCGCGTTCACCGCACTGGACAACGCCGCTACCTGCAGGGTGCGCCCGGTAATGGCGGCGCGATCACTGGAGACGGCACTGCGCCCCTGGCTGGCAAGCATGCGTATATCGTTCTGGCCCGGCGTAATCGCCTCAACCTCAACCCGCGCCGTACCGGTTTGCAACATGCCAAGCCGGTAGGCGGCCGCGTAGGAGAGATCAATCAAACGGCGGTCATGGAAGGGGCCTCGGTCATTGACCCGAACAACCACCTGACGGTTGTTGTCCAGATTGGTGACCCGCACAAAGCTGGGCAGCGGCAGTGACTTGTGCGCCGCACTCATCTGGTACATGTCATAGACCTCACCGTTAGAGGTGGTGTGGCCGTGAAACTTCTTGCCATACCAGGAGGCGATGCCACGCTCACGGTAGCCATCGGCCGAAGGGAGCACGTAATAGCGCTTGCCCAGTACCTTGTAAGGGCTTTTGTTGCCCCAGCGGCTGTGCGGCTCATGCCGGGGGACGGCATCGGGCACCTGTGACAGGTCAACGGCCCGGTCGGGGCCGCGGTCCTGCTTGAGGCTGTAGCGCCCGCTGTTTTCCTTGGACGCACAGCCGGATAACAGAACCACCAGCCCCAGCAGAGGCAGCAACAGCCGTTTCATAGCGTCAGTTCTCCTTGCCACTCTCGCGGGCTTCTCGAATCGCCTGACTCAGCTCATACACGGCCATGGCATAGAGACGGCTGTGGTTATAGCGAGTGATGACGTAGAAGTTGTGCAGCCCGAACCAGTAGTGTTCGCCATCGTCCATGGTCAGCTCCATCAGGGTTGCCGGCTGCGCGGTATCCAGATCCTGGCGGGTCGCGATACCGCGTTCGGCCCACTCGGCCAGTGTCAGTTCAGGCTTGAGTCCGGCATTGAACCATTCAGGGTTCGCCGGCTTGTTCATCACCACATTGGAACGTACCGGCTCGCCACGCTTCCAGCCATGCGCCGCAAAGTAGTTGGCCACACTGCCGATGGCATCAACCTTGTTGCTCCAGATATCGCGCTTGCCATCCGCATCGAAATCCACGGCATAGGCCCGGAAGCTGGACGGTATGAACTGACCATACCCCATGGCGCCGGCATAGGATCCCTTGGGTTCGGTCGGGTCGAGTCCTTCCTCGCGCGCCATGCGCAGGAACTCGATCAACTCGCCACGGAAGAAGTCGGCCCGCTTGGGGTAATCAAACCCCAGCGTGGACAGGGCATCCAGTACGCGGTAGCTGCCCATGATACGCCCGTAGCGGGTTTCCACCCCGATAATCGCCACGATAATTTCAGCCGGCACGCCGTAGGTCTGTTCGGCCTGTGCCAGCGTATCCTCGTGTTCCTGCCAGAAGGCAACGCCCTGGCGAATACGTCGCGGTTCAACAAAAATCTTGCGGTATTCGCCCCAGGTCAGGCGGCGCTCTGCCGGCCGCGAGATCGCTTCCAGAATCGAATCCTTGCGCTCGGCCTGAGCCAGCACGGCCCGAATCGCTTCGGCCTTGAACCCCTCCTCGGCCAGCGTGTCCACCACTTCATCCGCCCGCGGATGAACATCATACCCGCTGCCCGCGGCCATCGCGGTGGCTGTCCCGGTCAGCAATGAGCCGGCCAGCAGCCAGCATCCCAGTGAATTGCGCATCTTTATCTCCCTATCGGGTCAGCATCTGTCTGTGGGTGCGGATCGACATCAGAATGCCAAAGCCCGCCATCAGGGTCACGATCGAGGTACCGCCATAGCTGACCATGGGAAGGGGTACCCCCACCACCGGCAGCAACCCGGATACCATACCGATATTGACGAATACATAGACAAAAAAAGTCAGTGTAATACTCCCCGCCAGCAGGCGAGAAAAACTGTCCTGTGCCTGGACGGCGATAATCAGCCCCCGCGCGATGATCAGCAGGTAGATCGCCAACAGGATCAAAACACCGGTCATGCCCAGTTCCTCACCGATCACGGCGATGATGAAGTCCGTATGTGACTCGGGCAGAAAATCCAGCTGGGATTGAGTGCCCTGCAGCCAACCCTTGCCGGACAGCCCCCCTGAACCGATCGCCGTCTTTGACTGGATGATATTCCAGCCCGCGCCCAGCGGGTCGCTTTCCGGGTCCAGAAAAGTCAGCACTCGCTGACGCTGATAGTCTTTCATGATGGCCCAAAGCGCAGGCAATGCAGCCCCGGCCAGCACCAGAGCAGCAAAGATCCAGCGCCAGTACACACCTGACAGCAGAATAACAAACACACCTGACGCGGCGATTAACAGTGAAGTCCCCAGGTCCGGCTGCTTCATGATCAATGCCGTTGGTACGGCCAACAACACAAGGGCCAGCAGCAGGTGGCGGAAGGTCGGCGGCAGCTGCTGGCGGGTCAGCCAGGCGGCGACCATCATGGGCAATACCAGCTTCATCACTTCAGAAGGCTGAAAACGAAAGCCGGGCAACTCCAGCCAGCGCTGGGCCCCTTTGGCGCCGACCCCGAACAACAGCACCCCCAGCAGCAGTGCGATGCCACAGGCATACCCCCAGGGGGCCAGCCGTTGATAGGTGCGTGGCTGCAATTGCGCCAGCACGATCAATCCGAAAAACCCGGCACCCATGCGAACGGCCTGGCGCTGCACGTAGCCCAGGTCCTGACCCGATGCACTATAGAGGACAAACAGCCCGAACCCGCACAGCACGAGCAGCAGTACCAGCAGCCAGGCATCCAGATGCGTCGCCGACCAGAGACCACTGGGGCGCTGCAGATGCACATTACTGCCCGGCATGGTGCGTTGAAAGTCACGCTGCACCATCAGTCCACCTCCAGGTCGTTTTCATAATCCCCCAGCAACCAGGCATCCATCACCTCACGCGCGACCGGTGCTGCCGTGCTGGAACCACCGCCACCGTTTTCAACCACGACCGCCACTGCAATCTTCGGGTCATCGACCGGCGCAAACGCCACGAACAGGGCGTGGTCCCGGTGACGCTCGGCCAACGCCTCGGCATCATACTCCTCATCCTGAGCGATCCCGACTACCTGAGCCGTACCGGTTTTACCGGCAATGGTATAGGGCGCACCTTCCCCGCTGCGCCGCCCCGTGCCCTTGGGACCATGCATCACGGAGACCATGCTGTCGATTACCTGTTGCCAGTGCTTCGGTTCCTTGAGCTCGATGTCGGCCGGCTTTTCCTTGCGGTTCAGCATGGGCGCATACGGCCTGGGTTCACCGGTCTGTTCATCCAGTACGCCCTGCAGCATCCTCGGCTGCACCCAGCGCCCGCGATTGGCCATCACCGCCGTGGAGGTTGCCATCTGCAGCGGTGTCATCACCAGGAACCCCTGACCGATACTCAGGTTGACCGAGTCCCCCGGATACCAGGGCTGACGCCAGTTCGCCTCTTTCCACTCATTGGAGGGCAGGAAATTGCGCAGCGCCTCGGGCTGGTCCAGGCTGGCATCCTGCCCCACACCGAACATGCCGAGAAAGCGCGACATGGGCTCCACGCCCATCTTGTGGCCGACCTCGTAGAACCAGACATCACAGGACTCGGCTACCGCCGCGTCAAGATCCACCCAGCCATGTCCCCAGCGCTTCCAGTCACGGTAGCGGCGGCCGTTCTGGTTGATCTGATAAAAGCCCGGATCCCAGATTTTCTTATCCGCCGTAATGGTGCCGGTTTCCAGTGCTGCCAGCGCAATGACCGGCTTAATGGTGGAAGCCGGTGGATAGCTGCCCCTTAGCGAACGATTGAACAGCGGCAGATCACTCGAGTTGCGCAGTGCATTGTAGTCCTTGCTGGATATACCGGTCACAAACAGGTTAGGGTCGTAGGTGGGTGTACTGACCATGGCCAGAATCTCACCGCTGGAGGGTTCGATCGCAACGACAGAGGCACGACGCCCCTCCAGCAGGGATTCGGTGAACTGCTGCAGCCGCAGGTCCAGACTCAGCTGAATATCCCGGCCGGGCACCGGATCCTGCCGCTCCAGCACGTTCAGAATGCGACCGCGCGCATTGGTTTCCACCTTTTGAAAACCCACCTGCCCATGCAGCAGGTCTTCATAGAATTTCTCGATACCGAGCTTGCCGATGTAATGCGTGGCAGCGTAATTCTTTTCATCGACTCTCTGCAGCTCACGCTCATTGATACGTCCCACATACCCCAGCGCATGGACCAGTGACGCGCCATGTGGATAGTAACGGATCAGGTCCGCCTCCACCTGAACGCCCGGCAGGCGGTGATAATTGAGCGAGATGCGGGCGATTTCCGCTTCTGTCAGTCGGAACCGCAGCGGCACGGTTTCATAAGGGCGACGGCGCTGCTGCAGCCGCTTGTGAAAACGTTCGATATCGCGGGGGGTCAGTTCGATCAGGGTGCCGAGCTTCTCCAGCGTGGCATCCAGGTCGTCCACTTCTTCCTTCAGCAGAGTCACACTGAAGTGGGGCCGGTTATCGGCCAGCAGAGCACCGTTTCGGTCGTAGATCAGCCCCCGCCGGGGCGCCACCGGCTGCAGCTGCACCCGGTTCTCTTCCGAAATGGCCGTATAACGCTCATGCTCGAGCACCTGCAGGTAATAGATCCGCCCGATCAGCACCAGCATCATCAGTACCACGATCACGAACGCGATCACGGCACGGTTGGTGAAGGTGATACTCTCGCGGGAATAGTCCTTTAAGCGCTCGAAGGGTGCCATACCGCCTGACTACTTATGGTAAGGGTGGCCCTGGAGAATGCTCCAGGCACGGTAAAGCTGCTCTGCCAGCACCACGCGTACCAGCGGGTGCGGCAGGGTCAGGGCCGACAGTGACCACTTCTGGTCCGCCTGCGCCAGGCAGCGGGCATCCAGTCCATCCGGACCACCGACCAGCAGGCTCAGATTGCGGCCATCCATACGCCAGTGTTCGGCCTGCTCGGCCAGCTGCTCGGTGGACCAGGGGCGGCCTTTCACATCCAGCGCAACCACCCGATCCCCCTTGCCGATGGCGGCCAGCATGGCATCGCCCTCGGAGCGAATGGCGCGTGCCAGATCCGCATTCTTGCCCCGGTGGCCCGGGGCAATTTCAACCAGCTCCAGCTGAAAGTCGGCCGGCAGGCGCCGGGCGTATTCAGCGTAGCCGGCTTCAACCCAGTCCGGCATGCGGTTGCCCACCGCCAGCAAACGGATTCGCATCGGCGTGGTTACTCCGCTGCCGCTTCGTCGTCTGCATCAAACTGCCACAGACGCTCCAGATCGTAGAAACTGCGCGCATCCGGCATCATGACGTGAACCACCATGTCGCCCAGATCCACCAGAATCCAGTCACCTGCTTCCTGCCCCTCGGTTCCCATCGGCTGCAGCCCTGCTGCCTTGACCTTTTCCAGCAGGTCCTGAGCGACGGACACCACATGTCGCTTCGAGGTACCACTGGCAATCACCATGTAGTCGGTGACGCTGGACTTGCCGCGCACATCCAGTTCAGTGATGTCACGTGCTTTCATATCTTCCAGTGCCGAATGCACCAGTTCACGCAGCTGATCAAGCTCCATTACGAGAAAGTACCTTTTTTAGTGATAACCGTAGAGTTTATTGTCCTGAATATAGTGCCATACCGGCTCTGGCATCAGGTAGCGGGGCGAGTGCCCCTGAGCGATCAGGTGTCGAATCTGCGTCGCCGAAATGCCCAGCGGCGTCAGCTCCTGAATGAACACCTGACCTGAAGGCGTGTTCAACAGCGCCTCCACCGATGTGGCCTGATGCTGGCGTGTATACTCCAGCAGCTCGGCCGACGCGTCCTTGCCGTCATAGCCCGGCCGCGACAATACCAGAATGTGGGCGTAGTCCAGAAACGCTCGCCATTCATGCCATTTTGGCAGGGTTTGATAGGCATCCATCCCCATCGTCATGATAATGGGGCAGTCCTGCCCTCGCTCGGCGCGCAAGGCCTGCAGGGTGAGCAGCGAGTACGAGGGAGCATCCGACTCGATCTCCCGCGCATCGGCCGCCAGCGCCGGTTCATCCGCCACCGCACACTGGACCATCTCCAGCCGCTGACGCGGAGTGCAGCCCGGCGCGTCACGGTGCACCGGCGCACCGGAGGGGATCAGGCACACCTGATCGACCCCCAGCCACTGCTTGAGTTCCAGTGCCGTCCGCAGATGACCGTTGTGGATCGGGTCAAACGTCCCGCCCATGAAAACCAGCGGTTGCATCAGTCTCGGACCTGACCGTCACCCAGTACGACATACTTCTCAGAGGTCAGGCCTTCAAGACCGACCGGCCCGCGGGCATGAATCTTGTCGGTTGAGATACCGATCTCCGCGCCCAACCCGTACTCGAACCCGTCGGCAAAGCGGGTGGACGCGTTCACCATCACCGAACTGGAATCCACTTCACGCAGGAAAGCCCGCGCCTTGGTGTAATTCTCCGTAATAATGGCATCCGTGTGGTGAGAGCCGTGACGGTTGATATGGTCGATCGCCTCAGCCATATCCTGCACGATCTTGACCGCCAGAATGGGCGCCAGATATTCGGTATCCCAGTCTTCATCGGTGGCGGCGTTGATGGCCGGCAGCAGCGCTCGCGTCTGCTCACAGCCACGCAGTTCCACGCCCAGCTGACCATAGTGCTCAGCCAGCTCCGGCAACACTTCGGCCGCAATGGCCTGATCCACCAGCAGCGTTTCCATGGTGTTGCAGGTACCGTAGCGATGCGTCTTGGCATTGATGGCAATATTCAGTGCCTTGCTCTTGTCCGCTTCGGCATCGATATACACATGACAGATGCCATCCAGATGTTTGATCACCGGAACGCGAGCGTCATTGGCAATGCGCTCGATCAGCCCCTTGCCACCACGCGGCACGATAACATCCACGTACTCCGGCATGGCAATCAGGCGGCCAACGGCCTCACGGTCCGTGGTTTCGACCACCTGCACCGCCGTCTGCGGCAGCCCGGCCGCTTCCAGCCCCTGACCAATACAGGCTGCAATGGCCTGGTTGGAATGGATTGCCTCAGAACCGCCCCGCAGGATGGTCGCATTGCCGGATTTCAGGCACAGGCTGGCGGCTTCGCAGGTTACGTTCGGACGCGATTCGTAGATGATACCGATCACACCCAGCGGGACACGCATCTTGCCCACCTGAATGCCGGAGGGACGGTAGTTCATGTCACGAATGCCACCAACCGGGTCCGGCAGCGCAGCCACCTGGCGCAGCCCCTCGATCATGCCGTCGATACGCGCCGGGGTCAGCTCCAGACGGTCCAGCATGGCCGCATCCAGGCCTTTCTCGCGGCCGTTGTTCATGTCTTTCAGGTTTGCTTCGACCAGCGCCTCACGGCTGGCATCAATGGCATCTGCCATGGCCAGCAGAGCGCGGTTCTTGCTGCCACTGTCGGCACGCGCAATCTGACGGGCGGCGGCACGCGCCTGCTCGCCCAACGAGTTCATATAGTCGGTTACATTCATCTCATCAATCCGCTGCGATGACTTTTAACGGCACAGTATAACCCGAGCGGGGGGCAAAGGTCTTTGGTCAGGGGTGCCTTTCCGGGTTAATTCCTCGTCTTCTGCCCGGGGCTGAGCCCTGTGCGCTGCACACGAATGTTGCTATTATCGACTGATCATTCTGCCACCACCCAGCCTCGGACCCGAACCGGATGGAGCCCAAGCACACCTCCCAGCACAGCACCTCGACCCTGTCTCTGCGCGCCCTGCTTTCGGCCGCCCTGATTCTGCTGCTCAGCCTGGCCCTGAGCGGTACTTTCGAGTACCTGCGCAGCAAGGACCACGCCGCACAACAGGCCACCGAACTGAGCCTGATGTTCGGTCGCAGCAGCGCCATACTGATTCAGCCACTGGTGCTGGCCGATGATCGCATCAGCCTCAATTATCTGTTCAACGAGCTGGCGGCGCAGCCCATGATCAACGGGCTGCGCCTGACCGCACCGGACCAGACCCTGATCGCGCTGGCCGGTCAGCCACAGGGACGAGGCCATACGCTGGAGCTGGTGCAGGGGGATGACACCATCGGGCAACTGACTCTCTGGAGCAATGCAGCGCCTTTTGCCGCCCGGCTGCAGCAACAGCTGTATGAGATCGGGCTGCTGCTCGCCGGCAGTCTCGGGATCACGGCGCTGCTGATCGGTTTCAGCCTGAAACAGCGGGCCCGGGTAGACGGCGAAGGGTCTGAAGCTCCCGAGCCACTTGAATTCACCGAGGTCGCACGCCAAACCCTGCGTGAGCAGAACCGCGACAGCATCCCGGAATTTGATTTCACCCAGCCCGCAGAGGAATCCCCCGAACCGGACGTGGCCAAGGCAACACCAGCCCGCGAACCGGAAACTCAACCACAGCCGGAGCCAACCACGCCTGAAGCACCTCGGGAACAGACCGAATCACAGGCCCCTGAAGACGGAACCGAAGCGGAAACACCTGAGCAGCCAACGGATCAGGTGCCGGTCGATCAGTCCACAGCCGAGCAGGCGCACACTGAAGAACCTGCTCCCGAGCCAAGCCTGGACGAGCTGCCGAAGGCCGAGCCCTCGCCCCGGCGTATCAAGCTGGTCGGGGCCGAAGCCCTGGATGAGCCTGAACCGAACACCGGCCGCCGCGAGCCCTCCTTCGACACTGACGAACTGGTTTCGCTGCTCAAGCCCAGCGAACAGGATCAGCGCATGCCCCGCTTCACTCCCAAGCCGGCCGGGTATATCGACACCACGGATGACAGCGACGAAGCGATGGTGCCGGATCTGGAACTGAGTGAAAGCGACACCACCGATGACAGCCTCGCAACTCTGCTGAGCGACCCTGAAGAGGACAGCAGTGAACGGGATAACCCGCTGCGGCTGAGTGACGAGGAGCAGCTGGGCCTGTACACCTTTGAGCAGGAGCTGGAATTGATGCTGACGCCAGAGGAGGCCGGCTACCTGTTCCTGATCGATACCCGCAGCGCCCATTCGGACAACCTGGACGAAGATGAGCGTGCCGTTCTGTTGAAGAACTACCGCACCCTCGCCAACTCCGTAGCGCGGATCTACAGTGGCAATCTGGAAACACTCAAGGATGGCAACCTGCGTATCCTGTTTACCAGCGCCGATGACAAGGACAGCCACGGCGTCAATGCGATCTGTTGCGCCATGCTGTTCACCTACCTCTACCAGCACTACAACCAGCAGCAGATCCGTGCCTTCCAGCCGGTCATGAACCTGCACATGGCTCTGGTGCGCGGCGCACTGGACAAGGTCGAGCGCATGCAGGAAGAGGCTCATTTCCTGAGCCGGACCACGCAGAGCAACGCCCTGATCAGCCATACGGCCCTGACCGAGGCACCGCAGCTGAAAGAGTCACTGCTGAGTCAGGCGGATATCCGCCGAGAAGATGAAGACAAGGTACTGCTGCTGGCGGTTAACGAGTCCTACCAGAACCTGCTGGAGAAGCAGGCTCGCCACCTGCTGAGCAAGCTGGCAGAACGCAGCAAAGGCAATGCCGGCGCCTGAGGGCGCCGGCATTGAGGGTCAGTCGTTGATCACTTCGAGGCTGTCGACCCGCTGATAGCCGCGCGGCAGCTTGCTTCCCCGGCGGCCGCGCTCACCGCGGTAGCGCTCCAGCTCACTGCCCTTGAGCTTCAGGTGCTGGCGTCCGGCATTGACCACCAGCGTATCCTCCGGCCCCATCAGCATCACATGCGTCATCAATTCCTCTCGAGTGGCCGCTTTGGCCGTCGGAATGTTGATCACCTTGTTACCCTTGCCGCGCGCCAGTTCCGGCAGCTCCTCGACCGGGAACACCAGCAGACGCCCTTCACTGCTGACCGCTGCCAGCAGCGCCGACTCCTGTGGCAACAGCACCGGCGGCAGCACCTTGGCGCCCTTGGGCAGCGTCAGTGCAGCCTTGCCGTTCTTGGTTTTACTGGTGAGCTGATCGATTCGGGTGACGAAACCATACCCCGCATCCGACGCCAGCAAGACACGGTCGGTTTCCCGGCCGCACACCAGACCATCCACCATCGCCCCCTTGGGCAGGCTGACGTGACCGGTGACCGGCTCACCCTGACCACGGGCGGAAGGCAACTTGTGGGTATCCAGCGTGTAGCTGCGCCCGGTGGAGTCGAGCAGAATACAGGGCTGGTTCATGCGCCCCGGGCTGGCCAGCTTGAACGCATCCCCTGACTTGTAATTCAGCCCAACCGCATCGATATCATGGCCCTTGGCCGCACGGATCCAGCCCTGTTTGGACAGCACAACCGTCACCGGATCGGCACTGAGCAGATCCTTTTCACTGAACGCCTGCGCTTCGGCACGTTCCTGCAGCGGCGAACGACGCTCGTCACCGAACTGCTCGGCAGTGGATTCGATCTCTTCGCGAATCAGCTTGCGCATCAGCTCATCGGAATCGAGCGTTTTTTCCAGCCGCTGACGCTCCTCGTTCAGTTCATCCTGTTCACCCCGAATCTTGATCTCCTCAAGGCGCGCCAGATGGCGCAGCTTGAGGTCCAGAATCGCATCGGCCTGAACCTCCGTGAGCTCAAAGCGACGCATCAGCTCTTCGCGCGGCTTGTCCTCTTCGCGGATGATCGCAATCACTTCATCGATGTTGAGGTACGCCGTCATCAAACCTTCGAGGATGTGCAGACGGTCGCGCACCTTCTGCAGCCGGTACTCCAGGCGGCGACGCACCACACCGGTACGCCAGCTCAGCCACTCCACCAGAATCTGGCGCAGGTCCTTCACCTGAGGACGGCCGTCAATCCCGATCATGTTCAGGTTGACGCGGTAACTGCGCTCCAGATCGGTGGTGGCGAACAGGTGCGCCATCAGCGCATCCAGATCCTTGCCCCGCTTGGGTACTATCACCAGACGTGTCGGGTTTTCATGGTCGGACTCGTCACGCAGGTCAACTACCATCGGCAGTTTCTTCTGCTGCATCTGGGCCGCAATCTGCTCCAGTACACGCGCCCCGGAGACCTGTGCCGGCAGTGCGGTAATGACTATTTCGCCATCTTCACGGCTCCAGAGCGCACGCATGCGGAAGCTGCCCCGCCCCTTGCTATAGAGCTCTCGCAGCTCTTCCGCCGGCGTAATGATCTCGGCTTCGGTGGGCATATCCGGCCCCGGCACCAGGTCACAGAGATCCTCCAGCGTGGCCTGCGGGTGATCCAGCAGGTGGCAGCAGGCGCTGGCCACTTCGCGCAGGTTGTGCGGCGGGATATCCGTTGCCATGCCCACGGCGATACCGGTACCGCCATTGAGCAGTACGTTGGGCAGACGTGCCGGCAGCACCTCGGGCTCATCCATAGTGCCGTCAAAGTTGGGCACCCAGTTGACGGTCCCTTGCCCGAGCTCCTGCAGCAGAACTTCAGCGTAGGGGGCCAGACGCGATTCGGTATAACGCATGGCCGCGAAGGATTTGGGGTCATCGGGCGAGCCCCAGTTGCCCTGACCGTCGATCAGCGGGTAGCGATAGCTGAAGGACTGGGCCATGAGCACCATGGCTTCGTAACAGGCCGAGTCACCGTGCGGATGGAACTTGCCCAGTACATCACCCACGGTACGCGCGGACTTCTTGTACTTGGCCGTGGCCTTCAGGCCCAGCTCGGACATGGCATACACGATACGGCGCTGAACCGGCTTCATGCCGTCGCCCAGGTGGGGCAGCGCACGGTCCAGTATCACGTACATCGAATAATCAAGGTACGCTTTTTCGGTAAAGTCTCTCAGCGACAGTTTTTCGGTATCGCCGTCAAAAGTGGTGTCTACACTCATCAACTGATTCCTGCACAGGTGTGCCCGCACACAGGGCGTGGCAAACAATTGTGATCTGGGCGGCAGTATGCCAGCTCTGCTTTCAGATCGCACCCGCCGGCCTGTCTGTGGCGCTGCAACCCTTGATCCAAAGCGGGCTAATCGATCTATAACTGCTTGAAACGCTTCTCATAACCGTCCAGTGTGCTAGATTCAGGCTAGTGCTGATGCGAAGGAGTGACGCCATGTCGACCGATAACAACCGGCTGTTGCTGGAGCTTGAAAAATACCGCCGCGACATCAACCGTGAGCTGATCAACTCCCAGTTGCCTGAACTGGCACTGGTGGACCTCAAGCCGGTCCTGTCGATGGTGGCACATGCACGTGCCGACTACATCAAGACGCTGCTGGCACTGCCCGAGCGACATGCGGACGGCAAGGCATCCGAGGCCTCTATCGCCGAACTCAGGCGCCGCCGTGAGACCTTTCAGGAGCTGGTGGATGCCATGAACGCCCTTGAAGGCGTGGTGGCGCGAGACTATCTGGACGTTAAAAGCGGCCGGAGCAGTTGATGATCCGCCCCCTGCTGATGTTGCTGAGCCTGCTGGTCGCGCTGCCGGCCGCTGCCGCATCGCTTGAAGGGCGCCTGTGGGATCTGCGCGCCGAGCGCTTTGTCAGCATTGATACCCTGTTTGAACGGCTCCCGCCCGGTGGCTGGCTACTGCTGGGCGAACAGCACGATCACCCCGAACATCACGCCATTCAGGCCGACTGGATCGAACGACTGGCCATACGCGACCAGCTGGGCCCCGTAGCGATGGAGATGCTGCAGCAATCACAGCAGCCGTTGCTTGATGATGCACGGGGCCGGGGCCAGAACGTCACCCCGGAAGCCCTCAACTGGCAGCCGGGCTGGGACTGGGCGTTATACGAGCCTGTGGTCAAGGCGGCGCTGGACCATGCACCTGCTCTGGTCGCCACCGACCTGTCGCGGGATCAGCAGCGTCAGGCCTACACGGCCGGCGCACCTGAGGGCGAGCTGGAACCGGGCCACAGCGATTTCATGCGAGACCTGCTGTATGACAGTCACTGTGGACAACTGCCAGCGTCCTCGCTGGACGGCATGCGCCAGGTGCAGCTCGCACGCGATCAGGCCATGGCCACGCGGCTGCGTGAGTACTCGGCCCCGGACCAGACAGGCGTGATGATCACCGGCAGCATTCATGCCCGCCTGGATCTGGGCATTCCGCGCTGGCTCAGGCGACCGGCGGTCAGTGTGTTGATGATCGCTGTCGAGCCGGACAAGACATCACCGCAGGACTATCGACCTGAAGGGCTTGGCACTCACCCCGTAGCCGACTACCTGCTGTTCACCTCGGCGCTGCCGGCCCGCGACTATTGTGCCGAACTGAAGGCGAAGCCCGCCAGCAACTAGGGCGACAGGCTCAGGCGGCCGGTCTGCTCAACTTCAACCGGCCAGCTGAGCCCGCCGCTGTCCAGTTTGACCTCCACACGATAATCCAGTGCTTTCAAGCCCGGTGTCGTGGCCATCTCCTGCAGCAAGCGAACGCTGCCGAACAGGGCAGGTGATGCCCCGACCTCAACGGTTTCCTCGGCATAGCCCGGGATACGCGGCAGGTCTCGCGTCACACCGCTGAGCACTCGCTGCTCCTGCAGATAGAGGTGATAACGTACCCCTTCCAGCACCAGCGCCTGACGGTTGGGGTTCAATATCCTCAGCCGAATCAGAAAGCGCGGCACCGCACCCTGGCTGTTCGGATCCAGCCGCACTCCGACCACATCCATGACGGGCGCCTCCCGCCCCGGTTGAAGACTGGCACAACCTCCCAGCAACAGGCCCAACAGTACAATCCACACTCCGGCACGAGTCCAACGCATGCGACGCTCCTGAAATTGATATGCTATGTATAGGTACACAGGGTGCCATGAAGTTTAGCTGAACCCCCGCTCCCTGTTGCAGTCAGACACTGACGCGAACCGGCCCGCCAGACGGGCCGTATGCGTCTGTACAAGACCCGCTTTCAAGGAGCACATCATGCAATCGTTGGCACTCGGCCCCTTCGCGATCTCATTGGACCACCTGTTGATACTGGTTGCACTCCTGATCGCCCTCTTTGCCGGCTGGCTCAGCAGCCGCCGTTCAGGCCACAACCCTGAAGCCGCCCTGTTCACCATTCTGCTGGTTGGCCTGCTGGCTGCCCGCCTTGGCTTTGTGCTCCGGTTTTACGAAGAGTACCGCCGCGACCCATTGGGCATCATCGACATTCGCGATGGTGGTTTCTGGTGGGTGTCGGGGCTGGTCGGTGCAGCGCTGGCCGGACTCTGGTATCTATGGCGCCGGCCTGCCATGCGCCGCTCGCTGGGGGTCGCCTTGCTCAGTGGCGGTATCACCTGGGGCGCCACTGCCATCCCCCTGGCACAGATACAGGCGGCGCAGGAAAGCCTGCCCGACATCACACTCACCTCACTGGAGGGCAATCCGGTCAATCTGCAAGCCTATGAGGGTAAACCGATCGTGCTGAATATCTGGGCCACCTGGTGCCCTCCCTGCGTACGGGAAATGCCGGTGCTGGCACAGGCCCAGTCCGAACACCCGGAGATCCATTTCCTGTTTGCCAATCTGGGAGAGGACAGTGTCAGTGTTGAAGCCTTTCTGATGGAGCTGGGCGTTGAGCTGGATAACGTGTTGCTGGATCAGCAGAACGCCATTGGCCAGCATTACGGTTCACGTGCACTGCCCACCACGCTGTTTATCGATGCGGACGGGCAGCTGCGCGACTCTCATCTGGGTGAGCTGTCACGCGCCAGCCTGGCCGACAAGCTGGCACGCATTCGGGCGGATTAGCTGCCCCAGTAGCGCACGCGCCCGGTGTCGATGTGGATAAAGTTGGAGCCGGTATAGAGT
This sequence comes from Marinobacterium alkalitolerans, assembly GCF_017776525.1. Classification (GTDB taxonomy): domain Bacteria; phylum Pseudomonadota; class Gammaproteobacteria; order Pseudomonadales; family Balneatricaceae; genus Marinobacterium; species Marinobacterium alkalitolerans. The sequence goes on from NZ_JACVEW010000006.1 coordinate 119,725, forward strand.
CCAACGCCGCCCACCTTGGCGTTACAGGCGATTCGGTGCAGGGTCTTGAGGGGCGTTCCCGGCAAACGGATATCCAGTGCCTTGCCCTGCATGTGCAGGCTTTTCTTGGCAACACCACTGCTCGACGCTCTCAGCTGGGCATTGGTTTTGGGTGAACGGTAACCCGAGATGATCTGGAAGGGGTTATCGTTACCGGTTTCCAGCTGCAAGTAGTGCAGCAGGTCCAGCAGCTTCGGGTCGATCGGATGAACTTCTTCGGTCCGAAAGTCGCGCAGCAGATAGTTGATATCGGCCAGGCTGGTTTTCAGATAGCGTCCTTCCGACCAGTAGGTGGTATCCAGTTGCTCGCCGGTGTGCAGATGGTCGAACCGGAGCGTGCGTCCATGCAGCGGCCGGATGTTGGCATGTGCGACCGGCATCTGCAGCACGGCGGCCGTGGCTGCAACACCTCCCAGAATTCGGCGGCGGTGGCGACACTCGGGATGAGCATCAGGGTCGACTTCAAAGCGGCGCGGGGTCAACAGCATCAGTCACCTCGGTTAACAGCTGGTCATATATAAGACTGTGTGAATTTTAACCAAAGCGTTACAGAATGACTACTTTTTAATCACTTTACGTGCCAACTCGACTCCGTACTCCGGTGGCGGCATCCCGATTGGCCCCAATACACTGTCCAGCTTGCGATCACGTCCGTACAGATCGGGGTGCAGATAGGCGACGCCCTGCTCATCCACCCAGGCCGTGAGGTACACCAGATAGACCGGGACGGGGGCCTGCAGGGCAATAGGTCGTGTATCGGACTGCGCCAGCGCTTTCTCGACCTGCGCCTGATCCATAAGCGTGCTCACCAGCACATCGATATCCTGCACCCGCACACACCCCGAGCTGTAGGCCCTTGGCATTTCGTCAAACAGCCTTTTCTGTGGCGTGTCATGCAGGAAGATGCTGTAAGGATTGGGCATATCCATCCGCACCCGCCCCAGGCTGTTCAACGGCCCCGGTCGCTGGCGCAGCAACAGGTTGAAGTTGCCGCGAGACAAAGCAGACCAGTCGATACTGTCGATCGCACGCGCTTCCCAGCGCGCCTCGTCACTCCGCTCCAGCACATCGATCTGGTGACTGCTCAGGTAAGCCGAATCCTCCTGCTGTTTGGGCAGCAGATCTTCAACGGCAATGCGGAACGGAACGGTCCAATAGGGATTGAACGTCAGGCGTCGAACACTGGCGGCAAAGGATGGCGTCGGACGTGAGGGACGCCCGGCGATCACGGCGTGACGCCGCTCCAGCTCACCGTCCTTGATCAGGTCCAGGTTGAATGCCGCTGTTCTGACCAGCAGATAACGGCTGCCCAACTGGCGCGGCAGTGCCCGCCAGCGAAACAGGTTGGCCCTTATCTGGCGCAGGCGCTGTTCTCGCCCCTGCAGAATGGCCTGCCGGGTATCCGGCCCAATGATCCCGTCCGCCTGTAACCCGTTTTGACGCTGAATGTGCCGCACCGCTTCAACGACCGGTTCCGAGTAACGCCGGGATGTCCTGTCCACCTGATCCGCATCAAGCCTGGACTGCTGTATCAGCCAATGCACCAGAATGGGGATGGCGTCATGCTGATCACCCGGTCGCAGCAGGCGTTGTGGCAGTATGGGCGGAGGAATGCTGTCCGGAGGCAACTTCAACTCCTGACGATAAAGCTCCACCAGCCGCCAGTACTCCGGCGACTGCGGCAACAATGACTGGAGTATCTCTGCCACCGACTCTCCTCGACGCAGACGTGCCGACAGTGCGGTGGTGTCCAGTACCGGCACCTCGAAATGCCACTGGCTGTCGGCCTGAGCAACCCGGTCACTGCCGGCCAGATCCCGTGCCAGTGCCAGAAACTGCTCAGTAAACCACTGCTCCCGCTCGGACAGTGAAAGCCTGCTGTCCAGCCCGTCCAGAAACGACTGTGCGCCATAGTCCTGCGGCCTTAATCCATGCTCGTAAGACAGCAGCACCCAGGCCTCCAGCTCCTGTTGTGGCACCAGGCGCGGCTCACCCTGAGCGTCAAACCAGACCCGCTCGGCTCCCGTGGCAGAGTAGAAGTCGCTGACCTCCGGCGTCTGGTTCGCGGTTACGGCCGCATCACTTGCGCGGGCGGCTTCCGGCATGGCGTACGCCTGTGCCGGGCCCAGCAGCAGGCCGCAGCAAAGCAGCACGCCCATGACAGCCCTGTCAGTTTTCATCTCGGCCTCCACATCCAGGTTTCATATCCTCACTATAGCCTGTCTGCGGATAGTGCTATCCTCGCCAACAGCACAGGAATGGCAGGCAGTGCCCGGGTCGTTCCGATATCAACCCGATTAATGGAGTTAAGCATGAAAAAATGGATAGGTGCGGGTGTCCTGGCAGCCGCCGCAGGCGCAGGGCTGGCCTGGCAACAGGGATGGCTGGGCTCGACATCGGAGACCTCGATGGCACACTTTGTGCCGGCGGACACGGTCATGTATATCGGCGGCAAGGCCAGCGCCGAACAGGTCGCTCAGTTGCGTGATATGCCCCTGATGGGCCAGTCCCAGCTCCAGATCCAGCAGTTGCTGGCTGAAATGGATAACCTGGGCCGTGACGAAACTCCTCAGGCACGCTTTGCCACTGTGCTGCTGCGTGAGTTCCTGGGCAATGCTACCACCTACGGCAGCACCGTTGCGCACTTTGGACTGGACCCGCTCAAGCCACAGGCCATCTACATGGACGGCCTCATGCCGGTACTGCGTTTCGGCATTCAGGATGAGCAGCAGTTCTGGCGCGTATTTGATCAGGCATCCACCGAGAGTGGCCTGAAGCCGCGCACCCTTACGCTTGAAGGTACCAGCGTCAAGCTCTGGCGTCTGACACAGCCGGGGGACCAGTCACTTGAATTGGCGGTCACCGTGCACGAGGGAATCGCTACTCTGACCGCTTTCCACTTCCTCGATCAGGAAAACGACCAGCTGCAGCGGCTGGCCTTGAAAGCGCCTGACAGGTCTCTGGCCGACAGCGGCGAGCTGGCGCAGCTGAAGACAGACTACGGCTTTGATGACAGCCTGCAGGCCTTCATCCATCTGGAGCGCCTGACACAGGGAATTCTGGATCCGGACAGCATTGGCCTTGGACAGGACCTGAAAGCGCTGCTGCAGGCCCGTGGCAAGCCGCTGCCGACCGAGCGCCTGGATGCGGCATGCCGCGCGGATATCAGCGCACTGGTTGCACAGGTCCCCCGTTTCGTTGCCGGCAATACCGGTGTGAGCACCGACAACGCACTGGCGATGCAAAGCCGTTCCGTACTGGAGCTGACCCATGCAGAGCTGGTGAGCGATCTGCGCAGCCTGCGTGGCCACATTCCCTCGCACAGCGGCAGTACCGACCAGATTCTGGGGCTGGGCATGGGGCTGAATGTGGATAACCTCATTCCCACGGTCACATCCATGGTGCAGCGCTTCAGGGACTACCCGACCGAATGCGCCGAGCTGCAGCAGGCCCAGCGTCAGCTGGCCGGTGCGAACCCGGCCATGCTGGGCATGTTCACCGGCATGATCCAGGGCACGCGCGGCGCCGGTTTCTCGCTGTTTGATCTGGCGATCGACCCGAACACCCTGCAGCCGACCAACCTGGACTTCCTGCTCAGCATCGCCACGGAAAACCCGAACGCACTGCTGGGCATGCTCGCCATGTCACCGATGGGACGCCAGATCCAGATTCCGACCGATGGCAGCCTTGCCGACATCGACCTGTCCCACCTGATACCGGGGCTGAGCCTGAAGGCAGGCATGCAGGGCAAGCATCTGGTCGCCTTCAGTGGCGAACAGGCAGGCAAGGCTGCCGCCGAACTGGAGCAGGAAGCGCTGGACGCCAATGGTCACACTCGCCTGAGCGCCGATTACAACCGGCTGGCCGACCTGATCAGCAATCTGCCTACCCAGGTCGCGGTAGAGCTGGAAAGCGGCACCAGCACTGGCTGCGTGGCACAGGCACAGATTGCCAACATGCTCCGCACTCAAGGTGCCCAGGTACGATATGACCTGGACTTCAGTGAACAGGGCATGGACACCCGGATGGCATTCAGCCTCGACCCGAGCCAGGTACCGCAGGTTGATCCGGTCGGCAGCTGGACGCTGATGGATCAAAGCTATGACTGTCAGGGCGGCGAGCCGATCGGTGTGGAGGAGATCCGCGCCGATGGAACCGGACAGTACCGCTATAACGATGGCCAGTGTGACCTGTACCGGACCAATTACACCTGGACCCAAAGCGGCAACCTGTTCACGCTCACGGCCACTGAAAATGTCAGCCGTGATGACTGCACTCAGGACTGGACCACCGAAGCGCCGGTGAACAGCCAGTGCATTTTGATTCCCTTGGATGAAGGGTTCCGCTGTATCTACAGTGACGAAGACAGCGAAAGCCTGTTCCATTACCGCCCTGCCGGCTGACCGGTTACGGACAGCCATATACGCAAACGCCGGGCATCTGCCCGGCGTTTCTTGTTGAGGGGGTCGCCTGATGGCCTAGATCACTTCGGCCAGATTGCCCTTCTGCTCCAGCCAACGCTTGCGATCTGCCGAGCGTTTTTTCGCCAGCAGCATATCCATGATTTCAAGCGTATCGTCACCGGCATCCAGTGACAGCTGCACCAGCCGGCGCGTATCCGGCGACATGGTGGTTTCACGCAGCTGCAGCGGGTTCATCTCCCCCAGCCCCTTGAAGCGCTGAACCCCGATTTTGGCATTCTTGCGCTCGGCCCGAATCCGCTCGATGATGCCATCTTTCTCACCATCATCCAGTGCGTAATAGACCTCTTTGCCAAAGTCGATGCGGTACAGCGGCGGCATGGCCACATAGATATGACCGGCAGCCACCAGAGGCTTGAAGTGCCGTACGAAGAGTGCGCACAGCAAGGTCGCGATGTGCAGGCCATCCGAATCCGCATCCGCCAGAATACAAATTTTGTTATAGCGCAGGCCGTCCAGCTTGTCGGAACCCGGGTCGACCCCGATAGCCACCGAAATATCATGAATTTCCTGCGAGGCCAGCACCTCTGCCGGATCCACTTCCCAAGAGTTCAGGATCTTGCCGCGCAGGGGCATGATCGCCTGGAACTCACGGTTACGCGCCTGTTTGGCCGAGCCACCGGCGGAATCACCCTCCACCAGAAACAGCTCGGCCTGTCCGGCATCCGCGCCCGAGCAGTCCGCGAGCTTGCCGGGCAAGGCCGGCCCCTGAGTGACTTTCTTGCGCACCACCTTGCGCCCTGCACGCATGCGACGCTGGGCACTGGCGATCACCAGTTCGGCCAGCTTCTCCCCTTCTTCAACGTGCAGGTTGAGCCAGAGTGAAAACGCATCCTTGACCGCCCCGGAAATGAAGGCCGCGACCTGACGCGACGACAGACGCTCCTTGGTCTGGCCGGCAAACTGGGGGTCACGCATCTTGGCGGACAGGATGTAGCAGCAGCGGTCCCAGATATCATCCGGGCTCAGCTTGACACCACGCGGCAGCAGGTTACGAAACTCGCAGAACTCGCGCATGGCTTCCAGCAGCCCCGTGCGCATGCCGTTCACATGGGTACCGCCCTGAGCAGTCGGAATCAGATTGACGTAACTCTCGGCCGTGACTTCACCGCCGTCGGCCAGCCACTGCACGGCCCATTCCACCGCGTCTTCATCCCCCTGCAGGCTCCCGGTAAAGGGCTCCGCCGGCAGTGTTTCATACACCTGGGTAGTACCACGCAGATAGGCCACCAGCCCATCCTCGTAGTACCATTCTTCCTGCTCCTTCTTGCCACTGCTCAGGTCGGTGAAGATCATCTTCAGACCGGGACAGAGCACCGCCTTGGCGCGCAGGTTGTGCTTCAGCCGGGTAACATTGAACTTGGCACTGTCGAAGTACTTGGGGTCCGGCAAAAAGCGCAGGCTGGTACCGGTGTTACGCTTGCCACAGGTGCCGGTCACCTCCAGTTCGGACACCTTTTCGCCATCGGCGAACCCGATGCGGTACACCTGTCCATCGCGCTTGATTTCAACATTGAGCAGCTTGGACAGGGCATTGACGACGGACACCCCCACGCCGTGCAAACCGCCGGAGTAGTTGTAGTTGTCGTTGTTGAACTTGCCCCCGGCATGCAGCTTGGTCAGGATCAGCTCAACCCCGCTGACCCCCTGCTCCGGATGAATATCCACCGGCATGCCGCGCCCGTCATCCGACACGCTGAGCGAGCCGTCATCGTGCAGACATACCTCAATCACGCTGGCATGACCGGCCAGGGCCTCGTCGACCGAGTTGTCGATCACTTCCTGTGCCAGGTGATTGGGACGGTCGGTCTCGGTGTACATGCCCGGCCGGCGACGGACCGGATCCAGGCCACTGAGTACTTCTATCGCTTCGGCGTTGTATTGCTTTGACATCGCGTTATCCTGTTCAGAGAGAGGCCACCGGCAGCGGTATGGGGTCAGGCAGCTCAATTCTGCCCTCCGCAAACGCCTTCACCGCCGGCATCAACGCCTCGAACTGTTCAAATCCATGGCTGCCGCCCGGCTGCACGAACTGCACACTGCCGGCAAACCTGTCGACAGCTTCACGGTAATCCAGCGTTTCATCCGCCGTCTGCACCAGCAGCAGGTACTGCGAAGGATCCTGCAACGTCGGGCAGTCCAGCGCCTTGAGCTGACGCAGGTGTTCTTCGGTCAGCTCGTAGTGTTCCGCGGTATAGAGGTTGGTATTCTCACCCAGCCAGCTTTCCAGTAACCGGTAAGGATACACGGCAGGGTTGATCAGCACAGCCCTGACACCGGGGTTTTGCTCGACCAGCCAGGTACTGTAATACCCGCCCAGTGAGCTGCCAATCAGCGTGACGGGCCCGGCAGCCCGGTCAATTTCGGCCTGCAACTGGTCCACGGCTTCTTGCGGCCAGTGGGACAGCGCCGGCACACGAATCTGCTCAGACAGTCCCTGTGCGTCCATCCAGGCCTCCAGTTGCCGTGCCTTCCAGGACTGGGGCGAACTGTTGAAACCATGGGCGTAGATCAATACCGGCTCAGACATCAACAACAGACTCCTCACACTCGGCGGGCAGATACAGCAGATGGGCATCGATACGCCCATCGTCGTGCAGCTCGTACCAGCGACACCCGGGGGTGGATAAAGCGGTTTGCGTTTCCAGCGTAAAGGTTTCGCACCCGGCGGCAAACTGCACTGCGGTCGAGGGTGCACACCAGAGCGGCCGCCCCGCAAACTGCTGGGCCTGAGCCTGATGCAGGTGGCCACAGATCAGCGCGCGTACCTGTGGGCAGGGTGCGAGCGCTGCCGCCAGTGCATCCGGGTTGCCCAGACGAATGGCATCCTGCCAAAGGCTGCCGGTTGCAGCGGGATTGTGGTGCAGCGCAAGCAGCACGGGCCTGTCATCCAGCTCGGACAGGGTCTGCTGCAGCCAGTCCAGCTCGGCCGACGCCAGCTCCCCGCGCCCGCGCCCGTCCGGGTTGGCGGTGCTGTCCAGTAACAATAGTGTCCAGTGAGCCAGATCGATGCGTTTGGCGCCCAGTTGACCGTCCGGGTCAGCAGCGTGCATGGCCGCCGGTTCATCATGATTGCCCGGCAGCCAATACACCTCGCACCCCAGCGGACGCACCAGCGTCAGCAGACGCCGGTAAGCATCCGGGCCGCCATGATGCACCAGATCACCGGTCAGCAGCAGTGTATCGAAGGGAGGCTGTTTTCGGAGTGAATCGACCAGCGCAGCCAGACGCGCATCGGCATCCTGCCCGCGAAAGAGTGTGCCGGCTTCTGCCGGCAGGTGGCAGTCAGTCAGTTGCAGTACGCGCTGACTCACTCGGCAAACACCTCTTCCAGCAGGCGCCCGTGTGAGAGGCAGTGGCTGAGCCACTCGCCGAGAAACGCATTGAGCTGTGCCTTCTCGTCCGGGTAGCGCATCTCGCGGTTGGGGTAGGCATAAACACCGGACAGCTGCCGGCGCTGTCGTGTGCAGATCACTTCTGCCACGCGGGCATCGTGATAGAGCCGCACGACCAGCCGCGGCGACTCAAGCCAGACCGACTGGTTTTCGTACTGCTGGGACACTACCACGCTGGTGGTGTAGGCAAAGCGCTCATCCACTTCCAGACAAACGCGCGCACGGTGGTTATCCACTTCCACCTGGAATTCACGCTGGTTACAACTGTCCAGATCCGGCAGCAGCTTCAGCAGCCGCAGGTAATTGGACTCCCCCAGCGCCATCTGGCGTTTGAGGTCGGGAACGTATTTACGCTTCATCAGACACCCGCATTGCTTGCAGCCGTCCATGGTTCAGTTCCAGCCACTGCAGCGCGATAATCGCCGCCGCATTCCTGAGCCGGTTTTCGCGGACCAGCGCGAAGGCATCCTGTGCCGCAATCACATGTACCTTGATATCTTCACCTTCGCTGTCAAGGCCGTGCACACCGCCTGCCGCCTGTGCATCGACCAGCGCGCACATCAGGTCAATCCATTCATCACAGCCCCCGGGACTGGGCAGATAGCCGGTGATGGGAAAGACGGGCCCCAGTTCGACGCCAGCCTCTTCCTGGCTCTCACGCCGTGCAACAGCTTCCGCCGACTCGCCCGGCTCAACAATCCCGGCAACCAGCTCCAGCAGCCAGGGACTTTCGGTTTTACCCAGCGCTCCTGCACGGAACTGCTCCACCAGCACAACGGCATCGCGGGCAGGGTCGTACAGCAGTACGCAAACGGCATCGCCCCGGTCCAGAATCTCACGCTGAATTCGCACCCGCCCCCCTTCGAATTTCGGGTGACTCAGGCTCAGGCGATGTAGCCGGAAAAAGCCGTCATACAGAGGCTCATCCTGCTCCAGGCGCACGTCGCGTTCATCAAAAGAGGGCTGCCAGCGTTCGGACATGGGGCTACTCGGATCGCGTTATCGAAAACGCGACTATACCACTAGTCCGGGAGTGCTAAAAACCGAACCAGCTGCGCGGTGGCAGCAGTGAATGCAGGCCGCGCTGAATCGACTGCTGCCATCGGGCCGGCAGGGGGCGGCGTATCTGGGCCGGGCTCAGCTGCGGGCGCGGCAGCACCTCGGGACGGCCCAGCAGGAAGCCCTGCCCCAGCTCGACCCCCAGCGTTTGCAGCACGCGCATCTCCGCCATCTCTTCAATCCCCTCGGCCAACACCTGACACCCAAGGTTGCGACCGATCCGGCTGATGGAGTGGACAAATTCGCGCTTCACCGGATCCTGATGCAGCGCACGCACAAAGTGCTGATCGATCTTCACGTACTCGGGCTGAAGTTCGGACCAGAGCTTGAGGCCGGAATAGCCCGCCCCCAGGTCGTCAATGGCGATCTGAAACCCCATGTTGCGGTAATGCTCTACCGCCGCGCGCGTCAGGCCGTGCTGATCAAACGGATGCTGCTCGGACAGCTCAATCACGATCATGTCGATAGGGATGCCCAGCTGCCGGAGCAGGTCCGCCGTAAAGCCATGCTGGTGATCGGGCGAACTGAGCAGGGAGGCGGTGACGTTCAGAAACAGCTTGCGACCGGGCGAGAAGCGCGCAAACGCCTGCAACGAACACTTGCGGCACAACAGCTCCAGTTCCAGCTGACGTCCCTGTTCAATCGCGCACCGAAACAGATCGGACGGCATCTGCAGGCAGCTGCCCTGAGGCCCGCGAATCAGCGCTTCATGCCCGATCAAGCGCCCATGACGAAGATCGAGAATGGGCTGAAAATGCGGCTGGAGCAGCTCCCGAGATAAAATGCTTTCCAGCTCTTCGCGTTCCGCGCGCTGTTGCTGAGGGTCATTTTTGCAAGGGGCTGACTGCATGCCTGTTTCCACCGTTGATCATTTCAAACGGCGCAAGCCTATGGCATTTCGATGACAGTCCGATGAAAGCCCCTCAGGCAGCCGCCAGTGCTCGCAACTGCTGGATTTCGTCCGCCCAGATTTCCGGCTCGATGGTTTCCAGCACCAGCGGAATGCCCTCGAACCGGCTGTCCTGCATGATGTACTCAAAGGGTGCCCAGCCGATTTCGCCCTGCCCCAGGCTATGATGCCGGTCAATACGACTTTCCAGAGCGCCCTTGGAGTCGTTCAGATGCATGCCTCGCAGAAACTCGAAACCGACAATACGCTCGAACTCGGCAAAGGTGGCGTCGCAGGCTTCGTGGCTGCGCAGGTCATAGCCTGCCGCAAAGGTATGACAGGTATCCAGGCATACGCCCACACGTGTCTGGTCGTCCACCTGCTCAATGATCTGAGCCAATTGTTCAAACCTGAACCCCAGATTGGAGCCCTGGCCGGCGGTATTTTCGATCACGGCCACCACGTTGTCTGTTTCTGCCAGCGCCTGATTGATCGACTCGGCGATGGTGCTCAGGCAGGTGGCCTCATCCACCTTGCGCAGATGGCTGCCGGGGTGAAAGTTGAGCAGTTTCAGGCCAAGCTGTTCACAGCGCTGCATTTCGTCCAGAAACGCCCTGCGCGACTTGTCCAGCGCCTCTGCCTCCGGGTGCCCCAGATTGATCAGGTAACTGTCATGGGGCAGGATCTGGTCAGCACTGAAGCCCAGCCGTTCGCAGTTGGCCTTGAACGCCTTGATGCTTTTGCTGGTCAGCGGCTTGGCGTCCCAGCGACGCTGGTTCTTGGTGAACAGGGCAAAGGCATTGGCCCCGATTCTGGCCGCATTCAACGGGGCGTTTTCCACCCCGCCCGCAGCGCTCACATGGGCACCGATAAAGTACATCTGTAACCTGACTCTCTTACAATCATGAGTGACTGGAAATTGTGCGAGCGGCTTCCGGGCAAGGCGCACAGCGCGCAGGAACCGGAGTGTATGCCGTATACATGAGGATTCCGAGCACTCTGTGCAACACAGCACGGGTGTCGCGCAGCCGATTTCCCCTTAAAGCTTGCAGGCACCGCCCAGACAATCATCAAAATCCATCGACGCCAGCTCTTCCTTCTCGGCATGCTGGGTCTTGATGCGGGCCAGCAGGTCCGCTTCCACCTGATCATCACTGCTGCCGGCACGCTCAAACACGTTCAGCAGTGCGGTCAGCTCTTCCAGCGTCAGTTCATGCATGGGGTACTCCTCGGGCGCGTTGGCCACTGTGGTTTGAGGTCAAAAACAAGGCGCGTATCCTAGCCTAACCCGAAACGAAACGACACCGCTATGCGGTGGTCGAGCGTCAGCCTTCAGCGCCGATCCAGTCCACCATTAGTTGCAGGCTGCGCTGGCCGCGGAATTCGTTCACGTCGAGCCGATAGACCAGGCGTACCCGTTGTACCGACTCGTCCGGCCAGACCAGCGTATCCACGTTGAACGCGATTGCATCCAGCGCCAGCGTGCCGCCTTCGGGCATCACGACCAGCTTGAGGTGGCGCTGCCCCACGATTCGCTGCTGCAGCAGGTGGAAGCGGCCTTCAAACAGGGGTTCCGGGAACTGATGTCCCCAGGGGCCCGCATCGCGCAGTGCTTCTGCCAGCTCCATGCTGAACGCCGCCTCCGGCAAAATACCATCGGTCAGGATACGCTGAGTCAGATCTTCCGGCTGCAACTGCCGCCGCACTTCCGCATCGAAGGCCGTACTGAAGGCAGACAGATCTTCCGCCGCGATCGTCAGTCCCGCTGCCATGGCGTGCCCGCCAAATTTTTTCAGCAGCCCCGGATGTTTGGCTGCCACGGCGTCGAGGCCATCCCGGATATGAAAACCGTTGATCGAACGGGCCGATCCCTTGATCTCACCTTCGTCCCCCGGCGCAAAGGCGATCACGGGACGGTGCACCCGCTCCTTGATACGTGAGGCGAGAATACCGATCACGCCCTGATGCCAGTATTCGTCATAGAGGCAGAGACCAAACGGCAGCTCACGATCATTCAGACTGAGCTGTCCCAACAGCTCAAGTGCCTGCTGCTGCATCTCCTGCTCAATCCCTCGGCGCTCACGGTTGAGATCATCCAGTGAGCGTGCCATCTCCAGTGCCCGGTCATAATTCTCTTCCAGCAGACATTCGATGCCGATCGACATGTCTTCCAGGCGCCCGGCCGCATTCAGGCGCGGGGCGATGGCGAATCCCAGATCGCTGGCCACGATGCGATCCCGACGACGACCGGACACTTCGATCAGTGCCAGCAGCCCCGGGTGGGCCTGACCGGCACGGATACGCTGCAGTCCCTGCCAGACCAGTGCACGATTATTGCGTTCCAGCGGCACCACGTCCGCCACCGTGCCCAGTGCGACCAGGTCCAGCAGGGTCGCCAGATTCGGCGGATGGCCATTGAACCAGCCCTGCTCATTGAGCGCCCGGCGCAGGGCAATGAGTACATAGAAAATGACGCCCACACCACAGGTCGACTTGGCCACGAAGTCACAGCCGGGCTGATTCGGATTGACGATGGCGCAGGCATCGGGCAGTTCTGCCCCGGCGAGGTGGTGATCGGTCACGATCACGTCAATGCCCAGCTCGCGGGCACGGGCGACGCCTTCAATACTGGAAATGCCGTTATCCACCGTGATCACCAGATCCGGCTGTCCCTGCGCCGCAACCTCCACGATTTCAGGGCTCAGACCATAGCCATACTCGAACCGGTTGGGCACCAGGTAATCGACCTGAGCGGCGCCCAGCATCCGCAGCCCCAGCAGTGCAACGGTCGTACTGGTGGCACCGTCACAGTCAAAATCGCCCACGATCAGGATCTTTTCGCGCTGCTCAAGCGCCCGAACCAGCCTTGTAACAGCGGCATCGACCCCTTTCATGTGGGTGTCGGGCAGCAGTTCCTGCAGCCGCCGTCCAAGCTGGGTCAGGTCCTCGATGCCACGAGCCGCATAGACACGTGCCAGCACGGGTTCGAGGTCGGCAAGGCCGGGGTGTGCAGGGTCGACCAGTAGTGGCCGCTGCTCGATAATCGGATTGGAAGCGCTCATACAACAGGTCCGGCGGGTCAACAGGGGATGTGTTCAGGGCGTTGCGCCCGGGGTACGGACCGGCGAACGCCGGCCCGTACTCTGGCTCAGGGAGCCGATACCTCAGCCGCGATGGGCGTTGGTCGCAATGTAGCTCTGTACGCTGGACAGATCGTTGGCCAGCACTTCGTAGCGCTCTTCACGCTCGAACAGGTCTGTCATGTGGGCCGGCAGCTGGGGGGATTCCAGACCAGCCTTCACGACGGGCTCCGGGAACTTGACCGGGTGGGCCGTGGCCAGCGTGATCATCGGCACCGACTTGTCGCGCCAGCATTCGCGCGCGGCCTTGACGCCGATGGCGGTATGCGGATCCAGCAGGTAGCCGGTTTCCGCATGCACGTCCTTGATCACCTCACAGGTGGTGTCGTCATCCACGGCATGGCTGTCGAACAGTTCGCGCACTTTCTCCCAGCGAGCCGGATCCAGCTGTACCGATTCGGTCTTGAAGCGGGCCATCAGGTCGTTGATGGCAGCGCCGTCACGTCCATATACGTCGAACAGCAGGCGCTCGAAGTTGGAGCTGACCATGATGTCCATCGACGGTGACAGGGTATGCACCAGATCGCCCTTGGACATGTCGTTGCCGCTGATAACGCGGTGCAGGATGTCGTTGCGGTTGGTGGCGACCACCAGCTGCTCGATCGGCAGACCCATCTGCTTGGCCAGGTAACCGGCGAAGATGTCGCCGAAGTTGCCGGTAGGCACGGAGAAGGAGACCGGACGGTGCGGGCCGCCCACCGCCAGTGAGGCGGAGAAATAGTAGACGATCTGAGCCATGATGCGGGCCCAGTTGATCGAGTTGACGGCACCGAGCTTGAGGCCACTGAGGAAGCCCTGATCGGCAAAGCTGTCCTTGACCATCTGCTGGCAGTCATCAAAGTTGCCTTCCAGCGCAATGTTGAACACATTGTCTTCCAGAATGGTGGTCATCTGGCGGCGCTGTACTTCGGACACACGCTGGTACGGATGCAGAATAAAGATATCCAGATGTTCTGAGTGACGGCAGCCTTCGATGGCGGCAGAACCGGTATCACCGGAAGTGGCACCCATGATCACCAGACGCTCGCCCCGCTCGGCCAGCACATGATCCATCAGACGACCCAGCAGCTGCAGGGCAAAGTCCTTGAATGCCAGTGTGGGGCCATGGAACAGTTCCAGCACCCATTCGTTGGTGCCCAGCTCTTTCAGCGGCGCCACCGCGCTGTGGTTAAAGCCTTCGTAGGTTTCATCCACCATGCGCTTGAGGTCGGCATCGCTGATGCAGTCATCCACAAACGGCTTGATCACCTTGAACGCCAGCTCGGCATAGGACAGACCTGCCCAGGACGCGATCTCTTCCTGTGAAAAGGTCGGCAGCTCTTCCGGCACGTAGAGACCGCCGTCACTGGCCAGACCGGCCAGCAGCACGTCGGCAAATTTCAGTTTCGGCGCCTGGCCGCGAGTAGAGATGTAGTTCATTCCTGTTTTCCTCAATCAGCCAGCAGCTCGACACGGATGCGGACGATTTCGCCCAGAATGTCCGGCAGCGCTTCGATCTCGCGGATCGCTTCGTTCATCATGCGCTCTTCCACACGCTGGGTCAGCATGATGACCGGCACCTGTGCTTCGGTGGTCTGTTTCTGGATGATCGCTTCAATGTTGATGCCTTTTTCACCCAGAATGCGCGTCACGTGAGCCAGCACGCCCGGGCGCTCAACCGCCTGCAGACGCAGGTAGTAGGCACTGGTGGTTTCCTCGACCGGCAGCACCGGCGCATCGGACAGCGCGGACGGTTGGAACGCCAGGTGCGGTACACGGTTATCACGGTCGGCCGTGAGGGTGCGCACCACATCCACGATATCGGCCACAACGGCAGACGCGGTCGCTTCGGCACCGGCACCCGGTCCGTAATACATGGTCTGACCAACGGCGTCGCCGTCAGCCAGGATTGCGTTCATGACGCCGTTCACATTGGCCAGCAGCACATCCTTGGGGATGAGGGTGGGGTGTACACGCAGCTCGATGCCCTTGTCGGTGCGACGGGTAATACCCAGGTGCTTGACGCGATAGCCCAGCTCTTCCGCATACTGGATATCATGCGGGGTAATCTTGCTGATACCCTCGGTATACGCCTTGCTGAACTGCAACGGGATACCGAACGCCAGTGACGACAGGATGGTCAGCTTGTGCGCTGCGTCGATGCCTTCCACGTCGAAGGTGGGGTCTGCTTCCGCATAGCCCAGCGCCTGAGCTTCCTGCAATACGTCGGCAAACTCACGACCCTTCTCACGCATTTCGGTCATGATGAAGTTGCCGGTACCGTTGATGATACCCGCCAGCCAGTTGATCTGGTTGGCTGCCAGGCCTTCGCGAATCGCCTTGATGATGGGAATGCCACCGGCTACGGAGGCTTCAAACGCCACCATGACGTTCTTTTCCTGCGCGGCTTCAAAGATTTCGTTGCCGTGTACGGCGATCAAGGCCTTGTTGGCGGTGACAACATGCTTGCCGTTCTCGATCGCGGTCATGACCAGATCGCGCGCGGTTTCATAACCGCCGATCAGCTCCACCACGATGTCGATTTCAGGATTTGTGGCAACCTCGAAAACATCCGCAGTTGTCTGCATGCCGCTGATATCACAGTTCGGGTTTTCGCTGCGCATACCGATCTGTTCAATCACGATATGGCGTCCGGCACGACGGGAAATTTCTTCAGCATTACGTGTCAGGACATTGAATGTACCGCCACCGACGGTACCCAAACCACAGATCCCTACTTTTACAGGTTTCAAGCCACACCTCGCAGAATGTTCGGTCAGAGAGTGTCACCGCCGACAGGCGGTCAAAAAATGGTCTCCATTATAGCGAAAAGGCGGGTCATGCACTACGCATGCCCGCCCCGGATATCGCCGGATCAGCCGATCAATTCAGTCCAAGCACCTGCTTCAGGCGCTCAGCCGGCACATAGCCGGGCAGCAGACGACCGTCTTCCAGTACCAGTGCCGGCGTACCGGTCACGCCCAGTTTCTGGCCCAGTGCAAACTGTTCCATGACCGGGGAGTCGCACTGTTCTTCATCCACGCGCCCACCGCTCTTGGCCTCGTCCATCCGTTCGCGACGCTCCTCTGCATCGCCACACCAGATACTGGTCATGGTGGTATAGGCACGGGAGCCCATGCCACCGCGCGGGAATGCCAGATAGTTGACCTGTACCCCCATCTCGTTGAGTGCCGGCACCTCTTCATGCAGCTTGCGGCAGTAGGGGCAATCCACGTCGGTGAAGACATGCACGGTGGCCTGCACCGCGCCGTCCGGGCGGTACACCACCATATCTTCTTCCGACAGTGCCTGCATGGCCACAGCTCGGGCCTGCGCACGTTTGGCTTCAGTCAGGTTGACCAGCCCCTTGCCGGCGTCAATCTGATACAGCTGACCCGCCAGGATATACTCGCCCTTGGCATCGGCATACAGCACCTCACCACTGTTCAGCGTCACCTCATAGAGCCCCTTCATGGGAGCCGGCTCGATCGAGCTCACCTCAAAGCGACTGTCCACGCGGCTCAGTTGCTGCTTGATATTGTCTTCAGCGGTATCAGCCGCCCAGGCCGAGCTGGTCATTGCCAGCATCAAGGCCGACGTCAGGGTCAGAGATCGCATGCGTGCCTCTTTCGGTCGATTGAATGTGATTGTTGGAGTGCAGCGGCGCGGAATGGTTCCTAGCCCCGGGGATGATGCTCCCGGTGCAGGCTTTGCAGCCGCTGATCTGCCACATGGGTGTAGATCTGTGTCGTCGACAGGTCACTGTGCCCCAGCAGCATCTGCACCACCCGCAGGTCCGCACCATGATTGACCAGGTGGGTCGCAAATGCATGCCTCAGCACATGTGGCGAGAGCGGCTTGTCGATGCCCGCTTCCACGGCATAACGGCGAATACGATACCAGAAAGCCTGCCGCGTCATCATCTGTCCGCGCTGACTCAGAAACAGTGCCTCTTCACGCTCGTGCCGCACCAGTTCCGGTCGCGATTGTTTCAAATAAGACTGCAGCCAGCGAAGGGCTTCATCACCGACCGGGACCAGTCGTTCCTTGTCACCCTTGCCCAGCACCCGAATCACGCCCAGCCGCGTATTCAGCTGTTCGAGCTGCAAGGAGACCAGTTCACTGATACGCAGCCCCGAAGCATAGAGCAACTCGAGCATGGCACGATCGCGCAGCCCCAGCACATCCCGGGCATCCGGAGTGGCCAGCAGACGCTCCACCTCAGCTTCACTCAGAGTTTTCGGCAGAGGACGCGCCAGGCGCGGGTTATCCAGATTCAGCGTGGGATCTTCATCCAGATAGCGCTCACGCAGGAGAAAGCGATAAAAGCCGCGCAGACAGGAAAGGAGCCGGGAGGTTGAGCTGCTCTTGAGTTGCTGTTCCAGGCGCCAGTGCAGATACGACTGCAGCTGGGCTCGCCCGGCACTCAACAGCGTGTGTTCACGCTGATTCAGCCAAAGCGCGTATTGCCAGAGGTCACGCTGATAGGAAGCACGCGAGTTGTCACTCAGCCCCTTTTCGAGCCAGAGGCTGTTGAGCCA
This sequence comes from Marinobacterium alkalitolerans, assembly GCF_017776525.1. Taxonomy (GTDB): domain Bacteria; phylum Pseudomonadota; class Gammaproteobacteria; order Pseudomonadales; family Balneatricaceae; genus Marinobacterium; species Marinobacterium alkalitolerans. The sequence goes on from NZ_JACVEW010000006.1 coordinate 137,248, forward strand.
CAGCTCAACCAATTGTTGATCGGCGGCTGAAGGAGGCTGGCGCGTCTTGCGACCATCCACACTCAACGATAAACCTCAACCTGCTGAATACGTTCATATTCCAGCGGATATTCCGCCACACCCTGGGCCATGCGCTGTGACACGCGAATACCCTTGTCATCGACCGCTACCAGCGTACCGGCCACGTCACGTCCAAAGTAGGTGAAAATACGAACCCGGGCACCCAGGTAGTTGCCCAGTTGCGCCTTGTCTGTCTGTTTGTACCCCTTGGGTGCAGGTGCTGCAGCCGCTTCGGCCTGAGAGTCGGCTGCCGATGCGTTGGCCGGTGCGTCCGATCCCACGCTCTCGGCCGCTGTCTCGGCCTGCGAAGCCATTTCGGTTTCCGTGGCTGTCTCGGCAGTATCGGACTCATCGGTACGGGCAACAGCCGTGCCACTGCCGGCCTGTGCTACCGACGTAAACAGCGCCATCCAGTCCACGTTATCCAGCGGCAGAGGCTTGCCATTCACCAGCACATTGGGGTTCGCCTTTTCGATCAGGTATACCGGGTCCTGCGCCATCATCATCTCACCGGCACCAAAGCCTCCAATGGGGTTCAGTGCCAGCGTCAAACGTGCGCCCTCCTGCTGCAGGTCCGCATAGGCCTGACGCCAGCTCTCGGGAATGTTGATACCATTATTGTCCAGCCAGGCGTTATACAGACGCTGGTGTTCACTGCGGTACTCACCGGGTTTACTGTCCGCTTGGCGCGCACAGTAGGCCGCCAAACGCTTGTTGTAACCCTTGTCGGTATAGTTGAGTTCGAATTTTTCGAGACGCGCGGTGCCGGTTGCCTGCATGGGGTTGCGCAGCTGATCGGGATCCGCGCTCATGCGCATCTCGAACTGCAGTTCGGCCAGCCCCTCGACATCGGCAAGGATGGAAAAGTTGAGCTTGCGTGCCTGCTGGTCACCGCTGTACTGCATGTCGATATCAGTCACCAGTGAGCGGTAGCCCATGCTCTTCATGGTGTTGATATCCAGCTGGCGCACATCACCACACCCCAGCGCGGACGGGCTCACATGCAGGGGGTCCGCTTCGCGCTGCAGATCGAACTGCTCCTGCATCGACTTCATCAGGCCGGTATCCATGCCCTGCTCCAGCTGGCGGACCTGAATATTCAGTGACTTGGGCGGCTCGTCACCACCGGTTATCCAGTACAGCGGATTGTCCGGGCGTACGCGAACCGATGTGGCCGTGAAGGGTTCATACTCACCGGATGGCAGAACTTCCAACTGGTCAACGCCAATGGTGCCATCGGGGTGTGCGTAGATGGATTGATAGCGGATATCGGCAAAGGGGGCTGCCTTCTCAACCAGCTCGTCCATGCCGGATTTGACCTTGTACCAGTAAAACCCGTAAGTCCCTGCTACCAGCAGTACCAGTACAGCAAGCAGAGTTCCAAGCCTGCGCATGCAACACCTCATCCCGTTCAGTCGCTCAAATCATGATTCTAGGAGCACCCGATTCAAATAGCGAGGGGACAGGTCAATAAAAAAGGCAGCCCTTGGGCTGCCTTTCCTGCTTGAGCACCGAGCGGTGCTTAGCCGAGTTTTTCCTTGATACGTGCAGACTTGCCGCTGCGCTCGCGCAGGTAGTACAGCTTGGCCTGACGTACGTCACCGCGACGCTTCACAGAGATCTGCTCAACAGTCGGGCTATAAGTCTGGAAAGTACGCTCAACGCCCACACCGTGGGAGATCTTGCGTACGGTGAAAGCAGAGTTCAGGCCGCGGTTACGCTTGCCCAGAACAACGCCTTCAAACGCCTGCAGACGGCTGCGGTTGCCCTCTACAACACGTACCTGTACGACAACGGTATCGCCCGGTGCAAAGGCCGGGACTTCTTTGCTCATCTGTTCAGCTTCAATCTGCTGAATAATAGCGCTCTTGTTGCTCATTGCTTGCTCCTAGATTTTGCCTCCGCCGGCCGCCCGGGCCTCGCGGATATATTCGCTTAACAACGTCTGCTGTTCCGAGTTCAGTTCAATCTTTTCAAGCAGGTCCGGCCTGCGCTCCCAGGTACGCCCCAGTTGCTGCTTCAGGCGCCAGCGACGAATCTCCGCATGATTGCCACTGAGCAACACCGGCGGCACCGACTGGCCATCCAGTTCCTCTGGTCGCGTATAGTGCGGACAGTCGAGCAGACCTTCAAAGAAGGAGTCCTCGACCGCCGATCCCTGATGCCCCAGTACACCGGGAACCATTCGGGAAACGGCATCCACCATCACCATGGCCGGCAATTCACCTCCGCTGAGGACGAAGTCTCCAAGAGACCACTCCTCATCCACTTCACTCTGCAGCAGGCGTTCGTCAATACCTTCATAACGCCCAGCCACGAGTATCAGCTTGTCGCAGGCTGCCAGTTCGCTCACACCGGCCTGATCAAGGCGTCGCCCCTGAGGTGACAGATAAATCACCCGGGCGCCTTCACCGGCGGCGGCTCTGGCCGCGTGAATTGCATCCCGCAACGGCTGTACCTTCATCAACATGCCGGGGCCACCGCCATAAGGGCGATCATCCACGGTGCGATGGCGGTCATGCGTAAAGTCGCGGGGGTTCCAGCACTCTACGCTGACCAGTCCGTTGCGTACGGCCCTTCCGGTGACGCCGTAGCGGGTTACCGCGTCGAACATCTCCGGAAAAAGGCTGACAATTCCGAACCACATGACTCAGAAATCAGGGTCCCAGTCGACCCGCATGCGCCCTGAGTCAAGATCAACTTCTTTCACCACCTGATCCGGCAGCCAGGGAATCAACCGCTGTTGGCGATCGATACTCTCGGCTGTCCCTTTTACCACCAGCACGTCATTGGCACCGGTTTCCATCAGGTGGCTCACCCGTCCCAGCAATACGCCGGATTCGGTGTAAACCAACAGGTTTTCCAGCTGGCTCCAGTAATACTCACCGGTCTCCAGTGCCGGCAGCTCGGACGAGTGCACCTTGATTTCGCGCCCGTTCCACAGCCGTGCCTCCTCTGGAGTATTCACACCGGCCAATTTGGCGATCAGACCTTTCCCATGGCGCTTGCCAGCTTCCAGTTTGACTGACGTCAGACGCCCGTCGCACTCCACCTGCCATGAGCTGTAGTTCAGTATGTTCTCCATCGGATCGGTGTAGGAATAGACCTTGATCCACCCCTTGATACCGTATGGAGACGTGAAACGACCCAGTACTACCAGATCTTCGGCGTTATCACTGCTGACTGACACGGTCTGAATCCGACCTTACTCTGCTGCCTTGCGTGCTTCTTTGAGCAGCTGAGCAACACGCTCAGATGTCTGAGCACCCTTGCCAACCCAGTAGTCGACACGTTCCAGGTTTACGCGCAGGCGCTCTTCCTGACCACGAGCAACCGGGTTGAAGAAGCCAACACGCTCAATAAAGCGGCCGTCGCGCGCATTACGCGAATCAGCTACTGAGATGTGATAGAAAGGACGCTTTTTAGCGCCACCGCGAGACAAACGAATAGTGACCATGCGCTGGACCCCTTTATTTCGCTGGATGGGTTTTGAGATCGCCCATCATTAGTGTTTCTTCGTTTCCCCAGCCAAACTGCCCAGATAAACGAAGGCCAAATTAAATAGGGCGGCAATTTTACGTGAAATAGCCGCCCTTTAAAAGCAAAAAGATCAGTTTTTAAACACCCTTGAGGGCATTACATGCGCGGGAAGCCGCCGCCTCCGCCCATGCCCGGCGGCATCATGCCTTTCATGCCACGCGCCAGTTTGGCCATGCCGGACTTGGAACCGAATTTCTTCATCATCTTGGCCATCTGCTTGTGCTGTTTCAACAAGCGATTCACATCCTGCACCTGGGTGCCGGAGCCCATGGCGATACGGCGCTTGCGCGAACCGTTGATCACGTCCGGATGACGGCGCTCGTGCGGTGTCATGGAATTGATGATGGTGCACATCTGCTGGATGCCCTTCTCCGCCTGCGCGGCCTGAGCAGCCTGGGCCATCTGCCCCATGCCCGGCAGTTTTTCCAGCATGGACATCATACCGCCCATGTTCTGCATCTGCTGGATCTGCTCACGGAAGTCTTCCAGATCAAAGCCCTTGCCCTTGGTAACCTTCTTGGCAAACTTTTCGGCTTTCTGCTTGTCGATCTTGTGCTCGGCTTCCTCGATCAGGGACAGCACATCGCCCATACCGAGGATGCGCGAGGCCACGCGATCGGGATGGAAGGGCTCCAGTGCGTCGGACTTTTCCCCGATACCCAGGAACTTGATCGGCTTGCCGGTGATATGACGCACCGACAGGGCCGCACCGCCACGGGCATCACCATCGGTCTTGGTCAGAATCACGCCGGTCAGCGGCAGCACGTCGTTGAAGGCGCGTGCGGTATTGGCTGCGTCCTGACCGGTCATGGCGTCAACCACGAACAGGGTTTCAACCGGGTTGACCGCCCCGTGCAGGCGCTTGATTTCGTCCATCATGTCGTTATCGACATGGAGGCGACCCGCAGTATCGATGATCAGAACATCAAATGCCTGAATGCGGGCATGATGGATCGCACGTTCGGCAATATCGACCGGGTCTTCGTCGGCACTGGACGGGAAGAACTCGACGCCCACTTCACCGGCGAGGGTTTCCAGCTGGCGGATCGCCGCCGGGCGATACACGTCCGCGGAAACAACCAGTACCTTTTTCTTCTTGCGCTCTTTGAGGAAACGGGACAGCTTGGCAACGGAGGTGGTTTTACCGGCCCCCTGAAGGCCTGCCATCATCAGGACCGCTGGCGGCTGTGTGGCCAGGTCCAGCTCGGCATTCGCCTCGCCCATGACCCGAACCAGTTCTTCGTTGACGATCTTGACGAACACCTGTCCGGGGCTGAGGCTCTTGCTGACTTCCTGCCCTACGGCGCGTTCCTTGACGCTGTTGATGAACTCCTTGACCACCGGCAGCGCCACGTCCGCTTCCAGCAACGCCATCCGCACCTCACGCAGGGTGCCCTTGATGTTGTCTTCGGTCAGTTTTGCCTGACCGGTCACGCTGCGCAGCGTTTGCGTTAACCGTTCTGTCAGATTATCAAACATCGAATACCTCTATCTGGCCAGCAGTTGCCGCCCGACACCTGCCCTAAAACGCTTTGGCGACATATTATACAGGACGCCCCGCCGCGGGGGCACCTCATATTTCCTACTCACGGCATTTGTGCCACACTTAGCCGCCATTGAGGAGGATAGGGATGCTGATCATTACCACTGTTGTCGCCACACTCTGTTATCTGATTGCTGCCTTCATGCAGTGGCGTCGCCTGTCCACTCGCGAGCACGATGAAAGCCGAGGCCGCAGCCTGCGCCTGATCGGTGCCGGCGCCTTTGTATTACATGGCTACGCAGTGTATCAGGTTCTGCACCAGCCTGACGGCATCGATCTGGGTTTCTTCCCGGTCGGGTCGCTGATCGCCTGGGTCGTTACGGGTCTGGTCCTCCTCAGCAGTCTGCGCCAGAAGCTGGACAATCTGTTTATCGGCGTATTCCCGCTGGCGGCCATTACCGCCCTGCTGGCATTGGGTGGCTTTGAAGATGCCCAAGCCAAGCCCTACGCGGGCGGCCTGATTGCACATATCCTGCTGTCTTTGCTCGCCTACAGCCTGTTTACCATCGCCACCCTGCAGGCGGTGCTGCTCTGGCGCCAGGAAGCGGCGCTCAAGCATCACCATACGCGCGGGCTGGTTGCCTCCCTGCCGCCGCTGCAGATCATGGAGCGACTGCTGTTCGACTCGCTCTGGGCCGGGTTTATTCTGCTGACCGCCTCGCTGCTGTCGGGCGTCATCTTTGTCGAGAACCTGTTTGCCCAGCACCTGGCACATAAAACCGCACTCTCGCTGATCGCCTGGGTGGTCTATGCCATACTTCTGGGCGGCCGCTACTTCCTGGGCTGGCGTGGCCGTACAGCGGTGCGCTGGACCCTGGTCGGATTCGTACTGTTGATGCTGGGGTTCTTCGGTTCGAAACTGGTACTGGAACTGATCCTCTAGACCCGGCCGATTGGCTTGACACCCGCGGGGCCTGACCAGAAAATGAACGCCCCGAATCAAGATAAGGTTTTGCCCCTTGGACGATGCGTCGATAGGCACACTGACTGTCATTCTCGTAATGCTGATTTTCTGTTCAGCATTCTTCTCCAGCTCGGAAACCGGCATGATGTCGCTGAACCGCTATCGGTTGCGCCATCTGGTGAAGAGCGGACACCGCTCTGCGCGCAAGGCCAGCAGCCTGCTGGAACGCCCGGACCGCCTGATTGGCCTGATCCTGATCGGTAACAACTTCGTCAACATCCTGGCCTCCGCAATTGCGACCGTGATCGCCGTCCGCCTCTGGGGTGACGCCGGTATCGCGATCGCCACCGCCGGCCTGACCATTGTCATCCTGATTTTTGCAGAGGTCTCGCCCAAGACCATGGCCGCGCTGCACCCGGAAAAGATCGCTTTCCCGGCCTCCTACCTGCTGCAGCCGATGCTCAAAGTGGCCTATCCGCTGGTATGGATCATCAACGGCATCACCAACGGCTTTCTGCGCCTGTTTGGCGTCAACATCAATGACACCGGCAATGAGAGCCTGAGCACGGAAGAGCTGCGCACCATCGTGCACGAGGCCGGTTCTCTGTTGCCGCACCGTAACCAGTCCATGCTGCTGGGGGTACTGGAGCTGAACGAGGTTACGGTCAACGACATCATGATTCCGCGCAACGAGGTAGAGGGGATCGATCTGGATCTGGAGATGGACGAAATTCTGGAGCTCCTGTCCAAGACCCGTCACACCCGTCTGCCGGTCTATCGCGGCGATATCAACAACATCGTCGGCATCCTGCACATGCGTAATCTGGCGCAGCTGATCCAGCAGGGCAAGGTGACCAAGCCGGCCATCATGCAGGTGGTGCATGAGGCCTATTTCGTCCCCGAAAGCACACCCTTGCAGACCCAGCTGCTCAATTTCCAGAAACAGAGCCGCCGCATCGGTGTTGTGGTGGACGAGTACGGTGATATTGAGGGTGTCGTGACCCTGGAAGATATTCTGGAAGAGATTGTTGGCGAGCTGTCTAACGACCATGACACCATCAACCAGGAAATTCATCCGCAGGAAGATGGCAGCTTCTTCATTGACGGCAGTGCCTACATACGCGAGATCAATAAGGCGTTGAAGTGGAAGCTCCCTACGGATGGCCCCAAGACCCTGAACGGTCTGATTACGGAAACGCTCGAATCCATTCCGGATGCCAACGTCTGTCTCGAGATCAACGGCTACCGCATGGAAACCCTGCAGATCTGTGACAATCTGGTCAAAACCGTGCGCATGAGCAAAACCGCCAAGGCACGGGAGAGCCTCTAGCTCTGACGGCACCGGGGTGACGCCTGACTAGACCGCTTCACCCTGCTCACGCCGACGGATCAGCGCCCAAACCGCTCGCTTTTCCGCGTTGGTCATGCGCCCCCAGCGGCTGATTTCACTGCCGCTGCGGTGGCAGGCAATACAAATATCCCCTTCCCCCAGCGCGCAGACGCTTACGCACGGGCTCGGCACCGGTTTGTCGTCGGCTGTTGTGTCAGTCACGTGTTGACTCCAGATGTTCAGGTCGTGGCTTCATCGGGATCTCGGCATCGAACCCCACATTCAGCAGCTCGGCCAGAATGTAGGCTGTCAGGCCCCAGATTACATCCCCCTGCCAGTCCCAGGCCGGCACAAAACGCGCCTTGCCGGCGAAATCGAGTCGATCCATGCGCCGACACGCCGGATCCAGCAGAAAGCTCAAGGGAACTCTGAGGATTCGCTCGATTTCGTCCGGGTTTGCCTGCAGGGGCTGGTGCGCCGCCACAATCCCCACCCAGGGCGATACCTGAAGGTGGTGCTTGGAGACAACCTGTCCCAGTGAGCCGATGACATTGACGTCGTCCGGCCGCAGGTCGATCTCTTCGTGCGCCTCGCGCAGCGCCGTGTCCAGCAGGTCACGGTCTTCCGGGTCACGCTTGCCGCCCGGAAAGGCGACCTCACCACTGTGGGTCGAGAGCGTTGCGGCCCTCAGGGTCAGAATCACTTCAGGATCCGGCCGATCTGTCAGCGCGACCAGCACGCCAGCTTCGCGACCTCGGGTTCTGAGGCGCCAGGGGCGGTGATGTTGAAGGCGCTTGCGTAACTGATCGAGCATGCACAAATCCAATCGACAAGGGGAGCCCTATAATACTCCTGTAACCGATCTGTCGCGACCCCGGGCAAGATGTCACAATGCCGGTACCGCAGCACAACATGAAAGGAGCTTCGATGAATTTTTGCAGCCAGTGCGGGCACAAGGTCAGCCTCAGGATTCCGGCCGGCGACAACCGTGAACGTCATGTCTGTGATCATTGCGGCAGCATTCACTACCAGAATCCGCGCATTGTTGCCGGCTGCCTGCCGGTGCATGGCCACCAGGTGCTGCTGTGCAAGCGAGCCATCGAGCCGCGCTACGGCCTTTGGACGCTGCCGGCCGGCTTTATGGAAAACGGCGAGTCGACCGAGGAAGCGGCCCTGCGCGAAACCCTTGAAGAAGCCCGCGCGGAAGTCGTGCTGCGCAAGCTCTACACCGTGTCTTCCATTCTGCACGTCAACCAGGTTCAGATGATCTATCTGGCAGATCTGCCGGAAGCACACTTTGGCAGCAGCGAGGAAACACTGGAAACCCGCCTGTTCAGCGAAGACGAAATCCCCTGGGATGAACTGGCCTTCCCGACCATTCGCAATGCCCTGAGGTTCTTTTTCGCCGACCGGGCCGAAACCAGTCCCTCATTCCCTTTACGCCACCTGGCGCTCTCACCGGGCCATGAGGAACTGTTGCTGGAAAGCTGACAGCAGTCAGGACGCCTGTACGTGCACCACCATCTGCTTGATCTCTGAAAGGTAACGGCGGTAGTCGGGGCTGTCATGCCGGCTGTAGTTCAGGTTGCGGAACAGCCCCGCCAGTTTCACGAAATGTGCCCGCACGGCGTCCTTGTCCTTCAGCGCCGGCGGGTTATCAAGGCACTCCACCAGCAGCATGAACAACTCTTTCTGCCGCTCAACCGGGGTGGAAGCGTCCACGTCATCAAACGCATCCTGCTGCAGATAGACCTGATCCAGACACTGTGACTTCTGCCAGGCCAGATAATCGTCCAGCGTCACCCCCTCTTCGCCGGTCACCTGCATCATCTGCTGAACCTGCTCCCCTTCCCGCAGCAGCGCCAGCATGCGTTTAACCTGTTCCACCCACTGTGGCGCCAGCCGATCGTTAAACCAGCCTTCAAGCTGATCCAGGTAGCGGGACCAGGAGATCAGCGGGTCGACGGCCGGATAGGCACGCTTGTAGGCCCTTTCGGCACTCAGGCCGAGGAAGGTTTTCACCGTTCTCAGGGTCGACTGGGTCACCGGTTCTTCAAAATTCCCCCCGGCCGGAGACACCGTGCCGATCAGGGTCAGACTGCCCTGCTCGTGCTCATTGGTCAGCACCATGCCCGCGCGCTCATAGAGCGCACGGACAGCCGAATCCAGATAGGCCGGAAAGGCCTCTTCACCGGGGATCTCTTCCAAACGCCCCGAGGTTTCTCGCATGGCCTGCGCCCAGCGTGAGGTGGAATCGGCAATCAGCAACACGTTGTAGCCCATCTGGCGGTAATACTCGCTGATGGTGATACCGGTATAGATGGAGGCCTCACGGGCCGCGACCGGCATGGAGGAGGTGTTACAGATAATGACGGTACGATCCATCAGGGTGCCGCCGCGAGGGTCGGGCATGTTGGGAAACTCGGTAATCGTCTCGACCACTTCACCGGCACGTTCACCACAGGCCACGATCACCACGATATCCACGTTGGAATAGCGCGAAATCAGCCCCTGCAGCACCGTTTTGCCGGCACCAAAGGGCCCCGGAATACAGGCAGTACCGCCCAGCGCGACTGGGAAAAAAGTATCGATCAGGCGAATACTGGTCAGCATGGGCTGATCCGGGAACTGTCGCTGGTTGTACCCCTCGCGCAGAAGGTCGCGATTGACGGGCACCCGGACCGGCCAGCGCTGCTGCATGCTGACCTCACGCTCGTCACCATTACTCAGGCGCAGGCGCACCACCGGTGTAGACACGGTGAAGCTGCCCTCCTGCACCCAGGTCACTTCTGCTTCCCCTCGCAGGTTGAAGGGCACCATGATCTTGTGACTGAACCGGCTCTCCGCGACACGCCCCAGCAGGTCGCCCGCCTTGACCCGCGCGCCCACCTTGACCGAGGGCTGAAAAGACCACTTCTGCTGCTGATCAATCCCATCGACCGCCAGCCCCCGCGGCAGGAAAAAGCCCTGCTGTCCGGCGATCACTTCAAGCGGGTTTTGCAGGCCGTCATACACCTGCCCCAGCAGCCCGGGGCCGAGCGAGACCGACAGCATCTGGCCGGTCTGCTCCACGGCGTCACCTACGGCAACACCTCGCGTGGTTTCAAACACCTGAACATCGGCCTCGCCATGGCGTACCCGCAACACTTCCGCCTGCAGCTTTTCCTGCCGTGCCCCATCCGTACGCTGTGGACAGATCAAGACCACCTCGTTTTTGGTAATGGGGTAAAACTCACCCTCGTCGTCCTTCAGCATGCGGATGCTGACGATGTCGTCACGGACACCGATCACCCGCGCACTCGGGGTCTGGCTCATGTTCATCAACCTGCCTCTGTCACCGCGTCGACCGACGCATCCGGCCCCAGCCGGTCAAGCGCGCGATCAACCAATTGTGAAAAATGCTCCTGCGCCGCATCCCCCTGCCAGCGCAGTCGATACTCTGCCAACGACCAGCGCAACCGATAGGCGGCCACCGCCATCAGGGTAAACGGGTGGCTTTGCTCCAGCAGTCTCAGTTTGCGCCACAAGCGCTCCAGAATCTGCTGCTCCAGCGCCAGGCACTGCCCCTGCTTGAGCTGCGCAAGCGACTCCACCAGCCAGGGATAACGCCGCCCCAGCCCGAAGTCGGCTTGCTGCCAGTCACGCTTGATAATCCAGATACGGGGGCCGTACCCCTCAAATCCGGTGCCATCGGCCTGACCGGCCAGACGGTAGCGCTGGGCCGCCATCAGGCTGCGCCACTCCAGGTTTTCTTCCAGTACGCGGCGCAAAGGCTTGTCCGGAATCGCCGCCAGCTCCTGCTGCCAGTGACGCACTTCGTCACGGTCCGAAAACCCTTCATCACCGCTGCGTTCGCGCTGGAACAGGCGCAACGCCCGTGCCAGCACGGCCTGATCTTCATCGCTCAGCATGCTCAGGCGCTGCTCGAGCTGCAGCACCGATATGGGCAGCTCGCGCAACTGGGACAGCGAGGGCGGCAACGCCGGCAGCGCCGGCACCAGGGTATAGTAGAGCGACACTAGCGAATCACTCCCTCCAGGATGGCCCTGAACCTCGGTTGCAGATGACGCAGCAACAGCTCGGCCAGCGCCCGGTCACTCAGGTCAATTTCAGCATCCTCGCCCTGACAGCGGATGCGCACACCACTGCCGTCGTGCACATCCAGCGTCACGCCCTCACGCAGCTGCAGGTTCAGCTGTTCCTGTACATATTGGCTCAGCTTGCCTTCCCGGTAGGCGTGCGGATTACGCCGCAGCTCTTCCAGACCAACGACCCCGGCCGGCAGCAGCAGCTCGACCTTCGGCATCGCACAGATGGTGGCATCCTGACAGGCCTGCACCACCACTTCCCGAATCACCTCGCGAATGAACTCGTCGCTGTTCAGCTGTTCACTGATCTGCATGCGCACACGGTTGGCAAAGGTCTGCGCCAACTGCTCACGCAACTGCAACTGCATGTCACGTGCCGCCATCTTGAGTGCATCTTCACCGGCACGGCGCAGCCGCTCGGAGTCTTCACGCGCCTTGCGGCGCAGTTGCTCCGCTTCCTGATGGGCCTGCTCGACCAGCCAGTTGGCCCTGCGTTCGGCCTCCTCGACCAGTTCTGACGCTTGGCGCTGCCCATCCTCTACGCCTTGCTGACGCAGTTGTTGAATCAGTTTTTCAACCCCCGAGGCAGCCTGTTGCTGATCACTCATGGCTCCTCCTAGGCCGGTATACCGGCACTGATTACCAGCGCAAAAATAAATGCGAAGACCGCAAAGCCTTCAACGATCGCGGCCGGCGCCACGGACATGCCGAAGATCTCGGGCTTGATTTTGGAGACATTGATGGCACTGGCACAGCACTGCCCTTGCCGAATGGCGCTGAACATCAAGGCCAGACCTGCCAGAATCCCCACCGCAAACAGGCCCGGCGCATTGTCCAGTGTCACGGCCCGGTTGAGGGAGAACATGACAACAATGCCGTAGATCGTCTGCGACGACGGCATGGCGGCGATCCCCACGTAACGCCCGTGCCCGGTTTCCGTTTCCAGCAGCGCCCCGCATGCGGCCTGCCCTGCCAGTGCGCAACCGATGATGCTGCCGATCGCGCCCAGTGCCATGGGGCCATAGAGCCCCGCCCATCCCAGTGCCAGTATCAGGTTATCCAAGGGTCGACCTCCCGCTTGGTGAAAGGTTGAAAAGCGTAGCCTTCATCCGCAAGGCTCCAGTTATAGAATTCGATCAGGTTCAGTCGCAGGCCATGGATGACACCACTGACCACCGCGAGAACGAAGTTGAGCAGGTGCCCCAGCAGCAGAATCAGGACCTCGAAGAACAGCCCCACCCCCGGGACGGCCGCTGCCACATCGGTGGCCAGCTGGTTGAAGGTAATGGCGAGAGAGGCACTGGCCAGACCCAGCGCAAACAGGCGCAAGTAACTGAGCACGTCACCGAACATCTTGGAGACACCTGTCAGCGCCAGCAGCCCATCCAGCAAGCGCCAGGCCCAGTCATTGGCCCGCTGCATGGGACGCGCACTGGAAAACAGCAGCACCAGCAGCAACCCGAACGCCATCACGCCCCATTCAACGCCCAGCTGCTGTCGCAGCCAGGCACTTACCCCCGCCAGAATCAGCAGTGTCCAGCCCAGCGGCGCCAGTGACTGCAGCGAGTGGCGCCGTCGCCAGGCGGTAATCAGGTTGGCCAGTACCAGGTGCCCTGCTCCCATTACAACGGACACCCGCATCATGCTGTCAAAGTCGTTCATGTCCAATATCTTGAGCGGCGCCAGCAGGGGCGGTGGCGCAGCACCGAAATAGCTGCCCACCAGCACACCCCAGAAGGCGGAAAACCCTGCCAGGGTGACACCCAGCACCCGCAGGCGGCGTCCGGTTTCGCTGCCGCCCATTCTGGACCAGTAGATCAGCAGCACCAACCCCAGCAAAGCCGCATACCCGGCGTCGGACAGAATCAGCGCAAAAAAGGCTGCAAAGGAGAAGAACACCACCCGCGATGGGTCCCACGCCCGGTAGCCCGGCATCTGATAGAAACGCACCACCTCCTCGCCACCGGCCAGCGCAGGCGGGTTCTGCAACAGCGTAGGCGGGTGTTCATGCTCGGCCACCTCTTCCAGCAGCAGCACCAGCCCTTCGTCATCCGCAAACTGCTCCAGCTCACCCACACGGGCGCTGGGCAGCCAGCCCTGCAGCGCAAAGATGTGTTCGTCATCGCGGGTCTGCCGCGACACCGCTTCCCGGTCAGCACTGTCCTGACTGCCCGCCATGGAGCGTTGCAACAGGTAGAGCCAGCGCGTATGGGCTTCGCGTTCGGCTTCCAGTGCCTCGATCTCGATTTCCAGATCTTCCAGCTCACGCTTCAACTGCTCAAGTGGCACCGAACCGGTATGCGTGCGTGGCACCGGCATCTGGTTGCTGCGCGGCTCTTCTTTCGACATGACGGCCACATAGGCATGGCGATTATCACGGTGGACCTGAGCCCAGGGCAGGTCACAGTGGCGCAGCTCATGCATGCGGTAGTTGGGCACCAGGTAGAACCAGAGCCGATAGCCCAGCAACCCCTCTTCGCCCGGCAGTTGAAAATTGCCCCAGGGCGCCAGATCACGTATACGCTTGCGCAGAAAGTCCCGGTGCTCACTGAGCTGAAGATGCTTGCGGCGGTTATGCCGCACAGCTTCCACAACCGCAGGCAGCTCAAAGTGGCGCTCCACCGTCACCTGCCGCCGTTTTTGCGGACAGGCCAGCAAGAACCGAATCGCCTGCTGCAACTGGTCCGGGCTCACCCCTTCAGGCAGCACGTTTTCCTGTTCAGCCAGCACCGCCTCTCGCAGCGGAATCACATGCATCAACCCCAGCGTTTGCAGCCGATCGAGAACCTGCGGCTTGTCTGCCGTCAGGCCGATCAGCGAGGCTTTTTTCAGTGCCTGAATACTCATACGGCCATCCTCGCCCGCTTGTTCTTGGCGATTTTGGCACGCACCACACCGGCCCGCTCCGCATCGGACAGTGCGATCCGGATACGCCGGATATTTTTCTCCGCCTTGGGTATCAACACCTTGTCAAACAGGTTCAGTCGCTGGGTGGTTTTCTGCAGCCCGGCTTCCAGCCGGTCCAGCCGAACCTGCTCGTTCTGAATACGTATTTTCAACTCAAGCATGCGTGCCAAATGCTGTACCATCACATCCACCCACTGAGGCAGTGCCAGGCGGGAATACTGGGCGCGGTCAATCCGGATGTCGGCCACCACCGGCAGCTCGATGCCGACCAGGTTTTCCACCTGGCGATCGACCCCATCCACTCTCACCAGCTCTCCCAGTGCCAGCTGTGTCCCGGCCAGCATCGGCAACTGCTCGGCAACGGCCGCTTCAATCGCGTCAATCTGCTGTTGCAGGTCTGACAACTGATGGCGTGTTTTCACGCGGGCCGCCAGAATCTGCTTGCGCTTGAGATCGAGCGCCGGCACGAACTGGCGGAAAGACTTCAGCCGCTGCTGCTCGTGATTGAGGGTGCTTTTATTCAGCGCAAGCTTGGCCATGGCGCACTAACTCGCTGCCTGCTGCGGGAAGTACTTATCCACAAGCTGCTGTTTCATCAACAGTTCTTCCGGCTGGAAGCACTCCGCCAGCGTTTGCCAACACAGGTCCAGCGCCTCTTCCAGCGGCATGGACACGTTAATGTCCATGAAGCGTTCCCGGAAGCGCTCACCAAAGATCAGCAGACGCTCGTCATACTCGGTCAGGTCGAAGGACATCGCCTGTTTCTGCTGGGCGTCGCGCGCTTCGGCGTAGAACCGCACCATGGTGTTCATGATCTGGCCGTGGTCCTCGCGCGTCACCTTGCCGATCACGTGCTGCTTGAGGCGCGACAGGGAGCCAAAGGGATCCAGCACACCGTCATGCAGATAAAACTGGCCCTCGGTGATGTAGCCCGTGTTATCCGGCACCGGGTGGGTCACGTCATCACCGGGCATGGTCGTAACCGAAAGGATAGTGACCGAACCAGCACCCTTGTAGTCACAGGCCTTTTCGTAACGGCGTGCAAGCTGAGAGTACAGGTCGCCGATATAACCGCGGTTGGAGGGCACGTGCTCCATTGAGATACCCACCTCCTTGAGCGCATCCGCGTAGGCGGTCATATCTGTCAGCAACACCAGTACCCGCTTGCCTTCTTCAACGGCAAAACGCTCGGCAACCGCCAGCGCCATATCCGGCACCAGCAAGCCTTCCACCACGGGGTCCGACCCCAGATGGGCAAAGGTCACCGTGCGAGCACTGACACCCGCCTCTTCAAAGGCACGGCGGAAGAAGTGATAGTCATCGAAGATCAGACCGATACCGCCAAACACCACCACATCGGCATCGGCATTGGCACCGATCTGCGCCAGCAGACGGTTGTAGGGCTCACCGGCGATAGAGAAAATCGGAATTTTCTGGCTTTCCACCAGAGAGTTGAAGACATCGATCATCGGCACGTTGGTGCGGATCATGCGTGATGCCAGGATACGACGCACCGGGTTAACGGTGGGGCCATCGATGTCGATCCGGGCCTCCTCGCTCAGCGCGGGGCCACCATCAATCGGACGGCCGGAGCCGGAAAAGGCGCGGCCCAGAATATTGGGCGAAAAGGTTACCTGCATGGGGTGGCCCAAAAAGCGCACACCCGCCCGGGTGGACAGCCCCTTGGTCCCGGAAAAGACCTGCAGGGATACGCTGTCACCCTCAAGCTGAATCACCTGAGCCATGTAAGGCGGTTGATCCGGATCAAGGATGTTTTCGATCAGAGCCAGGTCACCGTAGCCGATAGCGCTCACGTCGCCCTCGTCCGGTGTGGGTACGTGGACGCGCACGATGTCGCCCACTATCTCAAGAATGCGCGAGTAACGAACCAGTAGCTGAGTCACAGCGACCTCCCTTTGCTGCCAGCGCTAGAACTCCGCCAGCTTGTACACCTCGTATGCCACCTCTTCATAAGGGTGCGCCTCTTTCAAGGTGGCGACAGCGGTTTTGATCAGCTCATCGGTGCACACCATTTCCACCTTGAGCTCCGGCACGGTTTCCAGCTGCCCCTGCTGTCCCAGATGAGGGTTGGCACCGTCCAGCGGGCGGAACTGACCGGTTCCAAGCGTCTGCCAGCAGCACTGGTCATAATCACCAATACGCCCCACGCCGGCTTCAAACAGTGCGGTTTTGACCGGTTCGGCATCCGTTTCGGGTACGAAGAAACACAGTTTGTACATTCTGCCTCCATTCTTCACCGCATGAATGCTTACCATAGCCGTGTTCAGGCCGGGACAGCAAGCAGGTTCACACACTGACAGAGAGGAATGACAGAAAGGTTGCGGCAGGGCATAAAAGAGCCCGCCCGGAGGCGGGCAGAGGGAACAACAACAAGGTTGGGTTTGTCAGTGCAGGCCCAGTACGTCCTGCATGTCGAACAGCCCGGTGGTCTTGCTTTCCAGCCAGCCAGCGGCGCGAACGGCACCCTTGGCAAAGGTCATGCGACTGGATGCCTTGTGCGTAATTTCAATACGCTCACCTTCGGTGGCAAACAGCACCGTGTGGTCGCCAACAACATCGCCTGCACGGATGGTTTCAAAACCGATCTGCTTGGGCGGGCGCGCACCGGTAATGCCTTCACGTCCGTAGACGGCACACTCCTTCAGGTCACGTCCCAGCGCATCGGCCACTACTTCCCCCATACGCAGAGCAGTACCGGATGGAGCATCCACCTTGTGACGGTGATGGGCTTCAATCACTTCTATATCATAGCCGCTATCGTCACCCAGTGCCTTGGCTGCAATTTCCAGCAGTTTGAAGCAGAGGTTCACCCCCACACTCATGTTGGGCGCAAATACAATCGCGGTTTTCTCGGCCGCCTGCTGCAGCGACGCTTTCTGATCGTCACTCAGGCCAGTGGTTCCGATCACCACTTTTTTACCGTGCTCGGCACAGAACGCCACGTTCTGCATGGTCACTTCAGGTGCAGTGAAGTCGATCAGCAGATCAAAATCATCCACTACGGCTGCCAGGCTGCCCGCCAGAGCAACGCCCAGCTTGCCAACACCGGCCAGTTCACCCGCATCTGCACCGATCAGGGAGCTGTCAGGCTCCACGATGGCGGCACTGAATGAAACTGCATCATTCTGCTGCAGCGCCTCGATAATGGTTTTGCCCATACGACCGGCTGCACCGGTCACCGCTACTCTGATCATGCTGCTTTCCTGTATCCGTCTGCACAAACAGGCCCCGCAGGGCCTGCCATCAGGTCATATCTTCAAAAAACTTCTTCACCGAGTCAAAGAAGCCGTGTTTTTTCGGGCTGTGCGTACTGTTGCCTTCTTCCGTGGTCTCGGCGAACTCACGCAGCAGCTCTTTCTGACGGCTGTTGAGGTTGACTGGCGTTTCCACCGCAACCTTCACCATCAGATCCCCGACACTGCCACCGCGTACCGGGGTGATGCCCTTGCCACGCAGGCGGAACAGTTTGCCCGTCTGGGTTTCGGCCGGAATCTTCAGCTTCACGCGGCCATCCAGTGTCGGCACATCCAGCTCACCGCCCAGTGCCGCATCCACAAAGCTGATCGGCACTTCGCAGTAGAGGTGTTTGCCATCACGCTGGAAGATCGGGTGCTCACGCACGTGAACCTGCACATAGAGGTCGCCCGCCGGTCCACCATGGGTGCCCGCTTCGCCCTCGCCTGACAGGCGGATACGGTCTCCGGTATCCACACCGGCCGGGATTTTGACCTGCAGGGTCTTGGTTTTCTCGACCCGGCCCTGACCATGACAGTCGCCACAGGGATCAGAGATCACCTTGCCTTCACCACGACAGGTCGGGCAGGTCTGCTGTACCGAGAAGAACCCCTGCTGCATGCGCACCTGTCCCATGCCACCACAGGTGGAACAGGTCTTGGCGCTGGTGCCCGGCTTGGCACCGCTGCCGTCACAGGTCTCACAGCCGACCAGGGTCGGAATTTCCAGCGTTTTTTCGCAGCCGCGTACCGCTTCTTCCAGCGTCAGCTCCAGGTTGTAGCGCAGATCGGCCCCGCGCTGCACACCGGAACGACGTCGGCCACCACCGCCACCGCCGAAGATGTCGCCAAAGACATCACCGAAGATGTCGGAGAAGTTGCCTTCGAAGCCGCCGCCACCAAAGCCGCCAGCCCCCTGACCGTCGACACCGGCATGACCGAACTGGTCATAGGCTGCCTTTTTCTGGGCATCAGAGAGTACCTCGTAGGCCTCGCTGATCTCCTTGAATTTGTTTTCGGCCTCTTCATCACCCGGGTTACGGTCCGGATGGTACTTCATCGCCAGCCGGCGATAGGCCTTTTTGATATCACGATCGGACGCGTCGCGAGACACCCCCAAAAGTTCGTAGTAGTCCTGCTTTGACATGATCCGAATCTGACTCGTCAGGGTTTGGCTCACAGGAGCCGGACATGACAACGCGGGCCTGAGCCCGCGCCGTCACACTGCAAGGATCGACAAGCGCGAACGCTTACTTCTTGTCGTCGTCCTTCACTTCCTCGAACTCGGCGTCTACCACGTCGTCCGCGGCATCCTTGGCACCGCCTTCAGCACCACCGGCAGCGGCTTCTTCAGCCTGCGCCGCTTCGGCATACATCTTCTGCGCCACGGCGGACAGGGCTTCGGTCAACGCTTCGGCCTTGCTTTCGATCGCTTCCTTGTCGGAGCCTTTCAGCGCTTCTTCCAGCTCCTTGATGGCGGCTTCGATCTTCTCTTTCTCTTCGTCGGTCGCCTTGTCGCCGGCATCCTTCAGGGTTTTCTGTGCCGTGTGGATCATGGCATCACCCTGGTTGCGCGCAGCGGTCAGTTCCTCGAACTTCTTGTCTTCTTCCGCGTGCGCTTCGGCGTCGCGAACCATCTGTTCGATTTCATCGTCGTTCAGACCGGAAGAGGCCTTGATGACGATGGACTGCTCCTTGCCGGTTGCCTTGTCTTTGGCAGACACGTTCAGGATACCGTTGGCATCGATATCGAAGGTCACTTCGATCTGCGGCATGCCACGCGGTGCCGGCGGGATGTCCGCCAGGTCGAAACGTCCCAGAGACTTGTTGGACGACGCCTGCTTTCGCTCACCCTGAACCACGTGAATGGTCACGGCAGTCTGGTTGTCTTCAGCGGTCGAGAACACCTGCGACTTCTTGGTCGGGATAGTGGTGTTTTTCTCGATCAGCGGGGTCGCTACGCCACCCATGGTTTCGATGCCCAGCGTGAGCGGGGTTACGTCCAGCAGCAGTACGTCTTTCACGTCACCGGACAGGACAGCCCCCTGGATAGCGGCGCCGATAGCGACGGCTTCATCCGGGTTTACGTCCTTGCGCGGCTCCTTGCCGAAGAAGTCAGCCACTTTCTGCTGTACCAGCGGCATGCGAGTCTGACCACCCACCAGAATCACTTCATCGATTTCAGATGCGGATACGCCGGCATCCTGAATCGCAGTGCGGCACGGCTCGATAGAGCGCAGTACCAGATCTTCGACCAGAGACTCCAGCTTGGAGCGGGTCAGTTTCACGTTCAGGTGCTTCGGACCGGTCGCGTCTGCAGTGATGTACGGCAGGTTCACGTCGGTCTGCTGAGCAGAAGACAGCTCAACCTTGGCCTTCTCGGCCGCTTCCTTCAGACGCTGCAGCGCCAGCGGATCGTTGTGCAGGTCGATGCCGCTCTCTTTCTTGAACTCGTCCGCCAGGTAGTTGATGACAGCCAGGTCGAAGTCTTCACCGCCCAGGAAGGTGTCACCGTTGGTGGCCAGTACTTCGAACTGGTGCTCACCGTCAACGTCCGCAATCTCGATGATGGAGATATCGAAGGTACCACCACCCAGGTCGTATACGGCAACGGTCTTGTCACCCTTGGACTTGTCCATGCCGTACGCCAGCGCAGCCGCGGTCGGCTCGTTGATGATACGCTTCACTTCCAGACCGGCGATCTTGCCTGCGTCCTTGGTGGCCTGACGCTGAGAGTCGTTGAAGTAGGCCGGTACGGTGATCACCGCTTCGGTCACTTTCTCGCCCAGGTAGTCCTCGGCGGTCTTCTTCATCTTCTTCAGCACTTCAGCCGATACCTGCGGCGGTGCCATTTTCTGACCTTTTACGTCGACCCAGGCATCGCCGTTGTCAGCCGCGATGATCTTGTACGGCACCATCTTGATGTCTTTCTGGACAACATTGTCTTCAAAGCGACGACCGATCAGTCGCTTGATGGCAAACAGAGTGTTGTCCGGGTTGGTAACGGCCTGACGCTTGGCCGGCTGACCGACCAGAGTTTCACCGTCTTCGGTGTAGGCAATGATGGACGGGGTGGTGCGATCACCCTCGGCGTTCTCAATTACCTTGGTCTTGTCACCGTCCAGGATCGCCACACAGGAGTTGGTGGTGCCCAGGTCAATACCGATAATTTTGCCCATGTTCTGCTCCGCTGTTTCTGTCGCCTTATGGGGCGAACTCAAATCTAGAAAATTGGCTTGCTACTTATATGGGTACGCGTTGCGCAAATTCAACGCCCCGATCAGCTTTTAGCCACCATCACCATCGCCGGACGCATCAGACGGCCGTTGAGGAGGTAGCCTTTCTGTACCACGGTCACCACGGTGTTTGGCTCAACACCCTCTGCCGGCACCATGGACATGGCCTGATGGTGTTCCGGGTTGAAGGTTTCGCCTTCCGGGTTAACCTGCTCAACGTTGAACTTTTCCAGACCGGACAGGAACATGTTCAACGTCATTTCGATCCCTTCCCGGATCGCTTTGGTTTTCTCATCATCGCCCTGGCTGGCCTCGATGGCACGCTCAAGACTATCGACAACCGGCAACAGCTCGTTGGCGAACTTTTCCAGTCCGAACTTGTGTGCCTTCTCCACATCCTGTTCAGCACGGCGACGAATATTCTGAATTTCGGCCTGAGCACGCGGCTGAAGTTCTGCCAGCTCCTTTTGCAAGGCATCCACTTCGGCACGTGACTCTTCAAGCTGCTGCAGCAAATCTGCCTGATTGTCATCGGCGGATACGGTTTCAACCGCATCTGCTTCAACCACGGACTCCGCCGTTTCCTGAACCGAATCAACGGGTTCCTGGGTATTCTGCTGCTCTTTCGCCATCAGGTCTCTCCAACTGAATCTGGGGTTTCACCTCGTTGCAGATCTATATGGGGCTGTTTCTGACAGGTTCAAGCGTTCTCGAGAATTTTTTCAGCCAGGGATTGATGCCACCGGGAAAATGGCTTATACAGTAACTACTGTATAAACAACCACTGTATAGAAACCCATAGGTGGCAGTCATGCTCACGCAGATCACGATTCGCAACTTCGCCATTGTTGATGCGCTGGAAGTGGAACTGGACGGAGGAATGACCGTCATCAGCGGTGAAACCGGTGCCGGCAAGTCCATCATGCTGGATGCTCTCGGGCTGTGTCTGGGCAATCGGGCAGACAGTGACAGCCTCTACAAGGGCGCCGACAAGGCCGAGCTCACCGCCAGCTTCGATATCCGCAACCTGCCGTCCGCACAGCTCTGGCTCAACGAGCATGAGCTGGACGGTGATCCGCGTGAATGCCTGTTGCGCCGGGTTATTACGCGCGAAGGTCGCAGCCGCAGCTATATCAACGGTCGCCCCGCCCCGCTGGCTCTCCTGCGGGAATTCGGCCAGTTTCTGGTGGATATTCACGGCCAGCACGAACACCAGCGACTGCTGAAAAAAGACCATCACCGTGTACTGCTGGATGCGTTCGGCGGTCAGGGCGAACTGGCCGATCAGGTCAGACGCGGCTTTCACAAGTGGCGCCGGCTCTATTCCGAGTTTCGTGAACGCACCGATATTTCCGAGGAGCGCAACGCACGCGTACAGCTCTTGAGCTATCAGGTTGAAGAACTGGAGCAGCTCGCTCTGCAGCCCGGTGAACTGGAAGCGCTGGAGCAGGAGCAGCAGCGGCTTGAGAATGCCGACAGCCTGCTCTCATCGGGCCATCAGCTCCTGCAGATCAGCAGTGAAGGCGAAGACCAGCACTGCCTGTCGCTGCTGAATCACTGTCTGCAGTTGCTGGGACAGCTCGGCACCGATGACGAACGCCTTAAACAGGTTGACGAAATGCTCAACAGTGCACTGATTCAGGTTGAGGAAGCCAGCCGCGAAGTCCGCCACTTTCTGGACGGCATCGAGATAAACCCCGAGCGCCAGCAGGAAGTGGAAGAACGCCTCACTGCCATCTACGATATCGCCCGCAAACACCGCCTGCTGCCGGAAGAGCTGCTGGAATTCCAACAGGGACTGCAGGCCGAACTCGCCTCCCTCACGCAGGACGACGCGACACTGGCCGAGCTGGAAGAAGCGGTCGAGGCCGCACGTCAGGAATACCTGAGCGCCGCGGCTGAACTCAGCCTTGCTCGTCAGCAGGCAGCGGAAAAGCTGGGTGTACAGGTGGACGAGCAGCTTCATGCGCTGGGTATGCCCGCCGCCCATTTCACCGCATGCCTGACCCCTCTGGAAGAGGAGCGCTACAACGCCAACGGGCTGGAAGATGTGGAGTTTCTGATCAGCACCAATGAAGGCCAGCCGGCACGTGCACTGGCAAAAGTCGCCTCCGGCGGTGAGCTTTCACGCATAAGCCTGGCAATTCAGGTGATCACTGCGCAGACATCCAGCACACCGACACTGGTCTTTGATGAGGTGGATGTTGGTATCGGCGGGGGTGTGGCCGAGGTCGTCGGCCGCATGCTCCATGCACTGGGACAGCGGGTACAGATTCTGTGTGTCACCCATCAGCCTCAGGTCGCTGCACAGGGTGATCAGCATCTGTTTGTCAGCAAGAAAGGGAAAGCCTCGGGGAATCACACACGCGTCAGCCGCCTGAGCGATCACCAGCGCGTCGAGGAAGTGGCGCGTATGCTGGGGGGCGTCGATATTACCCGCACCACGCTCACGCATGCGCAGGAGATGCTGTCAGCCTAATGGCTGACAGCAGGAAAGGGTATCAGCTGTTTTTATCCTCACAGCCGTCCTTGCATACACCATAGAGGTAGAGGGTACGGTCAGTGATGGTAAAGCCCAGCTCGTCCGCAACCTTGTCCAGAATTTCGGACACCTTGGGTTCGGTAAACTCACGCACACGGCCACACTTCACACATACCACATGGTCGTGATGCTCATCGCGCGCCAGCTCAAAGACAGAGTGCCCACCTTCGAAGTGATGACGTGACACCAGGCCAGCCGCTTCAAACTGTGTCAAAACACGGTAGACAGTGGCAAGGCCCACATCTTCGCCCTGCTCCATCAATAGCTTGTAGATGTCTTCAGCACTGAAGTGGTCGCCTTCTCCGGCACGCTCCAGAATCTGATAAATTTTGACCCGCGGCAGAGTCACCTTGAGTCCGGCCTTCCGCAGTTCCTGATTTTCCAGTGCCATATTAGGTCTCAATCACTATGCTGTTCGGGATTTGCAATGTTAGACTCCATTATCTTTGTTTAGGCCTAAAAACGGAAGCCATTGTCCGATGCGAAAGGTTTTTGTCACCGCAATTCTAACGATTCTTATTACCGGCTGTTCGGGTTTCCCCGGCGTTTACAAGATTGATATCCCCCAGGGTAACCTGGTAACGCAGGAGATGGTCAACCAGCTGCGCCCCGGCATGACGCCCTCTCAGGTACGGTACATCATGGGTACACCGCTGGTGAATGACAGTTTCAGCAAGAATCGCTGGGATTACATCTATGCCCTGAAAAACGGTGATGACGAACGTTTCCGCGAGCGCATCAGCCTGTTTTTTGAAGACGACAAACTCGTGCGTCTGAGTGGCGACTTCATGCCCGGCGCGCCGACCGAAGCCGAAAAGGCCGAGGCTTCCGCTCAGTAAGCCTGACAGGAAAGATAGAACTATTCTGTCTTTCCTGCCTGTTCAGCTTCCTTCTGCGCTTTCATTTTGGCCGCACGCCTGGCCCTGACCTCTTTGGGATCCGCAATCAGCGGACGGTAGAGCTCAACCCGCTCACCCTCCTTGAGTACCGTGCTGGACGGGTCCTTCACGGCCTTGCCGAAAATACCCATGGGGATGGTTTCCGGATCGATCTCACTGAACAACTCAGTGATACCTGAGCGGATGACCGCCTCCTTGACGGTGCAGCCTTCCTCTACCTGCAGGGCAATAATCTTTTGCTCATGCGGCAAGGCATAAGCCACTTCAACCTGAATCATCACTAACTCCCCTGGCCGTACACTTCATCCGCACGCGTTACAAAGGCATCCACCAGTGTGGTGGCGACCGAGCTGAACACCTTGGACATGGCCATGCCGGCCAGTTTGCCCTTGAACTCGAAATCCATGGTGAGTTCGACCTTGCTTGCCTCATCACTCAGCGGCGTGAAAACCCACACCCCGTGCAGCGAGGAAAACGGCCCTTCCACCAGTGCGATATCCATCTGCCGAGGGCGCTCCAGGCAGTTGCGCGTGGTAAAACTGTATTTCAGTCCACCCTTGGCGAGATACAGCGTGGCCTCAAGCTCCTGGTCAGACTCGGCCACCACTTCAGTGGCCGAGCACCAGGGCAAGAAACGCGGGTACTGGCGTACATCGTTGACCAGATCGAACATCTGCTCAGCCGTATGCATCACCAGCGCACTACGTTTAACCTGCGTCATAGTTTTCCCTGTTGGGTTGGCCTGTCATCAGGCCAGCTTGTCATACAGATTGACCACAAAGATGATCAATACCGCTACCGGCGCGATAAAGCGGATCACGAACCTCCAGGCAGCGTAGGACTTGTTGCAGCCCAGTGCCAGCTCGTCCTTCGTCATACCGCTGTTCAGTACCCAGCCGGTATAAAGCGCGATCAGCAAACCACCCAGCGGCAGCATCACGTTCGCCGTGATGAAGTCCAGGAAGTCGAAGATGCTCAGCGTGAAGATCTTGATCTCGGACCAGTGGTTAAACGACAGCAGACAGGCGATGCCCAGCAGCCACACGATGATACCCAGTACCAGCGCTGCCGCGGGGCGGCGCATGCCAAAGCGTTCCACAACCCAGGCAGCCGCCGGCTCCAGCAGGGAAATGGCAGACGTCCAGGCGGCGACACCGACCAGCGTAAAGAACAGGAAGCCGAACACCTGACCGCCCGGCATCTGGCCAAAGGCCACCGGCAGCGTAATGAACATCAGGCCAGGGCCCGCCCCCGGATCGAGCTGATTGGCAAACACGATCGGGAAGATGGCAAGGCCCGCCACCAGCGCAACCAGGGTATCCAGCACACCGATGGTGATCACCGTGGCGCCAATGGAATCCTTTTTGCCCATATAGGAGCCGTACGCCATGATGGCGCCCATACCCAGCGACAGTGTAAAGAAGGAGTGCCCCAGTGCGACCAGAACCGCATCCCAGGTCAGTGCTTCAGGCGAGAAGCTGAACAGGAACGACCAGCCCTCGGCGAAACTGCCGGAGGTAGCAGAGTAGCCCAGCAGTACCAGCAGCAGCAGGAACAGAGCCGGCATCATCACCTTGGTGGCACGCTCAAGCCCCTTGTTCACACCGCCGGCCACAACGGCTACAACCATCAGCACAAACACCGTATGCCATACCAGCATCTGGTCTGCACTTGCCAGCAGGTCAGTAAAGCGCTGACCCGCCTCCTCACTGCCCACATCCACCAGCTGTCCTGTACCCATGCCGGCGATGTAGTGCAGCACCCAGCCTGCAACCACTGAATAAAATGAGAAAATGGTAAAACCAGACAGTACACCCAGCCAGCCAATGACACCCCACCGGGTGCTGCGCCCCGCTTCAGCCGCCGTTTCCATAACGGCGTTGATTGGGCTTTGACGGGCACGGCGACCGACCAGAATCTCACCCATCATGATGGGAATACCCACCATCAGGATGCACACCAGATAAACCAGTACAAAGGCACCCCCGCCATTTTCACCGGTGATATACGGGAACTTCCAGATGTTACCCAGTCCGACTGCCGACCCAGTTGCCGCCAGGATGAAGATCCAGCGGTTTGCCCACGAGCCGTGAATAGACTGTTTAGACTCCATAGCACTCTCAAATCATGATTTTTTGGAAACCAGCAATTGTTCATATTTCCGACAAGGGTGACAACCTTAAACGGCCATTTGACCGAATAATCTCTCAATCCAGCCGCTTAGACCCACCTTTCCTTGCCTCGCGCACGTCTATATAATCCGCGCATGGCGAAGAAAAAGAAGGCTCCAGGCGGAAATACCATCTGCCTTAACAAACGTGCCAAGCACGAATACACCATCGAAACCCGTTTCGAGGCTGGCGTGTCCCTGCAAGGCTGGGAAGTCAAAAGCCTGCGTGAAGGGCGTGGCCAACTGGTCGATTCCTACGTGGTATTCAAGGATGGCGAGGCCTGGCTTGTCGGGGCTCACATCACTCCATTGATTTCGGCCTCGACTCACTACGTGACCGACCCGCGCCGCGATCGCAAGCTGCTACTTAACCGCCGCGAGCTCGACAAACTCACCACTGCCGTAGACGCCAAGGGCTACACCTGCGTCGCGCTGGCCCTGTACTGGAAAAAGGGCATGGTGAAATGCGAGATTGCACTGGTGAAGGGCAAGAAACTGCACGACAAGCGCGCGGCCGAGAAAGAGAAGGACTGGAACCGCCAAAAGCAGCGCGAACTGGCTGTGGCGGTTCGCTGAACTCAAGCCCTTTCATGGTGTCTACATAACCGTTACAATAGCGCGTTCAAATCTGGGGGTGACTTGGCTTCGACGCCGATTACGAACCCTTAGGTGCATGCCGAGAACGTGATGATTCTCGTAAATCCCTCATCACACTAGTTATAGTTGCAAACGACGATAACTACGCACTGGCAGCATAAGCCTGCCAGCGCCGCACTGTAAGGTGTCTGTAACTTACTGATTTTGCGGTGTCATACGAGACAGAATCGCCCGGATGCTTTGCCCTAAGCTGAACGGTTAAAACTAAAAGGGCTCGCCCACAGCACCCTGGCTCTCGGGTCGCGACGGGTTAACCTAATAGAGAAGCCTAAGCATGTAGATCTTGAGGCAGAGGATTGGCGGACGCGGGTTCGAAACCCGCCACCTCCACCACTTTTAAATAATTCGCTTAATTATCAGCGGGTTAGTGAAGGCACAGGATACTGAATCCAAGAAAGGTACACTTTAGAGGTACACTTTCATGGCCTATGCCGATTACCTAGTCCGAACTGTTTCGGGCATCTACCACTTCAGATACACCTACCTAATATCTGGGAAGCCCAGAGTCATTAAGCGATCCCTACGAACTCGATGCAAGTCGACAGCGCGTGCCCAAGCGGTATTATTGGCACAACGTTGTAGAGAGTTGCTTCAAGAGGGTAGAACGTTGAAAGCGGTAGAAGAACTTGAAACGATTAAGAAGCTGGTCAAGGACAGCCCTGTAGAGCCGGTACAAAGTAACGATTTTTATCATTCTGCAATTAAGGATTACGAGCATCAGATATCGTGGGTTCGGAAGATACTTTCTCCTCATATCAAAGATGTGGAGAGTCTCACTTTACGCGAGATAGCCACACTTTATAAAAAACATCATGAGGGCGTGACTAA
>NZ_JACVEW010000007.1 GCF_017776525.1 Marinobacterium alkalitolerans
GAGCGTACAGCGCATTATGCGAACACTTCAGGTGAGCTTGTTCGAACGCATGCCCCTTTGGGCTCTGCTTAATCCTCCTCCACTAAAGCCACAAAAAAGGGACCCTCAAATGAGGATCCCTTTATGATCGAAAACTATGGGACAGCAGTGGCCTGCGGGCGCTTTTTTGTTGCCCTGGTTGCATAAGCGTCGCCAGACCCGCGCCCTGACGCCTATCTTTCGTTATAATCCGCTGAGAACAGGTTTCATTTACGGGATAACGGATCTCTATTCATGATAATGCGCTTTCTTTTGCCAACCGCGCTGCTGCTGCTTTCACCGCTGACTCAGGCAAGCCTGCTGGCCCCCTTTCGTAACGAAGACGGCAGCACCCGCTGGCAATATGTCGCCAACTTCTCCAGTGGCGTGCTGATTATTCTGCTGACCATCGTCGTCATCACCCTGTTTATCACCTGGCGCCGTGCACGCCGGTATAACATCGAACTGGAAGAGATCCGTGGCCATCTGGAGGAGCGGGTACAGGACCGCACCGCCAAGCTGGAACAGGAAGTCTCCGAACACGTTATTACCACCCAACGGCTGCAGGCGTCAGAAGCCTACATCCGCAACATTCTGAGCTCCATGCCGCTGGTACTGGTGGGGCTGGACGCGGACGGCACCATCACCCAGTGGAATCGCCGTGCCGAAGAGCGCTCGGGCATTGCGGCCGATGAGGCCATCGGCCAGAATCTCTGGTCGATCTATCCGGATATTACGGTCACCCCCAAGCATATCGAGCAGTCGCTGGAGCGAAATGAATCGCTGACGCTCAGGTACAGCCAGCCCGGCAGCTACCACATGGACATCACCGTGTATCCGCTCGAGCATACGCAAACACCCGGCGTGGTGATTCTTGTAGACGATGTCACGCGCCAGGTGATCGCGGAAAACATGCTGATCCACCATGACAAGCTGTCATCCATGGGTGAACTGGCCACCGCCATGGCGAACGATATCAACCCGCCGCTGCAGGCGATTCTGTTTGACCTGCGCAACTTCCAGAGCCTGCTGGAGTCGGGCCGATTGCAGGAAGGACAGAACGGCCAGCAGGCCGAAGTGGAGCGCGTGCAGCAGTTGTTGGAAAACGCATCCGAAAACGGCCGTCAGGTAGAATCCGTCATCCGCAACCTGCTGGAGTTCGCGCGGGGTCGCAGCAGCAAGGCCCATGACGCCAATGTGGTCGATATTCTTGAGCACTCTGTCGAGCAGGCCAGCGACGCGCTGTCTCTGCCCAACGCACAGCCGTTTCGCAATATGCAGATTGAGCGGCATTATGAAGACAGCCTGCCCATGGCACCCTGCTATATCACCGAGCTGCAGCAGGTATTCCTGAGCCTGTTCCGCCATACCTATCAGGCTCTGGTCGACAAGGCCAGGCGCAGCGATGCCGACTTCACGCCGACCATCAAGCTGTTCGTATCCGAGTGCTATGACGCGCTCTCCATTCGCATTCAGCACAATGGCACCGGCCTGACCAGCGAAGAACAGATGTATCTGTTTGAGCCCTACCTGCACAAGGGCAACGAAGCCAAGGCCGCCGAAGATGCGGACAAGCGACTCTCCTTCCCCTATTTCGTGATTACCGAGCAGCACAAGGGACATATGGCCGTGACCTCTGACCCGGAGATCGGTACAACCTTCCACATTCAGCTGGAGCTGCACTGAAACGACGGTGGCGCCACAAGGGCGCCACTAGGGGAACAACTCATTTTACACTTGAGCCTGTCAGCTCAGTCTGAGGGCACTGCTGCGTAGGCAACGATTTCGCACAGCATCTCCTCTCGCGCCAAACCGGCCACGACCATGGCCGCCCGGTTCGGGTAGGGCGCTTCAAAGTACTCAGCATAAACCTGATTGAACACGGGAAGCTGAGCTCGATCGGTAACGTAGATTAGCACCTGTGTGACATGCGCCATCGTCAGCCCTGCCGCTTCGATGGTGTGCTTGAAATTCTCCATGGTTTGACGCGCCTGGGCTTCTATACCACCCGGGACGACCTGCCCCTGATCATCAATTGGAATCTGTGCGGTGGACAGCATGCCATTGGCAATCACGGCCCATTCCAGCGGTGCCTTGGAGGCAAAAAGATCAGTTTTAACAGCTGTTTTCATAACCCTCTCAACAGTTGGATAGATATCGAGGGAAGAGGCCGGGCGGCATCCCGCACCGCCCGGCATCACAATCAGAGCCCCTGCTCTTTCGCCATCTGACGTGCGATGCGGGGTGCGACCCACAGCGATGGCAGCAGGACCAGCGATACGGGTACGGCTGTCACTACGATGAATGACTGCAGGGCCGAGATCCCCCCTGAACCGATGGAGATCAGCAGGGCAGCCATTACCCCCATCATCACGCCCCAGAAGATGCGCACGCTGGTTTGCGGGTGGTCGGT
Source organism: Marinobacterium alkalitolerans (assembly GCF_017776525.1). Classification (GTDB taxonomy): domain Bacteria; phylum Pseudomonadota; class Gammaproteobacteria; order Pseudomonadales; family Balneatricaceae; genus Marinobacterium; species Marinobacterium alkalitolerans. The sequence continues at coordinate 2,432 of NZ_JACVEW010000007.1, forward strand.
TCCGGTCATGACCATAGAAACCGCATAGGTCATGGAGTCACCGGTCGTGGCGACAAAGATCGTGGTCAAAATCAGGAAGAGTACCGAGATCAGGAAGCCGGCGGGCAACTGTTCGGTAATAGCCATCAGCGCTGCCGGCAGGTTGAAGCCGGTGAAGGGCTCGGAAATCACACCCGGGTTGTTGAGCTCGAATGAAAGCCCGGCACCACCCACAATGGTGAACCAGAAGCAGGTGATCACCGGCGCGACCACAGAGATCAGCAGCACCATTTCACGAATGGTACGACCACGTGAAATACGCGCCACAAACATCGCCATCAGCGGCCCATAACCCAGGAACCAGCCCCAGAAAAAGACGGTCCACCAGTCCAGCCAGCCGGTATCGGCCCGGAAGGTTGCCATCGGAATGAACTGATCCAGATAAATGCCAAAGGAGTGCAGGTAACCATCAACGATGAAGCCGGTGGGCCCCATCAGCAGGATGAACAGCATCAGCCCCACGGCCAGGATCACATTGGCACGGCTGAGAATCTGAATGCCCCGGTTCACACCACTCACCGCCGAAAGCGTATACAGGCCGATCAGACCCACGAGAATGAACACCTGCGTGCCATAGGTATTGGGAATGCCAAACAGTTTTTCCAGTCCAAAGCTGACCTGCAGCCCCAGAAAGCCGATCGGTCCCACCGTCCCTGCCACTACCGCCAGTACGCAGCAGGAATCAACAACGGCACCCAGCGGGCCTTTCATGACACGCTCCCCAAGCACCGGATACAGCAGCGTTCTTGGCTTCAGGGGCAGACCTTTTTCGTAGTGCAGGTACATGAAGATGATACCGGTCAGGCTGCCCAGAATCGCCCAGGCCAGGAACCCCCAGTGCATGAAGCTCTGTGCCAGCGCATTGTAGGCCGCCTGAAGCGTCCCGGTTTCACCACCGAACAGAGGCGGAGGCGAGGTAAAGTGGGCCATCGGCTCGGCCGCCGCCCAGAAAACACCGCCCCCCGCCAGCAGCGTACACATGATGATGGAGATCCACTGGAACGTGGTGATATCGGGGGTATCCGTCCCGCCCATCACGACGTTGCCGGTTCGGCTCAGGCTCAACACCAGGCCGATCAAAAAGGTGAGCAGGAGCAATACCTGCCAATAGGCACCAAACACTTTGGTCGACGCGGCAAACGCCGTATTGACCCAGTTCGACACCAGGTCGATATCGTAGAGTGCAAATGCAGCAAACAGGACCAGAATCCCGCCGCTAATCAGGAAAACGGGGAGATCCACACCTGACAGCCATGACTTTTTGGGCATATCAAGCTCCTGACTGCTGGCTGCAGCCTGAGTAGTTGTATTCATCTTAGTCTCCTGGCGAGCTTTTATATTTATGGTTCGGAGAGTCGGTGGGGGCATATGCCCCGGCCTCCACAGCCGGGACACTTGGATCAGAGGCAGTACTCGTCACTGAGGACGAAGCGCGTCCTCAAGGAAATTAAGCCAGTTGAGGCCCATGATGCGTGCCACATCCTCGTCACTGAACCCGCGCGCCTGCAGGCCGGCGGTCAGATTGGGGAAGTCGCGGCTGTCACGGAACCAGGACAGTGGGCGCGGCCAGTCCGCATTGGACTTGGAGCCTTCGCCGTAATCCATCTCTTTCGACCAGCGGCCATTGCGCATCCACTCCAGCACCGACAGCGGCTGCTCCTGACACAGGTCGGTGCCAATACCGATGTGCTCGATACCCATCAGATCGGCGGTGCTGGCGACCATGTCGCAAAACTCTTCCAGCGTGCAGTCAGACCCGTTTTTCAAATGGAACGGATAGAGGCTGAACCCCAGCAGGCCACCGGACTCACCCAGTGCCTTGAGCACGGTATCCGACTTGTTGCGCTTGGCCGCATGGAAGCTGGTCGGGTTGGCATGCGAGATCACAATGGGCCGTTCGGACAGCTCAATGGCATCCAGCGTGCTGCGCTCACCACTGTGGCTCATGTCCACCACCATCCCGACACGGTTCATCTCGCGAATCACCTGTTTGCCGAATCGGGTCACGCCACTGTCTTCCGCCTCATAACAGCCGCAGGCCAGCAGGCTCTGGTTGTTATAGGTCAGCTGCATGATCATCAGGTTAAGCTCACGCATCACCTCGACCATGCCGATATCATCCTCGATGGGCGAACAGTTCTGCGCCCCGAACATGATGCCCACCTTGCCCAGCGCCTTGGCGCGACGGATATCCTCGGCGGACTTCACCGGCATGATCAGGTCGCGGTTGTGCTCAAAGTGGCGATTCCACTCGGCGATACGCAACAGGGTTTCGCGGATCTGCTCGTGGTAGACGATGGTGACATGCACCATGGTCACGCCCCCCTCGCGCAACTGTTCAAAGATCTGTCGGTTCCAGTTGGAGTACTGGAGCCCATCCACCACGATCAGGTCTTTGTGCAGGTTCTGGTTCATGGCCCGGCTCCCGTTACGCACGCATGTAGGTGGTTTTGACGACGGTGTAGAACTCTTTTGCATAGGCGCCCTGCTCGCGCGGACCGAAACTGGAATCCTTGCGACCACCGAAGGGCACGTGATAATCGGTGCCGGCAGTTGGCAGATTGATCATCACACAGCCGGTTTTGGCGCGGCGTTTGAACTCGGTGGCATATTTCAGCGACTGGGTGCAGATGCCGCCTGTCAGGCCAAAGTTGGTGTCATTCAGGGTTGACAGCGCTTCTTCAAAATCCTTCACCTTGATCACACAGGCGATGGGCGCAAAGGCTTCTTCACGGTTGATGCGCATATCATTGGTGGTACCGGTAAACAGCGCCGGCTGCATGTAGTAGCCTTCTGTGTCTTCCTGCAGGACCTCGCCACCGTATACCAGCTCACCGCCTTCACGCTTGGCCAGCTCCAGGTATTCCAGGTTCTGCTCCATCTGGCGGGCATCCGCCACGGCACCGATGTGCACGCCCGCTTTCAGAGGATGCCCCACCACCAGCTTCTGCATGCGGGCTTTAACCGCCTCTACAAAGCGATCATGAATACCTTCGGTGACGATCAGGCGGGAAGAGGCAGTACATTTCTGGCCGGTGCCGCCGAATGCACCGTTGACGGCACACTCAACCGCGTTGTCCAGATCAGCATCGTCCAGTACCACCAAGGCGTTCTTGCTGCCCATCTCCAGCTGGCACTTGACCAGATTCACCGCTGTAGCCGCCGCCACCTTGCGACCGGTTTCCAGCGAGCCAGTGAAGGTCAGCGCATTGATGTCACGCGAGTTGATCAGTACATCACCCACCTGGGATCCCGGCCCCATCACCAGATTGAAGGTGCCAGCGGGCAGGCACTGACGGGAAATGATTTCGGTCAGCGCCCAGGCGGATGCGGGTACCTGGTTGGCCGGCTTCCAGACCACGGCGTTACCAAAAGCCAGTGCCGGTGCGATTTTCCACGCCCCGGTTGCCGTCGGGAAATTCCAGGGCGTGATAATGCCCACGACACCGACCGGTTCACGGCGAGTTTCGATCTCAACGCCCGGGCGCACGGAATCGGTTGATTCCCCCATCTGGCGCAGTACTTCAGCCGCGTAGTAGTGGAAAAACTGACCTGAACGGTAGATTTCGCCGGCGCCTTCAGCCAGCGTCTTGCCCTCTTCACGGGCCAGCAACTCACCTAGCTCATCCTTGCGAGCGATCAACTCGTCACCGATCGCCATCAGCACCGAATAGCGCTGTTCCAGACCGCTTTTTTGCCAGGCTTCCTGCCCCTGAATGGCAGCAGCGATGGCCGCTTCTGTCTGGGCCTTGTCTGCCTGAGCGTAATGGCCAATCACATCATTGATGTCGGCCGGGCTGATATTGGCGACCGTTGCGGTACCCTCTACCCACTCACCAGCGATATAGTTGCGAAAGATTGATTCAGACATGATGACCTCCAGCAAAATTGTTGGACTCATCATAGGCAGGGTGATGTAATAATAAAAATTAATAAATAAAATTTCAGGATAAGGTTTACTTATCAAAGTAAACCACTGTCGATAGAGGTCATGCCGATGCTGCCGGAACTCAAAATTGCCCAGCTCAGGCACTTTGTCTGGGTCGCCGAACTCAAGGGGTTTCATGCCGCAGCCGAGCGCGCCCACCGCACTCAACCTGCCATCTCCCTGTCCATCAAGGATCTTGAAAACAAGCTGGGCGAAGCCCTGTTTGAAAAGCGCAATGCCAAATCCAGCAATGCAGAACTGACGCCCTTTGGACGCCACTTCTTGCCACAGGCCAAAGAGCTGATCGCCCATCATGACCGTGTCGCTCAGGATATGACCCTGATGGCCGAGCATAAAACCGGCCACCTGAGGCTGGCATCAGTTCCCTCTGTCGCCAGCCGAATGCTGCCTGACATTCTGTCCCGCTTCATTGCCGACGCACCTGATCTGCATATCAGCTTTTTCGACGACAATGCCGCTGCCGTTCTCAATATGGTGGAGCAGCAGCAGGTGGATTTTGGCATCGCCAGCGCCTGGCGGTCCGATGAACACAGCGACAAGACGTTCATTCCCATCTGGCAGGACCATGTCGGCGTTGTCTGCCGCCATGACCATCCTCTGGCAGAGCAGGCAGAGGTGCATTGGCAAAGCCTCAACAAGCACCGCCTGATCAGCAACGGTACCTCACGCCTGCTGGAAGGCACTGACGCCGAAGCCTTGCTGGGAAGCAGCCAGTTTTATGTCTCCAACATGATTTCACTGATCGCGATGCTGGAAGCGGGACTGGGCATTACCACCCTGCCCCGGTTTGCGTTTCCGCGCGACAACCCGCTGCTCACATTCATCCCGTTGACCACACCGGAAGTCGTCAGGCATCTGGGAGTGGTCAAGCTGATCAACAAATCACTTTCGCCTGCGGCCGAGGCCCTGGTGGCATTTATTTTGAAGAACAGCTCGATCCCGGACACCACCTGATAACAGAAAAAATAATGTCTTAGCCTCATTCGATAAGCCCCGCTTATCAAATGATAGATCCTTTTCATTTGTCTGGCTGCCTTGCATTCACGAAGATAATGCCGTCACCCACAGGGTGCACCTCTCCTCTGCCGACTATAACTAAACAGGAAGCGAGCAGAGTCTGTAAGAGCAAGGCTTCCAACACATCCAAGTGTCCCAACACCTTTCAGGCCAATACACGAGATGTGGAGCAAATAGAGGATCATAATAATGACAACGCCTGCTGCCATTCACACTACGCTTTGCGGAGACAATGCCCTCCCGTTGCGCCCTGCCGAACAGGTGATGCATCTGGAGCGACTCGGTTCGATGCATCAGAGCCGCCTGAGTTTCATGCGCACCCTGATTCGCCATATCATGCGAGAACGCTGGCAGATCGACCCTGTACGTTTCGAGCTCGACCCCGAGGGTTTCGGCACGGTCATTTACGAAATCAAGGCCCCTCACGGGCTGTACAGCTTTGTACTGTTTTCCAATTACTTGTCACCGGAAGCGCGCAACGACCGCGTCATTGCCACCGAGTGGGACCTGACCATGGCACTGGTTACCGGCAAGGTAGACGATCTGTACCTCGAAAAGCTGCGCCAGAATGTCCCCAAACAGGAAGCGGGCCGAGTGGATGCTCGAGTCTTCGTCCTGTCACGGGCCAACCGCAGTGCTCGTAACTTCAGCTATGTGGTAGACCAGCTTGCCCAGGGCGAGCAACCGGCCGTCAGCCAGATTGCCAAAGTGGGCTATCTGTACCGGACCACTGCCGTCTATGGCAGCGGCAAACTGGGCATGGCCGACTGGGACAAGGTCAAGACACATTACAAGGATTTCGCCCGCCCCTTTGCCGCCGAAATGTTTGTCTGCCTGATGCTGCGCAACTTCAGCCTGATTCAGGTTGAACACATTGCAAAGCACCGTGCACCCGACACTTTCAAACCCATGCAGCCGGAGATCAAGCGCTACTTCGGTATCGGCAACTCAACCGGCCTGGGTATGGCACCCTATCTGGTGAACCACCCCATTCTGATCAACCGCTGGATCGAGATGCGCGAGCTGGCACTCGCCCGTGTCCGCGTGCTGGGCGACATCTCCCCGCGTATCCGTCAGCAACTGGGAGAACTGCTGGAGCGCTGCATTCAGCACACCCGGGAAACCTGGACCGAAGACGAATGGCAGACCCGCAACAACCAGCAGGTCCTGCAGGATCTCGAAGCGATCACCGCTCAGGTCGCACAACCGTTTGAAGACTGGGATGCACTGATTCGCTGGAGCGAAGAACAGTGTTCACTGCAGGGACAGGAAATGCTGGTGTCCATTTTGCTGGAGCTCTATCCGGAACTGGTAGACGATCTGGAAGACTACCACTGCGCCGAGGAATTTCTGGACCTGGATCCCTTGATGCCGCTGCCCGCACTCAAAGAGATCATCGAAACCCGCTACGCTTGGTCGCTGGCGATCGATTTCAATGCCGAGGGAGCCCGTGAAACCTGCTGGTACCGTTCCGAAGAAAAAATGGAACCGCGCCTTGGCAGCGTCGCGGACATGGAAGCCAAGAAGAAACAGATGGCTCTGGGCGTGGGGTATGCCGTTCGACGCTGCTACGAGCAGCTCTGCGAATACATTGAGCAGCACCCGGACCACAACACCGCACGCTTCATGGTGGCCCGTCCCAAGCTGCGCGGGATCGTAAGGCGGATACAGAGCATGAACCGCTGTGTCTACGGTGATATCCAGGCCAACCTGCTGGATCGCAACGTCCTGCCCATGCACCTGTTGAGGTGCAAGTTGGCGTTCTTCGGGGTCAGCAAGTTTGATCCGCGCTCACGCCTCTGGGTGCGCAACACCATGTTCCAGGGAGCCCCGCTTCTGGAAGATATCGGTAACCGCTTTGGTGATGACTGGTTCATGCCACTGGCCCCCAAGCAGTAAGGAGCAGCCCATGAATATTTCGATGAACGAACTGAAAGCGGCGCTGCGCCGTTGCTTTGAAGCCTGCGGCTACTTTGTCGGCAACTATGAAGACGCCGCCAATATGGTGCTCTGGCTCGAAAAGCATGGCCTAAATGGACTGACAGAACTGGAACGTGCACTTCCCTTCATAGACCGCGACAGCGACAAGCCCTTGAGCAGCGTGGTGTATGAAGACAGCACCTCCGCCATTATCGACAGCCATGGCCGCAGCGCCCTCAACTGCATTGCGGCTGCCGTTGACCTGGCCCACGCCAAGGCACTGGAAGTCGGCATTGCTACCGTGACCGTGCACAACTGCCACAACCGCATGTTCATTTTGAAAGCACTGACCGACTGTGGTCGTCGCGGCATCAGCGTTGCCGCCTACTGGCAGAACGGCAACGACAATATCACGGAGCATACTGCCGCCATTGCAGCAGGTGAGCGTTATCCCAGCTACAGCGATGCCACCACCTGTCTCAGCGCCAGCCCGGATGACAAACAGGCTTTGACGATTGTGTGCAGCTCCCGCATCAATCTGGCGACGACCCTCAAGCACCGCAATACACGCATGCTCAGTGCAGCTCAGGTTGAGCAGAACAAGGAGCACAGCGTGAATCAGGGGATCGAGATCAAACCCGCGCTGTGGGAGGAGATCAACCGGATTGGAGCCGCGGTACTGGTTGAAAACAGTGAACTGTCCCGTGCCGATGCCGGTGGCCGCTAGGCCCTGATACCACAACCGCTGAGCAAAGCCCTCTGAGCTGGACCCGCACTAGCCACTCAGGGGGCTTTTTTAACGCCTGGACTCATGCACATGTCCCCCTTTGTAAGCGACGCGCTTGCCATCGCCATTGTAACGACCGGTGTCTTAATTCAGTCACGCATCGGCATCGGCTACGGACTGTTGGCGGCTCCCCTGCTGTTTTCGATCGACCCGGCGTATGTACCCGGCCCTATTCTGGCGGTCGGATTCTGTCTTGCACTTCTGACCGTGACGGCCGCACAGCAGACGCTGAGCTGGTCCCGTGTGTTTCCCGCAATCCTCGCACGTATTCCCGGCGCCTGGCTGGGCGCTTCGCTCATCATGCTGATGAGCCCTGCCACACTGGGCCTGTTGTTGGGTGGCATGCTGCTGGTGGGTGCGCTTATCAGCTGGAGAACACCTGCGGTGAAGACCAGTACCGCCCACCTGGCGCTGGGTGGCTTCACATCCGGCGTACTCGGTACCGCCACCAGTATCGGCGGGCCGCCCATTGCGCTGGTCTATCAGTCACAACCACCGGCTACCGCCCGATCAGAACTGGCCGCCTTTTTTCTGGCCGGCACCCTGATTTCACTCGTTATGCTGGGACTGAATGGCCAGCTTGCCATGGCGCATATCTGGCTGACCATCAAGCTGCTGCCCGGTGTTCTGCTGGGGTACTACCTGGCGCTTCTGTCGGAACAGACCTGGGTCATTCGCAGCCTAAAACCCTGGGTACTGCTGATCTCGGTGCTGGCGGCTCTGATGCCCATTACGGAAGGGGTCTTGGCCCTGTCGGCTGATCGCACTGCGACAGCAGCGACAGGGCCATAAAGGAGGGGGTTTCGATCAGCGATGCTTCCACTCGGGCTTGCGCTTATGGATAAAGGCATCGATCCCTTCCTGCGCATCTTCGGTCAGCATATTGCCCACCATCACCTCACTGCAATGATCGTAGGCATCTGCCAGTGACATTTCGCGCTGGCGGTAGAACGCCTGCTTGCCGATCTGAAGTGTCTTGCGCGACTTGGAAGCAATGGTATCGGCCAGCTCATCCACGGTGGACTCCAGCTCTGATTCAGGCACCAAACGGTTTACCAGCCCCATTTCGTAGGCACGTTCAGCCCCGACAAGCCGTCCGGTCAGCAGCATCTCCATGGCATGCTTGGGCTGAATCGCACGGCTCAGGGCCACCATGGGGGTTGAACAAAACAGTCCGATATTGACGCCCGGGGTCGCAAAACGCGCGGTATCGGCGGCAACGGCCAGGTCCGCACTGGCCACCAGCTGACAACCGGCAGCCGTTGCCACACCGTGAACCTGTGCAATGACGGGAACCGGCAGGCTGACCACACGCTGCATCAGGCGGGAGCAGGTATCGAAGGTGCAGCGATAGAAGTCTTCCTCCCCGGCGCCCAGCATCTGCTTGAGGTCATGACCGGCACAGAATCCCTTGCCGCTGCCACGGATGACGACACAGCGTACATCCTGATCGCTGGCAATGCGGTCAAGCTCGGCATGCAGCGCCTGCATGAGTTCAAGTGAAAGGCTGTTATAGGCATCGGGGCGTGTGAGCGTCAGGGTGGCAGTACCTGCCCGGTCCTGGCGCTCAAGCAGTGTGGTATCCGACATGTTGGCTCCCTTTTATTGTTATTCGGGTTTACCCGAATATCAGTCAAAGGGGGCTTCAGGTCAAGCCACTACACGGAGAGAATATCGATCTTTTCCATCACCTGAACGCCGGAGCCGTTCGCGCCGGTGTCTTCATCTTCACCCAGCGGACCGGGTGCTGTCTGGCTGCCCGGAACAATGCCGTGCGGAAAGCCGAGCTGCAGCCCCTTGAAGTCGAACAGTTCATTATCCGCCAGATGTGAAGGCACCACGTTACAAAGGGCACGGAACATGGTTTCAATCCGGCCCGGGTGTGACTTGTCCCAGCCCTGCAACATCTCCTTGATCACCTGTCGCTGCAGGTTTTCCTGTGAGCCACAGAGGTTACAGGGGATGATCGGGAACTGACGCAGCTCCGCATAGGCCGAGATATCCTTCTCACGCGCATACGCCAGCGGGCGAATCACCATGTTCTTGCCATCGTCCGATACCAGCTTCGGCGGCATGGACTTGAGCTTGCCGCCGTAGAACATGTTCAGGAAAAAGGTTTCCAGAATATCGTCACGGTGGTGGCCCAGCGCAATCTTGTTGGCACCGATTTCATCGGCAAAGCCATACAGGGTGCCGCGACGCAGGCGCGAGCAGAGACCGCAGGTGGTTTTGCCTTCCGGGACCACCTCCTTGACGATAGAGTAGGTATCACGCTCGACGATGTGATAGGGCACGCCAAGTGAGTCCAGATACGCCGGCAGCACCTCTTCAGGGAAGCCCGGCTGCTTCTGATCCAGGTTGACCGCTACCAGCTCGAACCGAATGGGCGCGCTCTTCTGCAGGTTCAGCAGAATATCGAGCATCGTGTAGGAATCCTTGCCACCGGACAGGCACACCATCACCTTGTCGCCTTCTTCAATCATGTTAAAGGCTTCAATGGCCTGCCCTACCTCACGGCGCAAACGTTTTTGCAGCTTGTTCAGGCGGGTTTTGGTCTGCTTGTCGAGGCTATCGGTATGCATAGGACGCTTCGTGAATCACTGGTTGAAAATCGAGCGCGAAGTATACAGCAAAGCGGCACCTGTCATAAGGTGCCGCCAACAAGGTGCAAGGTTTCCGGTCAGACCAGACCTTGCTCTCGTGCCATCTGACGGGCAATGCGCGGGGCAACCCACAGCGAGGGCAACAGCACCAGCGACACCGGCACCGCCGTCACCACGATGAACGACTGCAGGGCCGATATGCCTCCCGATCCGATTGAGATGAGAATGGCCGCCGTCACCCCCATCATCACGCCCCAGAACACACGCACACTGGTTTGCGGATGATCCGTACCGGTCATGACCATCGACACGGCATAGGTCATGGAATCACCGGTTGTCGCCACGAAGATCACCGTCAGGATCAGAAAGAGCACCGATACCAGCTGCCCAAGCGGCAGCGACGAGGTGGTGGCCATCAGGGCCGCAGGCAGGTTAAACCCGCTGAACGGTTCTGAAATAACCCCCGGGTTGTCCAGCTCAAAGGAGATGCCCGCACCACCCACAATGGTGAACCAGAAACAGGTAATTACCGGGGCAACCACGGAGATGAGCAAGATCATCTGCCTGATCGTGCGGCCTCTTGAGATCCGCGCCACAAACATCGCCATCAAGGGTCCATAGCCCAGAAACCAGCCCCAGAAAAAGACGGTCCACCAGTCCAGCCAGCCCGTATCGGCCCTGAAGGTTGCCATGGGGATGAACTCATCCAGATAGATGCCGAAGCTGTGCAGAAAACCATCAACAATAAAGCCGGTGGGGCCCATAACCAGAATGAACGCCATCAGCAGCAGCGCCAGCATCACATTGGTGCGGCTGAGTATCTGAATCCCGCGGGTAACCCCACTCACGGCAGACAGGGTGTACACCAGAATCAAACCGATCAGCACACTGACCTGGGTGCTGTAGGCATCTGGAATACCAAACAGAAACTCCAGCCCGAAGCTCACCTGCAGCCCCAGAAAGCCGATCGGACCAACGGTACCGGCCACCACCGCCAGCACACAGCAGGCATCGACGACAGCCCCCAGCGGACCTGACATGACGCGCTCCCCCAGCACCGGATACAGCAGGGTGCGAGGCTTCAAGGGCAGCCCTTTCTCATAGTGCAGATGCATGAAGATAAGACCGGTCAGGCTGCCCAGAATCGCCCAGGCCAGGAACCCCCAGTGCATGAAACTCTGCGCCAGGGCGTGATAAGCGGCCTGAGCCGTTCCCGCTTCTACACCCTGAGCCGCAAACGCGGGTGGAGGTGACAGAAAGTGCGCCATGGGCTCGGCTGCGGCCCAGAATACACCGCCGCCGGCCAGCAGGGTGCACATGATGATCGAGGTCCACTGGAAGGTCGAAATCATCGGTGTCGAGGTGCCGCCCATCACCACCCCTCCGGTGCGCCCCAGCGCCAGTGCCAGACCGATAAAAAACGTGGCCAGCAGCAACACCTGCCAATAGGCGCCAAACAGCTTTGTTGAAAAGGCGAATGCCGAATTTACGAGCCCGGAAACAAGCTCAAGGTCATACACGGCCAATAACGCGAACAGAACCAGTGCCCCGCCACTGATCAAAAATACGGGGAGATCAACGCCAGCAAACATTGATCGATTGGGTGTGTCCATCTCCCGGCAGCGCGCTGCTGCCTGAGTGGTTGTGGTCATAGTGGCCTCCCGGCCGATTTGGAGCATTAATTGCCGGGCAGCGCAGAGCCCGCCCGACAGCGAGCGGCGCATTGTACGCATACTTTCGACCAAAGGCTCGGTTGACTTTCAATCCAGCTTTCGTTCAACCCTTCCCTTCAATACATTGAGGCGAGGTGCCTCGCCGTGAGCCCCTCAAAAGCTTCAGAGCTTTCGGAAAGTTGAAACTCTCTACAGCTTGCAACAGGCCACCAAACTGGCTCCCCAAGCAGGTCTTAAAGGTTGCTCGATGGGAGTGAATGAACCGGGTAGCGGTAAAGTCATCTGTCTGCAACAGCTCTTCCAGCCGAAGGTACAGCGCCTCACACTGGCCATCGCACAGGGAAGGAGTCGGTTTGCCCGTATCCCGCTCGGCCTCCTGATCGATTCCGTATCCAACCGATTCCCTGACGGGCTCCGCCGAAGCAGACACTTCCGCCATCGCAGGAACCCTTAATGGAATTTCAAACCAGAATTCAGACCCGACACCCTGCTGGCTCTGAACACCAATATGGCCGCCCATCAACTCGACCAGCTGACGTGAAATCGCCAGCCCCAGACCACTGCCACCGAACTTGCGCGTGGTGGCACCATCAATTTGCTCAAAACTCTGAAACAGCTTTGCCTGCTGCGCTTCAGCGATACCAATTCCGGAATCTTTCACCCTGAACCGGACCCCGGCCAACTGCGCCCCCTGCCATACCCCCTGACAGCTGATCTGCACGAGACCCTGTTCGGTAAACTTTACCGCGTTGTTGGTCAGGTTCAGCAACACCTGTTCCAGCCGCAGCGGATCGCCCACCAGTGTGCCCGGCAATGCTGGATCCAGCCTCAGTATCAGCTCGAGCCCTTTCTCCTGTGCTCTGAACCCCAGGCCGTCTAAAACGGCACTCAGCACAGACTTCAGGTCAAACTCGACCCGCTCCAGTTTCAGCTTGCCCACTTCGATTCTGGAAAAGTCCAGAATGTCATTGATCACCCCCAGCAGGTGCTGACTGGAGTGCTCGATCTTGCCGAGATAGTCCCGCTGGCGCTCATTCAGTGAGGTGCGCGACAACAGGTGAGTCATGCCGGTAACCGCGTTCAGTGGCGTGCGGATTTCATGACTCATGGTGGCCAAAAAGCCCGCCTTGGCCCGAGCCGTTTCTTCCGCAAACTGACGGGCCTGCTCGATACGCTGTAGAGCCTCCCGCTCCTGTGCAATATCGATCAGCACTCCGACGACGCCCTTGCTCAGATCAGAGCCGTCTACTGCCCTGCCCTGTACACGTACCCACTTGCGCGCCCCGTCCCGGCAGACCAGCTCATGCTCCTCGGAGTAGATACCGGACCCGGCATGAGCAGTCTTGATCTGCTCACCTACGGCCCTGAACGTCGCGTCATCGGGATACCACTCTCGCGTAGAACGCCCCTGCATGGTGCCCGGCGCATAGCCCAGCAAGCGCTCTGCAGCACGATTACACCGCAACACATACCGGTCACGCACAAACACGATTCCGGCCGTGGCGGTTTCAAACAGGGCTTTTTGCTGGTCATGCGCTTCACGAAGACTCGCGGCGAGCTTGCTCAGTGCACGCGTCCTGTCTTCGACCAGCTCTTCCAGGTGCAGCCTGTGCGTTTCCAATTCACGCTCTGCCTCCTTGCGGCCCGTCACATCGTGCCAGACGATATGCAGCATCTTTTTTCCGGCCTGGTTGAAGGCCGTCAGCAACACTTCCGCAATGAAGGTATCGCCGTTGCTTTTAAGCTGACACCACTCTGCCCGCGTGCTGCCATAGGCCTGAGCACGCGACAGTACCTGCAGGACTTCAACCGCCGAGCTTTGCCCAGACAGTTGATTCGGAGGCGACAGGCTCAAGGGGGTAAGCCCGTTCATCGCTTCCGGTGCGGGCATGCAAAAGAGGTTAAGAGCCGCCTGGTTTGCCGCAATGAAGCTGCTATTTTCGGTCAGCGCCATCGGCTGCGGCGAATTCTCGAACAGCATTCGGAAACGGGCCTCGCTCTCCTGCAGCGCCGCGGTTCTCAGTTCAACGGCACGCTGCAGGTAGCCCAGCCAGAACAACCCGCCGACCACCAGCGCCAGAGCAAACAGCATTTCACCGGGCAGCCCCCACAGAGGCGTTGAAAAATCGATTGTCGATTCCATGCTCCAGCCTCAGGCACCCGCCTGCCACTGATCGGGCTCACGCAACCGTTCAGCAACATCGGCAAACTGATCCAGACAGGCCATAAAGGCATCCACCACGTCCGGGTCAAAATGGGTCGCACGTCCTTCAGATATCACCTCTACCGCTTGCTCGATGCTCATGGGACTCTTGTACACCCGCGCCTCGGTCAGTGCGTCAAACACATCGGCCAGCGCCATCAAGCGTGCACTCACCGGTATGCGATCACCGGACAGACCATCGGGATACCCCGAGCCATCCCAGCGTTCGTGGTGTGAGCGGGCGATTTCACTGGCAACACGCAGAAAATTGATCGCCCCCATCGAAGAGCCGGATTGCGTCGAACCAAACGCCATCAGCGCCTGCTCAATGGCACTGTCGATAGCACTGGCGCCGATCACCGAATGCGTTTTCATGACCGTGAATTCGGCCGCAGTGAGAGGGCCGGGTTTCAACAGAATGGCATCGGGAATGCCGATTTTGCCAATGTCGTGCAGCGGGGCGGCACGCACAATGTCCCTGCGGCGCTCGCCTTGCAGTGCGTCCCGAAAGCGGGGGTGTTCCTGCAGCCGTTCTGCCAGCAACTCAACATATTTCTGGGTACGCATGATATGCAGACCGGTTTCCTTGTCACGCATCTCGGCCATGCAGGCCAGCGCCCGTGTCGTAAGGTCACGAATCAGTGCGTTTTCCCAAATGCGTTTTTCAACTTCAGCCTCCAGGTTCAGGTTGTGCCGCGACAGGCGATCACGCGAATCCTTCAGTTCCAGCTGTGTTTTAACGCGGGCCTTCACGATAGCGGGATTAAAAGGCTTGGTAATGTAATCGACAGCTCCAAGCTGCAGGCCTTTCTCTTCGTCTGCCTGAGTGCTGAGCGCCGTAATGAAGATGACCGGAATATCACAGGTGTCAGGCTGCTCTCGCAGGCACTTCAGCACGCTGTAGCCATCCATCTCGGGCATCATGACGTCCAACAGGATCAGGTCCGGCTTCGGGTCCGAAACCGCCACTTCCAGTGCCCTCTGGCCAGTACTGGCTGCCCGAATCAAATATTCTTCGTGCAGCAGCTCGCCCAGAACCATCAGGTTCTCAGCCGCATCGTCTACCACTAAAACGGTCTTGCGGAGCTGCGACGGCTCCGGGTTATACAGTTCCACGTGTTCAGCTATCAAGATCGCAATCCACCACAGCAACCATCATGCTACGCATGCTAAAGAAATTTATGCATAAAACGACATTATTTTATTATACGACATTTAAGACATGCATGGATAAAAAAATGCCGGACATTGTGTCCGGCACTTCCAATGTTCCGTTCAGACTCACGCCTGTACGCTGAATGCCTCCATCAGCGGAGGCAAGCCCGGAAACATGCCGATACCCGCCATCACGGCACAGAGCACCAGAAAAACGATCCCGGGCACGACCCAGCGGCCCACATGTCCCAGCGCCTTGCCCCGCTCCTTACAGCCGATCAGGCCGAGGTTATCCAGCAGCACCGTCAGCGACCAGCCAAAAACCGGGTTGACCAGTGCAGAGGAGAAAATGACTACAGCCGCCGACTGCGTGGTCTTGCCCTCGCGTGTCATTTGCATGCCGGCCTCCAGCAGGGGCAGGTATACCCCGACAATCAGCGCCACACTCAGCACCGGCTGCCAAGTGGCCAGATCCATCGGATAGCCCCACAACGCCGCGACCACACACAGCACGCCGGTCAGAACCGCGCCGGCCGGTATCGGTCGACGCGCAATCGCAGCCGGGACGATATAGGTCCCCCAGGAGGAGGCAATATTGCCGCCGCCCAACAGACTTCCGGTCACCTGACGCGCCGAGGCTGCACACATGGTGTCATCGATATCCATCAGCACTCGCACTGTTTTGGGCGGATAATTCAGCTCCTGAAATACCCTGTGGCCGAGAAAATCGGGTGACCACATGGCTACCGCGAGTACCGCAAACGGGGCGACGGCAATAAAATGGTGCAGCTCCGGCAGGCCGAGCTGCCAACCGGTCTCCTCGCCCCACCAATAGGCCGGATTAAGGTTGGGCATACCGGGCTCGGTGGTAAACTCAAACGGCGCGCCGAGCGCGAATGAAAGCCCGGCTGCCAGTACTGCCCCCAGAGGTATGGCCAGCCAGCGCATCTGGACATGTTCCAGATAGGCATACATCACAATGGTGGCGATGATGACGATGAACGCCAGATAGGCCATATCGAACCCTTCAGCCCAGGCAAACAGCTTGCTGATCTGGCCGGTAATCCCGATAAACCCCAGATACAGCAGCAAACCGCCACAGACACCGTTGCTTGTCAGCCGAGCCAGCAGACTGCCGCCCTTGGTAACCCCCAGGATAAACCCCAGTGCACCAATCATCAGGCCCAGCGCCATCGGGTGGCCGCCGGAGGCCACGATCAGCGGTATCAGGGGAATGAGAGGGCCGTGCGTCCCGGCCAGATTGGCGGTCGGGTTCAGAAACCCGGACACCAGTACCACGAACAACACTGCGGCGATCAGCAGCTCAAAGCGCACGTTTTCAATAACGAAGTCGTTGGACAGCCCCAACTGGGATGCAAAGGCGGCAACGATAGCCGCCACCATTACAATCTTACCGATGGTAGCGGCCATGGCCGGCACCCAGTCTTCAACTTCAAACCGGTAATCACGCAGAGGCAGATTGGGGCGCCAGCGCCTCGGGCGCATGGACTGGAGTTCATGGTCCAGATACTCGGAACGGGAGGCAAAGGCTGCACGGGGCTTGCGCTCTGCCTGGTAGGTCGACTGATCTACTTCGGACATAGGCTCTCTTGGGTCAAAACAGAAAGCCCGCGATTCTAGGGAGCGGTCCCGCAGCTCACAATCGGCACTTCGACTAATAGCATTAAGTCGTAGATCGGCGTTTGAGTGCAGCGCCAAGCTGTTGAAAGTAATTGGCAAATGCCTGGTTGATCTGCTGCCGGTGCGGCGGCTTCGGATACAGTCCCTTGAGGGCCTCGGGGGACTCGCGTGTGCCCTTCACCAGAAAATGGTTTTTCACCGGCGCATCCTGCACAAACGCCTCGAATGCGCGAGCACACAATTCCTCTGGGCGACTGAAATACACCTGCCCAAGCTGCCGATCAACTGCTGCGGAGATCCGAAACAGTTCACTGGGCTCCTCACCCGAAGGTGACAGCATGATCGCCCGCATCACGGCAAACCAGAGGTCGTTCAGCGGGTGAGCCACCGGGGTCGCATCATCCAGCCAGGCCGCCGAGGCAAAACAGCGCTCGCCCACATCACTGAACACCTTGTTGCCGAGGTAATGGTCCAGCGCATGAAACCATTCATGCGCAATACTGCCGGGGCCCGCATTCTTGGCCAGCGCAAAGGTGCGCCGACCGGGCTCATAGTGCGCGGAGACACCCGGGCGCCCGCCCGTGCCATACTGAAGCGCCAGCGTACCCCGCAACGAAATCAGCGTTTCGTTGCCCTGCAAGATCACCATCAGATCACAAAGGGCGTCATGAAAGAGCGCAGCTGCACGGACACGCTCGCCCGTCTTGACCCAACGGCCAATCTCAATGGATCGAAAATCAAAACGCCGCCGTACATCCACGAAATCAACGTCGGCCCCGAGCCGGTGATCAGGGCCCTGGCGATAAAAACGCCGCTGCTCTATGCTCATGCAACTCTTTTCCTGGCCGGGCACGGCCACTGAACACTGAGATACTGACTGAAAAAACATGCCGAACGTGATACCAGCCGGCGCTGACCTGAACGACCCGCTGTACTACCTGAGCAACGCCAGAACCTTGATCAACTGGGTCAGAGAACGCCACGGAGACCTGCTGACGCAGACAGAGCTTTATCGGCTGGACTGCTTCGACAGTTTACCAGAACAGGCCCAGGCGCTGCTGATCCGTATGGTCATGCGACGGGGGGAGCTGTTTCGCAGCGACCAGCTTCAGTATGCCGAGCTGTCAGCCCCCCTTCCTCTTTTGAGGCTGCTGGCGGACGCCGGTTTTGTCCTGCTTGACCCTGCACTGACGGTCGAGGAGCTGGCCTCCCTGCTGTGCAAGTCTGAACTCTGGCAGGTCTGCCACCGGCTCAATCCGGATGCCCCGCCCTCGAAACAGTCTCGCAAACACGACCTGGTAACCTGGATAACACAGACAGACCACGGGGCCAGGACTCTGGAAGACTGGCTCCCCGATGCAGGTTTTGACGCCGTGAGCCTGGAGGTTTCTCCCCTGATGCAACGGTTGCAGCTCATGTTTTTCGGCAACCTTCACCAGGACTGGTCAGCCTTTGTGGTCACGGAGCTGGGCCACCAACTCTATGAGCCGGTTCCTTTGGACAGTGCTTCCCGTGCCTTTCATCAGCGCAGCGATGTAGATCTCTATCTGGCACTGCATACCCTGCAGCAGAGGCTGGAGCAGGGCGAACCCTTGAATGACATTCTGACTGAACTGCCCGCGTGTGGTTCCACGCCCTGGCTGGAAAACCGGCGCCGCAAGCTGATGTTTGCGCTGGGGCAGGCCTTTGAACGCGCAGGACAGCTCTCGCAAGCACGAACACTCTATGCGCAAAACCCGCACCGGGAAGCACGCATTCGACAACTGCGCTTGATGGAGCGGATGGACTTGCCCGAGGCCACCTTCGAAGCGGCCAGTGCGTCACTGGAGGCAATTCAACAGCCCGAGGCACGGCTCCGGATCCATCGCATCCGCGTGCGCAGCGCACGCAAGGCGGGCATCAGTATTGAGCCACCCCGCCAGCCCGTCATCTCAACGCACCGACTCAGCCTTCCACTTGAGGCGAATGAAAGTGTCGAACAGGCCGTCATCGCTCATCTGGCCACACAGGGCATTCAGGCCTTTCATGTGGAGAACCGACTGTTCACCGGACTGTTCGCGCTGCTTTACTGGCCCGCCATCTTTGCGCCGGTGCCGGGTGCATTCTTTCACCCCTTTCAGGCCGGGCCTGCCGATCTCTATCGCCCCGAGTTTCAGGCGTCACGACAGGCGCTCATCGATGCCTGCACAGCGCAACTGGAGACAGGGGGTTACCGGGCGACGATACTGGCACGGCTGGCGCAAAAGCAGAACATCCGCTGTCACCTCATCCACTGGCCGAGCCTGACCGAAGAACGGGTCAACGCCTGCCTGACACTGGTGCCGGCCGAGCATCTCAAGCAGGTGTTTCTGCATATGATGAAGGATTTGCGCTACCACCGTCGCGGCCTGCCCGATTTGATCTGCTTTGACTGGCAGGCACGCCGCTACCAGCTTATTGAGGTTAAAGGCCCCGGCGATCGCCTGCAGGACCACCAGCGACTATGGCTGGAATGCTTTCAGGCACAGGGCATTCCGGCTTCGGTCTACCAGATACAGCACGAACAGACGGAATAAGAAACGTCAGGCCATGAAGCCATAACGAAAAAGCCCTGATGATCGGGGATCATCAGGGCTTCTGAATTCGATGGCGGTGAGGGAGGGATTCGAACCCTCGATACGTTTCCGTATACACACTTTCCAGGCGTGCTCCTTCGGCCACTCGGACACCTCACCGCATTTTTATTGATGCGACATCTGGCTGCGTTGCGCCGCCGCCTCATCAATTGAGGTGCGTATTATAGATGCTTGTTTTCAAAGCACAACCCCCTGCACGGATTTTTTTCAATGCAGTCTGGTTCGCCTCAGGCGGGACGAATGGCTCCGGTCAGAGTATCATGCGCACTGTTTCCACTAACCCGCGTTTCCGAGGAGTTTACTCACTCATGTTGATGGCAATTTTGGCCGTTATCGCTGGACTGGCCGTACTCGTCTGGAGTGCTGACCGCTTTATCGATGGTGCTGCAGCAACCGCACGTCATGCCGGCATGCCGCCCCTGCTGATCGGGATGGTCATTATCGGCTTTGGCACGTCTGCCCCCGAGATGGTGGTATCCGCTTTTGCGTCCATCCAGGGCAACCCCAACCTTGCACTGGGTAACGGGTACGGCTCCAACATTGCCAACATCGCCTTGATTCTCGGTATCACCGCCCTGCTCAGCCCCATCGCCGTGCACTCGCAAATCCTGCGCAAGGAACTGCCGGTCCTGACCGCTTTCACCCTGCTGGCCGGTTTCCAGTTGCTGGACGGTGAAATTTCCCGCGCCGAGGCCTTTATTCTGCTGGCCGTGTTTCTGATGATGATGGGCTGGTCCATCTTTCAGGGCATGCGCCAACGGACAGACGCACTCGGCACCGATGTAGAACACGATATGGAAGGCGAACCGGAAATGCCGCTGGGCAAGGCCGTGTTCTGGCTGCTGCTGGGCCTGGTGCTGCTGGTCGCCAGTTCGCGCGTGCTGGTCTGGGGTGCAGTGGATATTGCCAGCGCCATGGGCGTGAGCGATCTGGTTATCGGTTTGACGGTTGTCGCCATCGGCACATCGCTTCCTGAGCTGGCGTCTTCCATCATCGCCGTACGCAAGAACGAGCATGACCTTGCGCTGGGTAACGTGATCGGTTCCAACATGTTCAACACCCTTGCCGTGGTGGGGATCGCCGGTGCCATCCAGCCCATGACCGTGAGTCCTGAAGCGCTCTACCGTGACTGGGTCATCATGGCGGGCCTGACCGTATCCCTGTTTGTGCTGGGGTATGGCTTCCGTGGCCACCAGGGACGCATCAACCGCGCTGAGGGTGCGCTCCTGCTGTCTGTGTTTGTCGGGTATACCGGCTACCTTGTATATGGAGTCCTGAACAGCTGACACGGGGTAAGGGGATGATACGCTACTTCACACTCACATCAGGCAAGCTGCGTGAGCAGGAAGACTCTCAACCGCTGAGCGAAGCCAGCCTGCAGGCGTCCAGCTGGATCGACCTGCAGGAGGCCGGTGACGAGGAACGGGCACTGGTGGAACGGCACTACCCGGAAAGCCTGCCGGATGCCCGTGATGTAGAGGAGATCGAATCCAGTGCGCGCTACTTTGTCGATGGCGAAGACGTGCACGTGCACTCGCTGTTCCTGTATCAGTCGGAAGGACGCTTTCGCACGGCGACCGTCGCCTTTACCCTGCAGCCGGATCGACTGATCAGCATTCGCGACGTGGACCTGCCCGACTTCCGCCTGACACGCCTGCGGGCGCGACGTGGCTGGATCGAGGCCTCCACGCCACTTCAGATCATGACCTCGCTGTTTGAACAGAAGGTCGACAACCTGGCGGACCAGCTGGAAGATCTTCACCGTGATCTGGAAGACATCAGCACAGAGGTGCTGGCCAAACGGGAATCCGATCTGGGCGAGCAGCTTGACCGGCTGGCCAAGCTGGAGGACAGCAACGGGCAGATTCGACTCTGCCTGATGGATACGCAACGCTCGGTGTCCTTCCTGCTGCGTCATATTCGTCAGCAGAAGCGGGAAGTCAAACTGTGCCGTGAGATGCTGCGAGATCTGGACACGCTGATGTCACACGCGACCTTTGTGTTCGAGAAGATCAACTTCCTGCTGAACGCGGCTCAGGGCTTTATCAATATTCGCCAGAACCAGATCATCAAGATCTTTTCCATCGCGGCGGTGGTCTTTCTGCCGCCAACGCTGGTGGGCACGGTATACGGCATGAACTTTCACCAGATACCCGAACTGGACTGGGCTTTTGGCTACCCCATGGCACTGGGGCTCATGGTCATTTCCGCCATCTCCCCCTACCTGTTCTTCAAGCACAAGGGCTGGTTATAACAGCCCTTTATCCTTCAAGCGCTGCTCAAACTGCGACTGCGGCAGCGGCCTGTCGAAGAAATATCCCTGTGCGAGATTGCAGCCGGCCGATGTCAGGAAGTTGACATGCTCCTCGGTTTCCACCCCTTCGGCCACGGTTTCCAGCCCCAGATGACGAGCAATATCGATAATGGACGAGGTAATCGCCATATCGTCGTTGTCGTCCGGTATCCCCATAATAAAGGTCCGGTCGATCTTCAGCTTGTCCAGTGAGAACCGCTTCAGGTAGGCAAGGCTGGCATAGCCGGTACCAAAGTCATCCAGCGCAATGCGCAGCCCCAGCCCCCTCAGTTCTTCGAGCAGGCGAACGGACGCATCTACGTCCGTCATCAACACGCTTTCGGTCACCTCCAGCACCAGATACTCCGGTGCCAGCCCGCTGCTTTCCAGTCCATGTTGAACATCGGCGACCAGCTCGGGGCGGAACTGAACCGCCGATACGTTCACCGCAATGCTCAAATCGCTGCCGTACAGTGTCTGCCAGTGCCGTGCCTGACGGCAGGACTCCTGCAACACCCAGGCGCCGATCGGGATAATCAGCCCGGTTTCTTCCGCCAGCGGGATGAAACGGTCCGGCATCACCAGCCCTTCGGGGCTGTTCCAGCGCAGCAGGGCTTCACACCCGACCAGCCGCTTCTGCTCAAAGCTGTATTGAGGCTGGAAGTAGAGCTCCAGTTCCTGACGGCGCAGGGCGTGACGCAGGCTGTTCTCCATCATCAAGCGCTCTGACACCTGCTGGTTCATCACCGGGGCAAAGAAGCGATAGGTGTTTCGGCCTTCTCCCTTGGCATGATACAGCGCCGTATCAGCACTCTTGAGCAGGTTGTCGAAGTCATCCCCGTCATAGGGGTACAGCGCCAGACCAATACTCGCCGTCACAACCAGGCTGTGCCCCTCAATGGTCAGCGGCTTGCTGATCAGCTTGAGATAGTGCTGAACACTCTGTTCAAGCTGCGGTAACGACTTGGCCTGCGGCAGCAGCAGAACGAACTCATCGCCCCCGACACGGCTGACGGTTTCATTGCCGGACACGGACTCCACCAGTCGCTGTGCCAGCGCCTTCAACAGCGCATCCCCGGAGGCGTGTCCCAGCGAGTCATTGATATGCTTGAACCGGTCGATGCCGATCACCATGAGCGCGACCTGCTCGCCACCGCGACGGGCGCGAGACAGTGCCTGGATGGTGCGGTCACGCAGCAGACGGCGGTTGGGCAGATCAGTCAGGGTGTCGAAGTCCGCCAGGTACTTGAGCTGGTCTTCAGCCGCCTTGCGCTCGGAGATGTCATTCAACATCGCCACGTAGTTCTGAGGCTCGCCCTGCTCATTCTCGACAACCGTAATGGAAAGCCATTGCGGATAGACTTCACCGTTACGACGGCGGTTCCACACCTCGCCTTCCCAGCGTTTTTCGCTGGCCAGCACGCGCCACATCTGCTCAAAGAAGCGCTCACTGTGACGGCCGGACGAGAACAGCGCTGGCGTTTGGCCAATGACTTCCTGTTCCGCGTAGCCGGTAATTTCACAGAACGCCGGGTTAACAGCCATGATGCGGTTATCGGCGTCACTGATCATGGCGCCCTCACTGGCCGACTTGAAAACGGTTTCTGCCAGATGCAGTTCGCGTGAGCGAGAGGCAAGCTCTTCCTGCTGGGTGTCGATCTCATGCTGGTAACGATGTACCAGCTCCCGCAGCCAGCGAGAGGTCAACAGCGCAACGGCCAACGCGACAATCAGGGCCACCAGCATCAGCAGCAACATATTCTTGATGTCACTGGCCGTTTGCGCCTCCAGTGCCGCTTCCTGACGGTCCAGAGCCGCATTCAGGCTGACCTGATAATTGCCGGCCACCAGCACCCAGCCCCACTCAGGCACCAGCTGCACCAGAGACTGTTTGTGGTGCAGGGTATCGCCACCGGGGCGATACCAGTCATATTCAACAAAGGCGCCTTCAGGTGTCGCATGCTCCATCAGGAAGCTGATAATGTGGCGATTCTCTTCATCGACTTCACTCAGCATCAAGCCTTCTGTTTCAGGGCGACTGGGTGACAGGAGCACCTTCCCGTCTTCACGCACGACCGCCACATAGCCGTCGACACCAAAACTGCGCGAACGCAGGCGCTCCAACACTTCTTCCTTCAAGTCATTTTCTACCTGATAGAGGTAGTCACCGGTACCGATGATCCAGTCCAGCTGATCGAAACGTTCGACGTAGGCAATTTTGTCTTTCATCTCGTCCGGAAAGTCCGGAGCATACCAGCGGTAACGAGAATAGCCGGCCCCGGCAGGGTTTTGCACTGCTTCGATCAGCCCTCGCATGATGAAGTGCCCCGTATCATCCTGGTTATCCAGCAGGGACTTGCCTTCTATGCCGGGGCTCGTGGGCAAGAGCACGCATTCCCCCTCCAGCGTGTCGATAAAGATATACCCGCGCCCTCCAAAGTAACGCAGGTTTCGCATGGACTCACGAATCAGGCTCTTGATCTCACCAAGGGGGCGCCCACGCGAAATTTCATGCTGATAGATAGCTTCGGCACTGGAAATGGCCTGTTGAGTAACCGTTCTGACACGCTGACGTAAAATCGATTCGGTTCGGTCGCGTGAAAAGCGAATATATTCCAGCGTTTTATTGACCTCTTCACGCAACTGGGAACGGTTGAGCTGGTCCATCTCGGCTCGCTGCTGTTCCAGGCGCGCCTGGCCCGTTTGATAGGCGTTGTAGGTGAAAAATGAGGCGATCAGCAACACCAGCAGGCACACGGTGCCCACAAGGGCCCGTGTCTGGTATCGCGGCAGGGTAACTGCATCTATCTTGAGTGGCATCTGGTAATGGCCCGACAACTCGCTGGGGCACTCCCAGTCAGCCCCACTCCCTGGCGGCTTACTGAGAACGGTTTACGTTTAATTGGTTAAGCCGTTATATCACTGCGAAATATGCAGGGCAAACATCCAGATCATGAAAGTGGCAAACGATGCGTATTCTTGATTTCGCGCAAGCCAAAGTTGGAATGGACCTGCGCTATGCCTTTAAGGGTAAAGATCTTTTCATTCAGGAAACGGTCGTAAGAGCCCATATCCGGCACCACGACGCGCAGTACGAAGTCCGCATTCCCCGTTACGGCAAAACACTGGAGCACTTCCGGGTAGGTCAGTACCTGCTGCTCGAACTCCTCGGTGCTGTCGATGTTATGCCGCTGCAACGACACCAGCACAAACACGCTCAGCCCCTGCCCCAGCGCCTCAGGGTCCAGCAGCGCGGCATAACCAGCGATGACACCTTTCTCTTCCAGTGCACGTACCCGGCGCCAGCAGGCAGCAGGAGACAGGCCCACCGTATCCGCCAGTTGCTGGTTGCTGATACGCCCATCCTGCTGCAAGACCTCGAGGATCTTGCGGTCAAAAAGATCCGCCCCACCCTGTTTCATTTAGTAACACCCCAAAATTTTCGAATATTCTTTCCTTACAGTTATTTTATGTGAATTTTCTTTGAATATCTCATGAAATCACGCCCCAAATAGCAAACACCTTTACGGCAGTTCTACCTACAATTTCACCCCATGAATACAGGGCTATCCGTTCAGCCATCGGCGGGTAGTGACTGAATACAACAAGATCCAACAAGAGGAGTCCGGGTATGACTGCCAATACCCCCGCACTCGACGACTATCGTCTCGAGGATCGTTACCTGCGCGATACCGGCCGCGTATTCCTGACCGGTACCCAGGCACTGGTACGCATCCCCCTGATGCAGGCTCGGCTGGACCAGCTGAATGGTCTCAATACCGCCGGCCTGATCAGTGGCTACCGCGGTTCCCCGCTCGGCGCCTATGACCAGGCACTCTGGCAGGCCAAGAAACTGCTGGACGAAAGCAAGGTCGACTTTGTACCGGCCATCAACGAAGACCTGGCCGCCACCATCGTGCTGGGCAGCCAGCAGGTCGAGACCGACGACGACAAGCAGGTCGACGGCGTCTTTGGCCTTTGGTACGGCAAAGGGCCAGGTGTCGATCGTGCCGGTGATGCGCTCAAGCATGGCACCACCTATGGCAGCTCCCCCCATGGCGGCGTCCTGGTTGTGGCCGGTGACGACCATGGCTGTGTCTCCTCTTCCATGCCCCACCAGTCCGATGTGGCGTTCATGGCCTGGTTCATGCCGACCATCAACCCGGCCAACCTGTCCGAATACCTGGAGTTTGGCCTCTGGGGCTACGCCCTGTCCCGTTTCAGCGGTTGCTGGGTCGGTTTCAAGGCGATCTCCGAAACTGTCGAAAGTGCGGCGTCTGTTGAGCTCAAGCCACTGCCGAACTTCGTCACCCCCACCGATTTCACCCCGCCGGCGGACGGTCTGCACTACCGTTGGCCGGATCTGCCGGGCCCGCAGCTGGAAACCCGAATCGAGCACAAGCTTGAAGCGGTTCAGGCCTTTGCCCGTGCCAACCCGATCGACCGCTGCCTCTACAACAACACCGAGGCACGCTTCGGTATCGTGAGCACCGGCAAGGGTCATCTGGACCTGCTGGAAGCCCTCCAGCTGCTGGGCATTGATGAAGCCCGCGCACACGAACTTGGCATCGATATCTACAAGGTCGGCATGGTTTGGCCGCTCGAACGCCAGGGCATCATGAACTTCGTCCGTGACAAGGACGAGATTCTGGTGGTGGAAGAAAAGCGCGGCATCATCGAGAGCCAGATCAAGGAGTACCTGTCTGAACCGGACCGCCCTGGCGAAGTGCTGATTACCGGTAAGCAGGACCAGAACGGCGACCCGCTGATCCCCTACGTGGGAGAGCTGAGCCCGAAACTGCTGGCCGGCTACCTGGCCGCCCGCCTGGAACGCTTCTTCGGGGTGAAATTCAACGAGCGCATGGAAGCGGTCAACTGCAGCCTGGGCATCACCGATCCGGGTGGCGTTCGCCGCATGCCGTACTTCTGCTCCGGCTGTCCGCACAACTCCTCCACCAAGGTACCGGAAGGCAGCAAGGCGCTGGCCGGTATCGGCTGTCACTTCATGGCCTCCTGGATGGGTCGCGACACCGAGTCCCTGATTCAGATGGGCGGTGAAGGTGTCAACTGGATCGGCAAGAGCCGCTATACCGGCAACCCGCACGTGTTCCAGAACCTGGGCGAAGGCACCTACTTCCACTCCGGTTCCATGGCGATTCGTCAGGCGGTGGCTGCAGGCATCAACATTACCTACAAGATCCTGTTCAACGATGCGGTTGCCATGACCGGTGGCCAGCCCGTTGACGGCCAGATTACCGTTGACCGTATTGCGCAGCAGGTCACGGCTGAAGGCGCCAAACGCGTTGTCGTTTTGAGTGACGAGCCCGAGAAGTACAAGGGTAACGAGTCTCTGTTCCCGCAGGGTGTGACCTTCCATGACCGTTCCGAACTGGATGCGGTGCAGCGTGAGCTGCGTGATATCCCGGGCTGTACCGTACTGATCTACGACCAGACCTGTGCGGCCGAGAAGCGTCGTCGTCGCAAGCGCGGCCAGTTCCCGGACCCGGCCAAGCGCGCCTTTATCAACCATCACGTGTGCGAAGGCTGTGGTGACTGCTCCGTCCAGTCCAACTGTCTGTCCGTTGTACCGCGCGATACCGCACTGGGCCGCAAGCGCAAGATCGACCAGTCCTCCTGTAACAAGGACTTCTCCTGCGTCAACGGCTTCTGCCCGAGCTTCGTCACCATCGAAGGCGGTCAGCTGCGCAAGTCCAAGGGGCTGGACCTGGGCGCCGAACTGGAGAAGCGCCTGAGCGGTACGCCGATGCCGACAATTCCGTCCCTGCAAGACAGCTACGACCTGCTGGTCGGTGGCGTGGGTGGTACCGGTGTCGTCACTGTGGGTCAGCTGATCACAATGGCGGCTCACCTGGAATCCAAGGGTGCCTCCGTACTGGATTTCATGGGCTTTGCCCAGAAAGGCGGCACCGTGCTGAGCTACGTGCGTCTGGCCAGCTCGCCGGACAACCTGCACCAGGTGCGTATCGAAAACGGCCAGGCGGATGCCATGGTTGCCTGCGACATGGTGGTTGCCACCTCGCAGAAGGCCCTGAACGTACTGCGCCCCGAGCACTCCCGCATTGTGGCCAACGAAGCGGAACTGGCAACCGCCGACTACGTACTGTTCCGTGACGCCGACATGCAGGCCGAGAAGCGCCTCAAGCTGCTGAAAGACGCGGTGGGCGAGGATCACTTCGATCAGCTCGACGCCAACCTGATCGCCGAGAAGCTGTTGGGTGACACCGTCTTCTCCAATGTGATGATGCTCGGCTTTGCCTGGCAGCAGGGCCTGATTCCGGTATCGCTGGATGCTCTGATGCGTGCCATCGAGCTGAACGGCGTTGCCATTGATCGCAACAAGCAGGCGTTCGGCTGGGGCCGTCTGGCGGCCACCGACCGTGACTACGTCATGTCCCTGCTCAGCGATGAAGCACGTGAAAAGCCGGTCACACCGGAGAAAGAGACGCTGGAGCAGCTGATCGAGCGTCGCATGAAGCACCTGACCGATTACCAAAACGCTGCCTGGGCCAATGAGTACAAGCAGCTGGTCGAACAGACCCGCAGTGCTGAGGTGTCACTGGGCAAGGACTCTCTGGACCTGACCCGTGCCGTGGCACAGCAGCTGTTCCGCCTCATGTCCTATAAGGATGAATATGAAGTGGCACGTCTGTTCACCGAAACCGACTTCCTGAAAGAGGTCGAGCAGACCTTCGAAGGTGACTACCGCATCAACTTCAATCTGGCACCGCCTATTCTGGGCGGAAAGAAGGATGCAAAAGGTCGCCCGATGAAGCGTCAGTTCGGCCCCTGGATGCTGAAGGCCTTGAAAGTTCTGGCACCTTTGAAGGGGCTCCGTAACACTGCGTTCGACCCCTTCCGTTTTTCTGCCGACCGCAAGCTCGACCGTGCGCTGCTGGCCGAATACCGCGAGTTGCTGAACCGGATTGCCCGTGAACTGAATGCCGACAACTACGAGTTTGCACTGGAGCTGGCCCAGTTGCCGTCCGAAATCCGTGGCTACGGCCCGGTCCGCGAGCAGGCAGCCGAAGCCGTCGCTCAGAAGCGCACTCACCTGATGAAAGCGTTCGAAACCGGACAGGCCACGCTGATCAAGGTCGCCAAGGCCGAGGAGGAAGCTCATGTTTGAACAACTGAAAACCCTGCCGCAGGATCCGATCCTGGGGCTGATGAAGACATTTCGCGAAGACCCGCGCAGTGACAAGGTCGACCTGGGTGTCGGCGTCTACCGCGACGAAGCCGGTGAAACCCCGATCATGGCGGCGGTACAGGCTGCCCAGCAGCGTCTGCTGGAAACCGAAACCACCAAGGCCTACATCGGGCCGGCCGGTGCCGAAGGTTTCAACCGCCTGATGGGACAACTGGTACTGGGAGCTGAGCACCCGGCGCTGAAAGAGCAGCGCGTAAACGTGGTGCAGACCCCCGGTGGCTGCGGCGCCCTGCGCATGGCCGCCGAGTTCCTGAAGCTGTGCAAGCCGGATGCAACGGTCTGGGTCAGCACCCCGACCTGGGCCAACCACATTCCGCTGCTGGGTGGAGCCGGGCTGACCATTCGCGAATACCCCTATCTGGACCCGTCCTCCCTGAGCGTCAACTTCGATGCCATGGTGGATTGTCTGGAACAGGCAGAAGCCGGCGATGTAGTACTCCTGCACGGCTGCTGTCATAATCCGTCCGGCGCGGATCTGGACGCCGATCAATGGACCGCTATCACGGACCTGATCGAGCGCAAGGGACTGCTGCCGTTTATCGATATTGCCTATCAGGGCCTGGGCGAAGGGCTGGATAAGGACGCGGACGGTGTTCGCCGTCTGGCAGAGCGTCTGCCGGAGGTGATCATTGCATCCTCCTGTTCCAAGAACTTCGGTCTCTACCGGGAACGTACCGGTGCCCTGATGCTGATTTCGGCCACTGCCCAACAGGGTCTGGCCGCCACCAGCCAGCTGCTCAGTGCGATCCGGTCGCACTACTCCATGCCTCCCTCGCATGGCGCAGCGGTGGTCGAGATGATCCTCGACACACCCGAGCTGATGCAGCAGTGGCAGGGCGAGCTTGATGCAATGTGCTCCCGCATTCTCGAGCTGCGTGCTGCCCTGAGTCAGGCACTGGCCCCTGCCGGTGACTTCAGCTTTATCGAACGGCAGCGCGGGATGTTCTCGTTCCTGGGCGTGAGCCCGGAGCAGGTCAAGATCCTGCGCGAAGAGTTCGGCATTTACATGCTGGACTCCAGTCGGATCAACATTGCCGGTATGTCCACTACGACCCTGCCTCGCGTCGCCGAGGCGATTGCGGACGTGGTCGGACGCACTGAGTAGCCAGACCTTCAGGCCACTGTCGTCCCCAACGGCAGTGGCCTTTCAGTACCGGCACTGACCGATAACAATAACGATACCGGAGAACTCTAACAATGAGTCAAGCAACACCCAAGGCACACCAGCAGGCGGGAAGCCTCTGGTCTTCACGCATGGCCTTTATCCTGGCAGCGGTGGGTTCCGCTGTCGGTCTGGGCAACATCTGGAAATTTCCCTACATCACCGGCGAAAACGGCGGTGGCGCTTTCGTACTGGTCTATCTGGCCTGTATCGCCATCGTGGGCATCCCTGTCCTGATCGCCGAGGTAATGATCGGTCGCCGTGGCGGCCAGAGTCCTGTCGCCAGTATGCGCGACCTTACCACCACCGAAGGCACAGCCAAGGGCTGGCGCCTGATCGGCTGGAACGGCATTATCGCCTCCTTCCTGGTTCTGTCTTTCTATTCCGTGATCGGCGGCTGGTCGCTGTCGTACGTCGGCAAGGCGGCAAGCGGCACCTTCACCGGCGCTGATGCCGACGCCATCGGTGGCGTCTTTGGCAGCATGCTGGGCAGCCCCGGCGACCTGCTGCTGTGGCACAGCGTGTTCATGGCCATTGTGGTACTGATCGTCGGCCGCGGCATCCGCTCCGGTATGGAAAAAGCGATCAACACCCTGATGCCGCTGCTGTTCGTACTGCTGTTCATCATGGTTGCCTACGCCACCACTACCGGCAAATTCGGCGAAGCGGTCAGCTTCATGTTCTCGCCGGACTTCAGCAAGCTCACCACCGAAGGCGTTCTGACCGCCCTTGGCCACGCGGCCTTTACCCTGAGTATCGGTATCGGCGTGATGATGGCCTACGGCTCCTACCTGCCGCAGAAGGTGAATATCGCGCGCACCGCCATGACCATCGCCTTCATGGACACAGGTGTTGCCCTGCTGGCAGGCCTCGCCATCTTCCCGCTGGTGTTTGCCAACGGCCTTGAACCGGGCGCAGGCCCTGGTCTGATCTTCGTTACGCTGCCGCTGGCGTTCGGTCAGATGACCGGTGGCCTGATCTTCGGCACCCTGTTCTTCTCGCTGCTGCTGGTCGCCGCTCTGACCTCTGCCATCTCCATGCTGGAGCCGGTCGTTGAATGGCTTGAGGAACACAAGGGTGTCAGCCGTGCCAAGAGTGCCCTGTTCGGCGGCCTGGCCATCTGGCTGGTCGGCATCGGCACCGTGCTGTCCTTCAACAACTGGGCTGAATTCCATCCGCTGGCGTTCATTCCCTTCTTTGAAGGCAAGACCGTGTTCGACCTGCTCGACTTCCTGGTATCCAACCTGATGATGCCGCTGGGCGGACTGGCGATTGCACTCTTTGCCGGCTGGGCCATGAAGCGTCAGGGTCTGGATGATGAGATCGGTCTCAAGGGCGCCACCTACAGTGCCTTCATGTTTGTACTGCGTTTCCTGACACCGGCCGGTATTGCCGTTGTCTTCCTGTACAACCTGATCTGATATCCGACCGTGCCGGAGGCGTTCTGCCTCCGGCCACTTTTCCTCTCGAAGCACCACATCAGGCTTGAATGCCACCCCGGCCTGGTTCATTATTCGCTCCACTGAGCAACTACGACAACACGCCCCACCTGAGCATGCCATCCGTCAGTTCCCTGACGCGGCCGGAGACCCGGATGACCACTGAGGCAAACAGCCAGACTGAAAACGTCGGCTTTTTCCTGATTCCCGAATTTTCGATGATCTCCTTCGCTGCGGTTGTGGACCCGTTGCGCATGGCCAACCGTCTGAGCGGCAAGCCGCTTTATCGCTGGCACTTTTATGGCCCCGGCGACCAGCCCGTTGTGTGCAGTAACGGCATTGCAGTGCCCCCCAGTCGCCCCATGCAGGAAACCGATGACCTTCAGCGTTTGTTCGTGGTGGCGGGCATTAATGCGCATCTGGTTGATCAACAGCCCCTGTTCAAATGGCTCAGGCGCCTTTCGCGACAGGGCGTGGCTCTGGGCGGAACGTCCACGGGCAGCCTGTTGCTGGCCAGAGCCGGACTGCTCAAGGGACACACCTGCACCATTCACTGGGAGAACCGGGAGAGCATGCAGGAGGAGTTTCCGCGACTGAACGTCACCGGTGAGCTGTATGAAATTGACGGTCGCATCTCCACCTGCTCCGGCGGGCTGGCCGGCCTGGACATGATCCTGCAGATCATCGCACTGAAGCACGGAGAAACACTGGCGAACGATGTGGCCGAGCAGTGCATTCACCCCCATATTCGTCCGGCCCATGACAAGCAGCGCATGAAATTTCAGCTGCGTTACCATGCCAATCACCCGCGCCTGGTGCAGGCGCTTGAGCTGATGCGTGAAAATCTGGAAGAGGTATTGAGCTGCGAAGAAATAGCGCAACTGGTGGGCATTTCCACCCGGCAGCTGGAGCGTCTGTTCCATCAGCACCTGCAGCTGTCGCCGGCCCAGTACTACATGGAATTGAGGCTGGAGCGTGCCCGTCATCTGCTGCAGCAAAGCAGCCTGACCATTCTTCAGATTGCAACAGCCTGTGGCTTCAGCTCAACCTCCTATTTTTCGCGCTGTTTCCGCCGCAAGTACGACTGCTCACCGCGCGAGGCTCGCAGCCATACCTGAGTCTCGTCCGCAAATGCGCCCACCGCTGCACGCTATCCACTATAGTGCCAACAGCCCCCTGATGTGCGCTCAGCCCCATACGTCGCAATTAGACCTATAAATGTCGGAAATCTACCACCCCGGATACCCGGCTCTCCATTATTGTGAGCCCACATGCCCCGCCTTTCGAGGCAGAGCCCATAAGAATAATGACTAACTGCATGAGGAAAGACGTTGGATACTTTCGACTTTCTTACCGGCAACATCGACTTGATTCTCAAGTTGACGGTTGAGCATCTCTCTCTGGTCGCCGTTGCGGTGGGACTGGCAACGCTGACGGGCGTTCCCATCGGCATTGCCATCACCCAGAACGAGCGGGTGGCGCGGGTCGTGCTTTACCTGGCCTCGATCATCATCACCATCCCTTCTATCGCTCTGTTCGGCATCATGATTCCGATCCTGTCCACCATTGGTCAGGGGATTGGCTACCTGCCTGCCGTCATCGCCGTACTGCTGTACTCCCAGCTCCCCATCATCCGCAACACCTACACCGCCATCAATAACGTGAACCCGGCCCTGCGTGAGGCGGCTCGCGGGATTGGCATGAACCCGGTGCAGCGCCTGCGCATGGTCGAGATTCCGCTGGCGATCCCGGTGATCATGGCCGGTGTTCGCACGGCAGTGGTGATGAATATCGGAGTCATGGCAATCGCTGCCTATATCGGGGCCGGTGGACTGGGCGTATTGATCAGCCGCGGTATCACTCAGAGTGACCCGCGTCAGCTGATTGCGGGCGCCATTGCCGTCAGCATCCTGGCGGTCATCGCCGACTACGGGCTGCTGTGGCTGCAAAAGCGCCTGACGCCCAAGGGTATCTCCGCCTGATCCTTTCCACTTTTTGCTGCCGCTTAACGGGATAAGACAATGATAAGAATCGACAACCTCACCAAAATTTTCGAGACCCCCAACGGACCTGTTACCGCCGCTGATCACATCAACATGGAAGTCCCCGAAGGCGAGATCTGTGTACTGCTGGGCCCCTCGGGCTGTGGCAAGACCACCACGCTGAAGATGATCAACCGCATCATTCCATCCACGTCGGGCCGGATCTACATCAACGGTGAAGATACGACCGGCATGGATACGGTGGAGCTGCGCCGGAATATCGGCTATGTGATTCAACAGATCGGCCTGTTCCCCAATATGACCATTGAGGAAAACATCGCCATCGTCCCCAAACTGCTGGGGTGGGAAGCCAGCCGCTACAAGGCACGGGCAAAAGAACTGCTGGACCTGGTGGCTCTGGACCCCGGTACCTTCCTCAAGCGCTACCCGCGTGAGTTGTCCGGCGGACAGCAACAGCGTATCGGGGTTGCCCGTGCGCTGGCAGCAGACCCTCCCGTCATGCTGATGGACGAGCCCTTCGGCGCCATCGACCCGATCAATCGCGAAGTGATTCAGGACGAGTTTATGAAGATGCAGCAGGAGCTGCGCAAAACCATCATGTTTGTCAGCCATGATATCGATGAAGCGGTGAAAATGGCCGACCGCATCGCCATCTTCCGTGATGGCCGACTGGTACAGTATGACACCCCGGATGACCTGCTGGCCCACCCGAAAGACGATTTCGTCGAAAGCTTTGTCGGTGATGACCGTGCCCTGAAACGCCTGCGGCTGGTGCAGGTCAAGCAGGTGATGGAACCGGTCACCACCGTTCGGCCTGAAGACAGCCTCAGCACCGCGTTGCAGCGGATCGAGCAACAGGGCTACAGCCACGCCATCCTGATGGTGAACGAGCGTCAGCAGCCGATCGGCTATGTATCACGCAGCGTTGCCCAGACCACCAGCGGACTCTGTGGTGAGCACTACTTTGGCCTCAAGACCGAAGCCAGCCCAGAGGACGACCTGCGCAAGGTGGCCTCCCTGATGTTTACCCATGACACCACCTGGCTCCCCTGCACGGATGCCAACGGCACCTTGGTCGGACAGGTCACACAGCGCGGTATCACCCACTACCTGGGCGCTACCTATCATCCGGATGCGCTGGGCACCCTGCCGCGTCAGCTTCACAAGGTCAGTGCCTGAAGGGGGATATGATGAAAAAACCCGCATTCACCCGCTTCGCATACGGCCTTGCTCTGGTGCTGATGTTTGCGCTGGGCTCACTGGCCGAACAGACCGGCATGCTGGAAGAACTGTTCAGCTATCGGGAAGATGTCGTTTACCTGGTCGGTCAGCATATCGAGCTGGTCCTGATCTCCGGCAGTCTGGCCATCCTGATCGGCGTTCCCCTGGGCACAGTGTTAAGCCGCCCGCGGTTTGCACGCCTGGCTGAAACCGCCATGCAAACGCTGAACATCGGCACCACCATCCCCACGCTGGCAATTCTGGCACTGTCCATGAGCCTGCTGGGTATCGGCATGCTGCCAGCCGTGTTCGGTCTCTGCATTGCGTCCCTGCTGCCAATCGTGCGCAACACCTATACCGGTTTGCTGGAAGTGCCGGCTCACCTGAAGGAAGCGGCGTCCGGTATCGGCATGACCCCGCTGCAGATGCTGTTCCGTGTAGAACTGCCCAACGCCCTCTTCGTGATCTTTGCCGGTATCCGTACCGCACTGGCGATCAATGTGGGCACCGTTCCGCTGGCCTTCCTGATTGGCGGTGGCGGTTTGGGAGAACTCATTTTTACCGGTATCGACCTTGATGAACCTTTCATGATGCTGGCGGGAGCGATCCCCACCGCCGTCTTGGCCATCATCGTCGATATCCTGATCGCTTTACTCGCGTTCCTGATCGTCCCCAAAGGCGTTAATCCCCTGCGTGCCTGATGGCCACACCTGATAAAAACAACGAGGAATACCAAGATGCGCAAACTTTTCAAACACCTGGGAACCACTCTGATGGCCTCCGTATTCGCAGCCAGTGTTCATGCGGACCCGCTGGTGATCGGTGGCAAGAACTTTACCGAGCAGCAGCTTCTGACGGAAATGACGGCACAGTATCTGGACCATCAGGGTTACGACATTGAGCGTCGTGCCGGCATGGGCAGTGCCGTCCTGCGCAAGGCCCAGGAAAACGATCAGATCGACCTGTACTGGGAGTACACCGGGACATCACTGATCGTCTACAACAAGGTGAAAGACAAGATCACCGACCCCAAAAAGGTTTACGAGAAGGTACGTGAACTGGACGCCAAAAAAGGGCTGGCATGGCTGGATGCCTCGGCTGCCAACAACACCTACGCCCTGGCCATGCGCCGCGCCGATGCTGAAGCAAAAGGCATCAGCTCCCTGAGCGATCTGGCCCAGGCACTCAACAAGGGTGAAGAGCTGGTGCTGGCAACCAACGCGGAGTGGTACTCACGCAAAGATGGCTACAAGCAGCTCAAGAAGGCATACGACTTCGATATCCCGCGCAGCAACATCAAGCGCATGGACTCCGGACTGACCTACGTTGCCCTGAAAGAAGGCCAGGTGGATATCGCACTGGTCTTCGCGACTGATGGCCGCATCCCGGCGTTTGACTTCAAGGTTCTGGAAGATGACAAGGGCTTCTTCCCCAACTATGCCATTACCCCAGTGGTTCGCCAGGCGGTGCTGGATGCCAACCCTGAGCTGGCCGATCAGCTGAACACGCTGTCAGCCCAGCTGGATAACGACACCATGTCGGCACTGAATGCCCAGGTGGACGTGGAACGCACCTCGATCGAAGACGTGGCCAGACAGTTCCTGAACAGCAAAGGCCTTCTCTAACCCCTCCTGCCCGGGCCGAGCATCTTGCTCGGCCCTCTTATGGAGCTCAACGATGTACTTCCAAAATCTTTCTGTCGGTGTGGTTCAGCTCAACTCCGAGCATTTGGCACTGGATACCAACTTTACCTGTCATACTGACTGGATCCGCACGGCCAAAGATAGCGGTGTGGAACTGCTGCTGTTCCCCGAACTCTCGCTTACCGGCTACCAGCTCGGGCGCTTCACGCCCAAGGCCGCACTCTCTCGCCACGACGAACGCTTGAGCGCACTCTCCCGAGAAGCGCCCGACATGACCATTGTCGTGGGCTTCGTGGAATACGTCAGCCCCGGTGAGTACTACAATGCGGTGGCCTACCTCCAGCAGGGAGAAGTGGCGGCCGTATACCGCAAGATCAACCTGCCCACCTACGGTGGCCTTGAAGAGGGCAAGTGGTTTCATGCGGGACAGGATCTGGTACTGGTGGACTGCAAACCTGGCTGGAAAGCCTGCACCCTGATCTGCGCGGACCTGTGGAACCCGGCGCTGGTGCACTGCGCCATGCTGCGCCGACCGGATCTTCTATTGGCCCCCATCAACTCGGCCTCGGCTATTGTCAGCGACGAGTTTTCCAACGAGAACAACTGGCAGACCAATGTTGCCTTTTACGCCATGCTCTACGGCGCTCCCGTCCTGATGGCGAATCGCCTTGGCAGTGAAGGCGATGCCTGGTTCTGGGGCGGCAGCCGTATTCTCGGCCCCAGAGGAGAGGTACTGGCATTGGCCGAAGACCGCGAGTGTCTGATTCAGGCCGAACTGGATACCGAGTCCATTGCGGCCGCCCGTTTTGATCACCCCGCCATTCGGGATGCCAATACTCCCCTGATTCAACGCTTGCTTGCCCAGCATTAATAACCCGGGGCGTTCGCCCCGCCTGCACATGGAAGCCCATCGCCGTGCATAGCATTCATCGCTTTATTCATGATTTGACACCGGACCAGCTGCCCCGAAACGTGATTGAACAGGCAGAGCGCTGCCTGCTGGACCTGACCGGGGTGGCTGTCGCCGGCCACCGTACCCGCCTGAGCCGGATTCTCGAGACCTTCGTCACCGATCAGTATCCCGGTGACATACCGATGCTGTTCTCTGACCGTCGCGCCAGCCTTTGTGGCAGTGCACTGTTTGGCGCCATGCTGATCGACAGTCTGGACGCCCATGATGGTCAGGTGCTGACCAAGGGTCATGTCGGCGTTGCCATTCTGCCGGCGCTGCTGGCCGCGGCCCATGCCCGCTCGCTCAATGGGCAAGCGCTGCTGACCAGTCTGGTGATCGGCTACGAAATCGCGACACGCGCCGGAATCGCGCTTCACCGCACCGCCAGCGACTACCACACATCGGGGGCCTGGAACGGTATAGGGGTCGCCGCCATGCTGGCCCGACTGTACCAGCTGAGCGACGAGCAGACCGAAGAGGCGCTGGGCACTGCCGAATTCTATGGCCCCCGCAGTCAGATGATGCGCTGCATTGATCACCCGACCATGGTCAAGGATGGCTCTGGCTGGGGGGCTCTGGCCGGAGTCAGTGCCGTCCTGCTGGCCCGTGCCGGCTTTACCGGTGCGCCGGCCGTCACGCTCAACAGTGAGTCGGTAAGTGATATCTGGCAGGACCTGGGTCAGCGATGGTACATCCTGGAACAGTATTTCAAGGCCTACCCGGTGTGCCGTTGGGCCCAGCCGGCGGTGGAGGCGGTGCGCAGTATGCGACAGACGCCCGGTTTCAGCCCCGAGCAGGTTGAGTCCATTCATGTATACAGCTTCCACGAAGCCACGCGACTGCACAAGGTGCTACCGGCAACCACTGAAGAAGCCCAGTACAGCCTGCCGTTTTCAGTCGCATCGGCCTTGATCGATGATGCGGTCCTGCCCGAGGCCGTCGCCGAAACACCGGAGGGCCTTGGGCATCCCCTGCGACGCCACCTCAGCCAGCGCGTCCAGATGCATGAAACCGATCACTATAACAGCCGCTTCCCCGCCGAACGCTGGGCCCATGCCCGGGTTGTCATGAAGAACGGACAGGAGTGGATTTCCGAGCCATCGATTGCACTCGGCAACCCGGAGAACCCGCTCAGTACCGATGAATTGATCGAAAAGTACAGGGTTCTGACCGACGGACTGCTTGAGGATAAGACGCGTCAGCAGATCCAGTCACTCTGCATGGGTGCCTGGGAACTGGACTCGGCTCAAGTACAGACTCTTATTGAGTGGCTGGCGTCTCCGGTTCGCACCTGAAAACAGATGACCCCGGCACTGCCGGGGTCACGGGGCTTTCATATCACCTGATGCTTAAAAGCCGTAAAGCTGCGCCGGGTTATCGACCAGTATGCGGTTGCGCCGGGCTTCATCCGGCACCCAGCGTGCCAGCAGGTCCAGCAAGTCACCATCATTGGGCATCGGAATGGAAAAGTGCGGATGCGGCCAGTCTGAACCCCAGACGCAGCGTTCCGCATTGGCCTCGACCAGCGCCTGCGCGAACGGGTCCACATCCGCATAAGGGGGGTGCTGTTCCGCCGTGATACGGTAGGCACCTGAGAGCTTGACCCAGGCCTGTCCATCCCGCAGCAGGTTCAGCAAGGCCTGAAATCCGACGTTGCTGACGCCCTTGCGGCAGTCCATGTGTCCCATATGGTCGATTACGACCGGAACCGGCAACGCACGAATACGTGCTTCAAGCTCTTCAAACTCGGATACATCGATCAGAAACTGAAGGTGCCAGTTACGTGCTGCCAGCCGCTGGGCAAGCGCTTCCACATCACGCCAGGCAATGCCACCCTTGAACAGCAGGTTCATGCGCACACCACAGTGCCCGCCTTCCTGGAGGCAATCAAGCTCGCCTTCGTCCACGTCCGCATCCACAACCGCAACGCCCTTGTATTCCAGCCCCTGGCTGTTCAGGTAGTGCAGCGTGTCCAGCTGTAACTGATTGTCGGTGCCATACACGCTCGGCTGAACCAGCACGCCACGGCAGATACCCAGCTGCTGATGCAGGTGGCGGTAGGCCCCCACCGGCGCATCAGGCGGTGTATAGGTACGGTTGGGCGTATAGTCATACAGCCGCTCAGGACCGAATACATGGGCATGTGTATCGCACGCCAGTGCCGGCATGATAAAGGCGGGTGAACGGGGAAAGGGATCGGCGGCATCACAGATGGGGATGTTTGAATTCATCTCAGGCCTCTTTCGGGTCACTCTGAAATCAAAAATCCGGCGCCAGTAGTGCAGCCCGGCGCCGGATAAAAGAGGAACGCTCATGAAGGATCAGACGTTGGCCTGAATCCACTGCGCAATGTGGCTGGAGAACTCGATGAACTTGGGATTGTCGTCCAGCATCCATTCGGTGTGGCCACCTCCGGCCAGCAGGAACAGCTCTTTCGGGCCCGGGTAGGCTGCATACAGAGCCTTGGGCTCGGTAACAGGGTGCAGGTCGTTCTCGGCACCGTGTGCAATCAGCATCGGGATGTTGGAGAAACGCTCATCCAGATGTGCTTCCGGCTTGAAGCTGATCAGTGAGTCGGCGAAATCCAGAGTGGATGTCACACCATAGCCCGGCGCCTTGACCAGCTCGGTGAAGACGTATTCGCGGCTGACCGGATCCAGCGGGTAGATATCAAACGGGTCGATGCCCTTGGGCTCGCCACCATGCGCCAGGCGCATGCGCTCCTGCGCCATGAACTGCTTGAACTCTTTCCAGCCATGCTCGCCCCGCAGTGCCTTCTGAACCCGCACCGCGTCGAAGAATCCGTTCATGGCAATCAGTGCATCCACCTGCCCTTCGCAAATCCGGTAGGCATCAATGATCAGGCCACCGGCCATGCCCCAGCCCGCCAGTACGACCTTGCGACCTTCCTCGTCGGCACGCTGACGGACGATAGCGACAGCACTGGCAATATCACGCACCTGCTCTTCCAGAATGACGCGCTCGCGTTCACCTTCGGAATCGCCAAAGCCACGGTAGTCAAAACCGAATACCGTGAAACCCTTGGGCGTCAGGGCACGGGCATAACGCTCGGGGTGAATGTTTTTCTGACCGGTGAAGCCGGAGCAAACGATCACGATCGGCAGGTTTGAATTTGAGTTCTGCTCGTCGGTGAAAAACGCACCATCCAGGGTCAGGCCATCACTTTTGAATGCAACTTTTTGTTCAATCATTGTTTTTGTACTCTATTTTGCGAAGCTCAGGTTGTTGTTCGACGCTTGCAATGATGGCGAAAACACCGCCCGCAAAATGTACGAAATACGACATAATCAGACACGAAAACGACACCTGCTTCTTTGAGCACCACTCCTTTTTAGCTCCCCATGCGCGCTTGCTGATTTCCCTCACTGGCGCGACCCTCTAGAATGTAATGAACATTCTCTTTTTACAGGCCCCGCATGACTGACGCCTCAGACACTGCCTACAGCAGCGCTTCTGTCCGCTGGCTGACCCTGCTCAGCATCTGTGTTGCCACCTTTCTCATGCCGATGAGCATGTCCGCCGTCAATGTGGCCCTGCCAACCATTGCTGAAGACCTGAGCGCCGATGCGGTACTGGTCAGCTGGATCCCGACCATGAACCTGCTCGGCGCCATTGCATTGCAACTGCCAGCCGGTCGCATCGCCGACATCATTGGTCGCAAGAAGGTGTTCCTCTCCGGTCTGCTGCTGTTCTCGGTCAGCTCCTTCGCCATCATTCTGGTTGAGCACATTTACTGGCTGTTGTTGATGCGCCTGATCCAGGGGGTCTCCGGTGCCATGGTATTTGGCACCGGCATGGCGATCGTGTCGCAGGTATTCGCACTGCACGGTCGGGGCATGGCACTGGGACTGACCTCTACCTCGGTGTATCTGGGCCTCACCTGTGGCCCTCCCATTGGCGGCTGGCTCACCGAAGGCTGGAACTGGCATGCGGTCTTTCTGGCACCACTGCCACTGGCGGTACTCTGCGCCGTACTGGTCTGGATACATGTACGCGAAACCGAGCGTCAGCCGGATCAGCGCCTGGACTGGCTGGGCAGCCTCCTGTTTATCGCCGCTTCCAGCCTGTTTTTCATCGGCCTGTCCGAGCTGCCATCCTGGCAAGGTGCGCTTCTGGGCGGCGTGGGTCTGGGGCTGCTGGCACTCTTTGTCTATCAGCAGGAGCACTCCCCCCACCCTCTGATTCGACTGCGCCGCATGGTGCAAAACAGGGTATTCTTCCGCTCGATTCAGGCCAGCTTTTTGATGTATGCGGCCAACTACCCGCTGCAGTTTTTGCTGAGCCTCTATCTGCAGTACATTCGCGACCTATCCCCTGCCGAAGCAGGACAATTGATGCTGTTACAGGCGATGATGATGGCCATTCTGGCGCCACTGGCAGGTCGCCTGTCAGACCGCTTGGAGCCTCGCATTCCGGCAACGGCCGGCTGCATCCTCTTCGGGGTCGGCTTTATGATTCTGGCGATGCTGGATCAGGACAGCGGCTTGAGCCAGGTGGTACTGGCACTGCTTGTGATGGGGACCGGGTTCGGCCTCTTCTCCTCCCCCAACAACAACGGGGCGCTCAGTGTGGTAGCGACTGAACGGCTGAGTATCGCCTCTTCCCTGCTGAATATCTCTCGCACCCTGGGCAACATGCTGGGCATGGCCATTGTGGTCTTCCTGTTCAACTGGTTGATCGGTAAATCACAGATCACCGCCGATCAGTTTCCCGCCCTGATGCAACTGCTGGAGTGGGCGTTTCTGTTGTGTGCCGGCTACTGCCTGCTGGCGGCCTGGCGCTCCTGGTCGCGCGGCAAGGTACACGTTACCTGAAGACAAAAAAAAGCCGGGGTCATGGACCCCGGCAAGCACTTCCGTAGCAACAAACGCTGAAGTGAGATGATGAAAAGCCTCAGCCTCGGCTGATATTGAGCAGTTGTGGCTGGGTATATTCGAGCAGGCCTTCCTCGCCAAACTCGACCCCGAAACCGGACATCTTGCTGCCACCGAAGGGGCAGTGGGGCAAGACTTCCGCGTGGTTATTGATCCAGGCGGTACCTGTCTCAAGACGCGCCGCCACGGAACGCGCCTGTTCGATGTCACTGCCCCAGACGGAACCGCCCAGACCATTGACGTTATCGTTTGCCATTACGATGGCATCTTCCACATCGCTGTACTTGATCACCGGCAGTACGGGGCCAAACTGTTCCTCATCGACCAGACGTACGCCGTTGCTCACATCGGCAACGATGGTCGGCGGGTAGAAGTAACCGTTGCCCGGCTGTGCCTCGCCACCGCAGAGAATACGTGCACCCTGGGCCCTGGCATCTTCAACCAGCTCGCTCACCAGGTTGAACTGATCCTGGTTCTGCACCGGACCGAAGGTCACGTCAGACTCCAGACCGGAACCGACCACCTGCTGAGATGCGATCTCGGCCAGTTTGCTGCACACCGCTTCGTACTGATCTTCATGCACATAAAGGCGCTTCAGTGCCGCACAGGTCTGTCCCATGTTCAGGAACGCGGTCTGGAAAATGCCTTGGGCAATGGCATCAATATCGGCGCCCGGCAGTACGATACCGGCATCGTTGCCGCCCAGTTCCAGTGTCAGACGTTTCAGGTTATCAGCGGACTTGCGCATGATGTCCTGACCGGTCGGGGTAGAGCCGGTGAAAACGATCTTGCGAATGTCCTGATGCTGCGTCATCGCCCGTCCGATACCGCCTTCACCGGTCACAATATTGATTACACCTGCCGGCACAACCTGATTGATCAGTTCAACCAGCTTCAGGGTGCTGAAAGGTGTCATGGAAGAAGGCTTGGACACGACTGTATTACCGGTACGGATCGCCGGCATGATGTGCCACACCGCGATCATCAGCGGCCAGTTCCAGGGGGTAATAGAACCCACGACACCC
Organism: Marinobacterium alkalitolerans; assembly: GCF_017776525.1. GTDB lineage: Bacteria > Pseudomonadota > Gammaproteobacteria > Pseudomonadales > Balneatricaceae > Marinobacterium > Marinobacterium alkalitolerans. The sequence goes on from NZ_JACVEW010000007.1 coordinate 45,895, forward strand.
AGCGGCTTGTGGTGCAGTTCAGCCAGACGTGTGTCGCTGTCTTCAACCACCTTCACCGGCACATCCAGATCCGCGTTATAGCGTGTCCAGCCGGCGGCGGCACCCACTTCCATCTGTGCCAGTGCCAGTGGCTTGCCCTGCTCCAGCGTTACCAGCTGCGCCAGTTCGTCGGCGTTGGCGTCGATCAGATCCGCGATGCGGTGCAGCATCGCCTTGCGGTCTGCATCCGGTGTGTGCTGGAAGGTTTTGAATGCAGCATTGGCGGCGGCAACCGCCTGATCCACCTGCTCCGGAGTCGCTGCCGGACACTGAGCAAAAGCTTCACCGGTGGCCGGGTTGATCACCGGAAACGGATTACGCTCGCCTTCGACTGCCTCACCGTTAATAAAAATTGTCGATACCGTCTGCATTTTTCAGTCCCTATCTTGCAAACGGCGCTGTGAAAGGGGAAACACAGCGCCGTGTATTAACCGATTAAAGCCTCATCAGAAAGGCACGATGGCGATCACCTGACCATAGACATTGGTGTCATCGCTACCGATCTGCGAACCACCTGTAGCGTCGCTGTTATCTGGAGTATAGAAGCCAATCAGAGGACTGATAATCAGGTTCGGTGTTACCACCCATTCGGCGTACAGGTCGATCTCCTGTCCATCCAGTGCACCGCTGCCACCAGCTGTATCGCTGAAGTCAAAGAACAGCGCACCCACACTCAGCATCTCGGTCGGTGCTGCTTTCACGCCGATGTGGTGTACATCAGCATCAGAGTTGAACGGGCCTGCGTAGTTGGCCGCCACCTCACCCTGGAACCAGGTACCGTAGCCACGGTTAAAGCCGAAGAACAGCGGGTCAAAGCCTTCATCAAAGGATGCATAACGGTAGTTCACGCTCGGCGACCAGGGCATGTCAGCAAAGGTCCAGCCTGCCTCTACATACCAGGCATCAGCATCTTCAGCCGTATTGTCGCCCTGGTCCTGAGTGACAATTTCACCCGACAGGAACAGGTTTTCAACACCGGCATTGCCCTGATAGCGCAGGCTCAGGGTCTGCTGGCCATCACGATTTGTATAGCCGTAGTCCTCGTTAACACCCAAACCTTCAATATAAGCAAGTCCGAAGGTGCCTTCAGGGATCACGTATTCGGCATTGATACCAGCCAGCTCAGTTTCTGCCTGAGCCTTGTTGTTGGATTCGAGCCAGAACAGATCAGCTCGCACCCCCTCGGAGCCCCCCACACGAACAACCGCAGTACGATCAAAAGCCTTGCGTGCCGCTAGCCAATAGGCACCTCCACGGTCCATGTCTGTACCGGCCAGCTGGTCGATGGCATCACCAAAGTTCAGGGCGTCACCATTAATCAGGAAACCATCGCCAATGGAGAAGTTCTGACGACCGAAAGAAATATCCAGACCGTTTTCACCCAGAGCCGAAATCATCTTGCCGGAGCGCCAGCCCAGGTATGCATCTTCCAGGTCCGTTTCAGACTCTTCACCAGACGTGAAACCACCCGCATCACCATCACCCCAGGTCGCGGAGCTGACCAGGTTCAGGCCGCCATATACGGCTGCACCGCTTTCACCATAGGCGTGGCTGCCGGAAATGCCGTATTTGATATAGCCTTCCTGCCAATCGGAGCCACCCGCTTCGCTCTTGGCACCCAGATTGTAATTCTCTTCACTGGTGAACACGCCGAATACCGCTTCGATATCCAGGTTCAACTCGGTACCGTTGTCACTGTGCAGGTTATAGGCAGCAGCCGGTGCAGACAGGGCCGCAGCCACGGCGGCTGTCAGCATGTAGCCGGATGCACGACGAAAGATGTGTTTGTTCATGGGCGTAATTCCTCGGGAATCTGACCGGACCTTTCCGACGGCCCGGAGTACGCAGATGTATTATTGTTGACGCCACTTAGACTAGTGCGCAGCTGTAAACCAGTTACGCGCTTGTTGTGCTAACTTGTGGTGATTTGTAACAGGATGTAAAAATCAAACAATACCCAGTGACTTCATCCGCCGGTACAAGGTGGCACGGCTGATGCCCAGTGACCTGGCTGCCGCAGTCACGCGGCCCTGGTGTTGATCCAGCGCCTGCCGGATCAAGACTTCTTCCGTGGCCTGCAAGGTCCCGGTCGAGGCTGAAGGGGCTTCCTCAAGTTCTTCAAGAAAATCATCCGAAAGGTGCAGCTCACTGAGTATCTGTTCATGCGGCTCCATGAATGCCAGCGCCACTTTAAGCACCATTTCCAGCTGCCGCACATTACCCGGCCAGCTATGCCCTTCAAGGCGCATCATCAGCTGCTCATCAATCTGAACATCACTGCGGCCCAGTCGATTCAGCAGGGTTGCGCACAAACCGGCAAAAGAGGCTCGTTCACGCAACGCAGGCAAGCGAACACAGACTCCCTTGAGCCGGTAATAGAGGTCTTCCCGAAACTCACCTCGAGCCACCATTGCTTTCAGGTCCCGGTGAGTTGCACCGATGAGCGCGATATCCAGTGTCACTTCTTCGCCGCCCCCCAAAGGTGCTACCTTGCGATCCTGCAGGACACGTAGCAGGCGCGCCTGCAGCGAAAGCGGCATGTCACCGATTTCATCCAGGAACAGCACCCCGCCATTGGCCTGTTGGAAACGTCCTACCATGCCCCCTTTGCGGGAGCCCGTAAACGCGCCTTCCTTGTAACCAAACAGTTCGGATTCAATCAGCCCTTCGGGGATAGCGGCACAGTTGACGGCCACGAACCCCTTGCCTCGACGCTGTCCCGCCTGATGCAGGGCCTTGGCAGCCACCTCCTTGCCACTGCCGGTTTCACCGGTGATCAATACCGGGATATCGCTGTCCAGTGCGCGTGCTGCCATGATCAGGCTGCGCTCCAGGCGTGCCTCCCCCTGCGCAAAGGCCTTCAGTGCCTGGTCAGGGGCTGGCTCCGCCGGTCGCTCCAGCTCCCGAGCCGGCGTGACCGGATGAATTCTGCCAGTGGGAAACTGCAACAGTTCGCAGAACAGCTCCCCTGCTCGCGTTTGAATGGTCGCGATCCGCTGGCGCATACAGTTGTTGAGCAGTGCGCCCACCTTCTCCCCGACCAGCTCTTCCAGCAAACGTCCCAGCATCTGCTCACGGTGACGCCCCAGCAGCTGACACCCCTGCTCGTTAATCGCCAGCAGTGTGCCCTCTTCATCCATGGCCACCAGCCCCTGCCAGGGCGTACGCAGGTATTCATGTCGGGTGTGAAAGGCGATGACAATGCGGTTTTCATGTTGGCTGGTAAACAGGCGCGCTTCAATGCTGCGGGCTGCCAACTGGATCACGCCCAGCGTATCCTGAGGCTGATTGTTGCGCCCCAGTCGGGTCATATCCAGCACACCGGTCAACTGCCCATTGGCATCAAAAATCGGCGCCGAGGTACAGGAGAGGTGTGAAACGGTATCGAGAAAATGTTCTTCTTCGTTGATCAGGATGGGGCGTTTTTCTACCAGAGCGGTGCCAACGGCGTTGGTACCGCGGGTTTCCTCACTCCAGGAAACGCCCTGCCTCAAGGCAAGCTTGTGTGAAGGTGTCAGGATACGGTCGCTGCCCTCCAGCGCCAGAATGCGTGCATCCGCGTTGGCCAGCAGAATCAGCCCCTGATCCCCAAACTGGTGCGTCAGCTGCTCCATTTCAGGCATGGCAATCTGTAACAGCTCACGGTGCTGCTCGCGGAACGCCAGCAGGTCGTCGACGTCGTCGATCTGCTCAGGGTCGATGTCGGACGCATCAAGGCCTGCTTCCAGACTGCGCCGCCAGGATGCTTCAATTTCATCACGAAGGTAGCCGTCAGGCAGCTGCCCTTCCGACTGCAGACGCTCGCGGGCGATGCGTGCAGCGTCAACAGGATCGCTGATCAGATCCTGACGTAATCGGGGTGCCATAATTCCGGCCCCTTTGTTTTTATTATCCGGATAGAAAACTGACATGGGTATACCCTCTTGTATACGTCAAACCCTGTGCATGTGCAAACCTCCAACTGTTCTAAGCAAAATATGGACCAAACCGACACTTTCCGATGCTGTATCAGTGGCCGGTGCTGAAAAAAGGGCCGCTGTTGCGACCCGTAAAGTGAAAGGGAGAGCTGATGGCGCAGATCAGAACGGCACGATGGCGATCACCTGACCGTAGACGTTGGTATCATCGTTGCCGATCTGGGTACCGTTGTTGGCAGAGCTGTTATCGGGCGTATAGAAGCCGACCAGCGGACTGATAATCAGGTTCGGTGTCACCACCCACTCGGCGTAGAGATCGATCTCCTGGCCATCCTGACCTCCGTTCTCGGTATCACTGAAGTCAAAGAACAGCGCGCCCACACTCAGCATGTCAGTCGGTGCAGCTTTCACACCAATGTGGTGCACATCTGTGCCCGTACTGAAGGGACCGGAGTAGTTGGCAGCCACCTCACCCTGAAACCAGGTGCCATAGCCTCGACTGAAACCGTAAAACAGCGGATCGAAGTTCTGATCGAAGGATGCGTAACGGTAGTTCACACTGGGCGACCAGGGTAGATCGGCAAAGGTCCAGCCTGCTTCCACATACCAGGCGTCGGCATCGGCTGAGTTGTCCCCTTGATCCTGGGTTACGAACTCGCCCGACAGGAACAGGTTTTCGACACCTGCATTGCCTTGGAAGCGCAGGCTCAGGGTTTCCTGACCATCACGGGTAGTCGAATCAACTGCATCGAGCCCTTCAATATAGGTGGCGCCAAACGTCCCCTCCGGCATGACGTATTCCGCATTGATCCCTGCCAGTTCCATCTGATACTGGCCCACGTTGTCTGATTCCAGCCAGAACAGGTCACCACGCACACCGTCAGTGCCGCCTACGCGCACTATCGCAGTCTTGTCGAATGCCTTGCGCGCCGCCAGCCAGTAGGCGCCGCCACGGTCATAGTTTGCCCCCAGGCCTTCACCCAGATTCAGCGAGTCACCATTGATCAGAAAGCCATCGCCAATGGAGAACATCTGGCGTCCGAGCGTGATATCCAGCCCGTTTTCACCCAGTGCCGGGATCAGGTTGCCGGAGCGCCAGCCCAGGTATGCATCTTCCAGATCGGTATCAGACTCGTCACCGGTGGTAAAACCGGCTGCGTCGCCATCGCCCCAGGTTGCCGAGCTGACCAGGTTCAGGCCGCCGTATACGGCTGCACCGCTTTCGCCATAGGCATGACTGCCGGACAGACCGTACTTGATATAGCCTTCCTGCCAGTCGGCACGCCCTTCATCAGAGGCGGCGCGTGCACCGAAGGGGTCATAGCTTTCCTGGCTGGTGAATACGCCGAATACGGCTTCGATATCCAGGTTCAGCTCGGTGCCGTTGTCGCTGTGCAGCGTATAGGCAGAAGCGTGAGCAGACAGAGCTCCCAGCATGGCTGAGGCCAAAAGTGTTTTATTCATATTGAGACTCCTGTCCCTGTCTAAAAGGGCCCGGACGTTGCGTCCGGGCAAGCCCGGTCAGGCCATGAGTGCAGACAGGGAGTTGAAACGCATTTGTGTGAAAGGGTTAGCGAATGAATACCTGAGACGTCGAGATCGCCATGTCACCGCCCGGCAACTGAATATTGCCCAGCTTTTCAAGGCTGTCGGCATCGTAAATGGCCACGTCGTTGAAGGTGCCTGCGAGGTAGACCTTGCTGCCGTCGTGGTTCATGGCGATGCAGTAATAGGAGTGGTCCAGCTCGGCAGCCCCGATCAACTCCTGTTTCTCGATGTCATACTTGGCCAGGCGGTTGAGCACCCCGAACACGATGTTCGGATCCTTGGGGGACAGGATGCCGGAGAAGTAAATTTCGGTGATCGGACCAAAGTCCGTGGTTTGGGTTTCACCGGTTTCCAGATCAACATTCATGAACCCGTAGATCCAGTCAGCCGTGTTCAAGTCGTAGGACTCATCCTGGAATCGTGCCGTGGTGTACAGAATGGTGAAGTCCTTTGAGGGCGACTGGATCGGCCAGGCGTTGAGTACATCGGGTGGCGCATACAGAGGGCGCTCCCAGCTGCGGCCTGGAATCGCCACGTCGATTTCACCGGAGCTTGCGTCGACCTTGTAGATTTCGGCACCGGCCATATAGAGCGTGCCATCTTCACCGGTCTGCATCACCGTTACCTGGCGGGGTGACGGGAAAGTGCGTACCGGCTTGGCATCCAGCCCGCTGCCGGTGTCATACACCGCCAGTCGAGACGGCTGCACACGGTAGTGATCCCGGTACAGCATGGTTGGATTCTGAACCGCGTAAAGCTCTTCCCCATCGGCACTGATGGCAAAGGAGAAGATCGATTTGGTCCGCTCGTTTTTCTGCAGCGACATGGAGGCATGGAAGGTCACTTCACAGTTGTCCAGATTCACGCCGTAGATGTCTTCATAGTGGTTATTCAGGATGTAGGCCGTCTTGCCATCCGGCGCCATCTGCGTCACCCCGGGGCCAAAGGCATCCGGCAGCTCACAGCTCTTGTACAGACTGTCCGTCTGCAGGTCGATCACATGCATGTTGTTGGGATAGTTGGCGACCACCATGTACTCGTGGCCCTCCTCCAGTGCCGGCCCCTTGGCCAGCACACTGCCGGTCAGCGCTGTCCCCAATACCAGAGCAGCCGTCGGCATCAGTGATGTCAGTCGTTTCGTGTTCATCATTCCATTCACCCTCGGCTCAGTTCTTGTCTTTCGGGAACACGGTCCCCAGATTGCGCCAGTCATCTTTCGAGTTCATGGCGTCCTTGTTCCAGTCCGGATAGGTGTTCATCATGTCCGGCACCTGAGCCGGCCACCAGCAGGGGTCGGCACAGCCGTACAGGTCGGCTTCCATCGGCTGACAGAGTGAAGTGACGCCGCCAAAGGCATCAATTTCCCAGCCCGGGTCGGTGGTTGCGGTACAGCCCGCCAGTGAACTCATGGCCACGACTTCTTCCACGCTGTCGTCGGCCACGGCCTGGCTCAGCAACTGAGCCTTGTTGTTGATTGCTTTGAGATGTTTCATATCAGTGCGCCCTCCGAGGCGAGATAAACTGGTCGATGAAGGCGGGATTGACCGCCATGATGCGGCTGTAGACTTCGATGCCGAAGTCGACCCAGTCGCGCATCAGGTCGCAGTAGTGGTAGGTCGGATGGGTCGGGTCCCCGTACCGGGCGTAGCTCTCGTGGTAACAGCCACCTGAACAGAGGTTACGAATGCGACAGCTGGCACAACCGGTATCGGTGCGGTCCAATCGTTTGGACAGGAAGTCGCCCAGCTCTACCTGCTGCACGCCGCTCTTCACATTGCCAAAGGTCGGCATCTCCGAACCGGTAAAGCGGTGGCAAAGGTTGAGCTCCCCTTCATGGTCCACCGCCAGCATCTTCAGGCCGGCACCACAGGGCAGTGCCTTTTTGTGGCCTTCATGCAGATCGGTGATGAGCTGATGCATATTGGAGAAGCCGATGTTGCGGTGTTCAAGCGCAGCATCCAGGTAACGCTGGCCCAGCCGCTTCATACCGGCAAACACTTCCACCAGCTCTTCGGAGGTGAGGTTGTAGCTGGAAATGTCACCGGAAGTCACCGGCGCAAACCCGACCTCGGAAAACCCCATCTCGTTGAACAGGTGGTCCCAGATCCGCTCCACCTCCGTGGTACCACGGGTCAGCGTTACGCGAGCGCCGACTGGTCTTGAGTCATAGCGCTCCAGCAGGCGTTGCGCCTTGCGACGAACCACGTCATAGGTACCCTGGCCGCCCACGGTGATGCGGTTCTTGTCATGAATCGCCTTGGGGCCGTCCATGCTGACCGAAAGGCCAAAGCGATGTGCGTTGAGCCAGTCGATAATCTCATCCGTGAGCAGGGTGGCATTGGTGGTCATCACATACTCGACCTGCTTGCCCAGACTCGCAAAACGCTGGTCGCAGTAGTCCACCATGGCTTCGATCAGCGGGCGGTTGCTGAGCGGCTCACCGCCGAAGAACACCACCGTGTAGCGGTCTTCATCCGGTGATTCACGCAGCAGCATCTCCACCGAATCGATCGCGGTCTGCAGTTCCATCTTGCGTCCGGCAGACGGAGTATCCAGATCTTCCTTGTAGCAATAGGTGCAACTGAGATTGCAGCCGGTGTTGACGTTCAGCACCACTGTCGTAAGCGGAAACTGATCGACCTTGCGCGTCCCGATCTCATCGGTCAGCGGTCGGCCATCGTTGACCAACTCAAGCGCCAGCAGCTCGCGCACTGTTTCCGTGATCTCCTGTTCAGAGAAACGGCTGCTTAAGCCCGTCACCAGCGATTCGGCGGTTTCAGTTCCGTTGCGCAGCCGGTCCAGCACACCTGAGGTCAGATTATCCAGTGCAAACAGCGAACTGGACGGAATATGGAACAGCATTCGGGTGTCCCCGACCTGCACCTCGTGCAGGTTGTGTTCCACCAGATTGAGTACAGCACCCATATCCGGTCTCCCCTTGTTGAAATTCAACTTGAGCGCCCAAGGGCACTCCCCCTGTTCACAGCGGGTCGTTACGGGATCGGTGGGTTATTCCAGCGCTGCACGGTGACGATCATTTGGCCTTCGGCATTGAACGTCTGCAGACCATCCTGCACCCTTGCCTGTACCTTCAGGTTGCCGGCGTTATTGGTCATCATGCGCCGTTCAGGGTTCGGCCCTGCCGCCGCGGGGGTAAACACACCGGTATTGCTGTTCATGCGACCTGCGAAATGCACGTCTCGATCGGCTTCCGCCACGGCATCGAAAGGCGCCACGGACCAGGTGGCAGGTACAAAGCCAATCCGATAGTCATCAGCGGTACCCGACTGTCCATCTGCACCGGCTGCCCAGGCCTCGGCCTCAAAGCGGGCTTCCACGCGCGGGGTCGAGCTGCCATTGCCACCGATACGGGCCACGGCAAACTCCGGCACAACCTTCACCCGGTCAATGCGGTCATAGACGGCAAAGCGTCCACCTTCTGCCTGACCGACACTGGGCACCATGACACCGCTTGCGTCCTTGGCTGCACGGGCACGCACACGAATCAGATCCGGACTTTCACTGATCACCTCAACCACGTCTACGCCGCTGCCCAGTACAGGCAGGCCCTTGAGACCGGTGCCGACAATGCTGATTTCCGCTTCCGTACCCGCCTTGATGTAGGCTGGCTGCAGCGCCAGGATTTCGCTCTTGCCACTGACATCACGTGCTGCCACCACATCGGCACCGACTTCATCCTTGTCGCGCAGGAACATGCGCCCACTGAGTTGACCATCCTGAAGCGCAAACACCTGGCGCATGACCTGACCGTCGATTTCAATATTGGCGCGCCACTCATAACCGGTATACACCACGGCCTGACCGTCTCCTCTCAGCGATGTGCCGTCTTCATATTGGCCATTGAGGCTCAGGGCGTACTGATCTTCTCCGCTGACCGGCTCAACCTCCATGCGGGCATGGAACATCCCCTTGCCCGGCATATGGCCCGCCAGCGTCCAGCTGCCCGCTACCGGCGCTTCAGGCTGTTGCTGCCAGTCATTCCAGGCGTTGGAATCCATGGGCAGGGTTTGCGCCAGTTCGGGGACCATTTCGTTGAGCGCCAGCTCCAGCCAGTCGCGGTCACGTGCCAACGCCTGAAATTCGGTGGTGGGCCACTGTCCCAAATGGAAATGAACCAGATGTTCCCATTCAGAGGCCGGACGCCGCTGCAGCTTCACACGCGCCCCGGAATGACAGCGGGCACACATTTCGGTGAAGGCCTGAGAGTCGAAGGACTCAGACGTATTCAGGCGTCGCTCCAGTGCGTACCGCGCCCCCTCTGTTTCAGACGGCGCCAACCCCTGACGATCTGCAAGGTACTTCACCAGCGTACGGCGATCTTCATCACTGATCTGAAGCCCATGCATGACCTGCATGCGGGCGATCGTCATCAACCAGCCTTCCGGCGTCTTGCGCTGATGACTGATGCGACTCCAGGCCTGCTCGCCTTCCTGGGTGTGACAGGCCAAGCAGTTGTTTTGAATGATCGCTTCAGCGTCAGATGCGGCTTGAGCATTCTGGGTTGCCAGCGCAACGGACAAAGCCAGCAGACTGCCTCCCAGTGGTTTTAGCGTTTTTATCGTGTTCAAGGTCCGACCTCCTTCAATGGTCATGTCCATGGCGCTCATCTCAAAAATGCAGCATGAGAGCCGGATCATGTTGAGTCACACAGAAGGAAGCACAGCCTGTGCCAAAAAGTTATTTTCTATATAAAACAGCCGGTTATTAACTCTTATACGACTTTTGACCCCGTCTATTGCCCCTTTGCAGGCGTCTAAATCCGAGACAGCTGTATCAGGTTGAGACAGGGAGCTGTTACATCCGCCTGTCGGTCGGCCCCGCTATCCTTGCTTGAATCCCGGATCCTCAGGCTCACGTTTGAACACTTGTCTCATTCTGCGACAGGCCCAAGTCACGCGTACACTTTCGATGAAAATAAAAACACTTTTATTTTCATACAGTTACTAGCCACACATCGATCTGGCACAGCCCTTGCCATGCACTTGCAGGAGCTATCACGATAATGACAAGAGGTATGCCATGAGCGAATTTTCCCTGCATCCGGACACCCAGGCTTTCATCAACCGCACGCACGCCCTGCTGATTGGTGATCGGCGCCCCGAAGGACAGGACGGCCGCCATATCGATGTGATCAACCCTGCAACGGGTGAAAAATTTACCCAGGTAGCCTGCGGGACCGCCGAAGATATCGACCAAGCCGTTTCCTGCGCACGCCAGGCATTTGAAGACTCTGCCTGGAGCAAAATGACACCCGTGGAACGTGAACGCCTGCTATGGCGTTTTGCAGACTTGATAGAAGCCAACGCACAATCACTGGCTGAACTTGAGTGCCTCGACAACGGCAAAAGCGTTGGCATTGCACAGGGCGTCGACATTCAATTGGCCGTGAACTTTCTGCGCTACATGGCTGGCTGGGCGACCAAGATCGAAGGCAGCAGCGTTCAGCCTTCCGTTCCCTTTATGCCGGGCGCCCAGTTCCACGGCTATACCCGTCGTGAACCGGTCGGGGTGGTAGGTGCAATCGTCGCCTGGAACTTCCCGCTGTTACTGGCCTGCTGGAAACTGGGTCCGGCACTGGCAACCGGCTGCACCGTGGTGCTGAAGCCGGCAGAAGATACACCGCTGACGGCACTGCGTCTGGGTGAACTGGCACTTGAGGCGGGTTATCCGCCGGGGGTTATCAACGTGGTTCCCGGGCTCGGCGGTGATGCCGGCGCTGCCCTGTCAGCACATCCGGATGTCGACAAGCTCACCTTCACCGGCTCAACCGGGGTAGGCAAACTGATCGGCAAGGCGGCCATGGATCAGATGACCCGGGTAACACTGGAGCTGGGCGGCAAGTCCCCCACCATCGTGCTGGATGATGCCGATCCTCAGGAAGCAGCAGCGGGTGCCGCCAACGCCATTTTCTTCAACCAGGGCCAGGTGTGTTGTGCAGGCTCTCGCCTCTACGTGCAGCGCAAACTGTTCGACAATCTGGTCGCCGACATCACGGATATCGCCGGCAACATCAAGCTCGGTAACGGCCTGGATCCCAGCACCGAGATGGGCCCACTGGTATCGGCTGTACAACAGCAGCGCGTGCAGCGCTACATTGATAAGGGGCTTACAGAAGGCGCTCGCATCACGACCGGTGGAGACAGCCAGGGGCCGGGGTTCTTCGTACAGCCGACCGTGGTGGTGGATGTGGATCAACGCTCATCACTGGTGCAGGAGGAGATCTTCGGGCCCGTACTGGTGGCCATGCCCTTTGATGACATTGATGAGGCAGTTCGCATTGCCAATGACAGTCAATACGGGCTGGGTGCCAGCATCTGGTCCAACAACCTGTCTGCCGTCCACCGCATGGTGCCTCGCATCAAGTCGGGCAGCGTCTGGGTCAACTGTCATACGGCGCTTGACCCGAGTCTGCCATTCGGTGGCTTCAAGCAGTCAGGACTGGGCCGTGAAATGGGTGCCGCCTGCATTGAGCACTATACCGAGATCAAGTCGGTACTGATGAAGGTTTGAAGATCCTGCCGACGGTGGCCTGGCCTCCGTCGGCAGCACTCAGGTGCGGCGATAGCTGCGAATCCTGAATTGGGACAGGAATCCCAATCTTCGGTACAAGGGCTCGCCAGCCGCCGAAGCCTGCAAGCAGACATATTCGGCACCCGCAGCCTGTGCCCGAGCCAATAGTATGAGCATCAGTTCACGGGCAATCCCCTGCCCTTGTAATTCCGGTGGCACACCCACCTGATGCAGCCCCATAACCGGCCCGGTCCGGTAGAGAATGGCCGTGGCCACTGGCTCTTCTTTCCGGAAGGCCCAGAGTACTTCAACACTTGCCTCTTGGCGCAGGTGATCGATCACACCTGTATCCAGCTGATAGCCAAAGGCGCGCCCGCAGAGCTCAGCCCACGCCTCGGCTTCCCTGTGGTTTCGCACCCGGCTCACTTCAAGTCGTGGGCTGGCCGTAGCCGGATAGTCATGAGCCAGTGGCAGAATCATGGCCAACTGCTCAAGGCCGACCTCCAGGCCTTTTTGCTGCAACTGCTGCTCAAGACGGGTTGTTGTATCCCCCGCCTGCCATACCGGATAGAGGTACCCTGCCGGGATTTGGCCGCTCACACCCGGTCCATCTTCAGTCTGGCGGTCTATTCCCTGCCAGCAGCGGTATGGCCAACGGGTGGATTGCGTGAGCCCTCCTTCTAGCTCAACACAGTCCATTAAGCGCCAAAGTTCGGTCAGATTCTCGATATTCGCGTGAGCAAGCGCTGCGTCCATCAGCTTTTCTCCCAATAAATCAGGCTGATGCCGGCAATCAGCACCAGCAGCCCCAAAAGTCGTGTAGCGTTAACCGGTTTCACCGGTTGCTCAAACCAGCCAAAGTGGCTTGCGATCACGGCCAGAACGATCTGTCCTGTCAGCGCAAAGGACATCATCGGACCTACCCCCATTCGCGGGATCAGAAAATAGAACATGCCCACGCCAAATGCACTGAGAATACCGCCACTCCAAAGATAGGCCGGCACCGCCTGCAGGCGGGCAACGCTGGGTATACCCACCTGCTGCACCGCCACCACCAGTAGTGACACCAGGCAGGCCACGGCAAAGGCTATGCCGGTGCCCAACATGGTGCTGCCGAGCTCTACCCCCAAACGGGCATTCATGCCCGCCTGAACGGCAATGGCGGCCCCGGCCGAAAGCGCCAGCCAGGGTAGAAGGGTGTTCATACCAGCACCTGTGTCATGAGTTGAGCCGGAAGACGCACCTTCGCCTGTTGCGCTGCCTCGTCATCCGGGTGGCGCTCTCCCAGCGCACAGATCGCAACGCTCCTCAGCCCCTGCTCTGCCAGCCCCAGCACCTGATCATATCCCTGAGGGTCAAACCCGGTCATGGGGCAGCTATCAATGCCAAGCAGTGCCGCACTGGTCAAGCAGTTCCCCAGTGCAAGGTACACCTGCTGATCGGCCCAGCGGGCTTTCTCCTGCTCGGTCATATCCCTGAGGAAACCATGCAAATGGTCGCGAAAGCCCTGCAAGCGCTCTACAGGATGCTCTCGTTCCTGTGCCAGCAGTGCAATATGGCTATCGACAAAAGCGTCATCCACCCGGTTAAGCGCTGCAAACACGAGCAGGTGTGAGGCCTTGGTGACCTTGTCCTGCCCCATGGAGTGAGGCATCAAGGCGGCACGCACACCCGGGTTGCTGATCAGCAACAAACGGTATGGCTGCAGCCCGAACGCGCTCGGACTCAGGCGCACGGCCTCCAGCAGGGTGTCCAACTTGGCCTGGTCAAGAGTGGAAGAGGAAAACTGTTTAACGGCATAACGCCAGTTCAAGGCATGCAAAGGTGTCATGGTCAGCTCCAGTGTTTTGGTTCAACTGGATGCAGGTTACGGGGAGCGGCCTTGAAGGTCATTTACATAGGTTGATGACTCAGGATTTTTTGCGAATGCGGCTCAACTGGGTCGGCGTAATGCCCAGATGCGACGCAATGTGGTACTGCGGCAAGCGTGCCAGCAAGTCGGGATGTTCTGTCAGGAAGGCCCGATAACGCTCGGCCGCATCCTGCTGAACCAAACGGACCTCACGGGTATCCTTGTCGAGCAGCCAATGGGTTTCCAGGTAGTGGATCTGGAACAGCTTGAGGTCATCACTGCGATAAAGCAGGTCACGGAAGGCCTGGAAATCGATTTCAATGATGACCGAATCTTCCAGCGCCTGAATCGAATGCAGCGAGGGCTCCTGCCGCAGCAAGGCGGTCATCGAGCCCGGGAAGCGCCCCTCCTGAAAGAAATTCTTGTTGTATTCATGCCCTTTCTCGTCCAGTACAAAGACTCGAAACAGCCCCTCACACACAAACGCAAAGCTGTTCGGCACTTCACCAGCCCGGCAGATCAACTCATGCTTCTCAATCAGCCGGTACTGACAGAAGGCACTGAATGCCTGCCAGGTGGTATCGGACAGCGGGTGATACTCCGCCATTGCCTGCCTTAACTGGCCAAATGCCTGTTCTCTATCCATAAAGACCTCATTGGTGGAGGTCCCAGTATACCCTCAAAAAACGCGTTCACTGACCCTCTTGGGAGGCCGGGATTCAAACAGCCCCGTGTAGATGGCGGGCCAAACGTCGCCCCTTGTAATCACCAGCAGCAGTAACAGGCCACCCGGTATCAGTATCAGCGCCAATAAGGGGCGAAGCACGTAGCAAAACACGATCAGGGTGGGCCCCAGAATCAGATAGGCCCCAAGCATATTAAGTGTAGATTTCATAATGCACCTCCATAAATGAGCATGCTCATAAATTAAATTGAGCGCGCTCATTTATCAAGAGCTAAAACATTACAATTGTCTTAACTGCTGGTAGGATCAAGCCCCAGGGAGAATCAGACAATGAGTTTGAAACGAGAACAAACCCGTGCCCGCATCCTCCAGGCTGCCTGGCAACTCTTTCATGAGCGGGGTTATCAAGACACCAGTACACGCGCGATTGCACGTGCGGCTGGCGTAGCCGACGGTACTGTTTTCAGCCACTTCGAGACTAAACTGGAGATACTGAAGGCTGGCATCATTGTCCGGATTGAAGACGTAATAGAGCAGGCCGATCGGCGACTGAGTGCTTCCACACCGGCACAACGACTCTTACACTACGCCGAGTACCTTTACCCCTTTTATGCAGAAAATGCCGAATTCAGCCGGGAGTTGTTCAAAGAACTTCTATGGCAACAGGATGATTTGCGCCCCCAGATAGAGGCGTTCATCCGTAAGCTTTTCCCGAAGCCTCCGGCGGAACGCGACCTGCTCTACGGGCACATATTAATGGACTGCTACTTCATGACGTTACTGGAGGGGCTTGGCGATACCGAATACAGTGCTTCCCGGATGCTGGATCGACTTGAGCGCAAACTGGCTTACTTTGGTTCAGAAGACGGCGCAGACTGAACGTTATTCCGGCCGGCAGACTTGGCGGCATACAGGGCGTTATCAGCCAAACCAATGAGACCGTCCGGGTCTGAAGAGTGATCAGGCACGACCGAGGCCACGCCGAGACTGAGAGTCACCTTGTTGACCAGGGAAGCATGGTGCGGAATGTTTTGCTCTCGCACCGCCTCCAGCAGCTTCCAGGCCATCTGTTCAGCCTGTTCAGTGTTCAGACCGGGCAGCAGGAGAACGAACTCTTCGCCCCCATAGCGGGCAACCAGATCACCACTGCGATGCAGGCTGCGGGCCATGGTCTGAGCGACCCTGTGCAGGCAGTCATCTCCGGCCTGATGGCCGTAATAATCATTGAAGGATTTGAACAGGTCGACATCCCCCATCACAACAGCCAGCGGCTGCTGCTCACGCTGGGCTCTGCGCCACTCCGCCTCAAAGGCACGTTCAAAGCAGCGCCGATTGGCGATACCGGTCAGCGCGTCCGTGGTACTGGCTCTTTCCAGCTCCAGATTCATGTCCTGCAGGTGCGCGTTGGCTTCAGCCAGATTCTGCTCCGCCTGACGGCGCGCCTCCACGAAATAGGCAAAGGTTGAGCCCATCAGAGCAATCTCATCACGACCGTCTGACGGAATGGGCACTTGCGCACCGTCCAGATGAGCCTGCATCACGGCGCTCAGCCGATTGATACGCTTGACCACGGTGCGGCGTATATAGAGTACGGCTGAAGTGGTGACGGCAATCAGCAGAACGGCCGCAACCCCAAGCCATGAGAGCGTTCGCCTGATATGTGCCTTGTGGCTTGCAATGGCCTCCTGTGCCGCCTGCTTGAGCTCAAGGTGGTAGCTGTAGGATGCACCGGTCAGTTTCTGGGCCAGTACTCGGGTCTTGCGAGCCTGCGACAGGGTGGCTCGCTTGTGCTTGAGTCGTTCACGATGGCCTTCCAGCAGGTTCATCAGCAAGGAGGCGAGCAGCCGTTGTTGAGCGTCCAGCCCGCGATCCTCCAGCGAGACCTGCTCAAGCTGTGCCAGCGCCGCATCCATGCGCGCCTCCAGTTGTGCAATCTGACCCGGGCGCTCTGAATTCAGGGCGGTGCCAGTAAAGCCGATCGCCTGCAGAGCGTAAATGTAATACTGCTGCTGTTGCTCGGGCAGCTCCACCCAGTCTGACGCTGAAGGCCAGTCTCGTAACAGCAGGAAGAGCTTGTCGATCTGCTTGAAGTGACGGCTCTGCAGGTCGTGCTCATCAGCAAGATTGGCATCAAGCTGCTTGAGGCTGGAGAAAAAAGGCTCCTGCCACTCGTCCAGCTCCCCCTGCATGGGCATCAGGTCGTTCTCTTCCAGATGACGCCGTGTGGCCTGATACAGCTGCATCAGGTTTTCCGTACGGTTACTGCCCGCATTCAGAGAGCGCTCACCGCTGACCAGCACCTCAAACACTTCTGCCGCAATGACTTCTGCACTGCGGGTCAGTTCGGCGGCCTTTAACGCACGGTCAAAGTGCTCGCCGGCCAGCTCCCGAAAGGCCTGATACTGCTGGTACATCACGTAGCCGATCACGGAGGCCGAGGCGAGGTAGAGGCTGAACACCAGGCCGATAATCAGTGTGAGACGTGTACCTATGCTTTCCTGCACGGCGCTCATGGACGGCTCTCGAGAGGATTACTGAAACAGGGGGGCGTAGAGTACGCCACCACGTGTCCAGGGCTGGTTCAGTCCCTGCTCCATCCCGACCGGTGTATCCGGACCAAAATGGCGGTTGTAGATCTCACTGTAGTTGCCCACGGCTGACACCATGTCAACGGCCCAATCGGAGGGGAGTCCCAGCAGCTCTGCAACCTGACCGGAGGCACCCAGCAGGTTCTGAACTTCGGCATCACTCGATGTGGTCAGATGCTGGTGAACATTCTCTCGCGTAATGCCCTTCTCATCGGCCAGAATCAGACCGTCCACCACGGCTGCAATCACCCTTGCCCACTCGGCATCGCCCTCGGCCACCATTGGGCCAATGGGTTCTCGGGTAAAGGCAATGGGCAGAACACGGTACTGTTCCGGGTTTTCAGCCCGATGAGCACGATTTACGGCGAGGTTCATACGGTCCGCGGTGTAGGCATCACAGTTGCCGCGAAAGAAACTGTCACCGTTGGAAAAGTGCACCTCGGCATCAATTCCACGGGTGCGCAGCAGCCCGATCAGGTTCCTGTGGGTGGTGGTATTTTCGGTCACGCAGATCGACTTGCCGGCCAGGTCATCGACGCCGTGGATATTGGCACTTTCCCGCACGATAAAGCCCTGGCCATCAAACAGATAAATGGCCGGGAAGCGCACGCCATAGCGTACTTCCCGTCCCAGTGTGCGTGTTGTGCTGTACATCACCACATCCGCCTTGCCCTCCACCAGAGTGGTAAAGCGTGTAGTGGCATCGACCTCGATATACTGGACCCGGTCAGGGTCACCAAAGAGCGCAGCGGCAGTGGCACGGCAAAAGTCCACGTAGAACCCGGACCACTCACCACGGGCATTCAAGGCACTTCTGCCGGGGTCATCAGGAAACACCCCGCAGCGGATGTCGCCATGCAGCTTAACGGTGTCCAGCGTACTGGCCGCTACCGGAAACGAGCACAACAGCAGAGTCGAGAGGGCGACCGCAAAACGCTTGATGCCCCCAAGGGCTTGAATCACTTTCTTAATCATACAAAACCAGCAGCACAGACAGCGGAAACGATAGTACCGAAATATGAATATCCAGGCTTTGAGGTCATGGCTCACCCCTGTCCTGTCAGGAGCACTATGCACTCACTGCATGTCAGAGGGATGATACAAATTTGGTTAACCTGTTACGGACATGGTAACAGAACCCGCTCTCTAATGGCCTCAGTTTTCGGCCACAACGATACAGTTTCGACTGCCGTCTTTGGCCTTGTACAGTGCCTTGTCGGCCTGTTCCAGAAAGTCATCGAGGCTGTTCCGGTGATTCGGCAAACAGGTCGCCACACCACAACTGAGGGTCAGCTGGCTGGAAACCGGAGAGGCCGGATGGGGAATGTTGGCGTCCTGCAAAGCCGCAAAACACCTTTCAGCCACGGTCAGGGCCGCATGGGCGTCCGTCTGCGGCAGGACCAGCACAAACTCTTCTCCGCCAAAACGGGCTACTACATCACGGGCACGGCATGCACTGTCTGCCAGCAGGGACGCGACTTGGCGCAGGCACTCATCACCTTTGAAGTGACCAAAACTGTCGTTGTACTGCTTGAAATAGTCGATATCGATGATGACCAGTGACAGCGGCTGACAGTTACGGCGGGCATCCATCCATTCCTGTTCCAGAACCTGGTCCAGCATGCGGCGGTTGGCAACGCCAGTGAGGCAATCCTTGTACGAAAGTTCTTCAAGCTCCTGGCGCAGGCAGTCACGCTCCTGTTCAACCTTTTTGCGCTCGTCAATGTCGAACATGAAGCCGATCAGTGCATCCACTTCCCCCTGCTCATTACGGAGTACGTGCACCACGTCCCGAATCCAGAGGTAACTGCCATCCGATTTCAGCGCACGGTAGTCGGCCTCGTGGTCGCTGCCCTCTTGCGACTGAGACACACAGAAGTCCACCACCCACTTTCGGTCGTCGGGGTGCATCCGCTCTGCCCAGTCATCCACCGAGCGCCAGCTGTCTCGCTGCCAGCCCAACAGGGATTCGATCTGCGGGCCTATGTAGGTAAAACGCAGCGTTTTCCAGTCAATTTTCCAGGGAATTGCACGGGTAGACTCAAGCAGCGTCTTGTAGACATCCGGGTCGGCCTCCATTTCATAGCTCTGCTCAGACAACTGCGTGCTCATAACCATCCTCTGTCAAAAATCCCTCGGGGGGCAGGAACGCCCAGGCACTTCAGCGGGCAGATGAAGTCTGGACAATGTCACGTGTTTGCAACAGCAGGACAAAGTTAGCGGCTAAATCGAGTTGCGTCTACTGAATGCCGGCTGAACTGGTCAAATAAGGCACAACGGCATGCGGGCGGCTCAGCCTCCTGCCAACGACTGGAATTCGCCTTCAAGTGCCAACGGCAAGGGGCAGTCCAGTTCAAAACAGTCTGCGGAGATGCGCGTTCGCCAGGCCAGCACCTCGACCCCCGCCTCTATGGCCTCGCGCAGCAGCTGGCCATAACGGGCATCGATTTCATCAGCCGGTCTCGCTGCCTGAGCACCACTGTGCTGCACACAAAAAAACAGCACCGCGCGCTTACCTTCAGCCACCACCTGCATAAGGGTCTTAAGGTGCTTTTGCCCCCGCTCCGTCACCGAGTCGGGAAAGGCAATGACGCCATCATCCCGGTCATCCGGGCCCGGCCCCAGCGTGACATTTTTTACCTCGATAAACGTATGCGGTGCCTGTCTTGCCCCAAGCGCGAGGTCAAACCGGCTGTCAGCGTACTTCACTTCCATCTCCACCCCTTCGGCCGGATCCAGTGCGTCAATCCGGCCGGCTCTGACGGCTTCAGCGACGAGTGCATTGGTCCGGCTGGTATTCACACCTGCCCAGTGCCCATGTGCCACTTCAAGCGCTTCCAGTGTATGGCGGTACTTGCGTTTGGGGTTACCGCTGTCGGAAATCAGCGCCCGCTGCATTTGTCCGGGCAGTACACAGTGACGCATGGAACCTGTATTGGGACAGTGAACGGTGATTTCGCTGCCATCGGCACGGCGCACATCGGCGAGAAAGCGCTTGTAACGCCTCAGCAAGGTAACGGACTCGAGTGAGGGAACAAATTCCATGCGAACTCCTTATATGAAGATGCAGGGCATTCTCCACAGCGCCTTGCTTGATGCAACAAGGCCGTTAGAGGCTCCACCCCGCTTAAGGCCGTAATTGTTCCTTCCCTGCAACATTAGTGATCTTTTTGTATGATGGGCCACAACTCTGGATAGACAGGTTCATACACAACAGACTTACCCAACCTCAAGGAGGCACTTGGATGTTCCGCCAGGCAGAGACAGGCTTTTTCAAGGGAATGAATACGGCCATGAGCTGTGTTGCCATTCTGATGATCGTTGCCTCTTTAGTAGCCGGTACCCTTTACACCGACGCCAGCTCAACCAGCCTGACCCAAGTACGAGAGTGGCTGACGCCCTTTCTGGAGTGGTACTACGTGCTTCTGGTCGCTTTTTTGCTGTTTTTCATGGTCTGGCTGGGGACCGGTCGGTACAAAAACGTGCGACTGGGTGCAGACGATGAAGTCCCCGAATTTACCTTTTTCTCCTGGGTCAGCATGCTGTTCGCGGCCGGTACCGGGGTGGGGATTCTGTTCTGGTCCGTTGCCCAGCCGATCATGCAGTTTCAGGACAACCCCTTCGTTGAATTTGGCAGTGCCGATGCAGACGCGGCGATCATCGCCATGCGCCTCTCCTTTTTCCACTGGGGTATCAACGGCTGGGCGATATTCTCGTTTGTTGGCCTGGTACTCGCGTACTTCTGTTTCCGGCAGCAGCAACCGCTGACCATTCGCTTTGCCCTGCGCCCACTGCTGGGCGATCGGGTATTTGGCCCCGTCGGCAATCTGATCGACCTGCTGGCCGTATTCGGTACCGTGTTCGGGATTGCCACCACGCTGGGGCTTGGGGTTCAGCAGATGAATGCCGGACTTGAGCGGGTGTTTGATATACCCGCCTCGACTCAACTGCAACTCATCGTGATTGGCTCGATCATGCTGATCGCGACCCTTTCCGTGGTATCCGGCGTTTCCCGCGGGGTTCGTCTGCTGTCGGAAGCCAACTTCTGGCTCAGCATTGCGGCGGTCCTGTTCATGCTTCTGCTGGGCCCGACTCAATATCTGGTATCGGTCACGGTCGAAGCCACCGGTGATTACATCCAGAATCTGCTGCGCATGACCTTCCACACCAATGCGACCCACCGCAGTAACTGGCAGGCAACCTGGACCGTATTCTTCTGGGGCTGGTGGCTGGCCTGGAGCCCCTTCGTCGGCATGTTCATCGCGCGCATTTCGCGTGGCCGAACCTTCCGTGAATTCGTGATGGGCGTGCTGCTCGTGCCCACGGCCATTACCATCGTCTGGATTGGTCTTTTTGGCGGGACTGCGCTCTATCAGGAACTGTTCCAGAACGGCGGTATTATTGAAGCCGTGTACCGTGATACCTCCTCGGCCCTGTTTGTCATGATCGAAGGCATGTCACTGGGCGAGATGACCCCCGTTGTATCCACCCTGCTGATTGTGCTGATCGGCACCTATCTGATTACCTCTGCCAATGCCGGCACACTGGTTATCACGACCATTCTGTCCGGCGGTGAAACCGATACGCCGGTGCCCCACCGTATTCTCTGGGGGCTGCTGCTGGCACTGCTGACGGCTGTATTGCTCCTGGCCGGCGGGTTGGATACGCTGCAGTCCGCCGTCATTACGGCTGCTCTGCCCTTTTCCATCGTGGTACTTGGCATGATCAGTGGTCTGCTGAAGGCCCTGCGTGCAGAGCGCTATGCTGAGCGGCCCGGCGATATCAAGCTGGCACCGGCAGAACCCTGGGCCGTGGCAGAAGACGTGCTGGACAACGACGACGCGGAGATTGAGTCTGACCGCGCAGGAGACTCCGCACGGCTCTAGCCATACAATGATGCCCCTCCCGCTGACACACCGGCGAGAGGGGCCTGCGACCTTTATGATCCACTCAATGCGGTATTAGCGAGCACTATGCACACACTGGGTAAACGTCTTCAGCAGATCTCATACATGGCCAGTGGAAACTACGATCACATCTGGGATTGTTGCTGCGACCACGGCTATCTGGGTCGCACCCTGCTGAGGCCGGATCAGCGGACACACATCCATTTCGTTGATATCGTGCCCGCCTTGATCGAGGCACTGAACCAGAAACTGCCGGCGCTTGCCCCCGAACAGAACTGGTCCACACACTGCTGCGATGTGGCGGAGCTGCCGCTGCAGCAGTATCCCGGCCGGCACCTGGTCATCATTGCCGGCGTTGGTGGTGACCTGATGACAGAGTTCGTCAGAACACTGCACTCACGCCACCCGGACGTGCATCTGGACCTGCTGCTGTGCCCGGTCTACCACCAGTTCAAGCTGCGCCAGCACCTGAGGTCGCTGGGGTTTCGGCGTGAGCGCGAAGCGCTGATCAAGGAAAACGGCAAGTTTTACGAAATCCTGAAAGTACAGAGCCCCGTTTGCGCCCACCCAGACCTGCCCGAGGTCAGCCTCACCGGTGACTGCATCTGGAATGCCTCAACAGTGGAGCAGGCACAGAACGCCAGGGACTACCTGCAACGAAAGCTCAGGCACTATGAGCGTATGCTCAAAGGCCAACCCAGCCAAATCAAGCCTGTACTGGCGGCGTACCGTAGCGTTGAAATCGCGTGAACCTCAATTGATGGCGCTGTTTTGAGTTCCTTTTCGGCAGGCGTTTGCAATTGTATGGGTGACAAACACGGCTTGACGCCACCGGGCGTGGTTGTTAATGGTTATAGCAGTTCACTTTTTAACCGTACCGGATACCCGATGATGACACAGCGTTTCAGCCACATTGCCATCATGATGATTATGCACACTGACAGGCGTTTGGTGGGCTAACGCGTACGTGTTGAAAACACACAGAAAACCCGCCAAACGGCGGGTTTTTTTATGGCTGGACTTCAGCCACTCATTCGATTCAAGAGGATCATGCCATGACAGCCGCAGTTGCACTGACCGAGTCAGACAGTCTCAATGACCGCCTTCCCACGCTGGAGGACATTGTGGGCGCAGCTGCGCGCATGCAGGGTATTGTGCAGCACACACCACTGCAAAAAAGTGAGTTTCTGAGCCGGAAGTACCAGGCCGAAGTGCTGTTGAAACGGGAAGATCTTCAGCCGGTTCGCTCATTCAAACTGCGCGGCGCCTATAACCGCATCAGCCAGCTTTCCCGGGCTGAGCGTCAGCGCGGTGTTGTCTGTGCCAGTGCCGGCAACCACGCGCAGGGGGTTGCCTTTGCCTGCAGTGCCCTGAACATTCAGGGCACCCTGTTCATGCCTGCCAATACGCCTGCGCTTAAGGTCAACAAGGTAAGGCAGTTTGGCGGTTCCCATGTCAAAGTTGTATTGACCGGCCACACCTTTGACGAAGCCTGCCAGGCTGCGCGTGCGCGGGAAGCGGAATCAGGAGCAACCTTTATTCACCCGTTCGACGACCCGGATGTCATTGCCGGTCAGGGTACACTCGCGCTGGAGATTCTGGATGACAGCGCAGGCACACCCATTGACTACCTGTTCACCCCCGTGGGCGGGGGAGGTCTGGCCAGCGGTATCAGTACCGTCTTTCATCACCATAGCCCCACCACTCGTCTTATCGGCGTCGAGCCAAGCGAGGCGGCCGCGCTGCAGCACTCACGCAAGGCTGGTCATAACCTGACATTGGACCGTATCGACCCCTTCATCGATGGTGCCTCGACACAACGCATCGGTGAGCGCTGTTTTGACATCTGTAATGAACGGCTGCACCGGGTTCTGACAGTGGAGGATCAGCAAACCTGTCAGGCTCTGATCGACCTCTATCAGGAGGAAGCGATCGTCGCAGAGCTGGCCGCCAGTCTGAGCGTTGCGGCTCTGGAGCAGTGTCGTGAAGAGATCATCGGCAAGCGAGTCGTCTGTATCGTCAGTGGGGGTAACAACGACTTTTCACGTGCCCACCAGATCATGGAGAAAGCCAAGGGCACTAACGGCTAAGCCTGTCGGGCATTCAGCCCCGTGCTGCATGCCTGGCTTCATGACGCCTTGAATGGCCGTACCCGGCGGGTATTGCTATATTGCATCAAAGACTTCCCCGTTTCCGGTACCTGCCCGCCCGTTTAAGGAGTAGTGAGTTGTCCGATTCGACGTCCTCGACGCATAAGGCTACGCGCGAGTCAGCACGCTGGTTTGAAGCTACTTTCGAGCAGGCAGCCGTTGGCATGGCCCACTTTGACCTCAAGGGCAATTGGCTGCATATCAACGAGCAGGTGTGCGCCATTCTCGGCTACAGCCATGATGAGCTGATCGACAAGAATCGTCAGGAAATTACACACCCGGATGATTTCGCGACCGAGCAGGCCTGCCTGAAGGATATTGTGGCCGGCAATGCGGACAGCTACACACTGGAAGTCCGTTATCTCCAGAAGTCCGGTAACACTGTTTGGGTCAACCTCAGTGTCAGTCTGGTCGCAGCGACGGACAAGGCACCTGCCTTTTTTGTAGCGGTAATGCAGGATATTCAGAGCCGCAAGGAATCTGAACGGGCACTGGTTGAGAGTGAGCAGCGCTGGCGTAACCTGCTGGAGAACCTGCCGGACATCGTTTACCAGTACTCGACCAAACGCGGCGTTCTCTACGTTGCACCCAAGGTCGAGTCGTTCTTCGGCATCCCGCCGCAGGAGCTGGACAGCCCGCCGGTGCTCTGGCCGGATGTGGTGCACCCGGACGACCGCCACCTGTTTGATCAGGCGCTGGATGATCTCTGGAAAGGCACGCCATTCACCATCGAATACCGCGCCAGGGACAAGGACGGCAACTGGCACTGGCTGTGCAACCGCACCATCAGCCGCAGGGTGGACGCTGATGAAATCATCATTGAGGACCTATCGGTGGATATCACCGAGAGCAAGGCGCGCGAGGCGGCCCTGTCGGCCAATGAAGAAAACTACCGCGAGCTGACCGGCAGCATTCCCGGCGCCATTTTCATCTACGAGCTGCATCCGGATGGCACCGACTCCATTCGAGACATGAGCGAAGGCTGCCTCGATATCTGGGAGATCAGTGCTGAAAAGGCAGTGGCCAATGTCTCACGCTTGTGGGAGATGATCGTGCCGGGGGACGCTGAAGGGCTGTTCAATTCAATCCAGAAGTCGGCTGAAGCCCTCTCATTCTGGTCACACGAGTGGCGCATACAAACCCCTTCCGGAAAACTGAAGTGGCTGTCCGGCACAGCCAAACCCATCCAGAAACCCAACGGTGACGTGATCTGGCACAGCGTCGTTATCGACGTGACGCAGGAGCGACTGACCAAAATTGCCCTGGACAGCTTTTTTGAGCAGAACATGAACCTTAATATCATCGTCAAAAGCGATGGCACCATCCTCAGGGTTAACAGTCAGTGGGAGAGTACTCTGGGGTACAGCCGAGGAGAACTCGAGGGGCATAACTTTATTGAGTTCGTGCACCCGGACGACCGCGAGCAAACGGCCCGGGAGTCACGCAAAATTGTCCGATCCGGCCACAGCTCTGCCACCTTTGAAAACCGCTACCGGCACAAGAATGGCCACTACCGGCTGCTCGACTGGTCCTCCGTTATTTCCCAGCACGACGGCTTTATTTACGGCATCGCCAGGGATATTACCGAACAGCGTGCCGCCGAGAAAAAACTGCTGCAGGCGTCAACCTACTTCAAAAGCACCGATGAGGGCATCATTCTCACGGATATGGATACTCATATCGTGGACGTTAATGACGCCTTCTGCCGTATCACCGGCTATGACAGAGATGAGGTGATCGGACGTACACCCGGCTTTTTACGCTCCGGCCGTCACCAGAAACAGTTTTACGATGCCATGTGGCAATCAATCAACGAGACCGGCGGCTGGCGTGGCGAAATCTGGAACCGGCGCAAGAGCGGTGAAATCTTTCCGGAACTGATGACCATCAGCACGGTAAAAACTGACGACAGCAGAGCCAGTGGATACGTGGGCGCCTTTTCTGATATCACGGCCCTGAAAGCCCACCAGGATCGCCTGGACTATCTGGCACACCACGATGCGCTCACCGATATGCCCAACCGGCTGCTGTTCAACTCTCGGCTGGAGCAGGCGATCAAACGCGCCCTGCGTATGGGCAAGTCTCTGGCGGTCATGTTCATCGACATTGACCGTTTCAAGCATATCAATGAAAGCCTCGGTCATGCGGCCGGCGACCAGGTCCTGATTCAACTGGGCCAGCGCCTGCAGGCGCAACTGCGTGCCGACGACACCGTGGCCCGCATGAGCGGCGACGAGTTTGTCATCCTGCTGGAGGATATCGGCAAGCCGGAGAGTGCCGCTCAGGTCGCACGCAACCTGATGGACTGCTTTGACAAGCCCTTTTACATCAATGACATGGACATCACTGTCACCGCGAGCATGGGGCTCAGCCTCTGCCCTCAGGACAGCAAGGACCCTGCCATATTACTGGCCAACGCCGACGCCGCCATGTACAAGGCCAAGGAAGAGGGCCGCAACACCTTCCTGTTTTACTCATCCGAGCTGACCTCTCAGGCCTTTGAATATGTCCTGTTGAAAAGTGCGCTCAAGAAAGCGCTCGACAAGGAAGAGCTGTTTCTGGTGTATCAGCCCCAGATCTTGCTGGAAGACGAAAGCCTGATCGGAATGGAGACACTGCTCCGATGGAAACACTCGGAACTGGGCATGGTTTCTCCGGCACGGTTTATCCCCATCGCCGAACAAAGTGGACTGATTCGCCAGATCGGGCAGTGGGTGCTGGAAAAGGCCTGTGCACAGGGCCAGCTGTGGCTGGAGCAGGGCCTGCTGGTCGGGCGCATTGCGGTGAATGTATCAGGCCCTCAATTTCACGCGGACAGCTTTGTCGAGGAGGTCAGGCTGGCACTGCACAGTTCGGGGCTTCCCGCCGCCCACCTTGAGCTGGAAGTCACGGAGAGTTTCTTTGTACAGCAGACAGACACCATCATCGCCAAGCTGGAAACCCTGAGGAAAATGGGCATCAAGTTCTCCGTGGATGACTTTGGCACCGGCTATTCTTCGCTCAGTTACCTCAAGAAACTGCCCATCGACAAGCTCAAGATTGACCAGTCCTTCCTGCACGGCATCCCTGAAGATCGGGACAACGTGGCCATCACCGAGTCTATTATCGCGCTCGGACAAGCCCTGAACCTGAGCGTGATTGCCGAAGGGGTTGAAACGCACGAGCAGGCGAGCTTCCTCAAGCAGTATGCGAAACTCGAAGCTCAGGGATACCTGTTCAGCAAGCCACTTGAAGTGGCCGACATTGAGCAGTTCATGCGTCAGGCATCAGACCGCTGAAGCCTGACGCTCCTGTTACGGATACAACCAGCCCTGCTGCTGCATCCAGCCGGCCAGTAGACGCCCCTGCTCCCCTTCCAGATGATCCGACAGCACATCAGCGGGGCTGCGCTCGGGGGCCTGACGCACCGCGTCCAGCAACGGGGCCAGAGGCAGACCGTTCAGGTGCCAGATACCCAATGGCTGATCCGGCGTTACCACGACCTGCGCCTGCGTAATCAATCCATTTTCAACCACCGGCCGCATCGCCGTGACCACCTGTTCGGGGGAAACCGATTGATGCATGGGCTGACTATCGGGCCACTGGCAACGGCCCTTCCAGAATGGACGCTCCGGCCACTGCTGCTCCTGCGCATAGAAGTCGCGCCCGATACGGGCAAAACGATAAAACAGCCCTTCTACCCGTGCTTCATGGAACTGCTGAGCCAGTGCGGCCTTTTCGGGCTGTTGAATCAGGGTGTTGACCACCGCCGGTGCCTGGAGCGCAGAGGACAGTGCCTGAAAGATACCGTTCCCCGACAGGGGATCGACCGCCATGGCGGCATCGCCCACCCGAATCCAGTTGTCACCGGCACTGCGCTGGCACAGTACCGGACTGCTGGTACGGGCATAAACCGACCCGGTGGGGCGGGCATCCCTGATAAAAGGCTGCGCCTGTTCAAGCTGCATCAGTTGCTGGTGGCACCACTCGCCCAACTGCTGTTTGGGCGGCAGCTGGGCACTGGCCACATCGACGGTGAGCTGCAGATAACGGCGACCGTCTGCCCGCATCGCCATCCAGGCCCAGCCATCGGCAAAGCTCTGTACGGCCGTTCGGGGGGCCGCTTCAGGCCCCTGCCAGTATTGCAGCAGGGAAACAGTGGCCGTACCCTTGACGCGGGGAACACCGGCCGCCGGCGCTGAGCGCCCCCGGGCCTCTACCAGAAAGGGAGCGGCTACCAGTTGCTCCCTCTCGTTTTCAGACGCCACCATGGCCCGAAAAATCCCCTCATGCTCATGGCAGCTGTGGATACGCCCTTCAATGACATTGACGCCCTGGTCGGCAATGTCTCTGAGCAGTGCGCGATCAAAGGGCTGGCGCGGTATGAGAAACTCCGTATTGGCGGCGCTGGTTTCACCGTTCCAGGTCACCTGGCGCGGCGTTTCGGTTGCCATTTCGGCCAGCGCCTGATGGAAACCCGCCGCACGCATGCCCTGAACGGCACGTTCGGACGCCCCTTCAACGGCATCAAAGGGGCGTGGTTCACCTACGAGCGTGACGGCGTAGCCCATTCGCGCCAGCCCAATCGCTACCGCACCGCCGGCCGGCCCACCCCCCAATACCAGAATATCCGCTTCATTCATGCTTCAGCTCCCCTGCGTTCCGGCCCCTGGTAACGGGACCGCTCAATCAGCCACTGCCGGGCAGCACTCAAACCGGGCTGCTCCACGTCCATCCGGTAGCGCGCCAGATGCCCGCTCAGGTGGGCGCACCCCAGGCTGGCACCGGACAGGTTGCGTGTATTGTCCAGTGGCAGCACACAGGCACCAAAATCGGCATAGTCCGTATCCAGATGGGAAATCTCTTCACGGCCACAGCGCGCATCACCGGTCATCCGAAAGACACCCGGGTAGTGTGCCGGAAACACGGGCTCACCCCGGGCAGGGCTGGAGGCACAGATCAGCACCCCCTGTTTCAGTGCTCGCTCACAGGCTTGACGCAGCACCGCGCGGTCCTGCCGCAGCCCGAGGCTAAGATTGATCACCTGTGCACCCTCTTCCACCAGCCAGTCGATCGCCGCCGCCACCTGTACTGCGGTGGTGGTCAGTCGCTGCTGAAACACCTGAGCCGATAGCACCTCGGCCTGCGGTGCCAGCGCCTGAATCACCTCGATCGTGCGTGTACCATGTCCCAGCTGATCCGGCTCGGCCGGCGCCAGCCACAGCTGCTGATCCGCCAGCACAAAGGCCGCACTGGCACTGATCGCCTGCTGCTCGGAGCAGCCGGAGTCCACAACGCCTACACGTATGGCTTCAGACGACATCCACGGCCTCCTCGATCTCGCTCAGGTGGCCGTTTTGCAGCAGCAAGCGGCGGTCTGCTCCCGCCAGGGTTGACGGCCGATGGCTTATCAGGATGCGGGTACGATCCGAGAACAGCCGGTCGACGGCTGCAATGACCTGCTGTTCAGTGGCTTCATCCACCGCCGAGGTCGCCTCATCCAGTACCAGCACAGCCGGTTGCTGCAACAGTGCACGCGCAATGGCGATACGCTGCTTCTGACCACCGGACAGCTGCTGCCCGCGTTCGCCCAGCGGCGTATCCATCCCCTCCGGCAGGCGCTCAATCAGGTCATCCAGCTGTGCATCCTGCGCGGCCTGAAGCACCGCCTTATCGTCGGCGTCGGGACAGGCGTAACGCAGATTGTCCGCCAGCGAGCCCCGGAACAGGGTGATCTCCTGAGACACCACCGCCACGCTGCGGCGCAGGTCACTCAGGCTCAACTCACGTATATCCACCCCGTCCAGCAGAATATGCCCCTCAGCGGGGTCATAGTGACGCTGCAGCAAATCAATCAGCGTGGACTTGCCGGCACCAGAGGCACCGGCCAGTGCAATTTTTTCCCCGGCCGGAAACGCAACGCTGACGGCATTCAATACCGGCGGGCGCCCCTCATAGGCGAAACTCACTTCATTCAACTGCAGCTGGCCACGCAAGGGCTCAGGCAGCGGTTTGGGGCGGGTGGGAGATGAGATCTCGACATCGGTCAGGCGCAATTCACTGACACGATTCAGACTGACGCTCATCCGCTGTATCGCCACATACAGCCCAAGCAGGCTGTTGACAGGGCCGGTTGCCATGCCCAGATACGTCGAAAAGGCGATCAGCGAGCCCAGCTGCCACTGGCCCTGAATCACCCACCAACCACCGATCAGAAACGCAGAGGCGCGGGTGATAGAGGTCAGCGTACCGGGAATCGCATGGGTAAAGAACTCGGTCACCTGCAGCTGCAGCAGCTTGTTCAGGTAGTTGTCATTCAGCCCGCCCAGACGGGTCCGCTCGCGGTTTTCCTGCCCGGTGGACTGAATGAATTTCATCGCCGGCAGGGTTTCCACCAGAAAGCTGGACAGGTCTGCCGAGCGCTCACGCATCTCACGAGTACGCACTTCGACCTTGCGGCGCATCCAGCGCAGCCACACGATCTCCAGCGGGATCAACACCAGTACCAGCAGCGACAGCTTCCAGGACAGCGTCACCAGCAGCACCAGCGCACCGACAAGGCCGATAATGCTGCTGACGGCGGAAAACAGGCTGTCGACCGCAAAACGCTGGATTTCAGCCACATCCCCATCGATACGAGACAACAGATCACCGATCCGTCGCTGGCCGAAAAAGGCCGGCGAGAGCCGCTGCAGGTGGGCATACAGATCCGTGCGCAATGCAAACAGAATCCGGCCCGACAGGCGCGTGTGCAGATAGCGGTTAACCCCTGACAACGCAGTGCCGAGAATGCCGACCAGAATCATGGTCAGGGCCATCTGGATCAGCATGCCGTAGTCCTTGGCGATCAGGCCTTCATCGATCAGCAGCTTGGTCAGCCAGGGCTGCAGCAGAACCAGTGCCGAACCCAGAAAGGACAGCGCCAACAGGCCTGCAATGGCCCTGCGCTGGGGTTTCACGAAGCTGTACAGCCAGCGGAATCCCTGCTCCAGTCGTGTTCGATCTGGCGCATGGATCGCGCGTACCAGCCAGTTGAGCATAGGGTTGTCCTTTGTCAGTCATCAGACGTTACTACGTCTGACAAATAAGGGGCCGTTTGCCGGAACAAAAACGGGAGGGCCGTTGCCGGCGCCTCCCGTTGACTATACCTGATTCACGCGGTCACACATCAGTCCCTGATGGTGGCCACACGCAGGTCAGATGTGGTCATGTCGCCGGTGAGCTGGATTGAACCGATCTTATCCAGCGTCTCGGAGTCATGAATCGAAATGTCGCTACTGGTACCGCCCACGTAGATGGTTTCACCATCGCCTGAGATGTTCAGGTTGTAGTAGGTATGCGGCATTTCGTGTACTGCCAGCGTCTCATTGGTGCTGATATCGTGCTTGGACAGCGTGTTGAAGCTGCCATACAGGATATTGGGGTCACGCGGGTCGGTGATGAAGTTGAAGATGATGAACTGGAACGGGATCGTTTCCATGCGCTCGGCTTTACCGGTCGCCAGATCCACACGGCTCATGCCCCACCACCATTCAGCGGTTTCAAAGTTCCACTCTTCGGAGTCAAACTTGGCCGTTACGTACGGCATGATGTATTCGTTCGCCTGCTCACCCTGAGAGTGCATGGCGAAGGCATCAGGCGGCAGCCACAGCGGACCGCGTTCCCAATTGGCCAGCTTGGTCACGACGCGTGTTTCACCCGTATCCGGGTTGATCGCTTTCACGTCAGCCCCGCCCAGAATCACCTCACCGGTTTCGGTTGCAGCAATTTTGGTGATGCGACGATCCACCGGGAAGGTCCGAACCGGCTCGGCATTCAGGCCATCTTCGATGTTGAACACCGCCAGACGCGGCTCCAGAATTTCAAAGCGATCCAGATGCTTCTTGATCGGGTTCTGAACCGTGTACAGCTCCTTGCCATCAGCGCTGACCGCCACGGACTGGAAGGACTTCACCTGTACCGTCGGGGTGGACTGAACGGCGCTGAAGGTCATTTCGCAGGTGCGAATATCGAAGCCGTAAACGTCTTCCCAGTTGTTCCCCAGTACGTAGGCATGCGTTCCGTCACGTGATACCGCCATGGCACCCGAGCCAAAGGGACCCGGGATATCACAGGTGCGCGCGATCTCGTTGGTGCTCATGTCGATCACGTGCAGCTGGTTCGGGCGGGTTACCGTCAACAGGTATTCCTGGTCAGCCATCGCGGTCGATGCGACAGCCGACAGGCCGGCGCCCAGCGCCAGAGAGCCGATCAGACCGGCTGATTTAAACATGTTCGTCAGTTTCATCTGCCAGCTCCTGTTACTGCTCATCCTCGAAAATACCATCCAGCTTGCGCCAGTCCTTGTCAGCCTTGGCCACACCGTCAGCCCAGTCCGGGTAGGTGTTCATGGTGTCCGGCACCTGTGCCGGCCACCAGCAGGCATCAGCACAGCCGTACAGGTCAGATTCCATCGGCTGGCACAGTGAGCCCAGACCACCAAAGGGGTCCAGCTCCCAACCCGGGTCGGTGGTAGCGGTACAGCCCACAACGGTCTGCATGGCCACCACGTCTTCCACTTCCTCAGGGCTGATCGCCTTGTTGATCAGCTGAGCTTTCTTGTTCAGAGACTTGAGATGTTTCATTTAGCACTCCTCCTCGGAGAGACATGTGCTTCGAAGAACCCGGGGTTCTCGAGCATGATCCGCGAATACACTTCCACACCAAAATCGACCCAGTCTCGCATCAGGTCACAGTAGTGGTAGGAAGGATGCGTCGGATCTCCATATTTGGCGTAACTTTCGTGGTAACAACCACCCGAACAGAGGTTTCGAATGCGGCAGGTTTCACAACCGGTTTCACTGCGATCCAGGCGCTTTTCAACAAACTGCCCCAGACTTGCCTTGTCGATACCGGAGTCCACATCCCCGAAGGTGGGCATGTCGGAGCCGGTGAAACGGTGACACAGGTTCAGGCCACCATCCTTGTCGACCGCCAGCAGACCGATACCGGCACCGCAGGGCACCAGTTTCTTGTTGCCCTCGTACATGTCGGTGATCAGCTGGTGCATGTTGCCGTAGCCGAAGTTCTCGTTGCGCAGCGCTGCTTCCAGATAGCGTTTGCCCAGGCGCTTCATGCCGGCAAACACCTCAACCAGCTCTTCCCCGGTCAGGTTGAACTCGGCAATATCGCCAGAGGTCACCGGGCCAAAGCCCACTTCAAAGAAGCCCAGCTCATTGCTGAGATGGTCGTAAATGCGCTCCACATCCGTGATACCGCGCGTCAGCGTCACCCGGCAGCCCACCGGACGTGCCGTATAGCGCGCCAGCAGCATCTCCACCTTGCGCCGCACCACGTCATAGGTGCCCTGCCCGCCCACGGTGATCCGGTTCTTGTCGTGCATCGCCTTGGGACCGTCCATGGAGATGGTCAGACCGAAACGGTGCTCGTTGAACCAGTCCACCAGCTCTTCGTTCAGGAGCGTGGCGTTGGTGGTCATGGTGAAATCGACCGTGGCATCCAGCTCGGCAAAGCGCTTCTCGCAATAGGCCACCACATCACGAATGAGAGGCATATTGGAAAGGGGCTCACCGCCGAAAAACACCACGTTGTACGCGGGCTGGTTCGGCGACTCCCTCAGCAGCATCTCCACCGACTTGATCGCCGTTTCATAGGCCATCTTCTCGCCCTGAGACGGTGTCGTCAGGTCTTCCTTGTAGCAGTAGGTGCAGCTGAGGTTACAGCCGGTGTTGACGTTCAACACGACGGTGGTCAGCGGGAACTTCTCCACCTTCTGCGGCTCCGGATTGATGCGGGCAACCGCACCCGGCTCGGAGATCACTTCCAGTGAGCGCAACTCCTCCAGTACTTCGGAGACCGCTTCCTGCGAATAGCGCGCATGCAGTTCCGCCAACTGCTCGTGAGAGACCTGTTCATGGCGGTCAAACAGCTGCAGCAATTCACGCCCGAGGTCATCAAGCTCGAAAATACTGCTGCTGGGAATGTGAAACAGCATCTGCCGGGCATCGACATCAACCCTGTGCAGATTCGGTTTCACCAGCGTCATGGCGCCCATTGTTCACCTCTTTGTTGTTCTGTTGGGTGGCTACTTTCTGTCGGGTTTTACTGCATCAATCGAGGACGCGACGGACAAAGTCCTGCACCGATACCAGCATGCTGCCCTCACCGGACACCTGGCTGCTACCGTCCTCAACCGACGCCACGACGGTCAAACGTCCCACGTTGTTTGCGTCCATCTTGCGTGCCGTGTTGGGGCCTGCATCGCCCGGCACGAAGATACCGGCGGCATTGATCATGCCGGCATACTTGTCATCCTTGTCATGAGCGGCCACTTCGTCGGCCGGCTTGATGCTCCAGCTGGCCGGCATGTAGCCCAGACGGATATCGTCGTCGGTGCCTGCCTGACCATCAGCACCCGCGCTGTAACCGATCGCACGGTAGGAGGCACGTACTTTCGGCATGTTGCCGTCAGCGCCACCGATGCGGGTCACGGCATTGGCCGGACTCACTTCGACACGGGCCAGTTCTTCATACACGGCGAGGCCGGCATTGTGGACGGCCTTGCCGACACGGGGAGAGCGCAGACCTTCGGCACCGCTCGCCTTGGCAATTACGGTGATGCGATCCTTGCTGCGTGAAACGATTTTTTCGACTGTAACGCCTTCACCCAGATCGATATCGCCATTCAGGTTCTGGCCGACCAGGGTGATTTCGGTGCTCTCGCCCACACGCAGGTAGGACGGAGAGAGTGCGACCAGATCGGCTGTACCCTGATCACGCACGGCCATCAGGTCACCGCCAATTTCACGCTCGGCGGCCATGAACATGCGGCCTTCCAGAGTGTTGCCGGCCTTGTCTGCCGCCATGACCTGACGCATTTTGACGCCATCGATGGTCAGACTGGCACGCCATTCGTAACCGGTGTAAACGGTCGCCTTGCCGCTGCCTTCAAGCACTTCGCCATCGGCATAATGGCCTTCCAGTGTCAGGTCGTACTTGCCATTCGCGGTTTTGGCTGCAGACATCCAGGCATCAAACTCGCCCTTGCCCGGCACATAGCCGGTGACACGCCAGCGACCCATCAGGTCGGACTTGTCAGCCGCTTTCCAGTTGCTCCAGGCCTTGGTGTGCAGCGGGAATTGCTTGGCCAGCTGGCCTGCCGTATCGTTGCGCGCAATCTCGAACCACTGACGGTCACGCGCCAGGGAGTGCAGCTCGGTGGTGGGGAACTGCCCCATGTGGAAGTCGACCAGGTATTTCCACTCCTGCTCGGAACGACGCTGCAGTGTGAAGCGTGCACCGGAGTGACAGCGGGCGCACATTTCAGCAAGCCCCGGTTCGATACCGGTTTCCACCAGGTTGGTGTCCTGCTCCAGCAGGTAGCGGTAGCCTTCGGTCTCTTCTGGCGCCAGACCCTGGGTATCAGACAGATACTTCACCAGCGCACGCTTCTCCTCGGTGGAGATCTGCAGGTCGCGCAGGTGAATCATGCGGTTCAGCGTCATGTGCCAGCCTTCAGGCGTCTTACGCTGTTCACTGATACGGGAGAAGCTGGGGGCGTCTGCCGTACCGGTTTCGGTATGACAGGCCAGACAGCGGTCCCGAATGATCTGCTGTGCATCCTGAGCCATGAGCGGCGCGCTGACCAAGCCGGCCAGAGCCAGAACGCCCGTGCCCAGTGCTGCACGTTTGGAATTATTATTACTCAATGCCATCACTCCCTTACTGATGAGATGGATCTTGTTGGTGGCCCGAGCGGCAAGGCGGCTCTGCAACGCCCAGCCCGCTTCAGTGGTCGTAGCTAAACTAAACAGGCCTTGTAAATGAATTATCGAGCTTTTGTGCTAAGTTGTGCCCAGATGTAACAGAATGTAAAAATGCCTTTCACTTTTCTGTCACTCGGATGATATTGCGAGTCTTTCATCCATCCGGCGCTGTCTTTGTGAGGCCAGAACGATGTCATCATCCCAAGCCCATATCCTGATTGTAGAAGACGACCTGGCATCCCGGTCGCTGTTGGTCAGCTATTTTGAAAATGAAGGTTATCGCGTGTCCGAAACGGACCAGGCCGATGACCTGCTGGACCGCATCAGCCAGGAAGGCATCGACCTGATTCTTCTGGATATTAGTCTGCCGGGCAAGGACGGACTGACGGTGACCCGCGAGCTCAGGGCCCAGTCGCGAGTAGGCATCATCCTCGTGACCAGCAAGGGTGATGAGATAGACCGCATTGTTGGGCTCGAGCTCGGTGCTGATGACTACGTCACCAAGCCATTCAACCCCCGTGAGCTGCTGGTGCGTGCCAAAAATCTGCTCTGGCGTATTCAGTCGTCTCCCGAGCCTGAACAGGCTCGAAATACCGATCGCAACAGCGCCAAGGGGTATGCCTTTGAGGGCTGGTTTCTGGACCCGTTCAAGCGCCTGCTGATCAGCCCTGACGGCCAGCAGGAACGACTGCCCGAGGGTGAGTTCAAGCTGTTGCAGACACTGGCCGAACACCCCGGACAGGTGCTGTCCCGCGATCAGCTGATGGATGCCATCCATGACCGTGAGTGGACGCCGAATGACCGCTCTGTTGATGTCCTGATCGGCCGCTTGCGCCGCAAACTCGGCGACAACCCGTCCAACCCGCAGTTGATTCTGACCGCGCATGGAGCCGGTTACATGTTTGCGGGCGATACCCGCGCATGAAGGCTCCTGAAGGCTACCGGCTGCACCAACGCCTGCACAGCAGCAGTACCTGCCAGATCTGGCGAGCGCTGTGTTTGAAGGACAACACCACCGTCATCCTGAAGCATTTGGATGCCAGCCAGTGCAGCCGCCAGCACATCAGCCGCTTTCAGCATGAATATGACATGCTTTCGCGGTTACAGATTCCCGGCATCGTACAACCGCTGGAGCTGCTGCAACTGGATGCCGGCCCTGCGGCTCTGTACTCCGACTCCGGCTCGATCCCGGTACGGCAACTGATGCAGCACGAGCAGCTTCCCTGGCCCCGCTGGCTGGCCATTGCCGGTAAGGCCGCTGCCCTCCTCGGCCGCCTGCATGAAGCCGGTATCACCCACAAGCAGATCAACCCGGACCACCTGCTGGTCAACCCGGAAACCGGCCTGGTCGAGCTGATCGGCTTTTCCCGCAGCACGGGGCTGAGCCGGGAACAGGCCAGCTGGCACACCCCGGAGCTCAGCCTTGAAGGGCTGGCCTATATCGCGCCTGAACAGACCGGCCGCATCAACCGCAGCATCGATTATCGCAGCGACTACTACAGTCTGGGAGCCACCCTGTATGAAATGATCACCGGGCGCCCCCCGTTCGTCAGTCAGGATGGCATGGAGTTGGTGCATGACCACATCGCCAAGCAGGTCCGTCCGCCGCACCAGCTTAACCCTCATATTCCGGAGATGCTGTCAAGGGTGGTGCTCAAGCTCCTGTCCAAGGACGCGGCCCAGCGCTACCAGTCCAGTGCCGGGCTGGTGCATGACCTGCAGGCGTGTCTCAAGGCACATCAGCGCCAGACCTACCCGGTCAATTTTCATCCCGGCCGGGAAGACCTGTCGGCACGGTTCCAGATACCGCAACGGCTCTACGGCCGCGAAACGCTGCTGGCACGCCTGCAGCACCTGTACGATCACAGCAGCGCACAGCGCCACCCCTTTATCCTGATTACCGGCTACGCCGGCATCGGCAAAACCAGCCTGGTCCACGAGCTGCGCCAGTATGTGAACGAGCAGGGTGGCCGCTTCACCAGCGGCAAGTTTGACCAGTTCCGCCGCAACCGCCCCTACTTCGCCATCGTGCAGGCACTGCAGGGACTGGTGCGGCAGCTGCTTACCGAGCCCGAAGAGCGTATCGCCTTCTGGCGCGAGACGCTGCTGCAACAGGTCGGCTCCCATGCCCAGATTCTGATCAAGCTGATTCCCGAGCTGGAGCTGATCATTGGCGCACAGCCGGACGTGGCACCGCTCCCCCCGGCAGAAGAGCAAAGCCGTTTTTCGCGCATTTTCTCCCAGTTGCTGCACGTGCTGGCCACACCGGAGCAGCCGCTGGTGTTGTTCATGGACGACCTGCACTGGGCAGATTTGGCATCCCTGCACCTGATCGAGTCGCTGGCGGGACAGGAACGACCACTGGGCCTGATGCTGATCGCCAGCTACCGTGACCACGAGATGGGGGCGACCCATCCTCTGCGCATCACCCTGGAGCGCATGTACAACAGCATGCCGCGGCCGGTTGAGCTGGCACTGTCGCCACTGGATCTGGATCAGGTTACGCAACTGATCGCAGACACTCTGAAGGTTGATCGCGAACGCTGCCGCTGTCTGGCCAAGGTCTGCCTGGAGAAGACCCAGGGCAACCCTTTCTTCCTGAGTCAATTCCTCTACTCCCTGCACGAAGAAGGGCTGATCAGTTTCCGTGAGCAGCAGTGGCAGTGGGATCAGGCGGCTATCAAGGCGCAGGAAATGACTGACAACGTCATCGAGCTGATGGTCAACAAGATCCAGAAACTGCCTGAAGCGGCACAGAAAGTCCTGCCACTGGCCGCCTGTATCGGCAGCAG
Organism: Marinobacterium alkalitolerans; assembly: GCF_017776525.1. GTDB lineage: Bacteria > Pseudomonadota > Gammaproteobacteria > Pseudomonadales > Balneatricaceae > Marinobacterium > Marinobacterium alkalitolerans. The sequence goes on from NZ_JACVEW010000007.1 coordinate 84,648, forward strand.
CTTCAACCTGCGCACCCTCTCGCTGGTGTGTGACCTGACGCCTCGCATCGTGGCCGACCGGCTCTGGCCAGCCATGACTGAAGGCCTGATTCTGTCGCAGGATGACAGCTACCGCCTGTTCCAGCATCTGGAACCCGAACGTGCACGTTATCGCTTCGTGCATGACCGCGTTCAACAGGCTGCCTACTCTCTCATTCAAGCCGAGGAGCTGGAGCAGCTGCATATGCAGATTGGCCGCCAGCTCTGGCACAGCCTCAGTGCCGAAGAGGTCGACAGTCGGCTGTTTGAAATTGCCAACCACCTGAATCAGGCACATGCGCTGATCGAACACCAGGAGGAGCGCACCCGGCTGGCGCATCTGAACCTGCGCGCCGGCCTAAAGGCACGCGAATCCGCCGCCTTTGCTACTGCACGGGAATACTATGATCACGGCCTGAGCCTGCTGCCGTCAGGCGCCTGGCAGCAGGCATATGACCTGACGCTGGCCCTGCACACGGCTGCGGCCGACTGTGCCAACATTCTGGGGCACAAACAGCGCATGCTGGAACTGGTTGACCTGATCGACCACAAGGGCAAAACCCTGCTCGACCGCGTTCGCGCCTACCAGATTCAGATCCAGTCACAGGTGGCCAATAACGAATTTCATGGTGCCCTCAACACCGCCGTCAACACTCTGCAGCAGCTGGGTGTCAGCATCCCGCACAAGCCCACGGGCTCGCAGCTGTTGCGCGGTGTTGCCAAAACCCAGTGGTTACTGCGTCGCTCGCCGCCGGAGCGCGTCATGCAGCTGCCCGGCATGGAAAACGACCAGCTGGAAGCGGCAATGCCGATCCTGGCCAGCATGTTCGGTGCCATCAAGTTTTCCAGCTCGGAGTTGCGCCCACTGGTCATGGCCCGCCAGGTCGAGCTGACCCTGAAACACGGCCTCACCCCCTCTTCCGCAATCGCCTTTGCGGGTTATGGCGGCGTGCTGTGCGGCCAGTTCAATCTGATTGAACAGGGTTACCGCTTGGGCCAGCTGGCACTGGAGCTTGATCGTCGCCAGAGCGCACCTCTGACGCACCATCGAACCCTGTCCCTGTTCGACTCCTACATCCGGCATTTCAAGGAGCCGCTCAGCCACTGCATGGAGTCGCTGCTGAACGCTCACCAGCTGGCCCTCAATGCCGGGGATATGGAGTGGGGGGCCTATGCTCTGGCCGCCTATATTCAGTACGCCTTCCCGCTGTGCCGCAATCTGGACGAGCTGCAGCCCCGACTGGAGCAGTATGCCGCCCTGCTGGAAGAATCCGGTCAGCAGCAGTCATTGCAGTATTCCCAATTTGTGCTGCAAACCATGGAAAATCTGCGCGGACACTGCTCCGATCCGCTTCGCTTTGACGGGCGTTTCTATGATGAAGTGGAAGGGCTCAAGGAGCTGGAAGAAGAAAACCACCGCACCGCCATCAGCCTGCACCACTTCTACAAGGCACTGGTCTGCTATCTGCTGGGCGAATACAAGGCCGCCTACCTGCATACCGAATCGGGCATGGCGCTCAAGTCATCAATCAGCGGCACCTTCACCACCCCCTGGCTGCAATTCCTGCACGGGCTCTGCATTCTGGCCCTGCTGCCGGATACCAGCATTCTGCAGCAACCGGCACGCATCAAGCGGGTTCGCCGCACACTGCGCCAACTCAAGAAGCTGAGTCGCCACTGCCCGGAAAACCACCTGCATCACCTGCACCTGCTGCAGGCCGAGCTGTACCGCAGCCAGCACCAGTACAGCAAGGCGATGGACCTGTACGAACAGGCGATCGAGCATGCCCGCCAGCAGGGATTTGTGCTGGAAGAAGCGCTCGCCTCCGAGCTGGCGGGGCGTTTCTATCAGGAGTGGGACAAGCCCGGCATCGCCCGCACCTACCTGCAGGATGCCTACGCCCGTTACAGCGACTGGGGCGGGCGCGCCAAGCTCGAGCAGATGCAGCGTGACTATCCGTTCTCGCTGGAACGTCCTCTGCAGGTATCCCCTGCCGAGAGCCTGTCCGGACTGGAGAGCAACCCGCAGTCACTGGACAATCAGGCGTTCGATATCAACTCGGTGATCCACGCCTCTCAGGCCATATCGGATGAGATCGTACTGGAACGGCTGCTGGAGCAGTTGATGCAGCTGGCGCTGCAGAACGCGGGGGCTCAACGCGCCATCCTGATGATGCGCCGCCCGGGTGGACTCTTCCTGGAGGCGGAAATCTGTCTTAACCAGCCACCGCGACTGTTCAACGAACAAACCCTGGAGAACAGCGGCGACCTGTTGCCGGTGACCATCGCTCACTATGTGGCGCGCACCAAGGATGACGTGGTACTGGGCAACGCCGTTGAACACCAGATGTTCCAGCATGATCCGTACATTCGCCAGCATCAGCCGCGCTCCCTGCTGGCGATTCCGATCCTCTACCATGGCGACTTGACCGCCATCCTCTACCTGGAGCACAGCGAAAGCCGGGATGTGTTCAACCGAAATCGTCTGAAAACCCTGCACATACTGGCCGCTCAGGCCGCGATCTCGATCGAGAACGCCAAGCTTTACCAGAGCCTTGAACAGTCCGAACGCGAATACCGCTCCCTGTTCGAAAATGCCAGCGAGGGCATCTTCCGGATCGACAAGCGCGGGCGTTTCATTTCCGCCAACCCTTCCCTGATTCAGCTGCTGGGGTATGACAGCCAGGATCATTTCTACGAACAGGTGACCGATGTGATACGCGACTGCTTTGTGTCACGTCAGGAGTGCCAGCAGTTCCTCGTCGAGCTGCGCCAGCACGAGCGTATTCTGGGGTTTGAAACCCGCTGGCGCCGGCAGGACGGAAGTGTCGTATTTGTGGCCATTTCGGCCCACTGCATCACGGATGAGCAGGAAATCATTCGCTTCTATGAAGGCTCGGTGACCGATATCGGAGAGCGGAAGGCCAAGGAACAGGCAGAGCTTGCTCGTGAAAAGGCGGAAGCCGCCAGCGAGGCAAAAAGCCTGTTTCTGGCCTCCATGAGTCACGAGATCCGAACCCCCATGAATGGCATTCTGGGTATGGCCCAGTTGCTGATGCGTTCCAGTCTGAGCCCGCATCAGGAAGAACAGGTTGAGGCGATCTACCGCTCCGGTCAGTCTCTGTTGAGCATCCTCAATGACGTGCTGGATTTCACCAAAATTGAAGCCGGCCAGATGGAGCTTGAGTCAGAGCCCTTCTGTTTGCCCGACCTGCTGGAACAGTTACGACAGCTGTTGTCACCGATGGCTGACGAGAAGCAGCTTGATCTCATCCTGCGGCCCGATGCCGACCTGCCCACCCATGTGCAGGGGGATGCCCGGGCTCTGAACCAGATCCTGCTCAACTTCTGCACCAATGCGCTGAAGTTCACGCAGGAGGGCTATGTCCTGATCAAGGCGCGGCAGGTTGAGGGCAGCACCGATGGGGCCTGGCGCTTGCGCTTTGAAGTCGAGGACACCGGCATCGGCATTCCCGCTGCCGCCCATGAGCGCATCTTTACTCACTTCACTCAGGCCGACAGCTCCATCACCCGGCGCTTTGGTGGCAGCGGGCTGGGACTGGCCATCTGTAAGCGTCTGACCGAGCTCCAGCACGGCGAGATCGGCTTTGACAGCCAGCCGGGCAGCGGCAGTCGCTTCTGGGTTGAACTTGACTATACCCACCCTGAACAGGCTGAAATCGCTGCCGATACTCTCCAGCCGGCCACTAGTGACAACACGCCGCTGGATATTCTGCTGGTGGAAGATACCCCCATCAACCAGCAGGTGACCGTTGGCCTGCTGGAATCCGAAGGACACCGTGTCAGCGTCGCCGACGACGGGTTTACCGCGCTCTCCATGCACAATGACCATGCCTACGACCTGGTATTAATGGATATTCACCTGCCCGATATGGATGGTGTGGAAACGGCCCGTCGCATGCGTGAGCACCCCAACCCGTCTCGGGCCAGTGTCCGGATCATCGCGTTGACCGCCTCGGTCACCTCAGCCGAGGTACGCGCCTACGAAGAGGCTGGCATGGACGATGTGATCGGTAAGCCGCTGGATTTTGCGGCGCTCAAGCGCCTGATCAGCACCTCGTCACCTGCGCCGGATACCAAGAGTGCAGCGCCGCAGGCAGATGCTGAACTGCTGGACCTTGAACTGCTGGGACAGCACCATCGCATGCTGGGGACAGAGCGCTTCCACACACTGTGTGAGCAGATGGAGCAGCAGTGCATACAGCTGTTGGACCAACTGGCCGAGAGCACTGACGGCGACTTGCGCGCGGCACTGTTGCACAAGCTGGCCGGTACGCTGAGCAATTTTGGCATGCCTCGCGCCGCTTCCCGCTGCCGCGAGCATGAAAACGCGCAAACGCTGTCGTCTGACTCACTGGCGAGCCTGAGGTCACTCTGCTGTGAAAGCCTCAATGCTCTCAAGCAGACGCTCCACTGATCAAACGGCCAGGAATCAGGGCTGAATCAGGGGTTCCAGCCAGCGGTAGTCTGCGTGGCTCACCGCCACAATATCCAGTGCCTGCTTGTACTGCAGCAACAGGTTGCGTGCCGGTGACGGCGTCAGCAGCGCATCACGCAGGGTTTCGGCGACCGCTGGGCAGAGCCGGCTGCTCAGCACCAGCGGATCATAGTGGATAGGCGGCGAGCGCCAGATTTCACGCCACTCATCAGCGCCCGCTTCGCCTCTTTCGATGTAATCATCTGCCTCACGGCTGGCCACAAAGGCCGCCTCGACCTGACCGGCCTGCAGCAGCTTCAGCGCCTGATCGTGGGAACCGGCATACACCAGCGGTGATGCAACCTCCTGTAACGCGATACCGGTCTCGGCCACAAAGCGGGTGAGCGGGATGACGGCGCCCGAAGTGCTGTCGGGATCGGTCAGCGCAATCGCCCTGCCCTCCAGATCTTCCGGCTGACGCAGCCTTGAGCCCGCCGGCACCAGCAAAATCGAGTTGTAGTAACTGCCCTCCGGTGAATAGGTGCCGCCTACAAAACGATAGGATGCGACGGGCTGAATGCCCGGGTCTCGCAGGCGGGCACGAATATAGGAAGCCGGGCCCATCTCGGCCAGATCCACGGCCCCGGACACGATACCCTCGATAACCGCCTGGTAGGAGTGCGCGGCCACCGTTTCCACCGGGATCCCCAGCCGCTGCTCAAGGTGCTGGCGCATGGGCTCAAACTCACGGTACTGAAGTGCCAGAGGCTGCTTGGGAACGGTAACAAACCTCAGCACGTCAGGCTGTTTGCATTCCTCGGCCCAGACCAGCATGGGCAACATACAACAGATACCCAGCAGACAGCGTTTCAGACGGCTCATAGGGTTACCTTGCGTTTTGGCGTTAGCAGATAGTCTTTGACCGCGTCAGGCTCAAGCGCTCGGCTGAACAGAAATCCCTGAGCCTCCTGACAGCCTGCAAGCTTCAGATACACCAACTGATCAGGGGTCTCGACCCCCTTGGCGACCACCGACAGGTTCTGCTTGCGAGCCACGGAAATGGTGGCCGACAAGAGCACGTTGTCGTCGAAACTGTTACGAATGTGCTGAATCAGTGCCCGGCTCAGCTTGATGCGCTTGAATGAAAGGCGTGAGACCAGCTCCAGCCCCTCTTCACTGGCCCCGAAGTCATCCATCACCAGCCCCACGCCCTGCTGCCTGACCAGCTGAAGGTGTTCAATGGCTTCAGCATCCAGTCGCCGCAGGTCCTGATCCCCTACCTCCAGCTCCAGCCAGCCGGGGTCGAGGCGATTGGTTTCAATCAGGTTACGTACCTGCCCGGGCAATGCAGTTTCAGACAGCTGAGCACTATTGACGTTGACGGCGATTGGCAGCGGTGTCAGGCCCTGCTCGCGCCACTCCTTGAGCTGCCTGCCAACCTGTTCCAGCACGCTCCGTGTCAACTGAGGCATCAGTTTTTCCGCCTCCAGCCAAGGCAGAAAAGTATCCGGCAGGATCAGGCCGTACTCGGGAGACTCCCAGCGCAACAGTGCTTCAAAACCCGTGGTTTCATACCCTCGAAGGCGTAGCCGAGGCTGATAATGCACCCGAAACTCCCCGCGCTGGAGCGCGTTGGCAACCTCGAACTGCAAGTCGGCGTCCCCGCTGGCATGCGGGTTGCCATGGCTGTCAAACAGACAATAACGCCCGCGCCCGGCTTTCTTGGCGCGATACATGGCCATATCGGCATGTTTAACCAGCGTTTCGATATCCAGACCGTCACGCGGGGAAATGGCGACCCCGATACTGGGACTGGTGCCCAGCCCGGCCGCTTCAAGCTCTGGATAGGGCGCTGCCAATACCTCCACCAGCTGCTGCACCTTGGCTTCAACATCCTCCTGATGCTTCACCGCCGTCAGCATGGCCACAAATTCATCGCCACCAAAGCGGCTGATAATATCGCTTTCGCGCAGCGTTTCTCTAAGCCGTCGCGCGACTTCCTGCAGCAGGTTATCCCCCACCTTGTGGCCAAGGGTATCGTTAATGGTTTTGAACCGGTCCAGGTCGATAAAACAGATGGCCGCAAAGCGCCCTTGCCGCTTGGACCCCAGTAACTGCGAGTGTGCCAGCTCGATAAACAGACGACGGTTGTACAACCCCGTCAAGTGATCACGGGAAGCGGCCTCTATGGTGTCCTGATGCTCGCGACGCAGGCGTTTAAGCAGCTTGGTATTGCGCTGCTCGGATTTCTGCAGCTCACGCATCTGCACTTCTCGCCCGTGCATGACCCACAGCAGCCAGAAGAGCCCGCCGATGGCGATCAGCGTCATGACAATAACGGATGCCAGGTATTTATTGCGTTGCTGATGGTAGGTGGCCAGTGCTTCCAGTTCCGACTGGCGTACCTGAATAACAAAGGGCGCCTGCTCAAGCTTGACGAAATACCCCAGGTAGTCACGGCGGTTTTGCGGATGTCGACTGACGACTCGCCCCTGCGACAGCCGTGACTTCAGCACCACCGTATCGTCAAAACCGGACGCACCCGCGATCAGACCGCCCCGCTCGGCCCTGAGCAACTCAACGCCCTGGGCAGTGGCAATATGAATACTGGTCTCCCGCCCCAATTTGAGGTTCTGATAGAGCGACAGCAGGTAGCCCATATCCATATCAAGTACCAGCAAGCAGCAGTTATCTTCCTGACCGACCTCGAGAGGCATCACCAGAGGCACGCTCCAGCTTTCCCCCAGAGTGGTGGTGGGCAATACCCGAATCGGCCAGCGCTCCTGTTGCGTCAACAGGGTCTTCCATTCCGGGTGGAGTGCAGGCAAGGGGCCGGGAGAGGTGGACAGCAGTGTCTCGCCACTGTGTGTTATCAGGGTGATGCGACTGAACGCCGGGTCAGAGCCGATCAAGGCCGCCAACGTGCCCGGGTCATGACTTTGCCGCTTCAGCAACTGCATGCGCGACAGGACTTTCATCGCCCGCGTCCGGTCCAGGACCTGATTGATATTTTCAGAGACGACCAGAGAGAGGTTGGTCAGTGTTTTGGTGTGTTCTTCGAGTATCTTGTCGCGGCTGAGGCCCAGTTGATACCCGGCAAATATCCAGGTGCCAATAATGACCATGAGGGCCAAAGCGATCAGGCTTCCCTGCAATGAGGAGAGAGCAATGACATTGCGTTCCAGTGGGGGGCTCAAGTTGGTCATCCCGGTCAGGTCAGATCGTTCGTCACAATGTATACACATGGCGACAGATCAAGGACGCTAACAGGAAAAGATGACAACTTTATGAAGGCGGGTGACACTCAAGTGTCACCCGTTACCGCGACAGGTTCAGTTGCTGGAATCGTCTGTCTGTTCAGATTCCATCTGTTCCAGTTTGACCTGAGCCTCTTTAGTCAGCTCTTCGGCACCTTCCTGAAGCTTGCCGGCCACTTCCTTGGCGTTTTCGCCCATGGTTTCGACATCTTCACCAAACTGTTTTCCGGCTTCAGCCGCTTTTGCGGAGATATCCTCAGCCGCCTTGGCTGCCTTGTCCTTGGCCTCTTTCAACACGTCACCGGCTGCATCGGCTGTTTCAGACGCTTCCTGCTTCAGCTTATCCATGGAGGATGCTTCAGCGGCTGGCGCCTCTGTGCTGGTCTTTTCAGCCTCCGAATCAGAGCCGTCACACCCGACCAGAAACAGTGAAGATGCCAACAGGGCTGAGCCAATCAATGGATAAACGCGCATACATACCTCCTTATAAAGAATCAGTGCCACGCAGTATAGACACTGGAGCTGAGCCATGGATGAACAGTTTCAGAAACTCAGCAGCGTCAGCACCCCCAACCCGACAAACAGAGCGCAGGCTGACCGTCGAGCAAAATGAAGAGGCACTTTCTGCATCATCCACTTGCCAGCATAGGCAACTGGCACATTGGCCAGCATCATACCCAGTGTTGTACCGGCTATCACCCAGAACAGCCCCTCATAACGCGCAGCCAACACGACCGTCGCCACCTGGGTTTTATCGCCTATTTCCGCGATAAAGAACAGCACGCAGGTTGCGATGAAAGCGCCGTATTTGAGTACGGCTCCCCCTTCCTCATCATCCTTGTCCGGGATAAGCACCCAAAGCCCCACGGCTATAAAGCTGAGCCCGATAATCCAGGGTAACCAGCCATCCGGAATCCAGTTGGCCAGCCAGGCACCGAGCCAGGCCGAAAGCGCATGATTGAGTAAAGTCGCAACCAGAATACCCAGGATAATGGCGCCACGCTGGCTAAAGCGTGCTGTCAAAAACAAAGTAAGCAGTTGGGTTTTATCACCGATTTCGGCGATGGCGACCGCGAGGGTCGAAGGCAGGAAAGCGTCCATAGGGTTATAACATCCTGGCGGGCATGTTGATTCCATAAGACACCACACACCAGCCCGCCAGGCAGTGCGTAATGTCTCAGGTCTCATCAATCCCAAACAGGACGTGACCGCCATGAGCATGAGGCTCAATTATGTTGACAGCCACCTCGCCGTCCCTCAAAGAGACGTGCGAGAGATTACTCCCCCAAGAGTGGTGCGGATAATACCAACAGGGCACCAATAAATCAAAACCGCTACCGGCTGGTCACCGCGTCAGGCTCAGGTAGAATGGTGATCAGTGACAGAACTCTTCAAACAGGGCCCAACATGACCTTCAAACCGGGACTTACTGCCTGCCTGCTGGCGGGACTCTTTCTGACGGGCTGCCAGACACTGCCCATGCCGTTTGCCTCCAACACCGCTGCAGAGCCGCCGCGTGAGGAAGCTTCTGCGCAGGAAGCAGCGCCCAGCCAGCCCAAGCCGCCGGAAAACCCTCCGGCCAGTGCCGACCTTAACTGGGAACCCAACTTGGACCAGCCGATCACGCAGCTTCAGGCGCAACTGGAGTTGGACGAGTCACAACTGGCGAAAAACCAGACCCTGTCGAGCATCGCCTATCTGTATGATGCCCGCCTCTACATGCTGTTTCAGGATACGCTGGACTACCTGCCGGAGAAGGCCCGCAAGCATGAGGTAGAGCTTCAGAACCGCTGGCTGGACCAGCGTGCCGGCGCGATGACCCGCGCCTTCCTGAATGATGAAGACGGTGAAGTGGCGCGCTTTGCTGCAGGCCAGGCGTTTATCGAGGAAACGCAGAAACGAATCCGTGAGCTTGAACAGCTGCGCGCACTTATCGTCATCGAGTAAATCTAGCGGCCCAGATAGCGGCAGAATGCTGCGTAATCCTGCTCGACACAATCGGCATACGCCCTGGCCATACTGACCAGCAGGTCGGTATAGGCCTCGCGCTTGTGCAAGGCTCGTTCAAGTACCGCCTGGGCAAAGCGCTCTCCCCCTTCTTCACTCAGTGCACGTGCCCCGCGCAGGTGAGACGCCGCCAGAATCCGCCCCCATACGGCCGCAATATGGCGCCAGTGTTTGGGCTTATGCAGCTTATCGGTCGGATAATCAGCCTTGAACGGCGAACGCTCACGCACCGAGAACACCTGCGCGCCGACTTCCAGCCACCCCACATAGGGATCCGGGTGACGTGCCATGGCCTGAAAGGCCAGTGCATGCCGCTCTCCCTCATGCTGGAACATGCGGTCATACTCTTTCCGTTCGCGAACAGACATCACATGCCAGGCTGCCGGGGGCTGCTGCGCCTTGATATCCAGGATGACGTCGTCGTGATCACCCTCTTCCTGCCCTTCCACCAGCGCGTAATAACGGTCGGTGCCCAGTGAACCTGTACCGGCACCGATGCGCCGGGCGATATCCTTCACCTTGAAATGCTGCCGGCTGTGGCCTGGAACCTTGTCCGCCAGCGTTGCCTGATAGTCCACCAGCGCCTGCTCAAGCAGCCCATACTCGGCACTTGATAGCGGTTCGAGTTTGGCGTGGTCCGGCTGAAAGCGGCGGGCATCCCCCTCTGCTTCCGTGGTCCATTTTTTCAGCATCCTGGCACGGCCTTTCTTTTCCGCCAGCTTGATCAGGAAGGACTGCAGGCGTCCATCGGTCGTGTCTGCCATGGCCACCCAGTCTGCCAGAGTTTCTCGGTCCGCCTGCAAGGCCTCAAGGTAGTGGTCAATCACCGTCAGCAAAATTTCATCCAGCGCACTCGGCTTGAGCCCTTCGCTCTCACGCACAGCCAGTACCACGCTGGTCAGCAACCGCCATAGGTCATATTGGTAATCCCCCACGATGCCGTCATCAAAGTCATCCAGCCCGAACCGTACCTGCTCGTCATGACTGCCATAGGCACCAAAGTTATGCAGGTGTGCGTCGCCCTGGAGCCAGGTTTGCGTGTCGGTCACGCCGCCAAACAGGGAAAAGTGCCAGTCACGATAAAGATCCTGCCAATAGAGATGATTACTGCCGCGGAAGAACGTAAAGGCGGAAACCGCCATACGCTCGAACTTCTCGCGGCGCAGTGACTCATCCAAGGACTGATTGAAGCCTTCCAGTGCTTCAATCACCTGATCTTCACGGTTGTGTGCTGTCGCTCTACGCATGACGCCTCTCCTGCTCTGCGTGGGAATCCACCCACCTTAGCGCAGCCTTGCGCTGGATCAAACCATCTTGAAAACGGGAACTGCACACACCGGCATCCCGTGTTAGCATGCGCATTATTGAGAATGATTCTGATAATCAGGTTTATCCATACATGCTGCGTACGTCCCTTCTCTGTCTTTCGATACTCTGCTTCAATCTGTCGCCCTCGCTTGAAGCCGCTCAGCCCCTGAACAGCAAAGCCGCACTGGGCGAACAGTTGTTCTTTGACGTCAACCTGTCGCGCAATCGCACTCAGTCCTGTGCCAGCTGCCACTCACCGGCACAGGGCTTTATCGACACCAGAACCGAAGCTCAACTGGGTGGCTCTGTCGGAGATGATACACGGTCAATCGGTGACCGTAATGCACCCAGTGCCGGCTACGCAGCCTTCAGCCCGGGCTTTCACCAGCGCGAAGATGGAGAATGGGTGGGCGGCCAGTTCTGGGACGGGCGGGCTGACTCCCTCGCCGAGCAGGCTGGCGGCCCGCCGTTGAACCCGATTGAGATGGGCATGCCGGACAAGGCCAGTGTGGTTGAGCGCCTGAATGAAAACCCACGCTATGTAGCGGCGTTCAACAACCTGTTCGGTGAAGGTATTCTGGAGCAAACAGAACAGGCATACGCGGCGCTGACAGAAAGCCTCGCGGCCTTCGAGCAGACCGACTTTTTTGCCCCGTTCGATTCCAAATATGACCGCTTCCTGCGTGGCGAAGCCCGGTTGACCGAACAGGAGGAGCTGGGCCGCTTGCTGTTCTTTTCACAGCAGTTCACCAACTGCAACCAGTGCCATCAGCTGCGCAAAAGCCCTCGTGCCCAAACAGAAACCTTTACCAATTATGAGTACCGCAATATCGGTGTGCCGGTAAACCGGGAGTTGCGACAGGCCAATGGTTCACCTGCCGACACCGTCGATAAAGGCCTCCTCGACAACCCGGCTGTTGATGACCCGACCGCGTCCGGCAAGTTCAAGGTTCCCAGCCTGCGCAACGTGGCCGTAACGGGCCCCTATATGCATAACGGGGTGTTCAAGGATCTGAAAACCGTGGTGCTGTTCTATGACCAGTACAACAACCCGACCCGGACATTGAACCCGGAGACAGGCAAACCCTGGCGCGAGCCCGAAGTCAGCGCCAACCTGGCACTGGAAGAGCTGGAACACGGCCCGGCTCTGGAAGATCAGCGTGTCGATGCGCTGGTCGCCTTTCTGAAGACACTTACTGACCAGCGTTATGAGCATCTGTTGAAATAAGCGCGACCTTAAGTGAGCAAGGGTGCCGGTGGCACCTTCGCTCCAACCTTGTGCTAGAATCGCGCCATTCCATTTGCCTTCAATGGCCGATTCATTCAAGTACAGGACCTGTGACACCATGAGCCTTGCGCAATCCGTTCTGGCCGTGAACAACGACCTGCCGATCCGTACCGACCGCCCTGTTCACAGTGGCAAGGTGCGTTCCGTCTACTGGCTGACCGAAGCCGACAGCCGCCGCCTGATTGAAGAAAAGGGCTACGATGTCGCCCCCGACGCGCCGCTGGCGATTATGGTGATCAGCGACCGTATCTCGGCATTTGATTGCATCTGGCACGGTGAAGGCGGTCTGAACGGTGTTCCCGGCAAGGGTGCGGCGCTGAATGCGATCTCCAACCACTGGTTTGGCCTGTTCCGCGAACAGGGCCTGGCTGACAGCCATATCGTCGACATCCCGCACCCCTTTGTCTGGATCGTGCAGAAAGCCCGCCCGGTGATGATCGAAGCGATCTGCCGCCAGTACATCACCGGCTCAATGTGGCGTGCCTACAGCAAGGGCGAGCGGGAGTTCTGTGGCATCACCCTGCCAGAGGGTCTGCAGAAGGATCAGCAACTGCCGGAGCTGCTGATCACCCCGTCCACCAAGGGCATTCTCAAAGGCATTCCGGGGGTCCCGGAAGCGGATGACGTCAACATCACCCGTGACAACATCGTGGACAATTTCGACGCCTTCGGTTTCCGTTCAGCTGAGGATATCGAACTGTATGAAAAACTGCTGAAAGAAGGCTTTGGGGTGATCAGTGATGCCCTGGCCGAGCTGGATCAGGTGTTCGTGGATACCAAGTTCGAGTTTGGCTACGTAACCGATGCCGCCGGCAACGAAAAGCTGATCTACATGGATGAAGTGGGCACACCGGACTCTTCTCGTATCTGGGACGGCCCGGCTTATCGCGATGGCAAGGTGATCGAGAAGTCGAAGGAAGGCTTCCGCCAGCTGCTGCTGAACCACTTCCCGGACCCGGACATCCTGCTCAACAAGGAGCGCATGCCCGAGCGTGAAGCCCTGGCCCGCGACAACGCACTGCCGACCGAGGTACTGATGGACGTGTCCCGTACCTACCTCGACATTGCGGAGAAGATCGTTGGCCACCCGATCGAGCTGTCGGATAACCCGAAAGCCGAGATCATCGACATTCTGCGTGACCAGTATGGCCTGATCGACTGATCGCCTGCAGGTATTGATACGTTAAGCAAGGCCGCACTGACTCTGGATACGATAGTCCAGACTCATCAGCGCGGCTTAAACTGGTCACACTCTGGTCTGCGACCCTGCGCCAGTGCCTGCTGGTAGAGTGGCATATAGGCCTCAACCTGGGCATCCAGTTGACGGATGCGCGTGCCCGGTGCCGGATGAGTCGACAGCAACTCTGGCGGTTGGGCATTGCCTTTTTGCGCCATGTTCTGCCACAGCGTCACCGCCTCTCTGGGATCAAAGCCCGCCTGTGCCATCAGGGACTGACCGAGCTTGTCTGCTTCCGACTCATGCTGGCGACTGTAGGGCAGCAGAACGCCGTATTGCACCCCGAGCCCCATCGCCAGTATGGCCGCCTGTTGCGTCCTGGTGTCGACCCGATCTGCCAGTGCAATCGTGGCCGCCGCCATGCCCAGTTGGGTCAGCATTTGCTGACTCATGCGCGCATTACCATGCTGCGCCAGCACATGGGACACTTCATGGCCGATCACCGAGGCCAGCTGATGCTGATTCTCGGTCAGTTTCAGCATCCCGGTATACACCCCCATCTTGCCGCCCGGCAGTGCAAAGGCATTCACCGCTTCGTCCTTGAACACAACCAGCTCCCAGTCCTGAGGTGCGTAGCCATACTCACGCGGCACCTGCATCAGAATCGCATCGGCCACACACTGCACGTAGCGGTTGGTGCGAGCATCCGTTTCAATGTCGAGCTTCTGCTTCATCTGCTCAAACGACTGGCTCCCCATCGCATTCATCTGCTGCGGAGAATTCAACAACAGGGTGCGCTCGCCCGTAGGTGATACGGAACAGCCTGCCATCAGCAGGGATGACAACAGCGCGATACCTGCCTGTTTTATGCGTTTGGTGAACATCAGCGACTCTCTCCTGTGTGCTGCTGACCTGAGGGCACTGACCCGGGTCAACGGCATGATTCATGACAGGCCGTTATCCATATGCCTGCGTTTTAACAGGCCCAATGGTATCACGAGGAGAGCATGTGGGAGGGTGAGTACGGCGCATTGAAGGACAGAAAAGCGGGCACCGGAACCGGTGCCCGCCGAGGTCATGCTAATATCAGAGTCGGCTTTCCAGCTCGGGCACCGCCTCGAACAGATCAGCCACCAGACCATAATCCGCCACCTGGAAGATCGGGGCTTCTTCGTCCTTGTTGATCGCCACGATGATCTTGGAGTCTTTCATACCCGCCAGATGCTGGATGGCACCGGAGATACCCACGGCGATATACAGTTCGGGCGCCACCATCTTGCCGGTCTGACCCACCTGCATATCGTTGGGTACAAAGCCAGCATCAACGGCAGCACGGGATGCACCCACGGCCGCGCCCAGCTTGTCAGCGACCTTGTTGAGCATGTCGAAGTTTTCACCGTTGCCCATGCCACGACCACCGGAGATCACCACAGAAGCAGCGGTCAACTCAGGACGGTCAGACTTGGCCAGCTCTTCTCCGACGAAGCTGACGTCTGCATGCTGGTGCACGCTGTCACAGGCCTCAACCGTTGCACTGCCGCCACTGGCTTCAGCCGCATCAAAGGCGGTACCGCGCACGGTGATCACTTTCACGGCATCTGCGGATTTGACCGTGGCAATGGCGTTGCCTGCGTAAATCGGACGCTTGAACGTGTCCGCCGCTTCCACGGCAATGATATCGGACAGCTGGTTGACTCCCAGCAGCGCGGCTACACGCGGCGCCAGGTTTTTACCGGTCGTGGTGCCCGGTGCCAGGATGTGGGTGTAACCTTCGGCCAGTTCCACCACCAGCTTGCTGACATTTTCTGCCAGCTGATGCGCATAGGCAGCGTTATCCGCGTGAATGACCTTGCGGACACCGGCAATTGAGGCAGCGGCCTCGGCAGCCGGCTGAGCATTTTCGCCCGCGACCAGCAGGTCGATATCGCCGCCGATCTGCTGCGCTGCCGTCACCAGGCTCAGGGTGACCGGCTTCAGGGACTGGTTATCGTGTTCGGTAATAATCAGAATGCTCATGCGACCACCTTTGCTTCATTGCGCAGTTTATCCACCAGCTCCTCAACCGAGCCAACCTTGATACCCGCCTGGCGCTCGGCCGGCGGTTCAACGCTGAGCAGTTCAACTCCGCCCGCCAGCTGGGCGCCCAGCTCGTCCGGCGTTTTTACATCCAGCGGCTTGCGCTTGGCCTTCATGATGTTGGGCAGAGACGCATAACGCGGCTCGTTCAGACGCAGGTCGGTCGTCACGATTGCCGGCAGCTTGAGGCTCAGCGTCTGCAGGCCACCATCGATTTCACGGGTCACCTTGAGCGCATCCCCTTCAACCACCACTTCTGATGCGAAGGTCGCCTGAGGACGATCCATCAGTGCAGCCAGCATCTGACCGGTCTGGTTGTTATCGGAGTCGATCGCCTGCTTGCCGAGCAGGATCAGATCGGCTGACTCTTCCTCGGCCACTTTCTGCAGGATACGGGCCACGGACAGGGAGTCCAGCTGATCCTGTGCGTCGACCTGGATGGCACGGTCGGCACCCAGTGCCAATGCGGTGCGCAGCTGCTCCTGGCAAGACTTGCTGCCGATGGACACAACCACAACTTCTTCTGCGGTGCCCGCTTCTTTCAGGCGCACGGCTTCTTCAACCGCGATTTCACAGAAGGGGTTCAGGGCCATTTTGACGTTGGCCAGATCGACGTCGGAACGGTCGGATTTGACACGTACCTTCACGTTGTAGTCGATCACACGTTTGACGGCTACGAGTACTTTCATGTTGATACCTTTATCATTCTGTTTGGCTGGATGGAGGCCTTGCGGCCTCCCGGGCGATTCAGGCTGATGCTGCATCCGCCTCTTCAGCCGCCTGCTTGCGCAGAAGGAAACGCTGGATCTTGCCGCTGGAGGTCTTCGGCAGATCGGTTACAAATTCAATTTCACGCGGGAACGCGTGCGTGGACAGTCGATTGCGCACGTGCTGCTTGAGCTCTTCCGCCAGCGCTTCGTCCGCATCGTACTGGGGATGGGTCACCACATAGGCCTTGACGATGGCGCCACGCTTCTCGTCCGGCTTGCCGACCACCGCACTCTCGACCACGGCTTCATGTTCCAGCAGGGTGCTCTCCACATCGGCCGGACCGATGCGATATCCGGCCGACGCGATGATGTCGTCGTCACGACCGGTGTAGGAGTGAGAGCCGTCACCGTTATTGATCACGATATCGCCGGTCAGATAGTACTTGCCGTGATACGGGCTCTTTTCGCCCCAGGTGTAACCCTGGAAGAAGTAGAGCGGTGAATTGTCCATGTCTACGGCCAGCTCCCCGCTTTCACCCGGGCCCACTTCGTTGAAGTTGGCGTCCAGCGCGACCAGACGGTAACCCGGCAGCTGGTAGCCCATGCTTGCATCGCGGTGCGGGTGGTCCAGTTCGTGGAAATTGGCTGAGGTCATGCCGGTTTCGGTCTGACCGTACTGGTCACAGACGGTGCAGTCAAAGGCACGCTTCACCCAGGTCACGATTTCCGGGTTCAGCGGCTCGCCAGCACTGCTGGCCACACGCAGATCGATTTCCGGGTAGTCCTTCAGCAGCGCATGGTTGGCCTTGAGCATGCGGTAGGCCGTCGGAGCAGCCGCCAGGTTGGTAATCTTGTACTTGCGCAGGAACTCAAAGGTGTTGTCTGCCGTAAAGCCCGCTTCGTTGAAGTGAGTCGTGCAGCCCAGCAGCAGCGGACCTACAACCGCGTAGTACAGGCCATACGCCCAGCCCGGGTCAGCCACGTTCCAGAAGTTGTCCGTATCACGCAGGCCGATGGCATAGCGCATGTAAACGTAGAACGCCGGCAGCGCCTTGGTCGGGATGGTGACACCCTTGGATTTGCCGGTGGTGCCGGAGGTGAACATCTGCAGGAAGGGGTCTTCAGGCCCCAGCTTGACCGGCTCGAAGCTGTCGGACTGCTGGTCGAGGGTTGCATAAAACAGGTTGTCGGCTTCACCGGCCAGCGGATGGTCGGCCTCGGCAACCAGCATGGTTTCAGGCACCCCATTCACTTCTGCCAGTTTGGACCACTGATCCGGATTGGTGATGATCAGCTTGGTATCCGCCTTCTGCACTCGGTACTCGATGGCACCCGGACCAAAGGCCGTGAACATGGGCTGGTAGACTGCACCGGCACGCAGCGCACCCAGAACGGCAATCATCAGCTCCGGGGTACGGGTCAGCAACGCGGAAATGCGGTCGCCCTTGCCGATGCCCCGCGACTTGAGGAAGTTGGCGAACTGGGCGGAACGCTTCTGCAGCTCACGGAAGGTCATTTCACCGCTGGTGCCATCGGCCAGTTCATAGCGCAGCGCTACGCGGCTTTCGTCGTCGGCCCAGCGATCGCAGATCTCCTCGCACACGTTGAGGCCTGCGTTAAAATCGCCCACGAAGTTCTGTATGATCGACTCCGGCGTGAAGTCCTTGATGAAATCGTTGTAGCTGATCTTGTCCATACTGAAACCTGTTTATTGTTGTAATCCGGCTTGCCACCTGAGGCGGTGATCCATGCAAGAATGCTCAAGAGCAAGGGTTTTCCCTTACTCTGCAGTATGAAGGCAGGTTAATGTAAAGATCGGCTCCAACAGAATGACAACATCCAACAGATAAATTGACATTTTTTGCAGGTCTGTCGACCGGGTAGCCAACTTTCATGGAAAACCTGACATTCTCATCTCACTATGCCCGCGCCATGCTGCACGGGGCGCAAAGCCAGGGGCTGGACGTGCCGGCCATACTGGCCGAATGTGAGATCGACCCGGACCTGATTGCCCAACCCAAGGCCCGTATTCGCAAGGAGCAGTTCATTCAGTTGTTCCGGGTTATCTGGCGCGAACTGGATGACGAATTCATGGGCCGCACGCGCAGCCCCTGCCGGGTGGGCCACTTTCATCTGATGGGCTCGCTGGTGGTGCACAGCAGCAACCTGCAGGAAGTGATCGAGCAGAGCATTCGCTGCTACCGGCTATTCTCCGATGACATGCGTTTCAACCTGAATCTGGACGGAGAAGAAGCCGAGCTGAGCCTGACGCACACCCACCCCGAGCTGGATCCGGACAACTTTCTGGTGGAGTGGCTGTTGATGGTCTGGCACCGGTTGGTCGGCTGGCTGATCGGGCGCAAGATCGTGCTCAGTCACGCCACCTTTACCCATGCCCTGCCGGCTCACTTCGATGAATACCGCTTTATTTACCCCTGTGAGTGCCAGTTCGAGCAGGAACGAAACAGCATCTTTTTCAGCAAGAACTACCTGAGCATGCCGGTGACACGCACCAGCAGCGAGTTGGACGAGTTCATTATCTGCTCCCCGCGCGACCTGCTGGTCTGGACCGACGAGGACGACAGCCTGAGCACCCGCGTGCGCAACCTGCTGGAAGGCTTTACCGAAGGCGGCCTGCCCAACCTGGACTGGGTCTCCGAGCAGTTGCACACCACCTCCTACACCCTGTCACGCAAGCTGAAGGCAGAAGGCACCTCCTACCAGAAAATCAAGGACAACCTGCGCCGTGACCAGGCGATCATGATGCTGACGCGGCAGAATCTGAGCATCGGCGAAATCTCCAGCGAGCTGGGGTTTGCCGAGCCCGGCGCCTTCTCCCGCGCCTTCAAGCACTGGACCGGCGTTAGCCCGCTGGCCTACCGGAAGCAGGAAGCCTGAGACTCGCCCAGCACCTGCATGGTCAAGTCCACAAAACAGCGCACTTCCGGCAGATCCGAGCGCCCTTTCAGCCACACCACGTGCTCGGTTACCGCTGCCGAGGCCTCCTGAATCGGTACTACGGCGTAACGCCCCTCAGCCGGGATATCGCCACGAAAGGCAAAACCGATCCCCAGATCATGCGCGACCGCTTCACAGATATCAGTCCGGGAGTCGATCAGAATCGTGGAGTTGAGCGCCAGCCCGGCCTGCTGCACCAGGCTGTCCAGCAGCTGCTGGGTATAGGAGTAACGGCGCGAAAAAATCAGCGACTCGCCCTCAAGCTGATGCAGTGACAATGACGATAGCCCGGCAAGCGGATGGTTCAGGGGCACTATGGCGATCAGGTCATGATCCCGATACGCCAGCCGCGACAACCGTCGATCCTCCCAGTGCATGGGAAAAAGCCCGATATCCACTTCCCGGTTGGCCAGCACCTGATGGCACTCATCCGTGGTCGCCGTATGCAGGTTAAGCGCCACATCCGGGTAGGCCTGTGCAAAACGGGCGATTAATGGCATGAATACCAATGGCGAGGCCGTTGCAATTCGGATCTCTTCAAGACGTGCCCCTTCCCCCGGCGTAATCAGTGCCTGAACACTCTGGTCCAGCTCGGAAAACTGGGCTGTCAGCCGGTACAGCCGCTGGCCCAGCTCCGTCAACCGCAGACCGTTGCCGACACGCTCCAGCAAGGGTCCTTCAAAGCGCGATTCCAGCTTGCGCATCTGCGCCGTGACTGCCGGTTGACTGACCGACAAACGCTGCGCCGCGCGAGTGAAATTGCCTGCCAGTACCACCGCGTTAAAGGTACGAATTTCCGGCAGCGACAAATCGGACTCAGCCATGCGCCACCACGGAATCAAGCGCTGCGGTGCCTTCAAGCAGTCCACGCTCCGGACGCTTCAGTGTCGGGATGGCCGCAATCAGAGCCTGTGTATAGGGCTGCCTTGGCTGCAGGAAAATCTGGCGCACGCTACCCTGCTCCACCAGCCTGCCGTGCTGCATCACGCAGACATGATCACAGAGGTTGGCGACCACACTGAGGTCATGGGAAATAAACAGGATGGTCAGCCCCATTGCGTCACGCAGTTCCTTGAGCAGCTTGAGGATCTCGGCCTGGATCGATACATCCAAAGCCGCCACGGCTTCATCCGCCACCAGAAAACGAGGATTTGCTACCAGCGCACGCGCGATGCTGATGCGCTGGCGCTGACCTCCGGAGAACGCATGCGGGAAACGGCGCAGATGGCTCACATCGATGTGACAACGCTCGGCTACTTCAAGCACACGTCGGTCAACTTCATCGCGATTGCGACAGAGCCCCAGTGCTTGCAGGGGTTCCGCGATGATATCCCGGATGGTCATGCGCGGGTTCAAAGAGCCGTACGGATCCTGAAACACCAGCTGGGCCACTTTGGCCAACGGCCTGCGCTTGATCTTCTGTCCAGCCTTCAGCTGCAGCGGGGCGTCCAGATGGTACTTCACGCTGCCGGCCGAGATCGGCGCCGCGCCCAGCAAGGCCTTGCCCAGGGAGGTTTTGCCGGAGCCACTTTCCCCTACCAGGCCAATGATCTGCCCGGCTGGCAGGTCCAGATTCATGTTCGGGACCGCCTGAAAGGGTGCCTGCCCCGGCCCGCTGGCGGGATAGGTGATCGACAGGTCACGCACACTCACCAGTGGTTCAGGCGTTGTGACAGGTGGCTGTGGCAGTTGCTCAAGATGGGGTAGCGCATCCAGCAGGCGACGCGTGTAGACATGCTGGGGCGCGAAGAGTACCCGGTCCGTGCTGCCCGCTTCCACAGCCTGCCCTTTTTTCATCACCGTCAGGTTATCGGCGATGCGGGAGATCACCCCAAGATCATGGGTGATAAATAGCATGGCCATGCCAAACTGCTCTCGCAATTCCAGCATCAATTCCAGCACCTGCGCCTGCACGGTCACATCCAGTGCAGTGGTCGGCTCATCGGCAATCAACAGGCGGGGCTGCGTGGAGAGAGCCATCGCAATCATGGCACGCTGGCGCATGCCGCCCGAGAGTTCAAACACATACTGATCAAATCGGCGTGCCGGCTCTCGAATCCCCACTCGCTCGAACAGTTCAATCCCCTGCCGCCGTGCACTGGCATAGTCCACGCCGGTATGCAGCTGAATCGTTTCGGTGATCTGCTCCCCCACCCGGATGGCAGGGGCAAAACTGGCCATGGGCTCCTGAAAGATCATGGAGACCTGCCCACCACGCACCAGTCGCAGGTCCCGACCGTGCAGCCCCATCACATCGATTTGCCGCTGACCATCGTGAAAATGGATACGGCTGTGCGCAGCAACATCCGCATTGCCGGGCAGCATGCGCATGATGCTCTTGGCGGTGATGGACTTGCCGGATCCGCTTTCGCCAACCAGTCCCATTACTTCGCCCGGCTGCACACTCAGGCTCAGATGATCCACGGCCCGCTGAGGCCCTTCGGGGGTATGGAAGTCAATACACAGGTCCCGTAAATCCAGCAGCGGCTCAGACATCATTTGATTGATACTCATCGTTTTCGCTCCGAATAGGGGTCGGCCGCATCACGCAGCGCATCACCGACAAACACAAACGCCATAATCAACAGTACAAACACGCCCACCGGTGCAAACTGCCACACCATGTTTTGTTGGATATCCGGATCCTGCGCTTTCTGCAACAGAACTCCGAGGCTGTTGACCGGTTCGGTCAGCCCGAGCCCGAGAAAACTCAGGCTGGTTTCTGCCAGGATCACGTAGGGGAAGTTAATCAGGGTATCCACGATGATGTAGCTGGAGAAGCTGGGTACCAGATGGCGCCAGATAATCCGGCTGCTGCTGGCACCGGACAGCCGGGCCGCCAGCACATAGTCCTGATTACGTTCGGTCAGAATATGGGTGCGCAAACGGCGGCCCAGTGCGGCGAAATCCAGCGCACCGATCACCACAGCAATGGCGAAGTAGCGCTGTACCGGCGTCAGGTCAATCTGTGACAGGGCCACCGCACAGGCCAGATACACCGGAATGGGCGGGATCACGCGCACGGCTTCCGTGATCGACATCAGCACCGCATCGACCTTGCCACCGCAATAGCCACTGATACCCCCGACCAGCAACGACACGAACAGTTTCACCGCAAGCGCCACCAGCGCAATGCTGATAGTGACCCAGATGGCATGCAGCGTTCGACTGAACACATCCTTGCCGTCCTCATCGGTGCCAAACAGGTGGATCTGTCCCTGATCAACACCGAACAGGTGCCGGTCAGAGCGAATATCGATGCCCAGCCACTCAACCTTGAACAGGCTGTACTCCCAGCCTTGTACCCAGAACTGCAGGTACCGACGCTGGTCCGTCTGCTCGATAAAGCGGTTCTGGCTGGATGCACTCAGGCTGTCACCGGAAGTCAGCGCATCCAGCGCATTCAAGTCGCCCCCTGCCAGGCTGCTCAAGTCCAGCTTGGGCACCTCCTTTACATAGGTATAGGTAAACGGGCGCAGGGAGCAGCCGTCGGCATCGCAGAACTGAATGCTCTGTGGTGCACCGCGGCGATAGTCCGGATTCGCCCCCTCGATTCCGGGCGCATTGGGCGAAAAGAAGGGCGCAAAAAAGCCCATCAAAACCAGTAAGCCCAGCAGGCCTCCAGCCACTACACCTGTGGTATTGCGCAGGAAACGGGCCTTGATCAACGCCAATTGCCCGGCCGTGTAATATGACTCGTCAGCCTTGAATGCGGTGTGCTGGCCACGCCAGCGGGCGATCAATCCGGCCATTTCAATGTCCTCCCCCATTCATCACGCTGTTGCGCACCCGAGGATCTACCACGGCCAGCACCACATCGGTGATAAAGTTCATGCTGATCACCACCAGTGCCACCAGAAACAGAATACCGGCCGCCAGCTCCTGATCGTTCGTCATGGCCAGGGCTTCGATCAGCAGTGCAGCCGCATCGGTCAGCCCGATCACCACCGCCACAATCGGCAGGTCGTTGAAGATCCTCTGATAGTCAAATCCCACCGAGTTGAACAGCGGGCTGATAGAATGGCGTACCGGATAACGCGTCCAGAGACGCATGCCGTCGATGCCCCTTGCACGCGCGGCTTCCACATACAGCTTGTTGGACTCATCCACCACCAGGGCGCGAACGGTCTGAAGCTGGAGCGCTGTGGCCGCCCAGCCAATCACCAGAATCGGCAGCCAGATGTGACCCAGAAAGTCCTGCAACTTGCCCCACTGAAAGCCGGTCTCGGCAAACCAGGGCTCACTCCGCCAGGCATCAGAGAACAGGCCGGTCGGCGTGGGTTCACCGGCAAAGACATAGAGCAGGATAATGCTCAGAGCGAGCAGGAAGTTGGGCAACGCCAGGCCTAGATAACTGAGCAGTCGAAGCTGAAGGTCAGCCAGCTTTGCCAGTATCAGCCCCAGGCTGTTGCGCACACGGCGCACCGGGCTGTGATGAGCCTTGCGGTCCAGCCAGGGCTTGTTCAGTGACCAGGCCGAAACAATGCCGAACGGCACGGCAATCAGGTAGGCGAATATCAGACCGGCGATACAGAAACCGAAGCTGAGCCAAAACCGATCCCCCAGTGCCGCATTCACGGACTGACGCTTGGAGCAGCTGAAGCCTAGGTCTCCCTTGGTGCCCAGATCAAACACCCAATTCGCCCAGCGTACCGGCAGCGGCTTATCCAGCCCCATACGAGCACGTTCGGCCGCCAGCTGAGCCTCGGTAATCACCTCACCCTGGGTGTTTTTGTAGGCGATCATCTTCTCGGCACAATCACCCGGAAGTACTTCCATTAGACTGAACACGATGGCACTCACCAGCAACAACGTGCCCAGGGCAAGCAGGTAACGGTTGAAAATGTAGTGAAACAGTTGGCTGCGTCGACTGCGCGACCAGAGCAACGCTGCCGTGGCCAATAGCAGCCACAGCAGCCAGGTATCAGACAAAAATGCTAGCATGGTTTCTTCCGCTCAAGACAGCGCCCCGGCCGAAGCCGGGGCGGTCATATCAGTCTTCCAGGTACCACTGCGTCGGCAGGTAGGGATACATGCGGTAATAGTCGTAAGAGGAGGTTTTGGGCACCTCAAAATTTTTCAGCTTCTTGCTGAAGTAGACCGGTGCCACCGCCTTGGCTGTACCGATGATGAACAGGTCATCGACGGTCAGCTGGGCAATATTGCGGCCAATTTCAGCCGACTCATCCGACCCCAGAGCCTTCTGGGTGAACGCCTCTGCCAATGGCAGCATATCCATCACCGACTGCGGTGGCTGACTGCCTTCGGCACCCTCGGTCTGCAGATAGCGTGCCCACTCCATGCCCGTACGCAGATCGAAGAAGGTGCCATAGGGCGGAATCAGCCAGGAGGAATCACTGGCAACCACTGCCTGCGGACGCCCCATGGTCCAGGTCAGAACGCTCAGATCATTGGCGGTCTGTGAGTTGCGGTACTCGTCAGAGGTCACCTCTTTCATCGACGTGCGCACACCCAGATCACGCCAGTTGGCACTGATGATTTCCACCACCTTGGTGGCAATACCCTGAGTGGCGTAACGAATATCCAGATCCAGGCGTTTGCCGGACGGCAGGTCCCGCCAGCCATCACCGTCACGGTCTGTCAGGCCGGCGGCGTCCAGCAGACTCTTGGCCTGTTCCGGGTTGTATTCGATGAAGGCATTTTTCTGTGTATCGGTGACAAAAGGAGCCGTATCCGGGTCAAAGGCGGTGTACTGCATTGGCTTGCCCAAACCGAAGTACGCGACTTCGTTGATACGTTCGCGGTCGATGCCCAGCGACATCGCCTGACGGAAGTCGACCTTGTTGAACAGTGCACGCTTTTCGGCGTCCTTGTCAGTCAGGTTGAATGCAATGGTCGACAACCCGATGGTCGGGCGCAGTGCAATCTCATAGTTGCCCTGCTGACGGTTTTCCAGCAGCACAGGCGCAGACGGCAGGTTCACCGCCTGAGCCTTGTAGTCCACCTCACCGGCGATCATCTTGGCGGTCTGAATATCTTCGTCACCGATATAGATTTCGCTGATCTCGTTGATGTAAGGCAGCTGCTGACCGGCGGTATCAACCTGGAAGAAATAGGGGTTGGCCACCAGACGGCGCCCCTCCAGGGTGTCTTCAATGACGATGTGCGATTCAAGCGTGGGCGCAACGGCTGGAAGGCCGGCACCCTGCAGGCGCTTGACCGCGTCCTTGTCTTTCAACAGCGGCGTCGGTACGTCTTTCCAGTCGGACTGGCCATAGTAGAACGTCAACGCCGCATAGCCGTCTTCAAAGCCCAGTGACTGTGCCAGTGCGTCTGCTTCCGGGTTGATTGCCGGGTGGAAACGGCCCAGCAGATGTTTGGGCTGGAACGGCTGCGCATAGTCATTGGCAAACATGGCGGTCAGACCGGGGCGAGGCGCATTCAGCGTGAAGCGCACTTGGGTCGGGCTGAGCGCTTCCACGGTCATCGGCTTGCCTTCGGACAGGAAACGGTCCTTAGGCTTGGCCGTGACTTTCGGATCCATGATCAGGTGGTTGTACCAGAAGGCAATATCCTCAGCCGTGAACGGCTCACCATCGGACCATTTATGACCTTCACGCAGTGTCAGGGTCAATTCGGTGAAACCAGCGTTCCACTCCCAGCTCTTGGCGACGTTGGGCACGATGGTGCTCAAGTCATCGCTGAAACGCAGCAGGTTGACATGACGCACAGAGAGCAGGTCTGAGGTGCCGGACTCCGTCGCCTTGGAGATACCGTCCAGTACCCCGCCGTACTGGCCAATCTTGCCGTAGGGCGCAATCACCAGCGGCTCCTTCGGTAGCCGCTGTGCCAACGGCGGCAATTCAGGATTACCCGAGATGCGCTGGTTCAGTACAGCAATATCCGGGTTGGCCTTGAAGCTCAGGGTGCAGTTGTTGAGCTGCTCGTAAGCACTACGCTCATACAGATGCGGAAACTCGCCGCCGGCATCGGGTCCGGTTATGGCCGGACAATTGGCCCAGGCCGGAACGGAGGTCAGTGCAGCGAGGCTCAGGGTCAGTAAACGCTTGCTCATCACAGGTGCTCTCTTGGTTATGGAGTCATTTGAAGTGGCGTGTGCGGGCCACGCATCCAGTGCAAAATCGGCCAGCCACGGGTACGGGCCAACCGGCTCAACTCAGGGTCAGGGTTAACCACATGCGGCTTGTCGCAGTGCTCCAGCAGTGGCAGATCGTTGCGTGAGTCGCTGTAAAAAAGGGTTTCGCTGATCGCAAGGGGCTGCCCCTGCAACCAGTTCTCAAGGCGCTGAACCTTGCCTTCACGGAAGCTGGGCGTGCCGAGAATCCCGCCATCGAGCCGCCCATCGGGCGTGCGTGACAGATCGATTGCGAGTGCATGGGGCACGTCCAGCGCGGCAGCGACGCGGTGCACGATAAAATCGGCCGTCGCGGAAATGATGATGCAGCAGTCACCGGAACGGCGGTGGGCATCCAGCCGTTCCCGGGCCTGTGGAAAATGCCGGGGCAACACTCGATTGCAAACAAAGTCATCAACCTGCTGCTGCAGTGACTCGGCAGACAGGTGGCGCACCGGAGCGGTCATCACACGGATATAGGCAGCCATATCCAGCGTACCGCGGGCATAGGCCTGCATCAGCTCGGCCTCCTGCACCAGCAGCTCGGGACCGGCCAACCCCTGCTCCACCAGATAGGCACAGAACAGGGAAGCGGTATCACCGCCGACCAGGGTTTCATCCAGATCAAAGATGGCCAGCTTCATGCCGTTACCCTCAACATCCCGGCGGGCACAGCCTTGGCATGCCCTTCCACCCCCAGCAATTCACATACCAGGCCGCAGATTTCGGTTTGTTGTGGTTGCGCAGCGGCAGCCTGTGCAAATGCATCACCTGCCACCCACAGGGGCACCTGACGCTCCTCCGCCAGCGTACCGCCATGGCTGCGGTCGTTGTTCATGCCATGATCTGCCGTCACCAGCACCTGATAGCCAGCCGCCAGCCACTGAGGCAGGTGGTGCGACAGCAAGCCATCCATACGACGTGCTGTATTGCGGTAATGGCTGCTGTCGTAGCCGGCACGATGCCCGGCGTCATCCACATTCATCGGATGCACCAGCATGAAATCCGGCTGATGACGGCGCAGCAGCCAATCGGCATCCAGCATCAGATGCTCGTCAGGATAGTGATCCTGGTGATAAAAGCAGCCGTGCTGAATCGGCAGTTCCGGGTCGTCGGTAAAACGATCGCGCTCTGCCATGTAAGGCGCACGGTTATAGAGCTCACTGAACCAGTGATAGGCCGCAGCAGCCGTTCTCAAGCCGGCTGTACTCGCCAGACTGAACACACTGCTCTGATTGGAAAGCCGAACGACCCGGTTATGGGTAACACCACTTTCAATCGGCGTAGCGCCAGTCAGCAGCGTTTCATACAGGGGGCGCGAGAGAGACGGCAAGGCACAGTCAAGTGCATAGCGGGTTGCCTGCCCGCTGTCACACAAGGCCTGCATGTAGCCCATACAGTCACGGGCTGTTTCGGCTGCCAGGCCATCAATAATGATCAGAATTACGGGGTGTTTCGCACGCATACTGCATCCATCCGATGCCAGCCTCTGCTGGCGTGTGCTTGAATTCAGATGTGATGCTAGAGATGCCGGATGATCAATCCGTTACAACAAGAAGATATCTTTATGAAGGGAATAAAGCGGTGCTTATGAATATAAGCACCGCTTATGCGGCGTCATTAAAATGCAATATCTAATCCATCCCATGTATCGCCTTCCAGTTGCCCGGATACACGGCATAGAAGATGCGTGCCTGCTCGCCCTCGTATTTCAATTCGGTGCCTTCGGGTATCCAGATGATGTCACCCGCCTCCCCTTCAAGCGTCCCCTCAGTTGTGACCAGGCGGAAAACGCCATCAATCACGAAGATAACCTCATCATAGAGGACGGTCCAACTGATGGAACAGGCATCGAAATGCGCCACGCCGGCGCCCATGGTGGCGCTGATATCGGTGCTGACGGCCCGTGCAACACCGGCGTCGCCGGGCGGGCCTCCGCGGTGAACATAGGAAAGGCTGCTGGCTTTGATCAGTTTTGCTGACATGGTGAATCCTTGCATGATTAAAGGCGAACTTATACTTCCGAGCGGCTTCTGAAGCGCTCAAGTGCGAGGCGCAGGGGAACCCCTACGCGCAAAAGAGGTTTGGGCGGCAGGCGCGACGGGTTCCCGGAGACACGCTGCATATCCTGCAACAGCTCGGTCTTGCGACCGCTGGCCATATCCGCCAGCATCATGCCCGAAATGGTGCCCCGGGCAGCGCCGACACTCTGGTCACAGCAGGATGCAAAGACATTGTGTTCCAGTTCGCCAAAGTAGGTTTCAAAGTTGGCCGACAGGCCACTGGCTCCACCCCAGGTATATTCAAACGCCACATCGTCCAGCTGCGGATAACGGGCATCAAATGCAGCGCGATGGCGCTCTGCAATCATGGGAATCATGGCTTGCGGGGTGTTGTAGTCATGTGCGTACCGGTATGAATTACGCACGATCAGGCGGCGATCCTGCGTCATGCGCAGGGTTGTACCGCCATGATCAGCCGGGGTGATGCCCCAGTCCAGGCGTCCGCCAAAGCGCTGCATCTGCTCATCGGACAGAGGGGCTGTCATGCTTGCAAAGGTCATGATTGGCAGGATGCGGTCGGCCATGTAACCCAGTTCGGCGGTAAAGATATTGGTGCCCAGAATCAGCTGACGGCATTTGATGCGGGCCTTGCCCGTACGAACCTCAAACCCTTTTGAGGTGCGGGTAATGGCACTCACGGCGGTTCGTTCTGCCACCCGAACGTTACTCGGCATGCTGTCTGCCAGCCCGCGCATCAGAGCGGCCGGCTGCATCAGCGCACCACCCGGCGTATGAATCGCGGCCGAGTAAAAATCGGTACCGAATACGTCCTGCATCTCCTGGCGTGTCAGTCGGTGGTAGGTTTCCCCGCCCTTTTTCAAGAGCGACTCGTAATGATCCAGATGCTTGATGCCACGAGTCCCGACCGCTGCCTGATATTTACCGGCATGCGACCACTGACAATCGATATCAAAGCGCTGAATCTGGGTTTCCAGATATTCAACCGCCACACGGTTAAGCCGCAGAATCTTCTGTTTCAGCGTTTCATCTGCACTTTCAAGATCCCGCTTGTGAGGCTGATCAATCACAAAACCGGAATTGCGTCCCGAGGCTCCCTGCCCGACCTTGAGCGCGTCGATCAACAGCACACTGTCATCGGGCCGGTTTTCCGCCATGCGCCGCGCAGCGGCACAGCCCACAAAACCTGCGCCTATGACCAGCACATCCACGTCAATATCATCCGTCAGCACAGGGTGGTCGGATACGGAGTCAAGCAGCTCATACCAGCCGCAGCGTCGGTCATACCGGGGAAGAATCATTGTTGTAATACTCGGCATCGGTTGTTGGGTTAGGTGACGCCATTATTGCAACAACTATTATCTTCGCTACATATTTGATATAAATTCAGCAATTATTTGAATAATCATAAGCTGAACTTATATTGAAACCCTCATCTCTGATCGACACCGCCACTTTATCCAGTTTCGTGACCCTGGCCGAGTCAGACTCCCTGACAGAGGCGGCACAGCGACTGGGCGTCACCCAGTCCGCGGTATCACAAACCCTGAAGCAGCTTGAACAGACTTTGGGGACGCAGCTGGTGGTCCGGCGAACGCGCCCGCTGCGTCTCACGGCTGCCGGTCAGGTCCTCAAACAGCAGGCCGATACCATTCTGGGTGACCTGCGCCGGCTCAGCAGTCAGGTAAGAGGGGCCGCTCAGCAGTCTCTGACGCAGTGCCGGCTCGGGCTGGTGACTTCCTGCTCAGAGGTATTCGGCAGCCCTCTGATCGCCCGCATGGACGACCGGATTGATCAGCTGACATTGCGCAGTGGCCTTACACCAACACTGCTGCAGTCATTCATGGACCGGGAAGTGGATATACTGGTATCCAACGAGCCATTGGAAGACATGGACGGACTTGAGCGGTATCCACTGTTTCGAGACCCCCTGCTGCTGGCTATCCCTCAACGCTACGCATTTGACCTGAAGCGACCACACCGGGAGGCCTTGCATCAACTGGCGCTTGAACACCCGCTGATCCGCTACGGCCGCAATACCCATATCGGAGCCATGACCGAGGTGGCCTTGCGACGCATGGGCATCCTGACGCGGGTGCGCTACGAAACGGACGATACCCATACGCTGATGCGGTTTGTACGCGATGGTCATAGCTGGGGCATCATCAGTGCCCTGTGCCTGGCACAGGTAGCCCCCAGTGTGCAGGGGCTTCGGCTGCTGCCGCTGGACAATTCTCGCCATGCGCGGCAGCTCTACCTGGTCGCACGCGAGGGTGAGCTGGGTGACATACCAGCCGAAATCGCCGCTCACATCAGAGAGCTGGTGCAGGGTGAAGTCCTGCAGCAGCTCCAGCTGTCAGCCAGCTGGCTGACGTCTGACAGGCTGGGCCCGAATGAGTAAAGGCTAGCTGCTGCTGGCCACCTGCTCGGCCGCGACCAGCTCAAGCAACCAGGCACGAAACTCATCCACGCCCGGTTTGCGCCTGAAAGTTGTTTCCGGTTCCAGCATGTAGAAGCAGGCTTCGGTATTCAGCTCATCTGCAACCGGCCTCACCAGCAGGCCACTATCGAGATAGTTGCAGATTAGCTGCTCCCAGCCCAACGCGACTCCCTGCCCGTTTAATGCCGCCTGGATCAACATGGGATAGTTGTTAAGGTTCAGTCGACGACGGGGTGAAGCAGGCTTGATTTCGGCCTGCTGGAACCACTCGGTCCAGCCCAGCCAATCCTTGCTGGAGTCGAGCCATAACAGCGTGGTGGCAAAGATGTCCTCGGGCGCTTCCAGTGTCTGCTTGTCCAGAAACTGAGGACTGCATACCGGAAATACGCGCTCCCGGAACAGCGGCGTCGCATCCATATCCGCCGGGGGCTTGCGGTAATAAAACAGCGCCACATCAAACTCGGAAGCCCGCACCCCTTTGAGGGTATCGCTGGCAAAAATGCGCACATCGATATCCGGATGACGGTCCTGAAA
This sequence comes from Marinobacterium alkalitolerans, assembly GCF_017776525.1. Classification (GTDB taxonomy): domain Bacteria; phylum Pseudomonadota; class Gammaproteobacteria; order Pseudomonadales; family Balneatricaceae; genus Marinobacterium; species Marinobacterium alkalitolerans. The sequence continues at coordinate 115,976 of NZ_JACVEW010000007.1, forward strand.
GTCGGCCAGCCTGGGCAGCAACCAGAGCGAGGCCATGGCGTTCGAGGTGACAACCGTGATCTGCTTGTTATCCTGCCACTGCAGCACCTCGCCGGTGGCATTCGCCAGCATCTGCAATGACTGCTGCACACTGTAAAAGTACTCATCGCCGGTTTGCGTCAGCGAAAGACTGCGCTTGTCCCGAACGAACAGGGAACGTCCCAGATAGTCTTCAAGATGGCGTATCTGACGGCTGACAGCCCCCTGAGTCACGCTCAGTTCGATTGCTGCCTGGGTAAAGCTGAGGTGACGAGCAGCCGCCTCGAACGCAACCAGGCTGTTAAGGGGGGGAAGAGGCTTGATCTTCAACAGCAGACCTCGTGCAACATGTGTAATCGTTATTATTGAAAAGGGCCCGATAACGGGCCCTTTGGCGGCATTATAGGGCGAGTGAACGGCACTCGCACCCTGCCAATACCGTTTTAGCGATCACCACTGGCTCGCAGCATTACTGGAGCGGGCTCCAGCTCACCCTGCGGATAGCCGTCTGCATCGTCAAGATCTTCCTCTTCCTCTGGCACAGGGGCGCGCTTGGCAGGCAGCGGGTACACCGCCGGCCCTTCCTGGCGCAGAGCTCGCATCAGGCTCACCGACATGGCCAGCGTCAGCACCGCGATGGGCAGCCCGGCAATGATGGAAGCAGTCTGAACGGCCTTGAGACCACCGGCATAGAGCAGTCCCCCGGCAATGAACGCCTGCATCACGCCCCAGATAACCCGCAACACCATGGGGGGCTCCGGACTCCCGCGCGAGTTTAGCGTACACAAGACCAGCGTGCCGGAGTCAGCCGAAGTGATGAAGTAGGTCGCCAACAGTGCCACCACCATCAGGCTCAGCATCTGCCCCAGAAAACCGCTGTCGATCTTCTCAAACAGGGTGAACACGGCAGAGGTGGTTTCTGCCTTGGTCGCCAGCAGCACGTCACCGCCCTTGAACTCGGCCGCTTCGCCCACCAGCTCACCGGATTCCACCTGTGCCTGGTGCGCCAGTCGATCATCCTGCTCCATTTTCAGCGCGGAGCCACCAAACACGGACATCCAGATGAAGGTGACCACCGTGGGCACGATCAGGGCCCCCATGACCAGCTCACGAATGGTACGACCACGTGAAATGCGGGCGATGAACATGCCCACGAACGGCGACCAGGTCATCCACCAGGGCCAATAGAAAGCGGTCCACCAGTTCTGCCAGCCGCTGTCGCCCTGGGCATCGCTCCAGGTGCTGAGCGAGACGATATTGCCCAGATAATCGCCTGTACCCTCAATCAGCGTGTGCAGAATATAGCGCGTGGGGCCAACCGCCAGTACGACCAGCACCAGCAGGATGGACAGCAGCATATTCCACTCAGACAGCAGGCGAATGCCACGTCCCACACCCGAGAGCACGGACAGGATCGCCAGGAAGCTGATCAGCCCGATCATCAACAACTGGTTACCGACACTGATATCGATGCCCAACACGTTATTCAGGCCGGCATTCATCTGAATTACGCCCAACCCCAGCGACTGCGACACGCCAAACGCCGTGATGGCGACCGTGAGGATATCCACGGTATGCCCGATAGGCCCGTAAATTCTGTCACCGATCAGAGGGTAGAGCACCGAGCGCATGGTCAGTGGCAGCCCCTTGCGATAGGCAAAGTAAGCCATGGTCAGCGCCACGATGATGAAAATCGCCCAGGGGTGCAGCCCCCAGTGGAAGAAGGTAATACGCATCGCCGCTTGCGCGGCTTCATTACTGAGGCTTGTATCCGCGAAGGGGTTACCCGCGTAATGCCACATGGGCTCGGCCACCGACCAGAAAATCAGTCCGATGCCCATGCCACCACTGAACAGCATGGCCAGCCAGGAGCGATAACTGAACTCAGGGGCTTCGTCATCCCGCCCCAGGCGGATATGACCGAACCGGCTCAGCATCAACCAGATCAGCAGGCAGAGCACCCCGCTGACGACGGTCAGATAGAACCATTTGAAGTTATTGAGAACGGTGTCGGACACCTGTTGAAAGAAAGCGCCCGCTTCCTTCGCCATCAGGCCGCAGAAAATCACGAAGCCAATGACCAGGATTTTGGATATGACCGTCACGGTCGGGTCGATGCCCCGTACCAGTCCGGAGTCGTTTTTCATTGGGTCGTCTCCATCTAATTATTATTGTCAGCACAGCGCACACCATGCATCGGCTGCTGGATTTGACGAGATATCCATCAGCCCCTGCTTTGAGCAGTGGAGGCAATCGTCCAGAAAAGCTTGATCTACATCAAACTAATTTTACGAATGGGGTTATGAGTTTTTGTAATGATATTCCTAACTGACTAGATATAACGCAACCGCACAAACATTAGCGAAAAAGCATGCATGAGTTTTTGTAATAGCTTAGCGGCTTAAAAATCGTTTGTCGGCGTTTCCCCTCTGTCCCTACTATCCGCCCACAGACAGCCGGAATTTCCTTGCGCCCTGTCAATGCAACCGGCTTTTTTTCAATCACCCATGCCTCACTGGCGGAATGTGGAGAGACACCATGACAATAAAATCTCACATCATCCCGATGGAAACCCTCGACGACGTTCGCAAGCCCCTGGCCGAAGCCAAGGGTATGCCCAACGCGGTCTATACCGATGACGCTCTGTTCGAGCAGGAGCGCGACGAAGTACTGGGCAGGACCTGGGCCGCACTGGGCTTCGCCAGCGATCTGCCTAGCAACGGTTTCGCCAAGCCGGTGGACTTCATGGGACTGCCGCTGGCGATCATGCGTAACCGCGATGGCGTATACAAAGTCTTCCATAACGTCTGCAGCCACCGCGGCATGATCCTGCTGACCGAGGAAACCGAAGTGGAAGGCATGGTGCGCTGCCCCTACCACTCCTGGACCTATGACTTGAACGGCAACCTGAAAGGCACACCGCATATCGGCGGCGTCGGCGTGCACAAGGCGGAAGGGTTTGCGTGTGAGAAGCATGGTCTGCGTGAAGTACGCTCTCATGTCTGGGCCGGTATCGTCTTTATCAACCTGTCCGGCGATGCCAAGCCGTTTGAAGAGCACATCGAACCGCTGGTACAGCGCTGGAGCGAGTTCTGCGGCAAGGATGGCTGGGACAAGCTGACCATCGCGCCGACCGGCAGCCAGATGCAGCTGGAAGTGCAGTGCAACTGGAAGCTGGCGATCGAAAACTACTGCGAAGCCTACCACCTGCCCTGGGTACACCCGAGCCTGAACACCTATTCACCGCTGGACCAGCACTACAACCTGATCGTCAACGACGACATGTCGGGTCAGGGCAGCTACACCTACAACCTGTCCGATGTCGCCGGGACTCGTTTGCCCCGTTTCCCGAGCTGGCCGCAGGACCGCCTGCGTCAGGCCGAGTATGTCTCGCTCTACCCCAACGTAATGCTGGGCATGCAGGCGGACCACTTCTTCGCCATCATCCTGGAGCCGCGCAAAAAAGATGTCACGCTGGAAAACCTGCGTCTGTTCTACGTTGGCGATGAAGCCTGCGGTGACGAGTTCGCGGCCTGCCGCCACTCCCAGCTTGAAGCCTGGAAGGTCGTGTTCGGCGAGGATGTATTCGCCGTTGAAGGCATGCAGGCCGGCCGTCAGTCGCCGGGCTTTGCGGGCGGCGTGTTCTCACCGGTACTGGACGGCCCGACCCACCATTTCCATACCTGGGTTGCCGACAAGTACGCCGCCATTAATAACGACTGATCCCTCACGGGACCGGCCCGGCAAAGAACCGGGCCGGCCACTGACGGGCAAAGGACACCACTATGCTGAACAACGAAAACCACTGGCTTAATTTCATTGGCGGCGAATGGCGCGACAGTGCCGAGCGCATCGAAGTGCGCGACCCTTCTTCGGACAAGGTATTCGCCACCATCGCCAGCGCCACGCTGGACGATGCCGAAGCCGCCATTCAGGCTGCCCGCCGCTGCGTCAAGGAAGGGCTGCTGACTCGTCAGCGCCCGGCCCAGCGTGCTGAACTGATGTACCGTATCGGACAGGAGATTCGCGCCCTGGTCGAAGAAGGCGCCGTGCTGGCGTCGCGGGAAAACGGCAAGTCCGTCAATGATGCGCGCGATGAATTTGAAGAGGCGGCACGCTACTTCGAGTATTACGCCGGTATGGCGGACAAGATCGAAGGCAAGTCGATCCCGCTGGGCGAAGACTACATCGACTTTACCAGCTACGAACCCCAGGGCATCTCGGTACAGATTGTCCCCTGGAATTTCCCGGTGTCTATCTGTGCCCGTTCGCTGGCCCCTGCTTTGGCCGCCGGAAACGCCGTGATCGTCAAGTCACCGGAGCTGTCTCCGCTGGCAATCACCCTGCTGGCCACCGCATGTGAACGTGCAGGCCTGCCCAAGGGGGCGTTGAGTGTACTGGCCGGCCCCGGCCGCAAGGTGGGCGCCGCGCTGGTGGCACACAAGGACACCAACCAGATCGTCTTTACCGGTTCTGTACCCACAGGCCGCGCCATCATGCGTGATGCCGCCGAAAACTCGGTGCCCTGTGTGATGGAGTTGGGCGGAAAATCGGCCGCCGTGGCGTTCCCGGATGCGGATATGGCGCAACTGATCAGCAGCGTGCGCTGGGGCATTTTCTTCAATGCCGGTCAGGTCTGCTCTGCCATGTCACGCCTCCTGGTACACCGCGACATCTACGACGACGTGGTGGCCCGCGTAGCCGAACTGGCAACCGGCCTGAGCATCGGTGCCGGCAAGGACAACCCGGACCTGACGCCTGTGGTATCCATGCAGCAGCGTGACGGCATTCTGACCATCTGTGATCAGGCCGTTGAAGACGGCGCGCGTCTGGTATGCGGCGGCAGTGCCGTTGAAGGACTCCCGGGCGCATTTGTGCAGCCGACCGTGTTCGCCGATGTAAAACCCCACATGCGCCTGTTCACCGAGGAAGTGTTCGGTCCGGTGATCGCCATTACCCCGTTCGACAGCGAAGAAGAAGCCTTCGAACTGGCCAATGCCACCGACTACGGCCTTGTAGCCGGCGTGTTCACGCAGGATATCAGCCGTGCCCTGCGTGCGTCTCAGGCGCTGGATGCCGGACAGGTCTTCGTCAACGAGTGGTTTGCCGGCGGCATCGAAACCCCGTTTGGCGGCAACCGCCTCTCCGGTTATGGCCGTGAGAAGGGACAGGAAGCGCTGTACAGCTACGTGCGCACCAAGAACGTGGCCATTCGTGTTGCACGTTAAGCAACAAAATTGTCTGAACCGATAACTGCAACTGTAAAACAGGACGCCCTGCCAGTGGCGTCCTGCTCTAATAAGAAAGGGTGGGCCGAATCATGAAAAAGTGGTTATGTGTCGTTTGCGGACTGATTTATGACGAAGCCAAGGGCTGGCCGGCCGATGGCATTGCCCCGGGCACACGCTGGGAAGACGTGCCCGACGACTGGAAGTGCCCCGACTGCCTGGTGGGCAAGGCCGACTTTGAAATGATGGAGATCCGGCAGGATCTTCAGGTTGAAATGCCGGTTCTCAATGTTGCACAGCCGCAACCGGTACCCTTCATGAACCTGGAGCAGCAGCCCCCGATCGTGATCATCGGCACCGGCTATGCAGGCTATGGTCTGACCGAAGCGCTGCGCCAGCGTGACCAGCAAACCCCGATTGTGATGTTTACCGCCGATGACGGTCACCACTACTCCAAACCGGGTCTGTCCACGGCACTGACACGGCAGCGAGACGCGGCCGGGTTGGCAACGGAAACACCGCTGTCACTGGAGGCACGGCTCAATATCCGTATCCACACCCGCTGCCCGGTGTACGCCATCGATGCCAGGAACAAAACCTTGTCTACAGCATCCGGTGAGCTGGCCTACAGCAAACTGGTGTTGGCACAGGGGGCTGCCCCCATCCGGCTTCCGCTGCAGGGTACAGGTGCCAGTGAGGTTATCAGCATTAACGACCTGCAGGACTACCGCCTGTTCCGCGAGCGCCTTGAGGGGTGCAAGCGGGTGAGCATCATCGGCAACGGCCTGATCGGCTGCGAGTTTGCCAACGATCTGGTCAATGCCGGTATCGAAGTCGACGTGATCGGCCTGTCGCAGTGGTCGATGGACCGCCTGATCCCCCAACCTGTGGGTGAGCAGCTTCAGAGCCGACTGGAAGCCAGGGGCGTTCAGTGGCACTTGGGCACCACCGTTACCACCGTGGGCCACAGCGGCAAGGGTTATCGCCTGACGCTGGAAAACGGCGAGCAGATCGACACCGATATGGTGCTGTCGGCAGTCGGGCTCAAGGCCCGTACTGAGCTGGCAGAAGCCGCCGGTGCCGACGTGGGCCGTGGCATCCGAATCAATGGCGGCCTGAGAACCAGCCTGCCGGACGTATTTGCCATTGGCGATTGTGCCGAAATCAACGGTCAGCTCCTGCCCTATCTGGCTCCGATCAATGCCGGCTTGCCGGCACTGGCCGATGGTCTGCTCGGGCGGCCAACCATGGTGCACTACCCGCTGATGCCCGTCATTGTGAAAACCCCGGCTTGCCCGCTCACACTGCAGGCTCCCGCCGCTGATCTGGAAGGTGATTGGCAGATCGACCAGACCGACCGCGGCACCCGTGCGCTGTTTATCGACGCACATCAACAGCTACAGGGCTTTGTACTCACGGACGAACTGGGCAGTGAGCGCCAGTACTGGCTGGACCGCATGGGCAGCGCACTGGAACAGGTCGCCTGACCCCTTCTATTCCCCAATGCTTCAAGCGCGCTTGGCCGGTCAGCCATCAGGGCTGGCCGGTATTTTTATGGATGGATTCCTACCCATTTCCACACCTGGGACAGGCCTTTTTCCGCCCATTTGAGCCTTTCCAATCTCGCCTTAAATCACAGTGAAACACATATAACAATCTGATTTATATAGTTTTAATAGATCGTTCCACCATCACTGGCACAACCCTTGCTACCAAAGTATTACGCCCAACGATAATAAAAGTGCAAGGTAGTCCCATGTCAAAATCCATCAGTCACAAGATCGTCGGTTGTTTCTTGCTGACCCTGGCCGTGCTGCTCGGCACCGGCCTCTACGCCCTTAACGGGGTCACTTCAGTCAGGGATGCACTGGAACGCGTTGCAGGTGAAGTCTGGAGTGCCGCCGATAACGCCTCAACACTCAACCTGAATGTGAGCCAGGGCACCGGCCAGCTTGAGCGCAGTCTGGCTTACCAGGAGCCGATCCCGCCCCACCGTCAGCAACAGGTCGACCAGCACCTGGCACGCGCACTGAGTGCGCTGGATGCACTGCAAAGCGGCCAGTACCGTCAGGAAAGCAAGTCGCTGGCCCCACTGATGAAGCAGCTTGAACAGCTCAAGGTGCAAGTGGTGGACGAGCATCAGGCGTTCAACGAGGATATCGCTGCCAGCGAAGAGACCGTGCAACGCTTTCAAGCTTTCATGAAACGGCTGGGCTTCTATGGCAACTTCCAGATTTCCAGCCTGGAAGATGCCTTCCAGCGCAACCAGATCAACTCCTGGGGTGGCGATGTGGATGAGAAGTGGAACTTTGTACTCGCCATCTACAAGGCCCGCATCGCCTTCGGCGCCAGCATTCGTGCGTTGCAAACCCAGCTCCAGTCTTCTACCCCTGCCAACCATCAGGAGCAGGTACAGGAAAGTCTGGATCGGCTCAGCGACGAGCTGAACGAGATCATCCGCTCCCCTCTGGCTGACCGCAGCATCAACAGTGGCGAATGGAAAGGCAACACCTACGCTCAGGCCGCCGAAGCCCTGCTGTCCACGCATCAGCAGCAGGTCAAGCAGATTCAGCACCGTCAGCACAACTTCCTGGCCACACGAAACCTGCTCCTGTCGCTGGTGAATAAGCTGGAACAGCAGACCACCGGCCTGCGCAACACGCTCAACAGCGAAGTGAGTGCCCAGACGGAGCAGGCCATGCAGCAGGCCAACCGCCTGAATACCACCATGTTGCTGAGTCTGCCGGCCGGCATCGGCCTGACCCTGCTGGCGATCTGGCTCTGCTTCCGCATCGTGATCAAACCCGTGAAACAGGTCAGTGCCAGCATGGCTGAAATCTCCTCCGGCAAGGCCGATTTGAGCGTTCGCCTGCCGGTCAGAGGACAGGACGAAATCGCCCAACTGGCCGAGAACTTCAACCGCTTTGTGGCGCGCATCGCCGATACCGTCAAACTGGTAGCCAACAGTAACCAGCAGCTGGTGAAAACCGCCGAGCACCTCAAGCAGAACGCCCAGGCCACCATGCGCTCGGTGGAACAGCAAAACCAGCAGAGCACTCAGGCAGTGACGGCCATGGCGGAAATCAACGACACCGTGAATGACATCGCCGCCAACGCCAGTGAAGCCGCGCAGCGCAGCGAAACCATCCAGTCCAACGCCACCACCGGGCGCGATATGGTGGAACGCAACCGTGGCGCCACCGAGCACCTGGCCAACGAGATTCAGTCAGTCACCGACGTGATCAGCCAGTTGGCAGATGAAAGCAGCCGCGCCGGCTCCATTCTTACCGTCATCAGCGGCATTGCCGAACAGACCAACCTGCTGGCCCTGAACGCCGCCATTGAAGCCGCCCGAGCCGGTGAACATGGCCGCAGTTTTGCTGTAGTAGCGGACGAGGTGCGCCAGTTATCGCAGAATACCCAGAAAGCCACCGAAGAGATCAGCGCCCTGCTCGATGCGCTGCAGGTGAAGGCGTCGGATGCGGTAACCGCGATGCAAAAAGGTCAGGCCCTGGCCGGTGAAAACGTGAGCCTGTCGGAACAGGTACACGAGCAGATAGAACGCATCGCGGCCGATATCGATCAGATCAGCCAGCTTAACCTGCAGATCGCCACCGCCACGGAAGAGCAGGCACAGGTGACCACCCTCACCCATAACAACCTGGAACAGATCGGTCTGGCTGCCAGCGAAACCGAAGACTCGGCCAGAAGCAATGCCGAGTTCAGCACCCAGCTTGAACAGCAGGCGGCCGAAATGAAGAAAACGCTGGTGCAGTTTGAAAGCTGAGCCAGAGAAGGTCCGGTCAGGTGGGTAAGCACTCACCTGATCGGCCATACCCGCACACTAGCGCCAGCCACGCACCCGCGCCATCAACCAGGGCGCAGCCGCCGTCACACAGAGCACCAGCGGCCAGAGATTGCCATCACGGAAGGTATAGGCTGCCATAATAGCGGACAACGGCTTGCCCTGGGCAATGCCAAAGGCGAACTCGAACACCAGTGTCAGCAACAGCCAGAAGATACCCAACCGTACCTGCTGCTCGCGCAGCGCCACTGAAAGCCAGGGCAAGGTCAGGTAAGTCACCAGCAGTATCAATGCGCAAAGCAGCAGCCCACTGATCAACAACCCGGGCACCCGCCCGAAAGCAGGAGTGAGCAGTGACTCACGCGTAATACCGTTCAGTATGGCCAGCAGCAGAATCAGTACCCAAACGGTCAGAGCTTTAGCAACGATCATAACGTGTTGATTACCTCCTTCCCTGAAGTAAAATTGCCACTGTTATTGTATGTACAGTATTATGTACGTGAACAATATTATGTACAGGATCAGCACTATGGATGCCATCAGCTACACAGCGGCCAGAACCAATCTGGCGAAAACAATGGAGCAGGTCTGTGATGATCATGCGCCTGTCATTATCACCCGCAGCAAGTCGCCCTCCGTTGTCATGATTTCTCTTGAAGACTACGAAGCGCTGCAGGAAACCGTGTACCTGCTGCGCTCACCCAAGAACGCTCGACGTTTGCTCGACTCAATCACAGAGCTGGAACAAGATGGAGGCGAAGAAAAGGAGCTGCTTGAATGAGGCTTATTTTCTCGGAGCATGCTTGGGAGGACTATCTCCATTGGCAAAAAACAGACAAGAAAACACTTGCCCGCATTAACAAACTGATTAAAGACACACAACGCTCCCCTTTTGAAGGCATCGGAAAGCCGGAACAGCTCAAACACAGTCTTACTGGCTACTGGTCACGCCGAATCAATGACGAGCATCGAATGGTATATAGCGTCACGGACGACGCCTTGTTGATTGCACAGCTTCGGTATCATTACTAAAGAAAGTGTGAACAAACCCACCCCATAGGATAATGGCTGCTGCACATAATTGAGTACCCATTAGGGGTTTGGCAACTCACATCATCCGACAGAGAATTCTGAACGGCCTCCGCAACAAATTACGCAACTTTCCCCAGGGGCACACCTGCCCTAACAAGCATAAAGCCAAGGGGGTCTACCCTGTTTTCACGCTCTTCATTCACCTGACGAAAAAAAGGGCCACCGGAAGGTGGCCCACTCTCAATCAGGAGAAAGTAAGGCAGAGATGTGCAAGTTAAAGGCGTATCAGAGCAGCTCGACTGCGACTGCTGTCGCTTCGCCGCCGCCGATACAGAGGGACGCTACTCCCTTTTTCAAGCCGCGCTGCTTAAGTGCGTTAAGCAGCGTGACGAGAATACGTGAGCCAGATGAACCGATCGGGTGGCCCAGTGCGCAGGCACCGCCGTGGACGTTGACCTTGTCGGCATCCAGCCCCAGTTCGTTGATTGCCAGCAGGGAGACCACGGCAAAGGCTTCGTTGATCTCGAACAGGTCCACGTCGTCCTTGCTCCAGCCGGCCTTGTCCAGCACCTTCTGAATCGCACCGATCGGGGCGATGGTGAATTCAGCCGGCAGCTGGGCGTGGGTGGAGTGCGCCACGATACGCGCAACCGGCTTGGCGCCGCGCTTGTCCGCTTCCGCCTGGGTAGCCAGTACCAGCGCAGAGCCACCGTCGCTGATGGAGCTGGAGTTGGCCGCAGTCACGGTGCCGTCTTTCTTGAAGGCCGGTTTCAGCTGAGGGATCTTGTCCGGACGGGCGTTGCCCGGCTGTTCGTCGGTATCGACCAGGGTATCGCCCTTGCGACCCTTGATGGTGACAGGTGCGATTTCATCCTTGAACCAGCCATTCTCGATGGCGGCCAGCGCCTTGTTCAGGGAGCCGATGGCAAATTCGTCCATCGCTTCACGGCTGACGTTGTACTCGTCGGCAGTGCGCTGGGCAAAGACACCCATCAGGCCACCTTCGTAGGCGTCTTCCAGACCGTCGAAGAACATGGAGTCGATCACCTGGCCATGGCCCATGCGCATGCCGGCACGGGCTTTCGGCAGCATGTAGGGAGCCTGGCTCATGTTTTCCATGCCACCGGCGATCATGATGTCAGCACTACCGGCCTTGATCTGGTCGTGCGCCTGCATCACAGCTTTCATGCCGGAGCCGCACATCTTGTTGATGGTGGTCGCACCGGCCGCATCGGGGATGCCTGCCTTGCGAGACGCTTGACGCGCCGGGGCCTGGCCCAGTGCGCCGGGCAGTACACAGCCCATGATCACTTCGTCGATATCGCTCGGCTGCAGGCCGGCACGCTCGATGGCGGCTTCAATCGCCACGGCGCCCAGATCCGGTGAGCGCACGTCGCTCAGGGAGCCCATCATCCCGCCCATCGGGGTACGGGCCGCGCCCAGAATCACAATGCTGTTGTCTGACATCTTGTTGCTCCTGTTAACTTTATTATTCGATCCGGTTCGTCGGTTCAGTCAGGCGTATCAGTCACGCCCCAGCACCGAGCGCGCAATCACTTCTTTCATCACCTCGGAGGTGCCGCCGTAGATGCGCTGCACACGGGCATCGATAAAGGCACGCGAAATCGGGTATTCGGTGGTGTAACCGTAGCCGCCGAACAGCTGCAGGCAGCCATCCGCCACGCGGCACTGCATCTCGGTGCCGGTGTACTTGGCCATGGAGGCGGTCGCCGCATCCAGTTCGCCACGGGAGTATTCGCCGATGCACTGGTCGATAAACGCCTTGTTGATGCGGTAGTCGGTTTCCATCTCGGCGATGCGGAAACGGGTGTTCTGGAGCTGTTTCAGTTTCTGGCCGAACAGCATGCGTTCGTCGGCATACTGGATGGTCATGTCCAGCGCACCGCGGGCTGCGCCCACACCGATGGCACCGATCACGAGCCGCTCACGCGGCAGTTCGTTCATCAGGTACATGAAGCCCTTGCCCTCTTCACCCAACAGGGCCGAAGCGGGAACACGCAGGTTTTCGAAGAACAGTTCGGAGGTATCGCCCGAATGCTGGCCGATCTTCTCCAGGTTCCGACCCTTGCTGTAACCCGGCAGTGTGGTATCGACCAGGAACAGGCTGACACCCTTGGCCCCGGCCGCCGGGTCAGTCTTGGCCGCCACGATCACCATATCGGCGTGCTGACCGTTGGTGATAAAGGTCTTGGAGCCGTTGATGACGTACTCATCGCCATCCTTCACGGCGGTGGTGCGCAGGGCGGCCAGATCGCTGCCGGCACCCGGCTCGGTCATGGCGATGGCACCGACCACGTCCCCGGAGACCATGCCCGGCAACCAGCGGTCTTTCTGCTCGTCGTTGCCGATATGAGCGATGTATGGCGCCACGATATCGGAGTGCACCATCACGTTGGTGGCCAGAGCGCCATAGCCAAGGCGCGCCATCTCGGTGACCAGCATAACGGAGTATTCAAAGGGGACGCCGCAGCCACCCTGGGCTTCGGGCGCATCTACACAGAGCAGGCCCGCCTCACCCAGAGTGCGCCAGAGTTCGCGCGGGGTGATGCCTTCCTGTTCCCACTGTTCGTAGTGCGGGGCCACTTCGCGCTCCAGTGCTCGCAGCACCATTTCGCGAAACAGTTCCAGTTCTTCGTTGTCGATCACTACAGCGGCATTCATCGGGGTTACCTCCGTTTATCGCGGGGCCATGCGCAGGGCGCAGTCCAGACGGATGGTTTCGCCGTTGAGGAGCGGGTTCTTCACGATCTGCTCCACCAGCATGCCGTATTCTTCCGGCTTGCCCAGACGCTGCGGGAACGGCAGGGTAGCAGCCAGGCTGTCCTGCACTTCCTGCGGGAACCCGGCCATCATCGGGGTCATGAAGATACCCGGCGCGATGGTGTTTACGCGCACGCCGGAGCGCGCCAGTTCACGTGCAGACTGCAATGTCATGGCAACCACGCCACCTTTGGAGGCACTGTAGGCCACCTGACCGATCTGACCTTCGTAGGCCGCGATAGAGGCAGTATTGATGATGACGCCACGCTCGCCGTCTGCGTTGGCCTCGCGGTTGGCCATTTCGGCAGCGGCCAGACGCAGAATGTTGAAGCTGCCCACCAGGTTGATCTGGATAACCTTGTTGAAGTTCTCCAGCGGCATGGGACCTTCCTTGCCGACGATCTTGCCAGCCGGGGCGATACCGGCACAGTTGACGACGATGCCGCAAGGGCCGTGCGCTTCACGGGCAGCCGCAAAGGCCGCTTCGGCGCTCTCGGCGGAGGACACGTCACAGCGGACAAAGATGCCACCGATCTCTTCGGCCACCTGACGGCCACGCTCTTCCTGCAGATCGAGGATAGCCACCCTGGCACCGGCAGCCGCCAACGCACGGGCAGAGCCTTCACCCAGACCTGAAGCACCACCGGTTACAATTGCGGGAACGTCTTTGAAATCCATAACACACTCACCTTGCTCATTCGTCTGGCTGCCGACTTGGCGACAGCGTCATATAAGGGAATGACCTTAGTGTGTCTCAGGACTGGACCCGCTGCCATGACAATATTCGGCAGCAAATTTGGCAAAAAGCGGCAGATCAGCCGAGCAAATGAGCCTGCAACTGACCTTCCAGTTCGCGGTTGAAATGCTCTGCCGACTCCATGTGGGCCTGCATCAACCGACGTGCCCGCTCGGCATCACGGTCACGAAAGGCCTGCAGCAGCTGCTTGTGGAAGTCCAGGTTGGCGCAGGAGAACTCCTGCTGTTCGGGCAGCTGGGCTTTCTTGAAGATCACCAGATCACGAATCATGTCATTCAGGAAGCGGCCTATGAACGCCAGCAGGGCGTTGTCACAGCATTCCGACAGCACCACATGAAACTCCAGCTCGGCGATGCGCTGCTCCATGCGTTCGTCAAAGTTGCGGGCCGGTGTCTCGCAACAGGCCACCAGTGCGTCCAGCCGTGCAAGATCGGCATCGGTCAGTCGGGGCGTAGCCAGCGCGGCGATCTCGGGCTCCACCAGTGTTCTCAGGGCATAGATGTCCGGCCCGGTAGGCTGCTCGAAATGCAGGAAGTTGCGCAGTAACTGGCTCGCCTTTTCAAACGGCACCCGCTCAAGAATCGCCCCGCCATTGGGACCGGTCTTGATCGTCACCAACCCCTGCACTTCCAGTGACTTCAATGCCTCGCGCACGGTGCCCTTGGAGCATTGGAACTGCTCCATCAATTCGCGTTCGTTGGGCAGACGGTCGCCCGGCTGCTTGCCGTTCACCACGACCCAACGCTTGACGGATTCCACGATCTGGTCGGCGCGCTTGATGCGCCTTGGGGCTTCAAAGTTCTGTTGCTGCATTGTTCTGGTGCCTTGGAAGGGATGGCCATCTTGCCACATATCAAGGATTTTTTCGATTCCGGTTGTTTAATTATATTTATTAGTATAAATACTATAGAAAGCGTGCCGCAGCCCCTGTTCACTTGTTGCGCCCAAGGGCTCTGTGTCAGCTAGCCTTATGCACACACACCAACCCTTTCAGGAGTCACACCATGTCCAAATTCGCGAGCTTTAACTGGGATGATCCGCTGCTGCTGGAACAGCAATTGACGGAAGAAGAGCGCCAGATTCGGGACGCCGCTCATGCCTACTGTCAGCAGTCGCTGCAGCCGCGTGTACTGAGCGCCTACCGTGAAGAGCGCTTTGATCGCGAGATCATGAATGAGATGGGCGAAATGGGCCTGCTCGGTCCTACCGTTGCCGAAGAATACGGCGGCACTGGCGTAGGCCACGTGGCCTACGGTCTGGTTGCCCGTGAGGTGGAACGGGTGGACTCCGGCTACCGCTCGGCCATGAGCGTGCAGTCTTCTCTGGTGATGTACCCGATCGAGGCGTACGGCTCGGAAGAACAGAAACAGAAATACCTGCCGAAACTGGCTACCGGCGAGTGGGTCGGTTGCTTCGGCCTGACCGAGCCGGACCACGGCTCTGACCCGGGCTCCATGAACACCCGCGCCAAAAAGGTGGACGGCGGATACCTGCTGACCGGTCAGAAGATGTGGATCACCAACAGCCCCATCGCCGATCTGGCCGTGGTCTGGGCCAAGTCCGAAGCGCACGAGGGCAAGATCCGCGGCTTTATCGTTGAGCGCGGTACCGAGGGTTTCTCCACACCCAAGATCGAAGGCAAGCTGAGCCTGCGCGCCAGCATTACCGGCGAGATCGTGCTGGACGAAGCCTTTGTACCTGAAGAAAACCTGCTGCCCCATGCCAGCGGTCTGGCCGGTCCCTTCGGCTGTTTGAACAAGGCCCGCTTCGGTATCGCCTGGGGCGCACTGGGTGCCGCCGAATTCTGCTGGCATGCTGCCCGCCAGTACACGCTGGATCGCAAGCAGTTCAACCGTCCGCTGGCCGCCAACCAGCTTATCCAGCTCAAGCTGGCCAACATGCAGACCGAAATCACGCTGGGCCTGCAGTCCGCCCTGCAGGTGGGCCGTCTGATGGACAGCGAAAACTGGTCACCTGAGATGGTTTCGCTGATCAAGCGCAACAACTGCGGCAAGGCACTGGACGTGGCCCGTATGGCCCGTGACATGCACGGCGGCAACGGCATTTCGGACGAGTTCGGCGTGATGCGCCACATGGTGAATCTGGAAACCGTGAATACCTATGAAGGCACCCACGATGTGCACGCACTGATTCTGGGGCGTGCCCAGACCGGCATTCAGGCATTTTTCTGAGTTCAAGGGCGGCCCATCGGCCGCCCTTTTTGTTGGAGGAGGCGTTATGGATAAACCCCTTGCCGGTATTCGCATACTGGATCTGTCGCGTATTCTGGCCGGCCCCTGGTGCAGCCAGCATCTGGCCGACATGGGCGCCGAAGTGATCAAGGTTGAGCACCCCGCCCGCGGCGATGACACCCGTGGCTGGGGACCGCCCTACCACGGCAACACCGAGGATGCGGCCTACTATCTCAGTGCCAACCGCGGCAAGGAGTCGGTCGCCATCGACATCGCCCACCCGGAAGGCCAGCAACTGGTCCGTGCACTGGTACAGCAGTGCGACGTGGTGCTGGAGAACTTCAAGGTGGGCGGGCTGGCCAAGTACGGGCTGGATTACGCCAGCCTGAAGGCGATCAAACCGGATCTGATCTATTGCTCCATCACCGGTTTTGGCCAGGACGGCCCCTATGCCCAGCGCGCCGGTTACGACTTTCTTTTGCAGGGCATGGGCGGGCTGATGAGCCTCACCGGACAGCCCGAGAGCGTACCGGGCAGTGAGCCGGTCAAGGTGGGTGTGGCGATCACCGACCTCTTTACCGGCATGTATGCCGCTACCTCCATTCTGTCGGCGCTGATCCAGCGCGACCGCACCGGTCTGGGAGCCTGGATCGACCTGTCCCTGCTGGATGTGCAGGTCGGAGTACTGGCCAACCAGGCCCAGAACTACCTGACCACCGGCAAGCCACCCGTCCGGCTGGGCAACGCCCACCCCAATATCGTGCCCTATCAGGCGTTCGCCACGGCAGATGGACATATCATTCTGGCCGTGGGGAACGACCGCCAGTTCCAGCGCTTTTGCCAGGTGGCCGGTTGCCCGGAACTGGCAGAAGACACGCGCTACCGTACCAACGCTGGTCGCGTACAGCACCGGGAGACACTGGTGCCCGAGCTCAGCGCACTGATGGCATCACAGCCGTCCGATTTCTGGCTCAGCTCACTGGAGGAAGCCGGTGTGCCCTGCGGCCCGATCAACAATCTGGCACAGGTCTTCGACGACCGTCAGGTGCAGCACCGGGGCATGCGTATCAAGCGCCCACACCGTGCAGGGGGCGAAGTGGACCTGGTCAGCAACCCGGTTCGGTTTAATGGCATGTCCATGAATGCTGACAGCGCGCCGCCGGGGCTGGGAGAGCACACCTCAGTCGTGCTGGAGCGCCTGCTGCCGGAGCAAAAGGAGCACTTTCAGCACCTGAGCAAGGAAGGGGTTATTCGTTGACCGGTTTGGTGAATACCACCACATCGGCATGGGGGTAGTCGGGCATCACGCCCCAGCGCTGCCCCAGCCAGTCGAAGCTCTGTTGGGCAAAGAAAGTTATGTGAGTGGGGTCGTTGCGGTAGTGCCAGGCGCGGAAGCGTTCGTCATCCAGCACCCGCTTGGTCTGCAGCACCAGCAGGCCACCGGGTGCCAGCAGGGACCAGAGCCGCTCCAGAATGGGCAAGGGTTCGGCCAGATGCTCCACTACTTCCGTGCTGGTAATAAAATCATACTCAACGCCGAGCACGGCCTCATCCGGGCAGTAGTACTTGTCGTACTGCGCCATGGTGTAGCCGGCTTCCTGTGCCATGGCGACCAGTGCAGGCCCCGGGCCACAGCCAAAATCCAGCCCTCGGGCCGGTGCCGGTTTGCGTTTCAACACCTCACCAAAGGGTCGTGACAGAAAGCGGCGATAGCCCGGGTCGTCCACTGCATTCTCGTGATCGTCATACACCGCCTTCTCGTCCGCTTCACTCAAACGCTGCGCAGGCTCCAGATGCACCAGTGCACAGGTTTCACAGCGGTAGTATCGGCGCTGCCTGCACTCGATCGCATACAGCGCCGACGCCGCACACAGGGGACAGGCCGTACTCATTGCAGCTGGAACTCCACCGGCTGCAGCAGCTCCGGCGCGGGATCACCCAGCGCCTCCGCCACGCTGATTTCGTGTACTCGGCAGATCGCATCCAGCGGCAGATCGTTGGTGTGGCGGCCAAACGGAAATTCGAGCTGTTCCGACAGGCGGTCCAGGCCGAAGAAGGTGTAGGCCACGATGGCCGTGAACACGGGGGTGAACCAGCCTGCGGCTCCCACCAGCCCGAACGGCAACAGGTAGCAGTAGATATAGGCCGTTCTGTGGGCCAACAGGGTATAGGCAAAAGGCAGCGGGGTTTGGGCAATCCGTTCAGATGCCGCCTGTACGCTGGCCAGCCCCTGCAGGTGCCGATCCAGCGCGGCCGCGCCCACAGAATCCAGCTCGCCTGAGCGCCGTGCCAGTGCCACCACTTCCCCCGCCTGCTGCAGCATGTAAGCCGCCGGGTTGCGTTTGGTCAGCGTGTTTTCAATGAGACTGCTGGGCAGCCCTGAAGGCAGATCGGCACGCACACCCTCCTGCCGAAGCTGTCCCCGCAGCAAGTGCGTATGCGCCAGCACGCGCAGCATCAATTCACGGCAGGACTCATCTTCCAGATAGATACGCCCCGTCCGCGCCAGCCCGCGCACCTCGTACACCATCTGTCCCCACTGCTTGCGGGCCTCCCACCAGCGGTCATAGGTGGCGGTATTGCGCACACTCAGCAGAATGGACAGCGCAATACCGATCAGCGTAAAGGGCAGCAGGGTATATTCGACGATGCCGTCCAGATAATGATGGCGTGTAACCCAGGTAACACCTGCAGCAAAGAGACCGGTCAGAAAAATGTGGGGCAGGATATGCGGCACGACCGAGCCCTTCCAGGCCAGCATCAGGCCAAGGGCACCGGGGCGATTACGAACGATCATGTGAAACAACTCCGAACGGCTGGAGGGCACAAATAGTGTCACAGCCGCCCGGAAGAGGAAAGGGATCAGGCGCGGGCGCGGGTCACGGGCCTGCGATTAAGCACACCCTGTTTGAGCCGCTTGATTCGGGAGATTCGCATCATGACCAGCAGCTCAACTACACCCGCCGCGACCAGGAGGTCCAGCATACGGGACTGATCCGCCAGCCAGGGATGGATTTCGCCACCACGGCCTGTGGCCAGCGAGTAGATTGCCAGAGCAATCACTGCGGTTGCAGCCATGGACACCAGATTATATTTGAAAAGGCGACGCTTGAGCTCAGCTACGGAATCACGTCTGCGCGTTTTCATGTCACACCTCACAACTGTTCAATTTTTGAACAAATAACGCAAAAGGATTCTAGTGAGGCGGTCAGTTTTTAACCAGTGTTCCAAAAAGCTACACTTCTAATGGTGCTGTCAAAACACCTGTTCAGAGTGAAGCTATTCAGTGACATCGCAGGCACAAAACACGACCTTAAATTCTTAAAAAGAATAAAAACGCTTCATTTATTCCAATAAGAGTTAGTGTATGCCGACGGACACCGGCAAAGTGTCGCTAAACAGGACAAAGGCTGTTGAAATTTTTTCCCATAAGACTGCCCGGCTGAGTTAGCAGCCCCTTTCTGGCATTTTTTACCTCAGGTGCGGAACTCTTTTCAAACCTGATAGTCACTAGTTTACAGGCTATTTATCCGGGCCTGTTGCAGTAGGTCAGCAGTAGTAATTGACTTTTTTCATCTAGTTCATGGCTCAGTCGGCCGTGTGCGGCTCTCCCCTTCACGCACTCGGCTGCTCCTTTTCCAGCCGGCTCGCCCAGAGCCGGCTTTTTTATGCCTTGGATGCATACTTCACTTCCAGGCCTGCAACCGGATATGCTGCTATGCGCTTCAACACCCAACAACAACACATATTGAGGCCCAACATGAAACTACTGGAAAATTCTGCCACGCCCAGTGCCATGCGTGTTGCCATCTTTCTGAAAGAGCTCGGCATTGAGGTTGAACGTGAGCAGGTCGATACCCGGGCGGCTGAAAACCGCACCGAGGCCTTTCTTGAAAAAGCCCCGAACGGTCTGATTCCGGTGCTGGAGCTGGATGATGGCACGCATATTTGTGAAAGCGTTGCGATCTGCCGTTATTTCGATGCGTCCAATGAGAACGACAAGGCACTGTTTGGCCGCACGCCGCTGGAGCAGGCCAGGGTCGAGATGTGGCATCGCATCGTGGAACTTCAGGGTGTTGTGCCCGCGTTTCAGGCGTTTCGTAATCTGACCGGTTTTTTCAGCGACCGGGAAAACTGCGTCAAGGCCTGGGGGGAAGAGTCTCGTGAGCGCCTGGCCAACTTTTTACCTGTCGTCGATAAGCACTTGGGTAAACATGAGTGGATGGCGGGGGATCATTTCACCATCGTCGATATTACCCTCTGGGTATTGTGCGGCTTCCTCGGACGCCTGGACCTGGCCGTAGACGAAAGCCTGCCGAACCTGCAACGCTGGCATCAGCAGATGTCGCAGCGTCCGTCCGTGCAGTAGCCCTCAGGCTGAAGCACACCCCGTGCTGCTCACCGCGCACGGGGCTGAACGCTACCCGCCGATCAGCTTGTCGGCACCAGCCCCTCCGGCTCACGGCCATAGCGAACGACCACCTGCAGCAAGGCTTCGATGCCCTCTTCCAGCTTGCCATCATTACTCACATGCAGCGTGCCCTCCGGCATCCGTGCAACCATCTGCGCGTGACGCGCCAGCCGGCACTCGATCTCGTCAAGTGTTTCCCGGCCTCGCCTGATCAGGCGCTGGCGCAACTTGTCGGGATGGACATCGACCAGCACGGGCACCAGCTCGGGATACATCGCCATCGCCTTTGGCAGATACTGGCGCGAACCGTTTATCAGCACATTGGCCCCTGAGTCCAGCCAGGCATCAATCTCGTTGCCGATGCCGTAATGGTAACCGTGGGAAAACCAGCTCATGGCAAACAGTCCCAGCTCTTCACGCAGGTGGAACTCCACCTCACTCAAATGAATGTGGTTTTCACCGCCCACATCGGCCGCTCGGGTGATATAGCGGTGGGCAATGCAACAACGCAGTTGCGCCGGCAAGCGCCGACGACAGCCTTCCAGCAGGGAGTCCTTGCCTGACCCCGATGCCCCCATCAAATAAAACAGTGTACCTCTCGCCATCAGAACACCTGCTTCCCCAAGCATCCCAGTTATCAGGTTCAGATTAGTCAGCATTTGAGATGCATGCATGGCGGCAGAGGCCTCAAAAGGCTGAAAAAGCATTCCTGGGGCTGCTAAAATGGCGCGTTTTTGAAGAGCGTATACTGCTGATGAAGTACTGGCTGTTTTTGGCAATCGCGATCATCTCTGAAGTCGTCGCGACCTCGGCATTGAAATCCAGCGAAGGCTTCACCCGTCTTGCGCCCTCGGCACTGGTTGTAGTGGGTTACCTGCTCGCGTTCTACTTCCTGTCCCTGACATTGAAGGTGATTCCGGTGGGCATTGCCTATGCGATCTGGGCCGGTACCGGCATCGTGTTGATCGCACTGGTGGGCTGGTGGATCTACGGGCAGAAGCTGGACCTGCCGGCAATTCTTGGCATGGCCATGATTCTGGGAGGTGTTGCAGTCATCAACCTGTTTTCGTCCTCGGGCGGACATTGACCCTCGGACTCAAGACTCGCTTCACAGTGACACCAGTAAAAGCCCGACCAACATGACCGCCAGCCCCTGCAGCCTTGGCAGGCTGACATGCTCCTGCAGCCAGAGCACACCGATGACAACGCCCAGCGGAATACTGACTTGCCGCAGGGCCACCACATAACTCACCTCGCTCACCATAGTCATGCTGACAAGAATCAGCAGATAGGTGCCGATGATGAAACTGCCCGCCAGCAGGGTCCAGCCCAGATCGGGCAAGGCACGGAGAGATTCACCAAAGCCCCAACGGATCAGGGGCAACATCCAGACCAGACAGGCAGCGGCCTGAAGAACCACAAAGCTGCTGCCGGCTGCAAACGCACTCATGCCCTGCTGTTTCATGATGAGCAAGGCTAAGCTGTCCAGCACCGAGTACCCGGCCGTTGCACAGGCGGCCAGCAATACCCAGCGGATGGCCGGCGTACAATAGTCCCGCCAGTGCCAGTCGCGCCAATGCGCCAGCGGCAGTGCAAGTGAGCCAAGTATAATCAGCCCCATGCCCAGCAGGTCTTCAGTGCCTAGCTGGCTTTGTCCATATACGCCCAATACCACCAAAGGCACGATCAGCACCGGCAAGGCTCGGGCCAGGGGGTAGACGATATTCAGATTACCGTGGGTATAGGCCTTGGCCAGCCCCGTCAGATAGAGGGTTTGGCACAGCCCTGAGGCAAGCAAAAGTCCCCAGAATGTCACCGGCAAGGCGGATACTCGGCTCCACTCCCATACCAGCAGGGGACTGAACAACAACATGCCCAACCCCATCGCCCAGGCATAAAAACGCACCGTCTGAGCAGTGCGTTTGCCGATCAGGTTCCAGCACGCGTGCAGCAGAGCTGAAACCAGAATCAAGCCGATGGCCGCCGGTGTCACGGCTTCTCTCCCACCGCCAGTCGTGCCGCGATCTCTTCCAGGCAGGGGACAACATCGGCAATGCTGTCGATGACATAGTGCGCACCGGCACCGCTCATACGCTGATAGGCCTTGGCACGATGCTGTTGTTGAGCCTCTTCGTTCAAGGCCCCCCAGTCTTCCAGGCTCATGCCGACCTCATTACCGCTGATGGCAACACCAATCGTCCACATGCCCGCATTCAGGCCTTCTTCGATACCGGTCAGGGTGTCATCGATCTTGACGCAGGCACACAAGTGCTGCACTCCCAGGTCCATGGCATTTTTCATGCTCATGTAAGGGTAAGGACGCCCTTTCGGCACCTCGGTTGCACACACATTGCTGTCCGGGCTGTAGCCCTGTTCAGCGGCACGGGCCAGCAGCCCTTCGATCATGCTGGCGGCATAACCGGTATTGGCACCGATACGGATGTCATTGACCCTCATCCAGTCCAGTGCGTCCAGCAGGCCAGGAATCAGATCCGCCGTCTGTGCGATGGCATCGATCTGCAACGGCACGAAGTCATCGTACATGCGATCAATATCGGCCTTGCTCGGCAGCGCACCCTTATGCACTTTCCAGGCTTCCTGGATGCGCGGGTGTGCGCACAGCTGACGGATATGCTCCCGCTTTTCCGTCCCCATTGGACCACGGGCTTCCTCTTCGCTGATCGGCACTCCTTCATCGGCAAACAGGCGCTGGAAAGCGCGGATAGGTGCCATGGAGCCAAAATCGACGGTCGTGCCCGCCCAATCCATGATGACGGCTTCAATCGGGCCAACGTAACGGCGTTCAAACTGGTATTTCTGTGCACTCATGGTGAAACCTCAATCGTCAAATCAATCAGTTCATTCAAGCGGTTGCGGCCGCATGGATCTGGTGGGCCGGGGTGCCGTCAGGGATCTCCATTTCACTCAAGACCTCTGCGACCGCTGCCAGCACGGCGTCAACCTGTGCGTCGAACAACTGGCCGATACAGCCCAGGCGGAAGCTTTCGGCTTCCGTCAGCTTGCCCGGGTAGATAATGAACCCCCTGGCCTTCATGCGGTCGTAGAACGCCTGAAACGCGAAATTGTCGTGGCCGGGTGAAAAGAAGGTAATGATGATGGGTGACAGCCATTCATCACTCAGCAGGGTTTCAAACCCGAGCTGACGCATGCCGGAGACCAGGCGCTGCTGATTGCGCTGATATCGCGCATGACGACCGGCCACGCCGCCCTCTTCTGCATGCTCTTTCAGCGCTTGCAGAAAGGCGGCCACCACATGAGTGGGTGGGGTATAACGCCATTGGCCGGTTTTCATCAGGTACTGCCACTGATCCAGCAGATCCATGCTGAGTGAATGCGCATTCCCTATTGAGGCTTCCAGTGCAGCCTGGCGAATCAGACTGAAGCCGAACCCGGGTACACCCTCAAAACACTTGTTGGCGGATGAGATCAACGCGTCGAATTGCACCCGACGAGCACTGATCTCAACCGCC
Organism: Marinobacterium alkalitolerans; assembly: GCF_017776525.1. GTDB lineage: Bacteria > Pseudomonadota > Gammaproteobacteria > Pseudomonadales > Balneatricaceae > Marinobacterium > Marinobacterium alkalitolerans. The sequence goes on from NZ_JACVEW010000007.1 coordinate 139,691, forward strand.
CCAAAGGCGCTCATGGAATCGATAATCAGGCGACGCTCCTGACGCGCCACGACCTCGGCAATCTCTTCCACCGGGTTCAGGATGCCGGAGCTGGTCTCGCAGTGAACCACTGCCACATGCGTAATGGCAGGATCAGCCATCAGCATCGCCTCCACCTCCTCACCGCGTGGGGGTGCGAAGTCTCCCTTGTCCAAGGCGACATATTCACGGCCCAGATACTCCATGATCTTGCCCATGCGCTGGCCATAGGCACCGTTCATCAGGATCAGCAACTTGCCGTCGCGCGGCACCAGCGTGGCCAGGGTCGCTTCCACGGCAAAGGTGCCGGACCCTTGCATGGGCACACAGACATGACTGCCATCACCTTCGATCAGCGCAACCAGTTGACGGCAGAGTTCAGCGGTCATGGCACGGAAGTCTCCATCCCAGGAGCCCCAGTCCTGCAGCATTGCCTGCTTGACGCTGAGAGTGGTGGTAATGGGGCCGGGGGTCAGCAAATAGGGCTGTTGTGTAGTCATTTCGTTCTCTCTCTGGTCTATACCAGTATTTTTGAGCAAAGTTTTCCAACTGGAGATCCTTCGGGGAACTCCCCATGTTCAGAGCTTGCGCCAGCGCTGTGTGTGCAGGAGTATCTTGTGGCTAACCAGCCAGTGCAGCAGTTTGGCCACCATCGACGTCACCATCAGCAGTACGGCCATGGCGGCTGCCGGTGCGATATCACCCGCCTCGTCCATGTGCATGACAGCCACCGATGCCAGGGTCGTGTCAGCCGAGTAAAGGAAGACGACGGCCGAGACGGTGGTCATGGCATTCACGAACAGGTACACCGAAATATCCAGTACCGCCGGCAATGCCAATGGCAGGGTGACCCGGCGCAACGTGGTGTAAAACGGCACTTTCAGCGACGCTGACACCGCTTCAAACTCGCCATCAATCTGCTTGAGGCTGGTCACGGCGGTCAGGTGGCACACGGTGTAAAAGTGCACCAGCGTATTCAGCACCAGAATAGCCATGGTGCCGTACATCAGGTTCAGCGGATTCTGGGGATGGTTGAAGAAAAAGATATAGGCCAGGCCCAACACAATGCCCGGTACCGCCATCGGCAACATGGCCAACAACTGCAGCACTCGACGCACCATCGGCATGGGCTTGATCTTTTCATTCATGTACGCGATCAGAAACACCACGGCGGTGCCGATCAGGGCTGTCCAGGCCGACATCTGCAGCGAGTTGAAGTAGGACGCCCAGCCACCGCCGTCCATCATGTCAAAGCGGTAGTTATTCAATGACAACGCCATGTTGTAGGGCCAGAAGGTGATGAATGAGGCGTAGATCGCCATGCCAATCACCAGCAGCAGAAAGCCGCACACCAGCGTGCAAAACCCGGTCAACAAGGCATCCCTGAGAGGTGCTTTCTGTGGTTGCAGCGGTACGGCCCGAGCGGAAAGCTGGGCGGACTGGTGCCGCTGAACACGGCGCTCGACGATGAATGACACCAGTGCCGGCAACAGCAGGACAACACTGACGACCGCTCCCATCTGAAAGTTCTGCTGCCCAACAACCTGCTTGTAGATATCCGTGGCCAGTACGTTGTATTGACCGCCAATGACCTTGGCAACACCGAAGTCGGTAATGGTGAGCGTGAAAATCACGAAGATGGTATTGATCAGGCCATAACGAACGGACGGCAAGGTAACTGTCAGGAAGACGCGCCAGGGCGGCGTTTTCATCGACTTGGCTGCCTCGTACAGGCGTGCGTCACTGTTGCTGAACGCCGTAATCAGGATCATCAAGGCATGAGGGAACGCCCAGAAGCTGAGCCCCATCACGATACCGGCCGAGCCATAGATGCTTTCAAACGGCAGCCAGTCCTTGAGAATACCCTGATTGCCAAACAGGTAGATCATGCTCAACGCCGGCAACAGGGAGGGCGCAAACAGCGGCAGCATGCTCAGCAGACGGAAGCCTTTCTTGCCTGCCATGCCACTGCGTGTGAGGGCATAGGCAAACACGAAGGCGATTGAAATAACGATCGTCGTGGTCCAGAAAGCGACCGTGAGCGAGTTCAGAATCGAATCGGTGAGCGCCGGATTACCGAAGTAGTCGATAAAATTACTCAGCCCGATAAACACGCCGTCGCGGTTCTGAACACTTTTGACCAGCATCGTCAGCAGCGGTGCGAGCAAGGTCAGCACCAGAAACAGTACGCCTGCTGCCAGCACCAGTCGCTGCAACCAGGCTTCAGTATCAAGACCGCGTTTACAGGCAATAGACAGGGTTGCAGGCATCATCAGACTCCTGCCACTTGCATGGCAGCCACCTCGGACCCGCCTTTCGTCAATGACGCGGCAGGCCGCTCGCGCATGCACTCACGCGTATCAGCAGGATAGAACTTCAACGCACTTTGATGGACCGCAAGCCACAGCGGCTGGCCCGGGCTGTGCACAAGTGTTGCATGCTGTTCAACCGGCACGTCCACCTGCAACAGAGGCACCTCATCATCCAGGTGCATGGTCAAACGGACAAAAGCCCCCATGAACTGAGCCTGCTCCAGTTTCGCCGGCATCATAAGGTGCTGCTCACGGTCAATCCCCCAGGGAGTTTCATGCAAGGTCACGCTTTCCGGCCGAAAACCCAGTGTCCCATCAGCACAATCCGGCATCGGGATGGGGGTCTGTACCTCTTTGCGTCCCAACATCAATGCATGCCGGTCCAGAACCCGAGCCGGAAGCAGGTTCATGCTGCCGACAAAACGTGCGACAAACTCGGTAGCCGGCTGCTGGTAGATCTCCTCCGGTGTTCCTACCTGTGCAATACGGCCATGATCCATGACGACAATGCGGTCAGCCATGGTCAGGGCTTCATCTTGATCATGGGTCACCATGATGGTGGTAATACCCAGCTTGCGTTGCAGCGAACAGATCTCGTTGCGCAGATGCAGTCGAACCCGTGCATCCAGCGCTGACAGCGGCTCATCCAACAACAGCAACCCCGGCTCAGTGGCAAGCGCCCGCGCCAGAGCCACGCGCTGCTGCTGACCGCCTGAGAGCTGTCCCGGAAACTTGTGACCGATATCCGGCAGGTGGATCTGCTCCAGCAGTGCCTGCACACGCGCTTCCCGCTCGCGGCGTGGCATCTTTACGTTTGCCAGGCCGTAGGCGATGTTTTCATTTACGTTCAGGTTGGGAAACAGCGCATAGGATTGAAATACGATGCCGAAATCACGCTGTTGCGGAGGCAGAACTGAAATATCACGACCGGCCTGTACAATACCGCCCTCTTCCTGCTGCTCGAGGCCCGCAATCGCACGCAGCAGGGTGGTCTTGCCGCAGCCGGATGGACCCAGAAAGCAGATAAACTCCCCTTCCTGTACTTCCAGCGTGATGTCATCCAGTGCAGTAAAGCTGCCAAAGGACTTACGCAGATGTTCGATCCGCAGGTAAGTGGTTGAGGTTGTCATGTTCAGTCTCCATATGAATAGGAGAAGAGCTGCCGCCTGTGCAGCCCTTCTGGTGTTGCGCGCGTTCCGTATCAGTTTTTCGGTTCGCTTTTGCCGTCGTAGCGCTGCTGCCACTCTTTCAGAATGCGCTCACGGTTTTCCGCCGCCCATTCGAAATCGTTGTCGATCATGCGCTCGGCGATATCTACCGGGTAATTCTTCACTGGCTTGGCCACACCCGGCATGGCGACAACCGCAAAGTTCTCGTTATAAAGGCTGTTGGCATCACGGGTGACAGCCCAGTCCATCAGTTTCTGAGCCGCTTCCGCCTTGTTGGTGCCCTTGACGATGGCAGCCGCTTCCATGTCCCAACCAAGCCCCTCAGACGGAAACGCCAGGTCGATCGGCGCACCCTTGTTGATCAGCTTGGCAGCACGGTAGGCAAAGGAGATTCCGATCGGCGTTTCCCCCGCTGCCGCCATTTTGCAGGGCTTGGAGCCGGAGTGGGTGTAGCGGTCGATGTTCTGATGCAGGTTGTCCATGAACTGCCAGCCTTCCGCCTCGCCAAAGGTCTGCAGCCAGCTGGATACATCCAGGAAGCCGGTACCCGAGGAGTTGGGGTTCGGCATCACCAGGTGCCCCTGATAGACAGGCTTGGTCAGATCCTTCCAGCTGGTCGGCATGGGCAGCTCATGCTTTTCAGCTTCAATGCGGTTGTAGCAGATGGACGCAACCCAAGCGTCCATGCCCACCCATGATGGCGTTTCATCCTTGTCCACGAACTGCGTGCTCAGCTTTTCAACGCCGGTAGGCTTGTAGGGCTGGAGCATGTCCTGGCCTTTCAGCACCAGCAGACTGGTTGCCGCGACACCCAGAATGGCATCCGCCTGGGGGTTCTCCTTTTCGGCCAACAGACGTGCCGTGATAATGCCGGTTGAGTCACGCACCCAGCGAATCTTGATATCCGGGTTGGCACTCTCGAACGCCTTGGCATATGACTTGAGCTGATCGGCTTCCAGAGCGGTGTAAACCGTCAATTCGGTCGCGGCCATTGCAGTATTCGCAGTCAAGGCAACAGCAGCTGCCAGCAGCGTTTTTTTCAGGTTGAACATCATGTGGTGCCTCTTGTGTCCTTTAAGGGTTATAGAGTGGATACCGTTAACTGGTATATACCAGAAAATTTTCACAGTATTCCGTTGCAGTTCCATGAACAAAACGTTGCATGTTTTTTTAACCGGACTGCTTTTGACTGCGCGCCATAGCACAGCGAATGCGGAAATCTTCCGAGAAGGGGTCGACCGCACCAAAGCGATCAACAGCGAAAACGCTGGCATCACAAAACGCGGGCTGCTCCAGTGCCAGCTCAGCCATCAGACGCCCCATGCCTCCTGACAGCGCAATGCCTCCGCCGGAACAGCCAGTCCCTGCCAGCAGCCCAGGTACGGCCGTGGCGCCAATCAGAGGTTTACCGTCCGGGGTGTAACTGGACACACCGGTCAGGTAGTGCGCAATCCCCAGCGTTTCCAGTGCCGGGAAGAGCGCAGCAAGCGCATCCAGCCCTGACTCCAGACACTCCCAGCCTTCCGGATCTCGGTTGAACAGATAGCCGTGAATATCATCCGGCAGGTTTGCGGGATCTCCGTAGATGGCCTGCCGGTCGCGCAAGCCAAACAGCAAACCGCCCACCTCGGGACGAGCATAGGCGTTGGCATCGGGCAGGATCACCATCGGCGACTCCGGTGGGAACAGCTCTGCGCAGTCTTCGGTAATCCAGTAATGGCTGCGTACCGGCGCCATCGGCAGTGCAACGCCGACATCTGCCAACAGGGCCACCGACCAGGGACCGGCACAGCAGATCACCGTACCGGCATGCATCTTCCCTTCTGCCGTTTGAATGCCTGTTACCCGCCCATTTTCTGTCACCAGCTTCTGCACGCGGCAGTTCTGAACGACTTCCACGCCCAGCTGCCTGGCTGCCGAAACATACCCCTGTGCAAGCTGTACCGGGTCCATGTAACCGTCGTCGGCTACAAACAGGGCCTCAGCGTCGTTCGGTGAGCTGAGCCAGGGAATCAGGTTTCGAGCCTCCCCGGACGACAGCCAGCGCGAACTCAACCCCAGCGCCTGTGCATTGGCATCGGTATTGCGCAGGTATTCTCGGCCGGAGTCCTGTGTGGCCAGGTGCAGGCTCCCTGCCCGACGCATTGGCAGCGGCTCATCCAGCACCCGGTCGAGCTCATCAACAGCCTTGAAGGTTTCAGCCACCATGGCCGCCATGACGGGGTCAGGGCGTACCCGCGTCAGCAAAGCGGCGGCCTGGCTGGTCGTCGCCGAGTGCAAGAGTCCAGCCTCGATCAGCCGTATGCGTGAACCGGCAGGTGCGCGCTTTGCCAGTGACCATGCGGTAGCGGCGCCGAGGATGCCGCCACCAATAATAATGAAGTCGGTTGTGGAAGGGTGCATACTGCCTGCTCCAATCTGGTATATACCAGATTATGAGAGCGTAAAATGACACCGGGATGACAGATTCATGAAAAATAGAAAAAGAGGTTAGTGACGTCCGCCCACATGGACGGATATTTTCAGCGCATCATGCAACCAGTATTCGCGATCAAGTTCGAGAAACTCGCCTTCCTGATCATGGCTCAGACGTTGAATGTACAGGCCGGCTGTCCCCTGATTGACACCCAGCGAATCCGCCTCCAGCCCCTTCAGAGCCAGCGGGTAGATTTCGATATCCCGATGATCCGGAACGCGGTTGTATTTCTCTTTGAACATTTGCCAGATCGAGAGGTCAGTGCTCTCGCTCAACAGACCCGGGCAGTGCTGCGGATTGATATAGTTGTGCTCAACCAGCAGGCCACGTTCATTGACATAGCGACGGCGGAAGATGTGATAGACCGGTGTACCTTCCGGCAAGCCGGTGGCTTCACTCAGCCACTTGGGTGCTTCAGTCAGTTGCTTGAACAGCGTCTCCGTACGCGGCCGGAACCCCTGTTCGGTGACATAACGGGTGAATCCGATATCCCGGCTCGGGTCGTACCGAAGCCGTTCTGGCGTTACAAACCAGCCGCGGCGGTTGGAGCGAAAAATCAGCCCTTCGGCCTCCAGCTGGGACAAGGCCTGACGAATGGTAACGCGAGTGGTACTGAACCGTTCCGATAACTCCCGTTCTGAAGGCAGCTTCTGCTGACTGCTCAGCTTTTCATCTTCAATCCAGTCCCACAAACGGTCTCTGAGCTGAAGATAGACGGGATAGTCGGTTCGTGACATCAGTGCACACTCAATACGGGGCGTTCAGGCTTGGACGAAAAGGGTACCATCAAAGTCGGGAATTCTCAGCCATGAAAGCCGAGAGCCGAGGCTTCGATCGCGATCCAGACCTTGGCGCCCCTGCGCAGGTGTGACAACGACCTGTTCTGCACAATGGGCAGAACAAGCTCATCCAGTTCGTTCGACAGGTGCAGTACGGGGTAGCCCTCCGCCGTGAGGGACAGCAAGCGCGCCGGCAGTATCAGATAACGATCAGGTGAAGGCCCCCAGGGACCAAACAGAAGTGAGGCCTGATGGCTGGCAAACGTCAGCACGCCTCGCTTGGACGCCGGCAGCTCGAAGGGGCACTTGAGCATCCGGCCGGACAGCCAGGCTCGGCCAAGGTCATCCGTTTTGACCGGTAGTGAATACGTTGCCTGCTCGGCATGAGTCGCGCCCTGAGTGAGTTGCATCTTACCCTTTTGTGCCATCTGTTTTTGCATGACGGCAGAGTAGAAGCCGCCCGTGACATTGATATGACACAGGTTGGTCGACTGGCCGGTCTTTGCTTTACTCCCCCCCCGCCACTGCTACAATTGCGCAGTATTCAAATCCGTGGAAATCCGCCTTCAATTGCAGGATGTGTGAATGAAATTTCGCTTTCCGATCGTCGTCATTGACGAAGATTATCGCTCCGAAAACATCTCCGGCTCAGGTATTCGAGACCTGGCCGAAGCCATCAGCCGCGAAGGGATGGAAGTGGTCGGGTTCACCAGTTACGGTGATCTGACATCATTCGCACAGCAGGCAAGCCGGGCTTCCTGCTTTATCTTGTCCATTGATGATGAAGAGTTCGGCTCAGGCTCTGATGCCGACGTAAACAAGGCTCTGGAGTCCATTCGCAACTTCATCGGTGAAGTGCGCAAACGCAACTCAGACATTCCCGTGTTCCTCTATGGTGAAACCCGCACCTCGCGCCATATCTCCAATGATATCCTGCGCGAGCTGCACGGTTTCATTCACATGTTCGAGGACACGCCCGAGTTCGTGGCTCGCCATATTATCCGCGAAGCGACCAAGTACCTGGAGAGCATGGCGCCGCCCTTCTTCCGTGCGCTGATGGATTATGCCAGTGACAGCTCCTACTCCTGGCACTGCCCGGGCCACTCCGGCGGCGTGGCCTTTCTGAAAAGCCCCGTCGGCCAGATGTTTCACCAGTTCTTCGGCGAAAACATGCTGCGTGCCGACGTGTGTAACGCCGTGGATGAGCTGGGTCAGTTACTGGACCACACGGGCCCGGTGTCAGCCAGTGAGTCCAATGCAGCGCGTATCTTCAACGCTGACCACCTGTTCTTTGTGACCAACGGCACCTCCACCTCCAACAAGGTGGTGTGGCACTCCACCGTTGCGCCGGGTGATATCGTGGTGGTCGACCGCAACTGCCACAAGTCGATTCTGCACTCGATCATCATGACCGGGGCGATCCCTGTGTTCCTGATGCCGACCCGCAACCACTACGGCATTATCGGTCCGATTCCGAAGAGCGAATTCGACCCGGAAACCATTCGCAAGAAGATCGAGGCCAACCCCTTTGCCCGCGAAGCAAAGAATAAGAAGCCGCGCATTCTGACCATTACCCAGAGCACCTACGACGGCATCGTCTACAACGTCGAAACGATCAAGGAAATGCTCGGCAACACCATCGATACGCTGCATTTTGACGAAGCCTGGTTGCCGCACGCGGCCTTCCACGAGTTCTACCACAATATGCACGCCATCGGTGAAGGCCGTCCGCGCTCAGATGAAACGCTGGTCTTTGCCACCCAGTCCACGCACAAGCTGCTGGCAGGCCTGTCACAGGCGTCACAGATCCTGGTGCAGGATGGCAGCAGCCGTAAACTGGATACACACCGGTTCAACGAATCCTATCTGATGCACTCCTCTACCAGCCCGCAGTACGCCATCATCGCGTCCTGTGACGTGGCGGCGGCCATGATGGAACCGCCGGGCGGCAAGGCACTGGTCGAAGAGTCCCTGCTGGAAGCGATCGATTTCCGCCGCGCCATGCACAAGGTGGATCAGGAGTTCGGCGACGATGACTGGTGGTTCAAGGTCTGGGGGCCGGATGTTCAGGCCGAAGAAGGATTGGGCGACCGCGACAACTGGATCATCCACGATGATGACGACTGGCACGGTTTCGGCAAGATCGATTCCGGCTTCAACATGCTGGACCCGATCAAATCGACCATCATCACGCCGGGGCTCAATCTGGAAGGCGAATTCGATGAAGTGGGCATTCCGGCGGCCATCGTCAGCAAGTATCTGGCCGAGCACGGCATCATCATCGAGAAGACGGGGCTTTACTCCTTCTTCATCATGTTCACCATCGGCATCACCAAAGGCCGCTGGAATTCCATGGTGACCGAACTGCAGCAGTTCAAGGATGACTACGACCACAACCTGCCGATGTGGCGCGTGATGCCGGAATTCGCCAAGCGTTATCCGCAGTATGAGCGTGTGGGGCTGCGCGATCTGTGTACCGAGATCCACAACGTCTACAAGCAGTATGACGTGGCACGTATCACCACGGAGATGTACCTGTCCGACATCGAGCCGGCCATGACGCCGGCCGACGCCTGGGCCAAAATGGCACACCGTGACGTTGAGCGCGTCTCCATTGATGCGCTGGAAGGCCGCGTGACAGCCATGCTGGTGACCCCTTACCCGCCGGGTATCCCGCTGCTGGTACCGGGTGAGCGGTTCAACAAGCCGATCGTGCGTTACCTGCAGTTTGCACGCGACTTCAACTCGCGCTTCCCCGGCTTCGAGACCGACGTGCACGGTCTGGTACGTGAGGACGTCAACGGGAAGGACGCCTACTTCGTGGATGTGGTCAAGGACTGACCCTCAAAACAGAACCGGGAGGCACAGGCCTCCCGGTTTCCATTCACCCATTCCTTAAACGTCTCAGCTTTCCTGCACCCTGTCTTCAAGCTGTGTCAGCTTGTCGATGATCACCGTGGAGATCGCCGCCACTTCGTCATAGCAGCGCTCGGCAGCATCGAAGTCCTTGTTGCTGCGGTGCTGAATCGCTTCGCGCACTTTCGCATGCAACAGCTCATGCGGATCCTCGATAGCCTGGAACTCGGGCATATGCCCATAGTCCTTTTTGCCATCACTGTAATACCACTTGCCAAAGGCACAGTCGTGGTGAGACACCGCCTCACTTTCCTTCAGGCTGGACTTGCCATCCAGGAAACTCCTGAGGCGTATTTTCCAGGACAGGTGGGCTGATTTGGCTGCGCTCAGATCCACCCCTTTTACATTGGTCTCAAACCGCTTGAGCTCATCCTGAAGGGCGTCAACATGGTGGTTGATACTGTCAACCACATGCACGCTCTGACTGGAGTAGGTTGCAGTGCGACGCGCCTGATCAGCAATACCAGTGATATGTTCGTCCATATCGTGGGCAACCTGGCTTTGCTCTTCGGCCGCAGTGGCGATCTGGGTATTCATGTCATTGATAACGGAAACCGCATCCACAATGCGCAGAATCACGCTGCGGGCCTCTTCCGCATTGGCGACACTCTCCTCCGCCATGCGCTGACTGGTCTCGATTGACTCAACCGCCGAGGCAGACTGCTTCTGCAGCCGATCGACAATGTTGGCAATACTGCTGGTGGACTCCTGGGTGCGCTGTGCCAGGGTACGCACCTCATCCGCTACCACCGCAAAGCCGCGCCCCTGTTCACCGGCTCGAGCCGCTTCAATGGCCGCATTCAACGCCAACAGATTGGTCTGCTCGGCAACGCCGGTGATCACTTCCAGAATCTTGCTCACTTCCTGACTGCCCTGAGCCAGTTCATGAATCACCTGGCCGGACTGGCGAACCTGCTCGGACACACTGCCGATCTGGTCACTGACGGTACCAACCAACTGTTGTCCGCCACGCGCCGAATCGTTCGCTGATTCGGCAGAGCTCGCGGCATTGGCAGCACTCTGTGCGACTTCCTGTACCGTAGACGCCATTTCAGTGATCGCGGCTGCAACCTGTTCGATCTGCGCCTGTTGCTGACTGACACCGCGGTCAGTATCAGCCTGTGCCGTACTGATCTGACCAACACCGGTACTGATACGCCCCGAGGTCTGAGCTACCTTATGCAACAAGTCGCCAATCTGCAGAATAATACCGTTATAGGCCGCGTAGTTCTGACCCACTTCGTTGTTGGGGTTATCCACTTCGATTGGGACAGAAAAGTTGCCACTGGCCAGAATGCGCAGATGATCGCGCAGGTTCTTGATCTGGCGGAACATCACGGTGAGGCCGAAGACACGCCCCATCACAATCAACACCAGCACAATCACTGTCACAGCCAGCGCAATATTCTGCAGCATGGCCTGCTCTGCAATCGCCTTCTGCTCCATCATCCCCACCGCACGGTTCATCTCAGTCAGCACGGACAGGGACTGCTGTTGCAACCGCGCCAGGTCGGCTTCGGTTGCATCACGCTCGATCAGCTGCTCGACCGTTTTACGATAGGCACTCCAGAGATTGCCGACCTTGTTCAACTGAGCACGGATTGCGCTGTCTTTGGCGGCGACAACCCCCATCGGCTGACTGCCGTTCAGCAACGCCTGATGTGCCTTTTCAAACCCCTGGATGGTAGCGCGGGGAACATCTGCTCCCACAATACCCTGTTCCAGCAATAGGGTTTCCTTGGCCAGTTTCTGACTCAGCATGCGCTGCTTGCCGGCTACGTTGATGGTGGTGGCATCGTCACTGCCCGCCATCCAGATGGACACGCCGATCAGGGCGGTCAAAACAAAAATCAGGATGTATGAAAACATGAACTGCGCATCGAGCGTGCGCAGGCCAACCATCTCAAGGCTTTTTTCCAGCACTTTGCCGATACGGTAGCGGATAGATTTCTTATCCGGCGAGTACTTGAACATCAGTCACGTCCCAGTTCGTTTAGTGGGGTCTTTTCCTCCCTGCAGGATAAGCGGCGGCTGGGGTGAACGCCAGCAAAGATGCCTTTGTGGCGCCAAAAAGCGGCGTCTTATTGATCCACCCCATAGCAGGCCAGTCTCAAGAAGGCTCAGAAGTGTATTTACAGCCCGACAATAAGCAAATACCCTTAATCCATAAGAACCCCTCAATAACAATAAATGCAGGGTCGACATGAAAATTTATATTACTCAGCGAATCATGCTTGGATTCGCCTTACTCGTGCTCTTCATTGTGCTGGTGGGTGCAGCTGGCCTGTATGCAAGTCGTACGCTCGGAACAGGGCTGGAGCTGGTCACTGACGATGTCCTGCCTCTGACCGAAAGCAGCTACGAGCAGACACAGGCGCTCAAGATGGCGACCACCCATCTTTACGGCACCCTCGCCCAGCGTGACCAGGACTCCTTTGACCAATACCGCGCTGATTACCAGGACAGCTATGCCACGCTGACCGAACAGCTGGAGGCCTTGCACAGCTCTCTGGACGCCGAAAACCAGTCGCTGCTGGAAGGCATGCAGCAACAGGCGGTCACACTGGATCAGCTGGCGACCACACTGTTCGGCCTGCACGAAACCGAACGCAAGCTCAGCACTCAAGTGGCTCAGACCTCGGTTCAGTTCTTTACCCAGAACGATGCGCTGGCCAGCTGGGCCCGCAACTACCTGTCATCGTCCCAGAACAGCGATGGCATCCAGCGCATCCGTCCTGTCACCCGGGCGGCCAACAGCTACCGTTTCATGCTGTTCAACTTCGAGCGGCACCAGGACCTGTCACGGCTGAACGCGGACGCCGAAAGCAATCGCGGCAGCCTGCCCGAAGCGCATGAAAAGTTTGCCGAGGTATCCCCCCGCGCCAAGCAGATTCAGCCCTTGGTGGATCGGCTTGAATCCCTGCTGTACGGAGAACAGGGCATCGTCGCCCTGCACAACCGGGTGAACGAATCCCGCATGGAGCTGAAAAACACGCTGGATGAGCTGTCCAGGCTGGTGGATGAATTCACGCTGGCATCCCAGACACTGATCAGCCAGGCCAAATCCCAGGCCGACCGGGCGCGCCAACAGGGCCAAAAGGCACAAACGCTCAGCCAACTGATCATTCTTGGGGTGACCGGCTGCGCCATTTTGCTGGCCTCTATCATCGCCCTGCTGACAATTCAGGCCCTGCGCAAACCGCTGAGTGCCATTCGCAAGCAACTGGAAGCCTTCCGTGAAGGCGACCTGCGGGTCAGCTTTGATGGTACCCGCCGAGATGAATTCGGGGAGCTGGGACAGGCATTGAACGAAGTGGTTGAAGGCCTGCGCGAAATGGTTACCACCATCATGCGCGGCTCGGAACACCTCTCCGGCGTTGCCAGCCAGAGTTCGGCCATCAGTGAACAGACCACTCAGGCCATGTCCAATCAGAGCGACCAGCTACAGCTGACCGCCTCCGCGGCGACCGAAATCTCCAGCAGCGTGGCAGAGGTGGCCAGCCACAGCCAGACCACGCTCAGCGCCGTGAATGACTGTGAGAACCTGAGCGTCAGCCTGACCGACAATGTGCGCCGAACGCTGGAAAGCATCCAGACACAGGCCGATGGTATCCAGCAGGCCGTGACCGTAAGCGACCAGCTGGCCGGCTACAGCACCGAGATCGACAGTATTCTGTCGACCATCCGTGATATTGCCGAGCAGACCAACCTGCTGGCGCTGAACGCGGCCATTGAAGCAGCGCGTGCCGGTGAGCATGGCCGTGGCTTTGCGGTGGTCGCCGATGAGGTTCGCGAGCTGGCCAGCCGCACGCAGAACTCTACCGGCCAGATTCAGTCCATGGTGGAGAACATGCAGACCAGCATCGCGCGTGTGGTCGAAGTGATGAAGTCCAGCTACGAGCAGACCCAGAACTGTGTTGATCAGGCGCATGCGTCTGAACAGTCGCTGGAATCGCTCAATGCGGCCATTGCACACATCGGCAGCCTCAGTACACAGATTACCGAGGCGGCACGCCAGCAGACCGAAGCGGTGGAGGAAGTGAGCCAGACCCTGAACGGCCTCAACGACACCGCACAGGAAACCACCGAGGGGGCGCGTCAGGCCTCGTCCAGCAGCCGTGAACTGCTGGAGTATGCGCAAGAACAGCAGAACCTGCTCAAGCGCTTCTCGCTCTGATACGCACTCTGATACAGCAAGGGGCCTTTCGGCCCCTTTCTTATTTCTGCTTCTTCACGAACTTGGTCAGAATGACAATCTGCTGACCTTCAACGCGCCCTTCGATCTGCTCGGGATTATCCGGCACCAGCGAAATGTTGCGCACCGCCGTCCCGCGCTTGGCATTAATGCTGCTGCCCTTCACATTCAAGTCCTTGGTCAGGGTCACCGTATCACCGGCTTCGAGCACAGCACCGTTGCTGTCCAGGTGGCGCACCACCTCGTCTTCTGACAGATGATCACCCGTCGCCTGAGCCCAGGCCAGAGTCTCGTCATCCAGGTACATCATATCCAGCAAATCCTGCGGCCAGCCTTCCGCACGCAGGCGGTTGAGCATGCGCCAGGCCAGTACCTGCACAGCCGGGACCTGGCTCCACATGCTGTCATTCAGGCAGCGCCAGTGGTTGGGGTCAACCTGCTCCGGGTTATCAAGCTGGTCACGACAGGTGGCACAGATCAGCACCGACTGGTCCACGCTTTCATCAGACGCGGGCGGGACGGAATAGACCGCCAGCGCGTCAGTCGCGCCACAGAGTTCGCATTTGGATTCACTGCGGGTGTGCAATGCCTGTTCGATGGACATGTTCGTGCCTCCTGTTGATGAAGGCGCGCATTATGCCAGAACCCCTGCCCCTTGTGGGGCCTTAACGCAAAAAGGCTGCCCGAAGGCCACTGCTGTCCCATAGTTTTCGATCATAAAGGGATCCTCATTTGAGGGTCCCTTTTTTGTGGCTTTAGTGGAAGA
>NZ_JACVEW010000008.1 GCF_017776525.1 Marinobacterium alkalitolerans
TAAGGCGTTGAGCTAACCAGTACTAATGGCTCGTGAGGCTTGACCATATAACGCCCAAGGCGTTTGGATGAATGGTTAAAAACGATTATTGCGATACCGGTTGAACGCTTGTAGCGACAACACAGACAGTCGAAAGAATTTCAGATCCTTTTTGTTACCAGTTTTGCTTGGCGACCATAGAGACGTGGAACCACCTGATCCCATACCGAACTCAGCAGTGAAACGCGTCATCGCCGATGGTAGTGTGGGGCTTCCCCATGTGAGAGTAGGTCATCGCCAAGCACCTAATACTAAAAGAAGGGTCATCCGCAAGGGTGGCCCTTTTTTTACGTCTATCGGTAAGGTCATCGCCATACCCAAGGGGCACATAGAGCACTTAATTAAGTGAAAACCCCGGTCTCGTTGAGGCCGGGGTTTTTGCGTTTTGGGCGGCTAATGTCTAACCGTCAGGGATGGTTTGCGCATGCCACAAACGGTAATATTCGCCTCTATTGTTAAGGCATTGGGATAAACAGATGTATACAGAAGATGATGTACGCCGCCTGACCTGGCAGTGTCGTCGGGGCATGCTCGAGCTGGATGTGCTGCTGGTACCCTTTATGGAAGAGGCATTCAGAGGGCTGGCCGAGGTGGATCAGGAACGCTTTGTTCGCCTGCTTGATTGTGAAGATCAGGACCTGTTTGTCTGGTTCATGCAGCGGGGTGAGCCTGAGGACGCTGACATGAAGCGCATTGTGGACATTATTCTTGAACGCGTTCAGCCCGATCAGGATTGAACTGAACAGCAGCCATGGGCTGCTGTTTTTGTATCTGGTGACCTTTGTGCTGGGAGTGCTGGGGCTGTTCAGGGTTGATCTGAATAGAGAAGCGCTTGCCTTGTCTATCTGTGCCTACACGGTGCTGTTTGCCATCCTTATCTGGCGCGATATTGTCACCCCTTTATCTGAACGTATCAGTATCATCGAGTGGGACGTTGAGCATCGCCAGATGCAGGTGATGACCGGCGAGGGGCGCTGGGTGCAGACAGAGTGCCTCTGTGAGTCTTTTTCGGTGCCCGGGGTCATCCAGATCCTGAGCCTGCAGCGTGAGGATCGTTATGCCAAAACCCGCCTCTTCCTCACGCCGGATCGGTTAAGTCGCGACAGCGCCCGCCGATTACAGGTAGCTCTTAACTGGTCGGCCCCTCTCGAACCGCATCGGGCCAAAGGAAATTGGGAGGCGTCAGAATAGTATCCATACGCTCAGCGGCCTGTGAAGGGTAGTCGAGCGTGTAGTGCAGGCCTCTGCTCTCCTTGCGGTTGATCGCGCTGCGGATGATCAGCGCCGCGACCGTGGCCAGGTTCCTCAGCTCGATCAGGTCAGAGCTGACACGGTAGTTACTGTAGTATTCAGCGATCTCCTGCAGCAGCAACTCGATACGGTGCTGGGCGCGCTGAAGTCGTTTGGTTGTGCGCACGATGCCAACATAGTCCCACATGAAGCGCCGGAGCTCGTCCCAGTTGTGCGAGATGATCACGTCTTCATCCGAGTCGGTCACCAGTGATTCATCCCAGTTTGGTATCTCCGGCAGTTCCAGCTTTTCCTGATCGTGACAGCGGGTAATCGATTGCGCCGCATTGCACCCCAGTACGATACACTCCAGCAGAGAGTTGGACGCCAGCCGGTTGGCACCGTGCAGGCCGGTGAAAGCCGTTTCGCCAATCGCATAGAGACCTTCCAGGTCTGTGCGACCGTTTTCATCGGAAATTACACCGCCACAGGTGTAGTGGGCTGCCGGTACGACAGGAATAGGGTCCCGTGTCATGTCGATACCCAGCTCCAGACAGCGCTGATAAATGGTCGGGAAGTGTGACTGTATAAAGGCTTCGGACCGATGTGATATATCCAGAAATACCGAGTCGCAGCCAAGTCGCTTCATTTCATGGTCGATTGCGCGGGCGACGATATCACGCGGTGCAAGCTCTTCACGTTCATCAAAACGGTGCATGAAACGGCTGCCATCCGGCAACAGCAGCTTTCCACCTTCCCCTCGTACGGCTTCGCTGATCAAGAACGACTTGGCCTGTGGGTGATAGAGGCAGGTTGGATGGAACTGGTTGAACTCCATATTGGCCACACGACAACCGGCACGCCAGGCCATGGCGATACCGTCACCGGTCGAGCCATCACTGTTACTGGTGTACAGGTAGGCCTTGGCAGCACCGCCGGTTGCCAGTACCACTGACTGGGCGCGAAACACTTCCACATGGCCGGTGTAGTTGTTGAGGACGTAGGCACCCACACACCGATTGTGAGACAGCTTCAGCTTGCGCCGTGTGATCAGGTCTATGGCGATGTGCTGGTCGAACAGGTGAATGTTCTCCCTTGACGTTGCCTGCTCCATAAGGGTTTCGTGAACGGCGCGGCCAGTGGCGTCTGCTGCGTGAATGATGCGCCGGTGTGAGTGGCCGCCCTCCTTGGTGAGGTGGTACTCACCGTTTTCCCGGGTAAAGGGTACGCCCATTTCAATCAGCCAGCGGATGCTGTCAGGGCCGGACTGGATGATCTGGCGCACCGCTTCAGGACGGCTGAGCTTGGCGCCTGCCACGAGGGTATCCTGAATATGCTCGTCCGGTGTATCGGTTTCATCAAGCACGGCCGCAATACCGCCTTGTGCCATCCAGGTTGAACCGCTGGCGTATTCAGCCTTGCTGAGAACGGCAATGCTGAGGTGTGTGGGCAGGTTAAGCGCCAGGCTCAGACCTGCTGCGCCACTTCCTATGACCAGTACATCAAAGTCTGAAGGAGTGCCTTGTGTCATCATATTCAGGTTCCGTGCTGTCAGTCGGGGTATTATGCGTGCTGAAACCGGTCAGGAAAACCAAAAAGCCGGGAACTTCATCCACCATTAAGGTTCATACCTTGTGCAAGCCTGCTCAGGACACGAGGTTGAAATGCATTAGGGTGGCAATACATACTGCATCGGGTTTAAGTGCGTCCTACAGATGTGGACGCAGGTCGCAGCGACTTATTAAGGATACCGAGTGTCTAGCGAAAGTCAGGCAGCTATCGACAAACGATTGGTTCAACGCGTTCAGGCAGGTGACAAGCAGGCATTTGATCTGCTGGTGAAGCAGTACCAGCACAAGATCATCGGCCTGATCGGTCGCTATGTATACGATTCGCACGAGGCCATGGACATTGCACAGGAAGCATTTATCAAGGCCTACCGAGCACTGCCGGGGTTTCGTGGCGAAAGTGCCTTCTATACGTGGCTTTACAGGATAGCGATCAATACTGCCAAGAACCACCTTGTCTCACGCGGAAGGCGTCCCCCTGATGTGGACGTGGATGTGAACGATGCGCAGTACATCGGAGCCGATTCCCAGTTGCGGGATCTGGACACGCCCGAGAATGCGCTGTATCGCGAAGAACTTGAGCGGGTCGTGCGTGAGACGCTCGATCGTTTGCCCGAAGAGTTACGTGTTGCACTCACACTGCGTGAGTTCGAAGGCATGAGTTATGAAGATATTGCCAACGTAATGGATTGCCCTGTAGGGACAGTGCGATCCCGGATTTTCCGGGCACGAGAAGCGATTGATAAAGAGATCGCACCCTTGCTGGAAAAGTAGATAAAGACTGCATGAGCAGATACCTGGGGATGAGATATGCATAAGGCCAAAGAATCACTCTCGGCACTGGTTGATGGTGAAGTCAGTGACTTTGAGTTGCGCCGTGCGCTCGAAACGACGTGTGAATCTTCGGAGCTACAGCAGCAGTGGCGGCGGTATCACGTTGCGCGTACATGCCTGAAGAGTGAACACCAGGCAGGGCTGGATGTTGATTTGAGCAGCCGGGTCATGGCGGCACTGGAGTCCGAACCCGCGCATGAAGCAGGTATCGAGCCTGCGCAGGGGGAGACCGGCAAGCCTGCCTCGCGCCGTTCTGCCAGCAAGGCTGGCTGGTGGCGCTCACTGACCAGCATGGCCGTCGCTGCTTCCGTAACCGCTGCGGTTATTCTGGGCGCCGGCAATTTCGAGGAGAGCGGCGGGCAGTCCCCCCAGTTCTATCTGCCGGGGCAGTCTGCGACCTCCGACCTGATGCGCACCCGTCTGGGTGGCAGTGTTACCAACCCGTCTTACGAGCCCCAGGATGTCATTCGACTGTCCGATGGCCTGAAGAAATACATCGATCAGCACCAGCACCTGCTTGATCGCCAGAGTGCCCCCCAGTGGACGACCCGCTGGCTGCCCAAGGGGTATTCGATCATTCGGCATGAACTGCTGCCACATGGTGAAGTCATGGTATTTGCCAATGGTCGTGATGCCTTTTCCGTCAGCGTGGAAGAGCTGGGGCATCAGAGTCTGCCGGAAGGGGTTGCTCAGGCCGATGGCTATATTGCCGTTGGCAAGCGCCGGGGGGACCACTTCGTCACCGTTGTGGGTGATGTGCCCCTGATGATCGCCGACCGTATTGCCAGTGCAGTTCAGCCCGAGCGCAAGCGGTGATTGAAGAGATCGTTACTGTCGTGGGCGTAGAGCCCTCCCGGGTGCGTGTTGCGGCTGCACGCAACAGTGCCTGTGCGCAGTGCTCAAGTCGCTCGAACTGTTCTCAAGGTGTGTTGTCCCAGTGGCAGAAGGACAAGGTGGTGGAAGTGGATGTGCTGAACCCGTCCAATCTGTCTGTTGCCGTGGGCGAGCGAGTTGTTATCGGACTGCCTGAAGGCAGTCTGATGCGCGCATCCTTCCTCCTCTATTGCCTTCCCTTGCTCTGCCTGGTGCTGGTGGCTGTTACCGCCCGCCAGCTGGGTATGGGGGAGATCGAGCAAGTGCTGCTGTCCGTTATGGCGCTGCTGGCCGGCTTTTGGGGGGTCAGACGTTATACCCGTCGCCATGAAGTGCAACCGCACTACCAACCTGTATTGCTGAAAATTCTGGAAACTTGAGGGTTTAAGCCAATGAAAAGCATCAAGTTCAGTCTGGGGTTACTGTTTGTACTTATGCTGTCCCCTTTGGTGAATGCGGCAAATCTGCCGGATTTTACCCGCCTCGTTGAAAGGGCGTCGCCGGGGGTTGTGAACATCAGCACGGTTCAGAAAGTTGATACGGATGAGCGTTCATCGCCTTTCGACCAGTTCCATGGCCCCAATGGGGAACAGATTCCGGAAATCTTTCGACACTTCTTCAGGGAAATGCCCCAGTTCAGGGAGCGCCGACGTGAAGCGCCGCAGTCCCTGGGGTCAGGCTTTATTATCTCCGAGGACGGCTACATTCTGACCAACCACCATGTGGTCAAGGATGCGGATCAGGTGATGGTCCGACTGAATGATCGCCGCGAACTGGAAGCGGATATCATCGGGTCAGACGAGCGCACCGATGTGGCGCTGCTCAAAATTGAGGCCGATGACCTGCCGGTGCTGGATCTGGGGCGTTCTGCCGATCTCAAGGTGGGTGAGTGGGTACTTGCTATTGGCTCGCCCTTTGGCTTTGACCACAGTGTGACGGCCGGTATTGTCAGTGCCACCGAGCGTGCTCTGGCCAATGAGACCTATGTCCCGTTTATTCAGACCGACGTGGCGATCAATCCGGGTAACTCCGGCGGTCCGCTGTTCAATCTCGACGGCGAAGTGGTGGGCATCAACTCTCAGATCTACACCCGCTCCGGCGGCTTCATGGGGCTCTCTTTCGCGATTCCCATCGATGTTGCCATGGATGTGGCCGAGCAGCTTAAAGGGCGCGGTTTTGTGGAACGTGGCTGGCTGGGTGTCGTCATTCAGGAAGTGAACCGGGACCTGGCGGAGTCCTTCGGCCTGTCGAAACCGGCCGGTGCGCTGGTGGCCAAGGTGTTGGCCGACAGCCCCGCGCGTGCTTCCGGCTTGCGTGAAGGCGATGTGATTCTTTCTTTCAATGACCATGACGTGGAACTGTCGTCCGATCTGCCTCCACTGGTGGGGCGCGTGAAGCCGGGTGAAAGCGCCGAAGTGGACATCATGCGTGACGGTCGACGCCAGACGCTGGATGTCACCATTGGTCGCCTGCCGGATGAAGAGGCTCAGGAAGCGGACGTTCAGCGGCAGCCGGCTGACAGCAACCGCCTGGGACTCACGGTTGCGCCGCTGCCACAGGAGTTGAGCGACAAGTGGCAGGTGCGCTCGGGTGTCATTGTCGAGCAGGTGCGTGAAGGTGCCGGTGCACGAGCCGGACTGGTCCGAGGCGATGTGATCACCATGCTCAATGGCAAGCAGGTGGAAACCATCGACCAGTTCAATCGTCTGGTGGATGAGCTGCCCGAGGGCCGTTCCGTCCCCATGCGGATCGTGCGCAGAGGCAGTCCGCTGTTCATTGCCTTGAAGATGAAATAACGATGAATAAAGGGGGCCAAGGCCCCCTTGTTCAATTTCTGAGCGCATGGGTCTAATGACCTGACAGGGGTCTTAGGGTACACTGCGCACTTTTCAGAAACCCTAATTGACTGGAGTCGGGTAACCCTATCGTGAGTAACCTGGATCATATTCGTAACTTCTCGATCATCGCCCACATCGACCACGGCAAGTCCACCCTGTCTGATCGCATCATTCAGATCTGTGGCGGCTTGACCGATCGTGAAATGGCACAGCAGGTGCTGGACTCCATGGACCTTGAGCGTGAGCGTGGCATCACGATCAAGGCTCAGAGCGTTACTCTGGATTATCACGCGCGCGACGGCAAAACCTATCAGCTCAACTTTATCGACACGCCCGGACACGTGGACTTCTCCTATGAAGTCTCGCGCTCGCTCTATGCCTGTGAGGGTGCGCTGCTGGTTGTGGATGCGGCTCAGGGGGTTGAAGCCCAGTCGGTTGCCAACTGCTACACCGCCATCGAGCAGGAGCTGGAAGTCCTGCCGGTCCTGAACAAAATGGACCTGCCTCAGGCTGACCCGGACCGCGTGCGCCAGGAAATCGAAGAAGTGATCGGTATTGATGCCAGTGATGCCATCGCCTGCTCCGCCAAGACCGGCAACGGCGTGGACGACGTGCTGGAAGCTCTGGTACGTGTTATTCCGCCGCCCGAGGGGGATGTGGATGCTCCGCTGCAGGCGCTGATCATCGACTCCTGGTTCGACAACTACCTGGGCGTCGTGTCTCTGGTGCGCGTCAAACAGGGAACTCTGAACAAGAAAGACAAAATCCTGATCAAGTCCACCGGACAGACTCACCAGGTAGACTCGGTAGGGATCTTCACACCCAAGCGCAAGGAAACCGGCGTGCTTCGGGCCGGCGAAGTGGGCTTTGTCGTAGCAGGCATCAAGGATATTCATGGTGCGCCCGTGGGCGATACGCTGGTGCCGGCCAAACACCCGGAAGTCGATAGCCTGCCCGGGTTCCAGAAGGTTCAGCCTCAGGTATACGCAGGCCTTTTCCCGACCAGCGCGGATGACTATGAAGACTTTCGTGATGCACTCGAGAAGCTGACGCTTAACGACGCATCCCTGTTTTACGAGCCGGAAAGCTCTGATGCACTCGGCTTTGGTTTCCGCTGTGGCTTCCTGGGAATGCTGCACATGGAGATCATCCAGGAGCGCCTTGAGCGTGAATACGATCTTGACCTGGTGACCACTGCGCCCACCGTTGTCTACGAGATCGAGCTTAACAACGGCGACGTGGTGTACATCGACAGCCCGTCCAAGCTGCCGGACCCGGGCAGTATCCGCGAAATGCGTGAGCCGATTGTGCTGGCCAATATCCTGGTACCGGAAGAGCATCTGGGTCAGGTTATCGGGCTGTGCGTTGAAAAACGCGGCGTGCAGAAAAACATGCACTTCGTGGGCAAGCAGGTCCAGGTGACCTATGAGTTGCCGATGGCCGAAGTGGTGCTGGATTTCTTTGACCGCCTCAAGTCAGTCAGCCGCGGTTACGCTTCACTGGAGTATAACTTCCAGCGCTTTGAAGCGGCCAGGCTGGTGCGCATGGACATTCTGATCAACGGTGAGCGTGTGGATGCTCTGGCCGTGATTCTGCACCGGGATAATGCCGAGTACCGTGGCCGTCAGCTGTGTGAGAAGATGAAGGAGCTGATTCCGCGCCAGATGTTCGACGTGGCAATTCAGGCGGCGCTGGGGGGCAAGGTGATTGCCCGTACCACCGTCAAGGCACTGCGCAAGAATGTAACCGCCAAGTGTTACGGTGGTGACGTGAGCCGCAAGAAGAAGCTTCTGGCAAAACAGAAGGAAGGTAAAAAGCGCATGAAGCAGGTTGGGCGTGTTGAGATTCCTCAGGATGCTTTCCTGGCCGTGCTCAAGGTGGACAGCTAAGGCGGATAGATGAACTTCGATTTTTCTTTGGTGCTGGTGCTTGTCACCGCACTGGCCGGCGTGCTCTGGCTGCTGGATCGGCTGATGCTGGCGCCGAAGCGTCAACAGGCCGTAAAGGATGCTGAAGCGACTGCAGGTCGCTCACTGGATGAGCGCGAGCGTCATGCGCTGCTGCGTCAGCCCGGATGGGCCGATACCGCGCGTTCCATGTTCCCGGTTCTGCTGGTCGTTCTGGTGGTGCGCTCATTCTTGTATGAGCCGTTCCAGATCCCATCCGGATCCATGCTGCCCACACTGAAGATCGGTGACTTCATCCTGGTCAACAAGTATGACTACGGTCTGAGGCTTCCGGTTACGAACACGCGGATACTGGCAAACAATGATCCAGAGCGTGGCGATGTAATTGTATTCCGCTATCCTGAAGACACCAGCATCAACTACATCAAGCGTGTAGTCGGGGTGCCGGGCGATGTCATCACCTATCAGGACAAGGTACTCTACATCAACGGTCAGCCTCAGCCTCAGACGCTGCTGGCCAAGTTGCCGCCATCTCGACCGGAGCAGTTGCTGCTGGATGAAAAGCTGGATGGCGAGGCGCACAGGATTTTCCGTGATGTGTACCGACCGGTTATCAATGGCACCTGGCGGGTGCCGGAAGGTCAGTATTTTGTTCTGGGTGATAACCGGGACAACAGCAAGGACAGCCGCTACTGGGGATTCGTACCGGAGGAGCTTCTGGTCGGCAAGGCGGCGGCGGTCTGGATGCATTGGAAAGACTTCTTCAGTCTCCCCGATTTCAGTGAAGTGCGACAGATCAACTAGAGGATGATTGCAATGAACACAGGTGTGGTTCCATTTCAGCGCGGAGCGTCTTTACTCTCAACCCTGCTTGTCCTGATCGTTGCCGGTGTTTTCTTCAGCGTTGGGTTCAAGCTGTTCACGCCGTACAAGGATCACGCCACCATCAATTCAATCATGACCAATATGGTGTCTGACCCGGAAGAGTTGACGGTCAGCATCCGGGAAATGCGCAGTAACCTGGACAAGCGTTTCCTCATTAACCAGGTGAAACTGCCCAACCGTGAGGCGCTCGATATCCGTTTGGAAGAGGGCGTGCTCTACTTTGATCTGAAATACGAAGTGCGTGTTCCGATGTTTTACAACGTGGATGCGCTGGTAACCTTTGAAGAACACTACGAAGCTGTAAAACCTTGATTAAACCTGCTGCTGAACTGGCCCGGAAACTGGGCAACCCCTGTACCGACGAAACCCTGTTTGAGCTGGCGCTTACCCACCGCAGTTGTGGCAAGCGCAACAATGAGCGTCTGGAGTTTCTTGGTGATGCCATCCTGAGCTTTGTTGTTGCGGATGCGCTGTATCAGCGCTTCCCCGATGCGCGTGAGGGGCAAATGAGCCGCCTTCGCTCCCGTGTCGTGAAAGGTGAAACCCTGGCCAAGATCGCACGCGAGATGTCACTGGGTGACTACCTGCGCTTGGGCAGTGGTGAACTCAAGAGCGGGGGCTATCGCCGTGACTCCATTCTTGCTGACAGTGTCGAGGCCATCATCGGCGCGGTATACCTCGATCAGGGTGTGGAAGCGGCACGTGCCTTCATACTGCACTGGTTTGGCAAGCACCTGCAGCAGCTTGACCTGAAGGTCTCGCTGAAAGACTCCAAAACGCGCCTGCAGGAGTACCTGCAATCCCGTCGTACTGCGTTGCCGCAATATGAGCTGATCTCGGTGGAAGGTGACCCGCATGACCAGACCTTTCATATACGCTGTCATGTGGCGTTACTGGACGAGGCAACCGAAGGTCGAGGCAGCAGCCGTCGCCAGGCCGAACAACAGGCGGCCTCTTCGGCCTTGACGGCACTGGGGCAGGAGAGTGGAGCATGAGTGAATCAGCAATGCGTTGTGGATATGTGGCCATTGTCGGGCGTCCCAACGTGGGCAAGTCGACACTGCTGAACCGTATTCTGGGTCAGAAGCTCAGTATCACTTCGCGCAAGCCGCAAACAACCCGTCACCAGATACTGGGCATCCATACGGAAGATGACCTCCAGGTGGTGTACGTGGATACTCCGGGGCTGCACAAGGACGACAAGGGCAAGGCGTTGAACCGCTTCATGAACCAGACGGCATCCGAGGCGCTTCGCCATGTGGATCTGGTCGTATTCATCGTTGATCGTACCGCCTGGACCGAAGAGGATCAGATCGTTCTGGACAAGCTGGAACACGTGCGCTGTCCGGTTATTCTGGCGGTTAACAAGGTCGATCAGCTCAAGGACAAGGATGCGCTGTTGCCGCAGCTGGACCTGCTGGCGGGCAAGCGACACTTTGACGCCATCGTGCCCATTTCGGCACAAAAGGGCCACAACGTGGAACGCCTTCAGCGTGAAGTTGAAACGCGTATTCCCGAGGGTGTACATCTGTTTCCGGAAGACCAGATTACCGATCGCAGCTCCCGTTTCGTTGCCGCAGAGCTGGTGCGTGAAAAGCTGATGCGCAACCTGGGGGATGAGGTGCCCTATGGTACCACCGTCGAGATCGAGGAATTCAGTCACGACGGTCGGGTTCTGACCATCAGTGCTTTGATTCTGGTCGAGCGAGAAGGCCAGAAACGTATCGTGATCGGTGACAAGGGCAGTGTTATCAAAACCATCGGTCGCGATGCGCGCCTGGATATGGAGCGCATGTTTGATACCAAGGTGATGCTGAACCTCTGGGTCAAGGTCAAGCGCGGCTGGTCCGACAATGAGCGAGCCCTCCAGAGCCTGGGGTACAGGCACGAGTAATGGAGTCTCGGGTCGATGCGGCGGCGGCCTATGTCCTGCACACGCGCCCTTATCGTGAAACCAGCCTGCTGGTTGATCTCTTTACGCTTGAACATGGCCTGGTCAGTGTGGTCGCACGCGGGGCGCGCAAGCCGGGCTCTCGCCTGAGAGCACTGCTGCAGCCCTTTCAGTCACTGCAAGTAGGCTGGTATGGGCGCTCGGAATTGAAGAACCTGCGGGCTGCCGAAGCCAGTGAAACGGCCTGCATGCTGCAGGGCCGTGCGCTGCTCTGCGGCCTTTACCTGAATGAGCTGCTTCAGCGCCTGCTGCGCCCTCACGACCCCCACCCGCGCCTGTTTGTCTATTTCCGCTATGCGCTGAACGAACTGAGACTGAACCAGGATATTGAAGGTGCCCTGCGTACATTCGAGCATCAACTGCTGGAGCAGCTGGGCTTCGGGCTTAACCTGGACAGTCTTGAGCCTGAGCGGCTGTATGTCTGGTGTCCCGAGGCCGGGCTAAAACCGGCCGCGTCCGGCAAGCCGGGCTGGGCCGGTGCGCATCTTCGGGCAATTGCGCAGGACCATTACGATGATCCAGCCGTAAAACGCTGTGCAAAACAATTCATGCGGGCCCGTCTGGCGCCACTGCTGGGGGAAAAGCCCCTGCGCAGCCGGGACCTGTTTCTAAAACGCAAAGGAGCGAAGGATGACTGATCCTGATCGTCTGCTGTTGGGCATAAACATCGACCACATTGCGACCCTGCGGCAGGCCCGTGGTACCCGCTACCCTGATCCGGTGCAGGCGGCTGCCCTGGCGGAAGAGGCCGGTGCAGATGGCATTACCGTCCACTTGCGTGAAGACCGTCGGCATATTCAGGACCGCGATATTGAAGTGTTGGCACAGACACTCCAGACACGCATGAACCTGGAAATGGCCGTGACCGAGGAGATGCTTGCACTGGCCGAACGTATTCAGCCGGCCCACGTGTGCCTCGTACCGGAAAAGCGTGAGGAGCTGACCACTGAAGGTGGGCTGGACGTGGTGGGTCAGGAAGCGGCTATCCGCACGGCCTGCGAGCGTCTGGCCAATGCCGGTTGTGAAGTGTCGCTGTTCATTGATCCGGAACCGGCTCAGATCGATGCGGCGGTGCGCTGCGGTGCGCCGGTGATCGAGCTGCACACGGGCAACTTTGCCGACGCCGAGACGCCGGTCGCGCGCAGTGAGGAACTGAACCGCCTCAAGCTGGCCTCGCGGCATGCCTGGCAGCAGGGGCTGGTCGTGAATGCCGGCCATGGTCTGCATTACCACAACGTGGAGCCGGTGGCCGAAATTCCTGAGATCAACGAACTGAACATCGGTCACGGCATCATCGCACGGGCGGTCATGGTGGGGCTGAAGCAGGCTGTCAGTGAAATGCGAGATCTGCTGTTTGCGGTTCAGCAGCGTGTGCAGGCACGCCGGGACGAGATTCGCTCGTGATCATCGGCATCGGTACCGACCTGCTGGAGATCGCACGCGTTGAAGCCGCTCTGACCCGTACTCCCAGGCTCAGTGAGCGCATACTGACGCCGAAGGAGTGGCAGGCGTTCGCGACTGCCACTCAGCCGGCTCGCTTTCTGGCGAAACGCTTTGCGGCCAAGGAAGCGGCCGCCAAAGCGCTGGGGACGGGGATCGGTCGAGGCGTCAGTTGGCAACACATGGAAGTGGGGCATGATGACAGCGGCAGACCCTTGATGACACTGTCTGGCGGGGCGCTGGAGGTTGCAACGGCGCTGGGCGTGCAGCAGCTCCACCTGAGTTACAGTGACGAGCGCGAGTACGTCAGTGCCTTTGTCATTGCCGAGCAGCGTTGAAATTGTCTGGCGGTCGCTGCGCTGGTATTATTCCGACTATATTTATCGGGAATAAATAACCGTTTTTTTATTTCTTGCAGTACAGTGCCATGCCGGAGTTGCCATGCCCATAAATTATCCCACCATTGCTGATTATGTCGGTCACACGCCGTTGGTACGCCTGCAGCGTATTCCTGTGCCCAACGGCAACACGGTTTTGTGCAAGCTCGAGGGAAATAACCCGGCCGGGTCGGTGAAGGACCGTCCGGCACTGAGCATGATCAACCTGGCCGAGTCTCGCGGAGACATTGAGCCGGGGGACTGCCTGATTGAAGCGACCTCGGGCAATACCGGTATCGCGCTGGCGATGGCGGCAGCCATTAAAGGCTACCGGATGAAGCTGATCATGCCTGATAACATGAGTGCCGAGCGCAAGGCGGCCATGACAGCCTACGGCGCCGAGCTGATCACCGTGACTCAGGCTGAAGGCATGGAACGGGCACGCGACCTGGCGCTGGAGATGCAGGCCGCCGGCGAAGGCAAGGTACTGGATCAGTTCTCCAACCTCGATAACCCCGAAGCGCACTATACTGGAACAGGCCCGGAGATCTGGCAGCAAACGCAGGGCACGATCACCCATTTCGTGAGTTCCATGGGCACAACGGGCACGATTATGGGTGTCTCCCGCTACCTCAAGGAGCAAAATCCCGAGATACAGATCGTGGGTCTGCAGCCATGTGAGGGGTCACAGATTCCGGGTATTCGTCGTTGGCCCGAGGCCTATCTGCCCAGGATTTTTGACCGCTCGCGCGTTGATCAGGTGATTGACATTGAGCAATCGGAAGCCGAAGACACCATGCGTGCACTGGCTCGTGAAGAGGGTATTTTCTGCGGTGTTTCGTCGGGGGGCTCTGTCGCAGGTGCGCTGCGGCTGGCCGCAGAGGTCGAGAATGCCACGATTGTGTGCATCATCTGTGACCGCGGAGATCGTTATCTCTCGACAGGTGTGTTCGACAACTGACAGGCCGCAGGCATGGCCAGCCCTCGCACTTGAAGGCTCAAGCGACTAGAATGTGTGCCCATCCCGAAACTGCGGGCCTGCGGTATGCAGTCCAGGTTCGTGGTGACGCCCATCGTCGCCGGAGATTTGACAGGAGTGGCTTGGCGCCATGGTGAAGGTTCGAGAAGACCATCCAATTCGAGAAGATGGCAGTGTGGATCTCGATCTCTGGCTGCTGCGTTTGCAGCAGCAGGTTGAGGTTTCCGATATCAACCAGTTGCGTGAAGCATGTGAGCTGGCCAGGGAGGCCAGGGCGGCTGTTGCCGAATGTGATGACAACTGGGCACAGAATACCATTGGCAGTTTTCGCACCGGGCTGGAAATGGCCCAGATCCTGGCGGAGCTTCAGCAGGATCAGGAAACACTGGTAGCAGCGGTGCTCTACCGGTCTGTGCGCGAAAGCAAGCTTTCTCTGCAACAGGTCCGTGAGCGCTTTGGCACCACAATCGCGGATCTGATTGATGGTGTGCTCCAGATGGCGGCCATCGGCAGCCGTAAAAATCCCCGCAGTGAAGAAAGTGTTCTGGGGACCAACTCTGCGCAGATCGATAACGTGCGCAAGATGCTGGTCGCCATGATCGATGACGTGCGTGTGGCACTGATCAAAATTGCCGAGCGCACCTGTGCCATTCGAGGCGTCAAGAACAGTGACCGCAAGAAGCGTTACCTTGTTTCGCGGGAAGTGTTCGATATCTACGCGCCGCTGGCACACCGTCTCGGTATCGGTCACATCAAGTGGGAGCTGGAGGATCTTTCCTTCCGTTACCTCAAGCCGAATGACTACAAGCATATCGCGCGCCTGCTGGATGAAAAGCGGCTGGACCGTCAGTTGTTCATCAATGAGGTCGTTGAACTGCTGCGCAGTCGCCTGGCCGATGCCCATATCGACGGCGAGGTGATGGGCCGCGCCAAGCATATCTACAGCATCTGGCGCAAAATGCAGCGCAAGAACATCGACTTCAACCAGGTATATGACGTCCGTGCTGTCCGTATTCTGGTGCCGGAGATTCGAGACTGCTATACGGTGCTGGGGATCGTGCATGGGCTCTGGCGCAATATTCCGCACGAGTTTGACGACTACATCGCTTCCCCCAAGCCCAATGGCTACCGCTCCCTGCACACGGCCGTATTCGGTCCTGAAGGCAAGGTGCTGGAGGTCCAGATTCGTACCTTCGACATGCATGAAGAAGCGGAGCTGGGCGTTTGTGCGCACCACCTCTACAAGGGGACTGACACACGCTCCCGTGCCGACGGCTACGAAGAAAAAATTGCCTGGCTGCGGCAGGTACTGGAATGGCATGACGATCTTGGTGATACCGAAGCGCTGGGCGACATGCTGCGCGGTGATGTGGTGCAGGACCGTGTCTATGTCTTTACCCCGGACGGCCATGTGATCGACCTGCCTCAGGGCGCAACGGCGGTGGATTTTGCCTACCGCGTGCATACCGAAGTGGGGCATCGATGCCGTGGCGCCAAGGTTAACGGTCGCATCATCCCGTTGAACCGTCCGCTGCAAACCGGTGATCAGGTCGAGATTCTGACCTCCAGAGAAGAAGCGCCGCGGCGCGACTGGCTGAACACCAACTACGGATTTGTGACCACCTCCCGCGCACGGGCGAAGGTCGCGCACTGGTTCAAGCAGCAGGCCAAGGATCAGAACGCCGAAGCAGGGCGTGACATTATCCTGCGCGAATTCCGGCGCCTGGCACTGGACCCCCAGCTGATTGACCTTGAGCGGATTGCACAGGATATCAACTACCGGACAGCTGAAGATGCCTGCGCTGCGCTGGGGGCCGGCGATGTGCGCCTGTCACAGATCATCCATGCGGCTCAGGCACAGATTGAGCCGGAACGTTCCAAGCCGCAGATGGACCTGGCGCTGCCGACGCAGCCCGCCGCCAGCAAGGAGCCGCGCAGCGGTGGCAGCGGGATCAATATTCAGGGGGTGGGCAACCTGATGACCACTCTGGCAACCTGCTGCAAACCGGTACCCGGCGATCCGATCATGGGGTATATCACCCAGGGACGCGGCATTTCGATTCACCATGAAGACTGCCTCAACCTCATGAACCTGCGGGAAACCGAACCTGACCGGGTGATCAGCGTGGATTGGGGTGATGAAGACGAGCAGACCTATCCGGTGGATATGATCGTCGAGGCGTTCGACCGTCCAGGGCTGCTGCGTGATGTCATGCTGGTGCTGAGTAACGAGAAGCTCAACATCCTGGCAGCCAATACGCTTACGGACCGAAAGAACAATATGGCACGCCTGACACTGACCGTGGAAATACCGCGCCTTGAGCGTCTGGGTCGCCTGATGGACAAGATCAATCAGGTGCCCAACGTACTGGATGTCCACCGCGAACGCAGCTCGGGGGCCTGATGTACACACTCGAAGACCTCATTCGGTTGATGAATGCGTTGCGCGACCCGGAGGGCGGTTGCCCCTGGGATCGCAAACAGACCTTTGCCAGTATCGTGCCTCATACGCTGGAGGAAGCCTATGAAGTGGCTGACTGTATCGAGCGTGAGGATTGGGAGCATCTGAAAGGCGAGCTGGGAGACCTGCTGTTTCAGATCGTCTTCTATGCCCGCCTGGCGGATGAACAGGGCTGGTTTGATCTGAAAGCGGTGATTGATCAACTGGTCGACAAGCTGCTGCGTCGGCATCCCCATGTATTTCCTGACGGCACGCTTGATGGTGCTGGCACCCAGGCAGTAGACGTGGCATCGGTGAGTGCCAGCTGGGAAGCGATAAAGGAACAGGAGCGTCACGAGAAGGCTCAGAAAGGGGTGCTGGATGATGTGCCGCTCAACCTGCCCGGCTTGAGCCGTGCGGCCAAGCTGCAGCGCCGAGCAGCCCGTGTCGGCTTTGACTGGCCGGACGTCAGGGGTGTGCTGGACAAGATTGAAGAAGAGATTGGCGAGCTGCGTGAAGCCCTGGAGCAGGGCAATGAAGCGCATGCGCGGGAAGAGCTGGGTGACCTCCTGTTTGCCCAGGTCAATCTGGCCCGGCACCTGAATGCCGACCCAGAGCAGGCGTTGCGCCAGACCAACGCCAAGTTTGAACGCCGCTTCCGGCATGTGGAAAGCCGCGTGCAGGCCAGCGGTGAAGACTGGGAACAGCTCAGCCTGGATACACTCGACCAGTGGTGGGACGAGGCCAAGCAGCGCGGTCTCTGAACTGTCACGGGTGCAACGCAGAATCATACCAATGACTCTATATGCCGGGTGCCCGAATCGGTTAGCATCAGGGTATGAACTCTAATGGAGGAGATGGCATGAGCGATCTGCACGAAGCACTGCGTGATGATGTTCGCGTTCTCGGGGAAAGCCTGGGGCGCACCATGGAAGCGCATCTGGGCGCGCCCTTTCTGGAGCGTGTCGAGTCTATTCGGCACCGTGCCAAGGCGGCTCGCTTGACCGAAAATGCCAGCCAGGACTCGTTGCGCCAGGCACTGGATGACTTGAGTGAAGATGAAGTCCTCCCGATGGCGCGCGCATTTACACAGTTCCTGAACCTCGCCAATATTGCGGAAGAACATCACCGCGTGCGCCGTTTTCTGGAAGCCGAAGGCGACGAAGATGCGGAGCTGATTGATCAGGTTTTTGCCGAGCTGAGCGAGGGTGAGCACTCTGGTGATGCGATTCTGGCATGCCTGAAGCAGATGCAGATCGACCTGGTGCTGACCGCGCACCCCACGGAAGTCAATCGCCGCACGTTGATCCAGAAATATGATGCCATCGCGGAAACGCTGAAGCAGCGCGACCGGGGTGAGCCGGTGCAGGATCAACTGGACCAGCTGATCAGCCAGATCTGGCACACCAACGAAATTCGCCAGAACCGGCCCACGCCCGTGGAAGAGGCCAAGTGGGGCTTCGCGGTGATCGAAAACTCGCTCTGGACCGCCGTACCCCGTTTCCTCAGGCTCCTGGATAGCCAACTGCATCAGGCGCTGGGCGTCTCCTTGCCCCTCGATGTCAGCCCCATCCGCTTTTCGTCCTGGATGGGCGGGGATCGTGACGGCAACCCCAATGTGACTGCCGGGGTTACCTCGGAAGTCCTCCTGCTGGCGCGCTGGATGGCCGCAGATCTCTATGCTCGAGACGTGGACCAGCTCCGGGCCGAGCTGTCGATGCACGCTGCCAATGCCGAGTTGCGTCACCTGACCGACAACCACCCCGAGCCCTACCGCGAGCTGCTGGGTCGCCTGCGCGCACGGCTGCTGGAAACGCGCCGGGGCATCGAAGCCTATTTGAAGGGAGAGTCGTCCGATCCGGATGCCTGGATCAGTGACTTGAATGAGTTGTTGGAGCCGCTGCAGATCTGTCATCGGTCGCTGACTGAGTGTGGCATGTCCTGCATCGCGTCAGGTGCGCTGGAAGACCTGCTGCGCCGCATTGCCTGCTTCGGCCTGACACTGGTGAAGCTGGATGTACGCCAGAACGCCGAACGCCACAACGAAGTCTTTGATGCCCTGACCGAGTTTTATGAGCTGGGGCGTTACTCCGACTGGAGCGAAGCGGAAAAACAGCAGTTCCTGTTACGCGAACTGCGCTCACGGCGGCCCTTGCTGCCTCGCCGCTGGCAGCCCTCGGATGACGTCAAGGAAGTGCTCAACACCTGTCGAGTAATCGCGGCCAATCCGGAGTACAGCCTGGGATCCTATGTGATCTCCATGGCCGGCCAGCCCTCGGATGTATTGGCCGTGACATTGTTGCTGCAGGAGGTCGGTGTCGAGCACAACATGCGCGTGGTGCCTCTGTTTGAGACCCTGGATGACCTTGATAACGCGCCGGGCTGTATCGCTGACCTGCTGGCCATCGACTGGTATCGGGACTATATCGATGGGCATCAGGAGGTGATGATCGGTTACTCCGACTCTTCCAAGGATGCAGGTCAGCTGGCGGCGGCCTGGGGGCAGTACCGTGCTCAGGAAGCGCTGACTGGACTCTGTCGCCGCGAAGGTATCCGATTGACGCTGTTCCATGGTCGTGGTGGTACGGTGGGCCGAGGCGGTGGTCCGAGCCATACAGCCATTTTGGCACAGCCGCCGGGTTCGGTGGGTGGCAGCCTGCGCGTGACCGAGCAGGGGGAAATGATCCGGTTCAAGTTCGGTATTCCCGAGATCGCCGTGCGCAACCTGACGCTTTACACGGCTGCTGTCCTGAAGGCGACTCTGAGCCCGGGGCCTGCGCCCCGTGCCGAGTGGCGCGAGGTGATGGATGCCATGGCGCACTGTGGCATGAAGATCTATCGCTCGCTGGTGCGTGAGGAGCCACAGTTCGTGCCTTACTTCCGGGCGCTGACCCCCGAACAGGAGCTGGCCAAGCTGCCATTGGGATCTCGGCCGGCCAAGCGCCGTGTGGACGGAGGCGTCGAGAGCCTCAGGGCGATCCCCTGGATTTTTGCCTGGACACAGACGCGCCTGATGCTGCCGGCATGGCTCGGTTCCGGGGCGGCCTTGAAGATGGCACAGGAAGAAGGCCGGCTGTCGGTCCTGCACCAGATGTACAGTGACTGGCCGTTCTTCCAGTCCTGGATCGACATGCTGGAAATGGTACTGGCCAAGAGTGATGTCAACATATCGGCGTATTATGAGCAGCGGCTGGTGTCCCCGGAGTTGCATGCGCTGGGCTCCAGTCTGCGGGCCAGGTTGCAGCAGGCGGTTGAGCAGGTTTGCCTGATCAAGCAGGAACAGAAACTGCTGGTCGGCAACCCGGTGATTCGTCAGTCGATCGATGTCCGAAACCCTTATATTGATCCCTTGCACGTGCTTCAGGCTGAACTGCTGTTCCGTGACCGCAACCACCCTGATCAGCGGCTGGAGCAGGCATTGATGATTACCATGGCGGGTGTTTCGGCCGGGATGCGCAACACCGGTTAAAGGCGGCATCCCGAGGCTGGGGGTTGAATAGGCCTCGGGGTTTGCGTAATCTCGATGACTTTGTCGACAGTCTGACCAATATAGGCGGCTGTTCAAGGACCGAATCAGGCGCTCGAGAGCCTCTTCGACAACCCTGTTAGGGCTAATGTCGAATTGCGGTTCAGGGGGGCGGCCCTATAGCCTGCGGTATCATAGAGAACAGAATTTTGCTGCCCAGCCGTGCGCTGGGCGGCCCACTTTAGCGATTACAACAAACTTCGGGAGATATACATGCGCATTATTCTGCTTGGAGCACCCGGCGCGGGTAAGGGCACTCAGGCCCAGTACATTACGGAAAAATACAGCATTCCCCAGATTTCCACTGGCGACATGCTGCGTGCCGCCGTGAAAGCCGGCACTCCGCTGGGTAAGCAGGCCAAGGAAGTGATGGATGCCGGCGGTCTGGTATCCGACGATATCATCATCGGCCTGGTGAAAGAGCGTATCGCTGAATCAGATTGTGCCAACGGTTTCCTGTTCGATGGCTTCCCGCGCACTATTCCGCAGGCGGATGCCCTCAAGGAAGCAGGCGTTGATATCGATGCCGTTGTTGAGATCGATGTGGCTGATGAAGAGATCATCAAGCGCATGAGCGGTCGTCGTGTACACCCGGCTTCCGGTCGTACCTACCATGTTGTCTTCAACCCGCCGAAGGAAGAGGGCAAGGACGATGTGACCGGAGAAGAACTGGTACAGCGTGAAGACGACCAGGAAGACACCGTACGTCAGCGCCTCAAGGTGTATCACGACCAGACAGCCCCGCTGATCGACTACTACCGTGGCTGGAACGAGCGTGGCGAAGCCAAGGCACCCAAATACGTATATGTTGAAGGTGTGGGCAGCGTGAACGACATCCGCGACAAGGTCTTTGCCGGTCTGGAAGGCTAAGCCTCCCGAATGATGTTTTTTAAAGCCGCCTTCGGGCGGCTTTTTTAATGCGTTTGTCGCATAATAGCCCCCATCGATAATGTTCTATTTGCGGGAGTTTCATGAGCCACACTGACATTTTTGGCTTGCATGCCGTCAACAGTCTGCTCAAGCGTAATCCGGGACGTGTTCGCGCCCTGCTGGTGCAGCAGGGTCGGCAGGATGATCGGTTGCAGGAGGTGTTGTCGCAGGCCGAAGCTCAACAGGTCCGGGTACATGAGGTGCCGCGTGCGCAACTGGATCAGCGTGCCGGAGGTGGTCGCCACCAGGGCGTGATCGCTGAATGCGAGCCGCTCAAGGCCTTGAACGAGAAGGCGCTGGGTGCATTGCTGGATCTGGCAGGCCCCGCTCCACTGGTACTGGTACTGGATGGCGTAACAGATCCGCATAATCTGGGTGCCTGCCTGAGGACGGCCGATGCGGCGGGTGTCACGGTGGTGATTGCGCCCAAGGACAAGTCAGCACCCTTGAATGCGACCGTCGCCAAGGTGGCCTGTGGTGCCGCTGAGGTGGTGCCCTACGTTCAGGTGACCAATCTTGCTCGTACACTGCAGTCACTGCAGTCCCGTGGTATCTGGGTTACCGGTACGGCCGGTGAGGCAGATGGCAGCCTGTACCAGACAGACCTGACCGGTCCTCAGGCGCTGGTGATGGGAGCAGAAGGAAAAGGGATGCGTCGGCTGACACGGGAGAACTGTGACCAGCTGATCAGTATTCCCATGGCCGGCGAAGTGAGCAGCCTGAACGTATCGGTTGCCACTGGCGTGTGCCTGTTCGAAATGGTCCGTCAGCGGCAGCAATCCCGCTAAGCGCTGCTCGAAGGACGAGCTGCTGCGTCAGTGCAGCAGCTCGTCCACATGGGTTGCGATCATCAGCTCTTCATTGGTGGGCATCACGCGCACGGTAACAGCTGAATCCGGGGTGCTGATGATGCCCGCATTGCGCTGATTGGCCTCTTCGTCCAGCTGGATGCCCAGCCATTCGCAACGCGCCAGTGCCCGGGCACGGACATCCGCGTCGTTTTCACCCACACCACCCGAGAATACGATCTGCTGAACCCCCTCCAGCGCGGCAGCCAAACGGCCCATTTCCAGCGCTACGCGGTAGCAGAACATGTCGATCGCTTCTTCGGCTCTGGGGTCGTCGGACTGGTGCAGGGTCTTCATGTCCGAGCTGATGGTGGAGATCCCCAGCCAGCCACTTTCCTTGTAAATCAGCCGCTCGAGCTGATCCACATCCATGTTTTCCTCACGCATCAGATACAGCAGGACACCCGGGTCCAGGTTCCCGGTCCGGCTGCCCATGGGCAGACCTTCAACGGCGGTAAAGCCCATGCTGGACGCAACGGACTGACCCTTCTTGATGGCACACATGCTGGCGCCGGCACCCAGGTGGCAGGCGATGGTATTCAGGCTCCCGGCACCGGCCAGATTGAGCTGGCGCTGGATGAACTCGTAGGACAGGCCATGGAAACCGTAGCGGTGCACGCCCTTTTCAACCAGATGACGGGGCAGGGCATAGAGGCGCTCCAGGCGAGGCTGGTTGGCGTGGAACATGGTATCGAAGCAGGCCACGATCGGCAGCTCGGGCGCCAGTGCCTGGCAGGCACGGATCAGCTTGAGGTTGTAAGGCTGATGCAGTGGCGCCAGAGGAATATAGTGTTCAAGCTGGTGCAGGGTGTTTTGATCCAGCAGCAGGGGGCGGATAAACTGGTCACCGCCATGCACGACACGATGGCCGGTGGCCACCAGCCGGGATTCGGGCAGGTGCTCCTGTACCCAGTCCAGCACCTCTTTCAACGCATATTGGTGGCGCTCATCCTGGGGGACACCGCTGCAGGCCAGCTCGTGCGCATCCAGTACCTGGTTCTGCTCATCTCGCACCTTGAACAGGGTCGTATCGCCCAGCAGGTTTTCCACTTTGAGGTGAAACAGGCAGTGGAGCTCTGACGCTTTCAGTGCGTAGAGACCGCATTTCAGGCTCGATGAGCCGCCGTTGACGGTCAGGATGGTATCCATCAGCTGACTCCCTTGCTGTGTTTGACCATGTGGGACGCCAGTGCGCAGGAGGCCAGGCGGCCCAGAGTGCCTTCGGCACGGCTGGTCAGTATGATCGGCACGCGGGCACCGACCGCAATGCCGGCTGATTTGGCATCTGCCAGATAGATCAGCTGCTTGGCGATCATGTTGGCAGCTTCAAGGTCAGGTGCCAGCAGGATATCGGCATCGCCGGATACCGGTGACTTGATGTGCTTATCGAGGGCTGCCTGCAGCGAAATGGCATTATCGAATGCCAGCGGACCATCCAGAATTCCGCCCTTGATCTGCTCCCGGTCGGCCATCTTGCACAGAGCGGCGGCATCCAGGGTACTTTGCATGGTGGGCTTCACTTTTTCCACTGCTGCCAGGATGGCAACCTTGGGTTGAGCGTTGCCCAGCGACTGACAGAAGTCGATGGCGTTCTGCACGATATCACGCTTCACCATAAGGTCGGGGACCACGTTGATGGCGGCATCCGTGATGACCAGTGGCTTGTGGTAGTTGGGTACGTCAAACACGAACACATGACTGAGGCGTCGCTCCGTCCGGATCCCCTTGGTCTTGTGCACCACGGCGCTGAGCAGCTCGGACGTGCCCAGGCTCCCCTTCATCAATGCATCGGCTTCGGCCTGTCGAATCAGGTCGCAGGCACGCTCGGCAGCCATGTGGCTGTGTTCGGTACTGATGATCTGGTACGGCGTCAGGTCAATGTTTTCGACCTCGGCTGCGGCACGTATCTTGTGCTCGGGGCCGACCAGCAGAGGTTCAATCAAACCCTGTTCGGCGGCTTCAATCGCCCCCATCAGGCTGTTGTGATCGACCGGGTGTACGACCGCGGTACGAATCGGGCCTGCCTTGCGTGCCTGCTCGATAAAAAACTCAAGCTGATCGTGCATGGGCGGTGTTTCGACGTTGACCGTTGAGGTCTGCAAGTCGGTTGTCATGGGCATGAGCGGTCCCTCCACAAGTCTGATTGACAACACTACCCTGACATAATGAACACATTATGACGCAGTGCAACATAAATTCAGCCCGGCGATTGGCATTTTTGACAGGTGACAAGCTTTGCGAACCGGCTCGCGAGGAGCCGGGTGCCGCTTCAGTCGTTGACGGGGGTTTTCAGTGTGTCCTGATAGGGCGGCCAGCCCATCGGCTTGCCACCGAGCAGGTGAAGGTGGATGTGGTAAACCGTCTGTCCACCGTGCGTGTTGCAGTTGAAGACGGTGCGGTAGCCGCTTTCATCAAAGCCTTCAGCCTTGGCAATTTTACCGGCTGTCTGGATCATGTGGCCGACCAGCGCCTGGTCTTCGTCGGCAATATCGTTCAGGGTCGAGATATGTTTGCGCGGAATAATCAGGCAGTGGAAAGGTGCCTGGGGATTGATATCCCGAAAGGCCAGCACCTGATCGTCTTCATACACCACCTCGGCCGGAATTTCCTTGTTGAGAATTTTGCAGAACAGGCAATCCATAATGTGTACTCATCTCCTCGGTTGATTCCGGCCAGTATAGCCACGGCCTTCAGGCGACCTCAACAGCCTGTTTGGGGGGACAGTCATATCGCTTGGTCACCTCGCCATCAGGACGCACGGATTCCAGGTGGACATCAAAGCCCCAGAGTCGGTGCAGGTGCTTGAGCACTTCTTCGCAACTGTCGGCCGCCAGTGGCTGATCGTTGTGCATGAAATGGCGCAACGTCAGTGAGCGGTCACCCCGCACATTGACGTTGTATACCTGAATGTTGGGTTCTCGGTTCCCCAGGTTGTACTGGGCTGACAGTGACTCGCGCAGCTGGCGATAACCCCGCTCATTGTGAATGGCATCCACTTTCAGAGTCGGGCGGCTGCTGTCATCGGTAATGGAAAAGAGTTTCAGCTCGCGCATCATCCGAGGTGACAGGTACTGGAGGATGAAACTTTCGTCCTTGAAGTTGCGCATGGCATGGTCCAGGGTTTCGAGCCAGTTGCTGCCGGCAATATCCGGGAACCACTCCCGGTCTTCATCCGTGGGGTGCTCACAGATCCGGCGAATGTCCTGCATCATGTTGTAGCCCAGCGTATACGGGTTGATCCCGCTGAAATAGGGGCTGTCGAAGGGCGGTTGGTAGATCACGCTGGAGTGGGAGTGCAGAAACTCCATCATGAACCCATCCGTGACCAGTCCTTCGTCATAGAGTTGATGCAGCAGGGTGTAGTGCCAGAAGCAGGCCCAGCCCTCGTTCATGACCTGGGTCTGTTTCTGTGGATAGAAATACTGGGCAACCTTGCGCACAATTCGGATGACTTCGCGTTGCCAGGACTCCAGCAAGGGAGCGTTTTTCTCGATGAAGTAGAGAATGTTTTCTTCCGGATCCTTCGGGAAGCGCTGTGCTCGCTGGTCATCGTTGTCTTCCTTGCGCGGCACGGTGGTGTTCCAGAGGTCATTCAGGTGCCGCTGGATATATTCTTCTCGTGACCGCTGGCGCTCGCGCTCTTCGGCGGCAGTCAGTGGACGAGGGCGCTTGTAGCGGTTGACCCCGTAGTTCATGAGCGCATGGCAGGAATCAAGCAGTTTTTCGACTTCTTCTACGCCGTGCTTCTCTTCACATTCGCGAATGTAGTTTTTGGCGAACAGCAGGTAATCGATGATCGCGCTGGCGTCGGTCCAGGTCCGAAACAGATAGTTGCCCTTGAAGAATGAGTTGTGGCCATAGCAGGCGTGTGCGATCACGAGGGCCTGCATGGTGATGGTGTTTTCCTCCATCAGGTAGGCGATACAGGGGTTGGAGTTGATGACGATCTCGTATGCCAGCCCCATGCGACCGCGCGAATAGTTCTGCTCCGTTTCCACGAACTGCTTGCCGAACGACCAGTGGTTGTAGTTCAGCGGCATGCCCACGGAGGAGTAGGCATCCATCATCTGTTCGGAGGTGATCACCTCGATCTGGTTGGGATAGGTATCAAGGCCGAAGTCAGCCGCGACCCGTCCGATTTCCCGGTCATAGGCTTCGATCAGAGGAAAGGTCCAGTCCGAACCGGTTGAAATGGGTTCACGCTTTTTACGAGGACTCATGGGCACCCTCCGTTCGCTTCTCAAACAGACGTCGGAACACGGGATATATTTCACCGGCGTCCGTTATCTGCTGCATGGCGAAACGCTCGTTGAACGCTTCCTGCACCTGCTCATATTCATGCCACAGGTTTTGATGTGGCCCTGTGGTGATTTCCACATAGGCGTAATACTGAGTCTTGGGCAAAATGCGCTCTGTCAGCAGCTTGCTGCAGGTGCTGGAATCGCCATCCCAGTTGTCACCGTCTGATGCCTGCGCAATATAGATATTCCAGTCCTGAGGTGGATAACGGGCATCGATGATATCGGCCGTCAGAGCCAGAGCACTGGACACGATGGTTCCCCCGGTTTCACGCGAGTAGAAAAACTCCTGCTCGTCGACCTCCTTCGCATGGGTGTGGTGGCGCACAAACACCACTTCAATCTGTTTGTAGTTCCGGTTCAGAAACAGGTACAGCAAAATGAAGAAGCGCTTGGCCATGTCCTTGATGCTTTGTGTCATGGAGCCGGAGACGTCCATGACACAGAACATGACCGCCTTGCTGGACGGCATGGGGACTCGCACCAGATTGGTGTAGCGCAGATCAAAGTCGTCCAGAAAGGGCAGCTTGCGCGAGCTTTTTTCCAGCGCCAGGATCTGCTCCCTCAGCTGGTTAAGCTTGTCATTGCGTTCAGGGGAGGGCGGCATGTCTTCCAGCGCCCAAAGCTCCTTGCGCAGCGCCCGAATCTGGTGGCGTGTCTCCTTGTCGGTGAGGGCGATTCGGCGTGCATGCGCCGCTCTCAATGAGCGCACGATATGCAGTTTTTCCGGCGAGCCACTGCTGGTAAAGCCAGCGCGTCGGGTTTCAAAGGTAGTCGCGTCCTTGAGCTGCTTGCGCACCATCCAGGGCAGCTCCAGATCTTCAAACATGAAATCCAGAAACTCGTCCTGACTGATGGTGAAGGTAAATTCGTCCTCGCCTTCACCCTGATTGCTGGCCTTGCCCTGACCACTGCCTCCGCCACCGCCACTTTCCGGTCGACGAAACTCATCCCCTTCCATGAACTCCTTGTTGCCGGGGAAGATTTTTCGTTTCAGGCCGCCCTCACCGTGATGGAAGACGGGCTCGGAAATATCGCGCTTGGGAATGGTTACCTGGCCACCCTGATCCACGTCCGTGATGGAGCGATCATGTATGGCATCTTCTACCGCGCGCTTGATGTGCTGCTTGTAGCGGCGCAGAAAACGTTGGCGGTTAACCGTGCTTTTTTTCTTCGCGTTTTCCCGGCGGTCGATAATATAACTCATATATCGGCTCCCAGAGCGGCAGCCGGAGTATCAGCGTGGCTGCCGCGATTCAGTTCCCTCGGGTTACAGCTCCCTGCAAGGCGGGTTATTGAGACTTGCGGACGCGGATATACCACTCGGACAACAGGCGAACCTGTTTCTCGGTGTAGCCGCGTTCGATCATCCGCTTAACAAACTCGCCATGTTTCTTCTGGTCATCAGAAGAGGCTTTCGGGTTGAAGGAGATAACCGGAAGCAGATCTTCGGTGTTGGCGAACATCTTCTTCTCGATCACGGAGCGCATTTTCTCGTAGCTGTTCCAGGCCGGATTCTTGCCGTTGTTGCTGGCGCGGGCGCGCAGCACAAAGTTGACGATTTCGTGGCGGAAATCCTTCGGGTTGCTGATGCCCGCCGGTTTCTCGATTTTTTCCAGCTCTTCGCTGATCGCCTGACGGTCCAGAATGTCGCCGGTTTCAGGGTCACGGTATTCCTGATCCTGAATCCAGAAGTCGGCATAGGTGACGTAACGGTCGAAAATGTTCTGACCGTACTCGGAGTAGGATTCCAGGTAAGCGGTCTGAATCTCCTTGCCGAGGAAGTCGATGTATTTGGGAACGATATATTCCTTGAGGTGGCCCAGGTAGCGTTCCTGAATTTCGTTCGGGAATTGCTGCTGGCTGATCTCACGCTCCAGTACATACATCAGGTGAACCGGGTTGGCCGCCACCTCGGTCGGATCGAAGTTGAACACCTTGGACAGGATCTTGAAGGCGAAACGGGTCGACAGACCGTCCATACCCTCGTTTACGCCCGCCGCATCCTTGTACTCCTGCAGTGACTTGGCGCGGGGGTCGGTATCTTTCAGGTTTTCACCGTCGTAGATGCGCATCTTGGAGTAGATACTGGAGTTTTCCGGCTCTTTCAGGCGCGAGAGCACGGTAAACTGGGCCAGCATGTGCAGTGTATCCGGTGCACAGGGCGCTTCGTTGAGTGAGCTGTTCTCCAGCAGCTTCTCATAGATATCCACCTCTTCGGTGATCCGGGTGCAGTAGGGCACCTTGACGATATACACACGGTCGATGAAGGCTTCATTGGTCTTGTTGTTCTTGAAGGTCTGCCACTCCGACTCGTTTGAGTGGGCCAGCAGGATGCCGTCATAGGGGATGGCGCCCATGCCCTCGGTACTGTTGTAGTTACCCTCCTGAGTGGCGGTGAGCAGCGGGTGAAGCACCTTGATCGGCGCCTTGAACATCTCCACGAACTCCATCAGGCCCTGGTTGGCACGGCAGAGTGCGCCGGAGAAGCTGTAGGCATCCGGGTCGTGCTGCGGGTACTCTTCCAGTTTACGGATGTCGACCTTACCCACCAGGCTGGAGATATCCTGGTTGTTTTCATCGCCGGGTTCGGTCTTGGCGATACCGACCTGGTCCAGAATGGACGGATAGAGTTTGACCACCCGGAACTGAGTGATGTCGCCGCCGTATTCGTGCAGGCGTTTTACCGCCCAGGGTGACATGATGCCGCGCAGGTATCGGCGGGGGATGCCATATTCCTGTTCCAGAATTTCGGCGTCTTCTTCCGGTTTGAACAGCCCGAGCGGGGATTCAAACACCGGAGAGCCCTTGATCGCATAGAAGGGGATACGCTCCATCAGGTGCTTGAGGCGTTCGGCCAGTGAGGACTTGCCGCCGCCGACCGGACCCAGCAGATAGAGAATCTGTTTCTTCTCTTCCAGTCCCTGAGCGGCGTGGCGGAAATAGGACACGATGTTTTCAATCGCTTCTTCCATGCCATAGAACTCATCGAAGGCCGGATAGCGCTTGATGACCTTGTTGGAAAAGATGCGACTCAAGCGTGGGTCCAGAGCCGTATCTACTACCTCGGGCTCGCCGATAGCGTCGAGCATGCGTTCTGCCGCATTGGCGTATACTTTGGGGTCCTCCTTGCACAGATTAAGGTACTCCTGCAGGCTCATCTCCTCCTGCTGGATCGCTGAATAACGTGCCTTGTAGTGATCAAAGATACTCATGCTCACCTTCCTGCTCATTGCGCTAGCCACTGAAATTTCAAACGCTTATAAGCCAGTGGCTGGCGTTATCGGGTAATTTCAGTGTAGTCCAGATTGGCGGTAGTCAAGGGTGTGGGGAGCGGGAAAAAGGCTATTTTTTCTCGCCCCCTCTAAAGCTATGACTCTTTTCTCAGGATACGTTCAATGGCCGTGACTGGCTCATTCCGAGAGTGCGTCAATCAGGGCGCGCATGAAACGGGCGGCTTCGCCACCGGTTGCCGCGCGGTGATCAAAGGTGAGGGAGAGTGGCATGACACGATGAACCTCGACCCGGCCTGCCACGGCAACCGGTTGGGGGCGAATCACGCCGGCCCCCACGATGGCGACCTGTGGCGGGACAATGATCGGGCTGGCGTAACGCCCGGCCAGGGTACCGAAATTGCTTAGTGTCAGGGTGGCACCCTGCATTTCAGAGGGCGGGATCGAGCGGGCTTTGACATCGGCACGCAGGTTGTTCAGCCCCTGGCGCAGGTCATCCAGGCTGCGGTTGCCGATATCAC
Source organism: Marinobacterium alkalitolerans (assembly GCF_017776525.1). Taxonomy (GTDB): domain Bacteria; phylum Pseudomonadota; class Gammaproteobacteria; order Pseudomonadales; family Balneatricaceae; genus Marinobacterium; species Marinobacterium alkalitolerans. The sequence continues at coordinate 29,718 of NZ_JACVEW010000008.1, forward strand.
GCAGTACCGGTACAAAGAGGCCCTGCTCGGTGTCCACGGCCACGCCCAGATCGATACGGTCGTGAATGCGTCGGGCAAGACGCTGGCCATCAAACCAGGCGTTCAGGTCAGGTACCGCCTTGCAGGCACTGGCCACAGCCTGTACCAGCCGCATGGTGATATCGGTGCCTTCGGGCCAGTGGTCGATATCCGCGTCCTCACAGAGCGTAACGGGCACCACTTCTGCGTGCGACTGCGCCATGGTGCGTGCCATCTGCTTGCGAACCCCTTTCAGGGGTTCCGGAGCGCCAAACGAGCGATCCATACTGGCTGCACGCTCCACGTCTTCGGCGGTGACACGGCCCTGAGGCCCCGAGCCGCCGAGGGTGTCCAGGTTGACGCCCAGCCGACGGGCCAGTGCCTGCACGGCCGGGCTGCCGGAGGCGGCCTGACGGCTGCTGGGGGCGGCTCCGATGATGAACTCTTCACGCTGGCTGCCTGATTCCGACTGCTGCTTGAGTTCTCCCACCACGGTGCCGCTGTCGTCATCTTCAGCGGTCTCAAACTCGACCAGCGGCTCGCCCGTGTGAATGGTATCCCCGGCAGCACCGAACAGATGTGCAATGGTACCCGCCTGTGGCGAGGGCACTTCAACAATGGCCTTGGCAGTCTCGACCGAAACCAGGATCTGATCGGTATCAACCGTATCCCCTTCCTTCACATGCCATTCGACAATTTCAGCTTCAGGCAGGCCTTCGCCCAGGTCGGGCAGTTTGAAATATTTCATCCGGCATACTCCATTAGCTCGTGGACGGCAGCGACAATATCGTCGGTATCAGGCAGGTACAGCAGCTCGTTGCGGTAGTAGGGCATGATGGTGTCATGGCCCGTGACGCGCTTCGGCGGAGCCTTGAGCTCTCCGGCGGCCTGTTCGGCCAGAGAGGCGGCGATTTCGGCGCCCAGCCCGCCATGACGCGGCGCTTCATGAATGATGACGCAGCGGCCGGTCTTTGCGACCGAGGCCAGCAGAGTGGCGTGATCGATCGGGTTCAGGGTTGCCACGTCGATCACTTCACAGCTGATGCCTGCATCGGCCAGCCGGTCTGCTGCGGACAGGGTTTCACTGACCATGGCGCCCCAGCTGACCAGTGTCACGTCATGCCCTTCACGCAGGGTGAAGCAGGTATCCAGCGGCAGAGCTCTGCCATCGTCCTCGACCAGCGTCTTGGTGGCGCGGTAGATCCGCTTGGGCTCCAGAAATACCACCGGGTCATCGCTGCGGATGGCACCGAGCAACAGGCCGTAGGCGCGTGCGGGCGAAGAGGGCACTACCACCTTCAGGCCCGGAATATGGGCCAGCAGCGCTTCGGTGCTCTCCGAGTGGTGCTCGGGGGCATGTATGCCGCCGCCGAAGGGTGCACGCAGGACCAGCGGGCAGGTCAGCCGGCTGCGGGTGCGGTGTCGCATGCGGGCGGCGTGAGCGACCAGATGTTCAAAGGCGGGAAAGATAAACCCCATGAACTGAATTTCGGCCACCGGTCGCAGCCCCTGTGTGGCCATGCCCACACTGAGACCGGCAATCATGGTTTCTGCCAATGGCGTATCAATGACACGGCGCTCCCCAAAGCGCTCCTGCAGCCCGGCCGTGGCGCGAAAGACACCGCCGTTGGTGCCGATATCTTCACCCAGCAGCAAGACATCCGCATCTTCTTCCAGCGCACGGGCAAGTGCGAGGTTCACTGCTTCCAGTAAGGTAATGGCCGTATCACTCATGATCCTGTCCTCCCTGCTGGCGCGCCTGTTTGTGACGCGCCTGCTCGCGCTGCTCGGCCAGTGCCGGCGGGCACTCGGCATAGAGGTGGTCATACAGATCGTCTACCGGTTGCGGTTCTGCCGCCAGATACTGCTCGACAGCCGTGTCGATCATGCGCTTGGCTTCGGCCTGCCAGGCGTTTTCACGTTCTTCGTCCCACCACGAGCACCGGTGCAACCAGTTGCGCAGGCGCGCAACCGGCTCGCGCTGCCAGGCGTCCTTGAGTTCTTCCGAGGGGCGATAGCGGGTGGCATCATCGGCAGTAGTGTGATCCGACAGGCGATAACTCAGTGCTTCGATCAGGGTCGGGCCCTTGCCGGCACGGGCGCGTTCCAGCGCCTGGCCGACCACCTCATGCAGGGCCAGGGCATCATTGCCGTCCACCTGCTCGCCGCGTATGCCGGCGCCCAGTGCTTTCTGCGCCAGTGTCGGTGCGATGCACTGCTTGCTGCGCGGGACCGAAATGGCCCACTGGTTGTTGTTGATGATAAAGACCACGGGCAGTTGCCAGGCACCGGCGACATTGAGTGCTTCCATGAAATCGCCCTTGGAGGTTCCTCCGTCACCGATCATGGTCAGAACGGCCTGTGCCTGCCCCCGGTATTTCAGTGCGGTGGCGACGCCGCAGGCGTGCAGGCACTGGGTCGCAATCGGCACGGCATTGGGCAGATCCTTACCCATCTCGGCTGCGGCGCTGCCACGTTCATCGCCGCCCCAGTAGAGCAGTATCTGATCGATGGGAACGCCACGAATCATCTGCATCGCGTGGTTACGGTAGTAGGGCACCAGCACGTCCTCGGCCTGCATCAGACGCGCGCAGACCACATCAATGGCTTCAGCGCCCAGCAATGAGGCATAGGTGCCCAGTTGTCCGGTCCGCTGCAGGCTGATCGCCTTGGTATCCAGCTGGCGGGCCAGCACCATCTGCTGGTAATAGTCGACCCAGGGCTGTGCTTGATGAGCCCAATCCGGCAGCTCACCCAATGGCGTACCGTCCTTGTCCAGATAGCGCGTGAACCGTATTTCGCCGTGATAGCGTACTTCATGCATGATCGGGTTCCTCTGCGTGGCTGAATGGGTGACCTGCCTGGGCCAACAGGGTTTCGGCGTGTCGATCGGCCACATGATGTACTGACAGCCCGCTGCGATCGGCTTCGGCAAACAGGTGAGCCAGTGTGGCGCCAATGGCGCGAATTTTTTCGTCACGTGCCTCGGCTGTTGCGCCAGCCTGATGCATGGCGACATGGATCAGGCCCCCGGCGTTGATCACATAGTCCGGTGCATACAGGATGTTGTGCGCGATCAGACGGTCGCCATCGGCATCGGTGGCCAGCTGGTTGTTGGCACTGCCGGCCACGATGGCGCAGCGCAACTGTGGAATGGTGGTTTCGTTGAGGGTTGCACCCAGCCCGCAGGGGCTGAATACATCGGCTTCTACGGAGTAGATGGCATCGGGGGCGACCGGTTCGGCATTGAACTCGCGCACGCAGCGCTGAACCCGCTCAGGGTCGATGTCCGCCACCAGCAGGCGCATACCGGCCCGGTGCAGATGCTCGGCCAGCGCATGTCCCACATGGCCCAGCCCCTGTATTGCAACCGTCAGTCCCTGCAGGCTTTCACGCTGCAAACGGTGACGTACGGCGGCATGGATACCGGCAAAAAGACCCAGTGCGGTATGGGGGGCCGGGTCACCACAGGCGGTGGTGCAGCCCACAAATTCGGTGGTGGTGGCAATGCTGTCCATGTCACTCACCTCGGTACCGCTGTCCATGGCCGTGATGTAGCGGCCGCCCAGCTGATTCACGAAGCGTCCAAAGGCCTGCATCAGCGCATGGCGATCAAACTCGCCCTCGGGGCGAATCAGGACGGCCTTGCCACCCCCATGCGGCAGCCCGGCCAGTGCGGCCTTGTAGCTCATGCCGCGCGCCAGTCTCAGCGCGTCGGTAATGGCATCCTGTTCACGGGCATAATGGATGAAGCGACACCCTCCAATGGCGTTGCCACGGGCGGTGGAGTGAATGGCAATAATGGCTCTCATACCGCTGGCCGGGTCCAGACCCAGGTGCAGGTCAGTCATTCCGGCGTTTTCCATCTGCTTCAACATGACGGGGTCCTCCGTGCTTGAGCAATGGGAAACTGCTTGTCAGGGAGCATCCTTGTGGTCTTGTGAACCGGATGCCGATATTAATTGGAATAGCACAGGGCTGGGCAAAGTACAGCTTGAGGATCAAAGATTTAGCGGAGTTCAGCAAAGGGTGTGCAGCTGCAAAAGATGGGGCAACTGCAGATAATCAGGTGTGTGTGGCGAGGGGTGCTAATCCATGCTGCGCTGCAGTGATGGACGGGAAATGCTGTTCATGACGCGAGGCCAGAGAGGGGCGTTCAAGCGGGGCAGGAGTGCGGGTTCTTCGGAACGGGGCTGGAGCTCGGGTGGAATGGGTTTGCCTTCAAGTATCAGGCGCCGGCGAGCCAGCCAGCGCTTGATGTCAGCCAGCAGCGTCATGAGCTCCTCATCGGAAATACGCTCGCCGGGCGCCAGAGGGTCGCGTACTTGCTGGATACTCAAAGGCGGGGCACTGCAGTCAAATGCCTGTGATTCACCGCTGCGCAGGCAGAAAGCGCCGGCAGAAGGCTGTTCCGGTTCAGGCTCGGTCGGCTGCATGCTGCAGCCTGCAAGCAGAGCGCCCAGGCTGAGCAGCATGATCCGGTGTTGAACGGTCCGTGTCTTCATTCACAGTGCCTAGAGGGTGGCGGCAGACAGCACCATGGCTGCTGCAATGAGCGCCGTGCCGGCCAGACGCTGCTGCCACAGCATGGCGACCGGATCGGCAAAGCGGTGCCTCAGTGTTGCCGCGAGACCACTGTAGCCGGTCATGACAAACGCTTCGGCTGCCAGGAGTGTAGCACCGATCACCACCAGCTGAGGCAGCTGGGGCTTGCTGGGGTCCATGAACTGGGGAATCAGGGCCAGCAGAAACACCAGACCCTTGGGGTTGGTGATATTGACCAGCAGAGCCTGCAGGAAGCGGGTGTGGCGGGGGGCAAAAGCCAGTGATTCGACTTCACCGCTGGCGCGCTGGCGCCAGAAGCGCAGCCCCAGCCAGACCAGATAGACAACACCGATCCACTTGATGATGGCAAACAGCTCGGGGGATGAGGTGATCAAACTGCTCAACCCCAGTGCAACCACCAGAATCTGAATACCGTACCCACTGACCAGGCCGAGCGTGCTCCAGCAGGCACCGCGTGCGCCATAGGTCAGGCCGGCGCCCATTGACGTGGCTGCGCTGGCACCGGGCGAGAGGCTGATCAACAGGGCTGTCCCCAGCAATGCAATCCAGATCTCAGTTGTCATGGTGTTTGGACCTCTGCAACGCAAACAGCCGCCCGAAGGCGGCTGTTCAGTCATTGGATCAAATATCAGTCATTTTCACGTGCAATGGCACGGTAGGCGATATCGGTGCGGAAGTAGGCATCCTTCCAGCTGACCTCTTGCAGCAGTGCGTAGGCGCGCTGCTGGGCTTCGGTCACGCTGTCACCCAGTGCGGTGACGCAGAGCACGCGGCCACCGGCAGTGACCACATTGCCGTCTTCATCCAGCTTGGTGCCGGCATGGAAGATCTTGCTGCCTTCCGGACAGCTTTGCGGCAGGGTGATCACGTCGCCCTTGGCATAATCGCCCGGGTAACCGCCGGCCGCCATCACCACGCCGACAGACTTGCGCTCATCCCATTCGGCCGTGGTCTGATCCAGTTTCTTGTCCAGTGCTGCCCGACACAGCTGCACCAGAGAGGACTTCAGACGCAGCATGATCGGCTGGGTTTCGGGATCACCGAAGCGGCAGTTGTACTCGATCACTTTCGGCGTACCGTCGGCCATGATCATCAGACCGGCATACAGGAAGCCGGTGTACTCGTTGCCCTCCGCTTTCATGCCGTTCACGGTCGGCATGATCACTTCGTCCATCACGCGCTGGTCGATTTCGGGTGTGACCACCGGTGCCGGTGAGTAGGCACCCATGCCACCGGTGTTCAGACCGGTGTCGCCGTTGCCGACGCGCTTGTGATCCTGGCTGGTGGCCATCGGCAGCACGTTGTCACCGTCAACCATGACGATATAGGAGGCTTCCTCACCATCCAGAAATTCCTCGATGACCACGCGGCTGCCCGCATCTCCGAAGGCATTGCCGGCCAGCATGTCGCGGATCGCCGCTTCGGCTTCTTCCAGCGTCATGGCCACGATAACGCCCTTGCCAGCGGCCAGACCATCGGCCTTGACCACGATCGGCGCGCCTTTTTCGCGCACGTACGCGAGCGCGGGCTCAATCTCGGTGAAGTTCTGATACTCAGCCGTGGGGATCTGCTGGCGGTCCAGAAAGTCCTTGGTGAAAGCCTTGGAGCCTTCCAGCTGAGCGGCAGCGGCCGTGGGGCCGAAGATCGGGAGGCCGGCGTCACGGAAGCGGTCGACCACGCCCGCCACCAGAGGTGCTTCAGGGCCGACAATGGTCAGAGCCACGCGGTTGTCGCGCGCAAAGGCGACCAGGGCATCCAGATCCATCACGTCGATGGCGACGTTTTCCAGCTTGGGCTCAGTGGCAGTACCGGCATTGCCCGGTGCCACGTAAACGCGCTCAACCGCCGCGTCCTGAGCGGCAGCCCACGCCAGGGCATGCTCACGACCGCCTGAACCGATAACGAGAATATTCATACTCAGAGTCCTTCTTTGTGCTGCGGTCTTAGTGACGGAAGTGGCGCATGCCGGTGAAGACCATGGCAAGACCATGTTCATCAGCCGCGTCGATCACTTCCTGATCGCGCATGGAACCACCCGGCTGGATGACGGCAGTGATGCCGGCTTCAGCGGCGGCGTCGATGCCGTCACGGAACGGGAAGAAGGCGTCGGATGCCATCACGGAGCCCGGTACTTCCAGCCCTTCGTCTGCGGCCTTGATGCCGGCGATCTTGGCGGAGTACACACGGCTCATCTGGCCGGCGCCAATACCGATGGTCTGGCCGTCTTTGGCGTAAACAATGGCGTTGGACTTGACGTACTTGGCCACCTCCCAGCAGAACAGCAGGTCACGGATCTCCTGTTCGGTCGGCTGGCGCTGGGTGACGATCTTGAGCTGGGAGGCATCGATCATGCCCAGATCCTGATCCTGTACCAGCAGGCCGCCGTTGACACGCTTGTAGTCGAAGCTGTGCTTGCGTTCCCTGTTCCACTCGCCGCAGGCCAGCAGGCGTACATTCGGCTTGGCGGCGACGATGTCGGAGGCTTCCTGAGACACGGTCGGGGCGATGATCACTTCCACGAACTGGCGCTCAACGATCGCCTGTGCGGTCTTGGCATCCAGCTCGCGGTTGAAGGCGATGATGCCGCCAAACGCAGAGGTCGGATCGGTCTGGAACGCACGGTTGTAGGCTTCCAGAATGTCATTGCCAACAGCGACGCCACAGGGGTTGGCGTGCTTGACGATGACACAGGCCGGCTCCTGGAACGGCTTGACGCACTCCAGCGCGGCATCGGTATCGGCCACGTTGTTGTAGGACAGGGCTTTGCCCTGCAGCTGGCGTGCGGTTGAAACGCTGGCTTCGCCGGGGTTTGCCTCAACGTAAAAAGCGGCGCGCTGGTGCGGGTTCTCGCCGTAGCGCATGTCCTGCGCCTTGACGAACTGGGTGTTGAAGGTGCGCGGGAAAGCGGCCGGCATCTCTTCATCACCTTCCACAATGGCGCCCAGGTAGTTGGCGATCATGCCGTCATAGGCAGCCGTGTGTTCAAACGCCTTAACGGCCAGATCGAAGCGGGTCTTATAGCCCAGGCCGCCATTGCTTTTCAGTTCGGCAATAATGCTGTCGTAGTCGGATGCATTGACGACGATGGCAACATCCTTGTGGTTCTTGGCTGCAGAACGCACCATGGTCGGGCCACCGATATCGATGTTTTCGATCGCCATCGGCAGGTCGCAATCCGGGCGAGCGATGGTTTCGGCGAACGGGTACAGGTTGACGACAACCATGTCGATCGGCTGGATGCCGTGTTCGTTCATGATGGCGTCATCGGTGCCGCGACGGCCCAGAATGCCGCCGTGTACCTTGGGGTGCAGGGTTTTGACACGGCCATCCATCATTTCCGGAAAGCCGGTGTAATCGGAGACCTCGACCGCCGGTACATCGTTGTCGCACAGCAGCTTGTACGTGCCGCCGGTGGAGAGAATCTCGACACCTTCGGCATGCAGCGCCTGAGCGAATTCGACAATGCCGGTCTTGTCCGACACGCTGATCAGCGCGCGACGGACGGGAGAGGTGTTCTGTTCAGACATGGTTTTGCGTTCCCGTTCCAAATGAATTCAGTTACAGCAGGCCATACTGCTTCAGTTTCTTGCGCAGTGTGCCGCGGTTCAGGCCCAATACTTCAGACGCCTTGGTCTGGTTGTCCTTGGTGTAGGCCATCACGCTTTCAAACAGCGGGGCCTCGATTTCGGACAGAACCATCTGATAGACATCGGTAACAGGCTGACCGTCCAGCTGCTTGAAATAGCTGGTCAGTGACTGATGCACGGTATCGCGCAGGGTCTGCTGCGGAATCTGTGCCGGTGCGCTGTCGTTCGTCTGTTTTACGTCTTTGGTATCCACTGTACTTCTGTACCCAATCCAGGGATCAGGCTGCGTCACGTCGTTGAGCGAAAAAACGGTCAACGGCGGCGAGCTGATCTGATGCTGTTTCAAGTTGATTAAAGCTTTGCCGAAAGTCCCGGTCATTGCCGCAGCTTTGCAGGTACCAGCCCAGATGTTTGCGGGCAATACGCACGCCCAGATACTCACCATAGAACTGATGCAGTGCCTCAAGATGACGGCGCAGGATGCCGTGTTGCTCAACCCTGTCAGGGTCGGGCAGCTGCTCGCCGGTCTTGAGGAAATGATCGATCTGACCCAGCAGCCAGGGACGTCCCTGGGCCGCTCGGCCAATCATCACGGCATCTGCGCCGGTGTAGTCAAGCACTCGGGCTGCCTTCTCGGGGGAGTCGATATCGCCGTTGGCAAACAGGGGAATATCGATTGATTGGCGAATGCGCGCAATGGTGTCGTACTCGGCTTCGCCCTGATAGCGGTCGGCACGGGTACGCCCGTGTACGGCCAAGGCGGCAATACCGGACGCTTCGGCCATACGTGCAATGCGCACACCGTTACGGGTTTCAGGGCACCAGCCGGTGCGGATCTTGAGTGTGACAGGCACCTCGACGGCGCCAACCACAGCCTGAAGAATGGCCTCAACGAGACCTTCATCACGCAGCAGCGCCGAGCCGGCCGCCTTGTTGCACACTTTCTTGGCAGGACAGCCCATATTGATGTCGATGATCTGGGCACCATTTTCCACGTTGACCCGGGCAGCGTCAGCCAGCATCTCCGGATCGCCACCGGCAATCTGGATGGAGCGGGGTTCGGCTTCACCCTGATGATCAAGGCGGAAACTGGACTTGCGGGTATGCCAAAGGCGCTTGTCAGCGGTCACCATTTCGGAAACCACCAGCCCTGCCCCCATCTCCCGACAAAGCTGTCGGAAAGGGCGGTCGGTTACCCCGGCCATGGGGGCCAGAATCACCCGACTGTCAATGTTGTAAGGGCCGATCCTGAACATGCCGCATCCTGTCAGAAAGGTAAAAGAAACACGTATTCGTTACATCGCTGCAACAAATCAGGGTTAACTTTCGGAAGGCGGCCAATGATACTCTTTCGATCCCCGGTGGCCAACCGTTTCTGATGAAAAATTAACCGATTGGCTTACCCGGGAGGGGCGAGTTCAAGTTCGTAACTGGTCCCGCGACGCCCGGGAGATGCCAGTTCCAGGTTGATCTGCACCGGGCGTCCTGAGGGCATCTGGCGCGGGTTGAGGCTGTCGGTGTCCAGGTATTCATCCGGCTGGAAGGTCCGCTGGGCGACCGGTCGGCCCTTGAGGTCGGAAAAGCGCAGGTCCAGTGCGGGCCAAGGCTGTTCAAAGGGCGCCTGATTCTCCAGCACGATCGTCACGCGCAATGCATCGCGAAACTGCGGATGGGGCTGCAGGTGCAGCTCCCGGTTTTGGATCAGGCTCAGTGCGGGCTGCTGCAGCGTGCAGTCAAACTGGTCACAGAGCAGCGCATACAGACTGCGTAGCTGTGGATAAGTGGCCAGTTGAGCCCGTTCAAACCAGAGTGCCTGTCCGGCCAGCCCCAGCAGGGCCAGCAGGCAGAGCAGCAGCCAGCCGCTGGTTTTCACAGGGTTTGGCTCGGCGCTGGCTGGCGTGTTCAGCTGCAGCGCCTCGGCACGAAAGCCATTGAGCGGGTTCGCCTTTTCGTCAGCCGCACCGGTATTCGCCGGAGGCGTCGCCTCGGGCGGTAGTGTTTCGGGTAGTACCGTCTCGGTTGGTACTGTCTCGGGTGGTGCCGGTGCATCAGGCTCGGGAGAGCGGGGTGGTGCTTCTGGCACGGGTTCAGACGACGCCGCCGTGGCGGGCGGTGTTTGCGTTGAAGCCCTGGGGCGAGCGGCGTCTGGATGGGCCGGCGCTGGCGCCGGATGAGCTGGCTGTTGAGTGGCAGGAGGTGGTTCTGGTGATCGCTGCGGGGATGGCTGCCGAGGCGTAAGGCGGTGCTGCAGGGCATCAAATACCAGCAAGCAGGCACCGCAGCGCACCTGTCCGGCGGCCAGCTTGAGCTGGCCGTCGCTGACACGAAAACGGGCGTGGCAGTTGGGGCAGCGGGTGACGACCAAGACGTCAGTCCTCCTGTCGACGGACCCCGCTCAGGCGAATCCAGCCCTCGCGCTCGCCGGGCGGGTCCATGTCAAACCAGCGAGAGTATACCGATATTAGCTCATCCGCCTGTTGGGACAAGAGGCCCGACAGCAGGATCTTGCCGCCCGGCTTGACCCGTTCGGCCAGAGTGGGGGCCAGTTCGGCCAGCGGCCCGGCCAAAATGTTGGCGACCAGTACGTCGGCCTTGACCATGGGAGCCTGCAGGGGCAGCCAGGTATCAAGCTGATCCGGGCTGAGTCCGTTGCGCTCCAGGTTGTCGCGCGTTGCCGTGAGGGCCTGAGGGTCGATATCGACCGCCTGCACGTGACGCGCGCCCAGCAGCAGGGCGGCAATGCCGAGTATGCCACTGCCGCAACCGTAATCCACCACCTGCAGCTCCTCCAGCGGCTGACCATCCAGCCACTCCAGGCACAGGGCCGTGGTCGGGTGGGTGCCGGTGCCAAATGCCAGACCGGGGTCCAGCATCAGGTTGACGGCGTCGGGCTCGGGGACATCGCGCCAGCTTGGGCAGACCCAGAGGCGTTTGCCGAATTGCATGGGATGGTAGTGATCCATCCACTCACGCTCCCAGTCCTTGTCTTCAAGGATCTCGGCCTTGAATTCCGGTCGAGGCGTATCGGCCGTCGTGTCCATCTGCTGTTGAGCCGCCTGCAGCAGTTGCAGGGTTTCCTGAATATCGTGTTCGGCAGCAAAGAGGCCGGTGACCACGGTGGTGTTCCACAGTGGTGTTGTGCCCAGGTCAGGCTCGAATATAGGCTGGTCGGCTGCATCCTGATAGGTGACGGCAGCACAGCCAGCGGCGAGCAGCAGGTCTTCATAGGTCTCGGCCTGCTCGGGTTGAATGGATACTTTGATCTGCAGCCAGGGCATGGCGTCACTCCTGTTGTACGATGCTGTCATTATGTCCTAAAAGCGCGACGGGTAAACCCCGGGCAGGGAGACACCCGGTAACAGCCTGTGGATGAGGGTCGAGTATGGAGAATCGGCAGCCCGAGATACGGGCTGCCGGAGTGGGTCAGAGGCCCAGCTTCTTTTCCAGGTAGTGGATGTTGACGCCACCCTGGGCAAAGTTGGTATCGCGCACGATATCCTGATGCAGCGGAATGTTGGTCTTGATCCCTTCGATCAGGGTCTCGTCCAGAGCACTCTGCATGCGTGCCAGAGCGGTTTCACGATCATCGGCGAAGGTGATCAGCTTGGCGATCAGAGAGTCGTAGTGCGGCGGAACGCTGTAGCCGCTGTACAGGTGTGAGTCGACACGCACACCGTTGCCGCCAGCCGCGTGGAAGTGAGTCACCTTGCCGGGGCTGGGCATGAAGGTCTTCGGATCTTCGGCATTGAGACGACACTCGATGGAGTGGCCGCGCAGCTTGATATCGTCCTGTGTATACGAGAGCGGCAGGCCGGAGGCGATGCGCAGTTGCTCCTTGACGATATCTACACCGGTCACCATCTCGGTGACAGGGTGCTCAACCTGAACACGGGTGTTCATCTCGATAAAGAAGAACTGGCCGTTTTCGTACAGGAATTCGAAGGTGCCGGCACCGCGGTAGCCGATTTCGATACAGGCATCCACACAGGCCTTGAGTACATTGGCGCGTGCGGCTTCGTCGATCATGGGCGCGGGGGCTTCCTCGACCACCTTCTGGTGACGACGCTGCATGGAGCAGTCGCGGTCGTACAGGTGGATGGCGTTACCCTGGCCGTCAGCCAGTACCTGGACTTCCACGTGACGCGGTTTTTCCAGGAACTTCTCCATGTACACGGTCGCATCACCGAAGGCTGCCTTGGCTTCGGATTTGGTCACCTGTACCGCGTTGGAGAGGTGCGCTTCGGTGTGTACCACGCGCATGCCGCGACCACCGCCACCGGCAGCGGCCTTGATGATCACCGGATAGCCGATGCGACGTGCAATCTTGTGCATGGCTTCCACGTCGTCCGGCAGCGGGCCATCGGAGCCCGGTACGGTGGGAACGCCGGCCTTCTTCATCGCCTCGATGGCCGATACCTTGTCACCCATCAGGCGGATGGTTTCAGCGCGCGGACCGATGAAGGTGAAGCCGGAGCGCTCAACCTGCTCGGCGAAGTCGGCATTCTCGGCCAGGAAACCGTAGCCCGGGTGGATACCCACGGAGTCGGTGACTTCAGCGGCACTGATGATGGCCGGGATATTGAGGTAGCTCTGCGGAGAGGGAGCCGGGCCGATGCAGACCGCCTGATCGGCCAGGCGGACATGCATCAGGTCGCGGTCGGCAGCAGAGTGCACGGCCACGGTCTTGATGCCCAGCTCCTTGCATGCACGGAGGATTCGCAGCGCGATTTCGCCCCGGTTTGCAATCAGCACTTTGTCCAGCATAGTGATTGTCCTTGGTCTGCTATCAGGCGATGGTGATCAGCGGCTGGTCAAACTCGACCGGCTGGCCGTCTTCGGCCAGGATGCTTTCGATCACGCCGGACTTGTCCGCTTCGATCTGGTTCATCATCTTCATGGCTTCGACGATGCAGATAACGTCACCGGCTTTCACGCTCTGGCCGACTTCTACGAAGGGTGCAGAAGTGGGAGAGGGTGCACGGTAGAAAGTGCCGACCATCGGGGAGCAGACCGCGTGACCTGCCGGTGCAGCCGGCTCGGCCGGTGCTTCCGCAGCGGGTGCAGGCGCAGCCGCCGGTGCGGGTGCTGCTGCCGGCGCAACAGCCTGAACCTGTGCCGGTGCAGCAGCAACGGCGGTACCGCCTCGGCTGATGCGGACAGACTCTTCGCCTTCCTTGATCTCGATTTCGTTGATGTTGGATTCTTCCAGCAGCTCGATCAGCTTTTTAACTTTGCGAATATCCATACTAAGACGGCTTCTCTGATTCAGATGGTTGTGGGGTGTACTGTAGAATGTCAGGCACTGGCTGCAAGCTGCTGATCGGCAGCATCCAGCGCAAACCGATAGCCGGCCGGGCCCAGTCCGCAGATGACACCGACCGCCTTGTCCGACAGATAGGAATGCTGACGGAAGGGCTCGCGTGCATGAACATTCGACAGGTGAACTTCGATAAAGGGTATGCCAACCCCCAGCAGGGCATCACGGATGGCCACGCTGGTGTGGGTGAAGGCAGCCGGGTTGATAATGATGAACGCTGTATCGTTGGCAGGCGCCTGGTGGATGCGCTCAATCAGCTCAAACTCGGCGTTGCTCTGGAAGCACTCCACGGAGTGCCCCAGTTCCCTGGCGTGTGAGTCGATCTGTGCCTCGATCTGGGCCAGTGTCATGGCGCCGTAGATGCCGGGCTCACGGGTTCCGAGCAGGTTCAGGTTGGGACCATTCAATACCAGTATGTGAGCCATGCCGGTGCTCCGCAAAATCGTGACAGCCAGGGGTTTAAACTAAGGTCGACTAGTGTGCATGAAACTTGAAACCCTGTCTACGCTGTTGCGCGAACAAACGACCGTTAGCGGCGAGTTTGACGAAGTTAGCTATAAATTAGCCGGCTGTAGTCGTCATTCGTGGACACTCGACCCCTTGTGCAGATTGACCCCGGTGCGGATTTTCGCCATAGTGCAATGCAACATTCAGGCCCTGTAATCACCTGTCAGGCCCGATCAAGTCAAGGAGTGCACACGTGGAGCGTTTGGAGCGTATCTGGCTCAGTATCTGGGATCGTTGCTGTACCGCCAAAAAACTGCAGTTTGTGGTGGCAGCTATCCTGCTTTGGCTGCTGATAGCACTGGGGCTGGGCATTTACTGGAGCCAGGCCCCGGATGGTTTTGATGTGCGTACGCAGGCCGAACTGCAGACCGGCGGAAAGCCGGTCGTGGGCACCCATACGGTGGGTACGCTGATTCACATGACCGAGACGCTGCTGGACAAGCCGGGCGGCTATATCAGCAACGACGTGTTTCCGCCGGGGCTCTGGCTGGACAACATGCCCTCCTGGGAGTTTGGCGTTCTGGTGCAGATGCGGGACATGAGCCGGGCCATGCGCAAGAGCTTCAGCCGCTCCCAGTCTCAGTCAACGGAAGATCCGGCACTGGCCAAGGCGGAGCCTCTGCTGCATTTCAACAACCGCAACTGGATTCTTCCGTCCTCCGAGCGCGAGTATGGCAAGGCACTCAAGCTGCTGCGCGATTACCGTGACCGCTTGAGTGACACCTCCCAGCCCAATGCCCAGTTCTATGCTCGTGCCGATAATCTGCGCGACTGGCTGGGGGATGTTTCGACGCGTCTTGGAAGCCTGTCGCAACGCTTGAGTGCCAGTGTCGGCCAGCGCCGCATCAATACGGATCTGGCCGGTGACAGTGCAGGTCGGCAATCCACGGCGGCTGCCGGTGAGATGGAAGTCAAAACGCCCTGGCTGGAAATTGATAATGTATTTTATGAAGCCCGCGGCACCGCCTGGGCACTGATTCACCTGCTCGAGGCAGTGGAACAGGACTTTGGCGAAGCGCTGGAGAAGAAGAATGCCCGCGCCAGCCTCAGGCAGATCATTCGGGAGCTGGAAGCGACGCAATCCGGCATCTGGAGCCCGATGATTCTCAATGGCAGCGAGTTTGGCTTTCTGGCGAATCATTCACTGGTGATGGCGTCCTATATTTCCCGCGCCAACGCAGCCATTATTGACCTCAGGGACCTGTTGTCTCAGGGATAAGTGCGGAGATCCGTAACATGCGCAGAGTGGTATTCAACCAGAAGGGCGGGGTTGGCAAATCCAGCATTGCGGTCAATCTGGCTGCCATAGAGGCCAGTCGTGGCAAGCGTACGCTGGTCATTGATCTGGACCCCCAGTGTAATTCGACCCACTATTTGCTGGGGGATGAAGCCAATACGCCCGAGTCGGATGCCTATGGCTTTTTCGAGCAGGCGCTGAGCTTTCAGCTCAAGCCCCACCCGCCGGCGGCTTTTGTTCACGAGACGGTGTTCGACAACCTTTCCATTTTACCCTCACACCCCGACCTGGGTGATCTGCAGTCAAAGCTGGAAAGCAAGCACAAGATCTACAAGTTGCGCGATGCGGTGCTGGAGCTGGGCGAGGCATTTGATGCCATCTACATTGATACGCCGCCTGCGTTCAATTTCTTTACCCTGTCAGCGCTGGTAGCGGCCGAGCGCTGCCTGATCCCGTTCGACTGTGACGAGTTTGCGCGTCAGGCCCTGTACAGTCTGCTGAATAATGTCGGTGAGACACGAGAGGATCACAACAGCGAGCTGGAAATCGAAGGGATCGTGGTGAACCAGTATCAGCCACGTGCCTCGTTGCCGCAGAAAATCGTGGCGGGTCTGGAGGCGGAAAATCTGCCGGTGCTGGCAACGCGCCTGCCGGTCTCCGTGAAAATGAAAGAGTCACACAATGAGGCCCGGCCGCTTATCCACATGGCGCCCCAGCACAAGCTGACCCAGGCGTTTGTGGCGTTATACGAGGAGCTGAGCGGTAAAGGCTGACGCTGGGTCGTGAATGGCAGATACAAAAAAACGGAGCCTTGAGCTCCGTTTTTGTTCGCCGTCGGTCAACGCCGTTCACACACGTTTGTGATCCGGGGCAATTATCCGACCATCACTCATAAATACGCAGTCGCGTTGAGCGGCACTGTCCCGTGCGGCGAGCGATTTGCGTCTCAGGCGCAGCAGCCAGAGCCCAAGGGCCGAGGCGCAGAGCGCGAGAATGACAAGTTCCGTCATGCAAACCCTGTTATCTTGTTGGTCACCTGCATTGTAACCATACAGAGTGTGATGACAACAGCTTTTGTTACATTCCCTTGACGGCAAAAATGCCCGGCGCGTTACGCCAGTAACCCTTGTAGTCCATGCCGTAGCCAAAGATGTAACGGTCTTCGATTTCGATACCGACGAAGTCCGCCTTCAGGTCCGGGCGAGCCTTGCGATCATGGTGCTTGTCAACCAATACCGCACACTGTACCGATGCAGCACCTTCCGCTTTCAGGTAATCCATCACTTCCGCCAGGGTATGGCCTTCATCCAGAATGTCGTCCACCACCAGGACCGGTCGATCCTTGAAGTCGACCATGGGCGGCACCTTCCACTCAAGTTCATGACCGGAGGTGGTGTTGCGGTACCGCGTGGCATGCAGGTAGCTCGCGGTCAGCGGGAAGTTCAGGCGTGTCAGCAGTTGACCTGCGATGACCAGCCCGCCGTTCATGATGGCAAAGATCACCGGGTCATGTTCTTCCAGCTGTTCAGTGATTTCAGCCGCCATACGGCTGATCGCCGCGTCCACTTCAGCCTGGCTGTGCAGCAGGTCAGCTTCGATATAGACACGTTTAATCTCATCAGAATCGATGGTGCTCATGGCTCCGGCTCCGCAATGGCATTTTGCGACCGCTGGCAGGTTGCGATCGACTGTAAAAAAAGTGAGCAAGGTTACTCAGGTTTGGCCTTTGGGGCAATAACCTGACCGACATTGATGACAGATCGACGCACTTTCGTTAGTCTTGCAGCAATTTTGTCAAGCCTGACGAAAGTCATATCCTTTTAGTACCACGAGGTTGCCCTGCGATGAGCGTTTACGAGATTAAACACCCCCTTGTACAGCACAAACTGGGCCTGATGCGTTCCAGTGACAAGAGCACCCGCAGTTTCAGGCAGCTGGCAGCAGAGGTGGGCTGTTTACTGACGTACGAAGCGACCAAGGATCTGGAGCTGGAAGACTACACCGTGGATGGCTGGTGTGGCGATATCAAGGCCCAGCGGATCAAGGGCAAGAAGATCACGGCTGTTCCCATCCTGCGCGCAGGTCTGGGGATGCTCGATGGCGTACTGGAACTGGTACCCAGTGCGAAAATCTCTGTTGTAGGCCTGTACCGCGATGAAGAAACACTGGAGCCGGTGACCTACTTTGAAAAGCTGGCCAGTGATATCGAATCGCGCATGGCGTTGGTGGTGGACCCGATGCTGGCGACCGGTGGTTCCATGATTGCGACCATCGACCTGCTGAAGCGCTCGGGCTGTACCAGCATTCGTGCGCTGGTGCTGGTGGCAGCACCTGAAGGCATCGAGAAGGTACAGGCGGCTCATCCGGATGTGGATATCTTCACCGCGTCCGTTGATGAGGGGCTGAACGAGCAGGGGTATATCATGCCGGGTCTGGGCGACGCCGGTGACAAGATCTTCGGGACAAAATAAGGGGGCTCTCCATGCCTACTCCACAGACAGGTACCTTCCACTGGCGTACCATTCTGGCTGGCTCTCAGATGCTGTTTGTTGCCTTTGGCGCACTGGTGCTGATGCCGCTGCTGACCGGGCTGGATCCCAGCGTGGCACTGTTTACGGCGGGGATCGGTACCCTGCTGTTCCACCTGGTGACGGGTCTGAGGGTGCCGATTTTTCTGGCGTCCTCTTTTGTCTTCATTGCGCCCATCACCTACTCGGTGCAGAACTGGGGCGTGGCGGCGACCATGGGCGGGCTCATGGCCGCCGGTGCGGTGTACATGCTGCTGGCGCTGGCGGTCAAGATCAAGGGTGTGGGCTTCCTGCATCGCATCATGCCGCCGGTGGTGACGGGGCCGGTGATCATGATCATTGGTCTGGGACTGGCGCCTATCGCCGTGAATATGGCGATGGGGAAAACCGGCGATGGCTCGGCCGAGCTCTTTCCCTATGATCAGGCGATGCTGGTGTCCATGAGTGCACTGGTCACCACCCTGATCGTTGCCGTCTTTGCGCACGGCATTTTCCGTCTGCTGCCGATTCTGTCCGGGGTTGTCGTGGGCTACATTGCGGCCCAGTTGACCGGCATGGTGGACTATACGCCGATTCAGGAAGCGAGCTGGGTCGCAATCCCCAACTTCGTGATGCCGGAGTTCAACTGGCAGGCGGTGCTGTTCATGGTGCCGGTTGCGCTGGCACCTGCCATTGAGCACGTGGGGGACATGCTCGCCATCTCCAATGTGACCGGCAAGGATTATGTGCGCAAGCCCGGCCTGCACAGAACCCTCTTTGGTGACGGTCTGGCTACCTCGGCAGCGGCCCTGTTTGGTGGCCCGCCCAACACGACCTATTCAGAGGTTACCGGTGCGGTGATGCTGACCAAGACGTTCAACCCGGTGGTAATGGTGTGGGCCGCGGTTGTCGCCATTGCACTGGCATTCGTGGCCAAGTTCGGCATGGCGCTGCAGACCATTCCGGCGCCGGTCATGGGCGGCATCCTGATTCTGCTGTTCGGCTCCATTGCCGCCGTTGGCATGAACACCCTGATCAAGGCGCATGTGGACCTGGCGCATCAGCGCAATCTGGTGATCGTGGCCACCACGCTGGTGTTTGGTATCGGGGGCATGGCCCTGGGGTCAGGCGACCTGAGCCTGCAGGGCGTCAGCCTCTGTGGTGCTGTTGCGATCGTGCTGAACCTGATCCTGCCGCAGCCGCGTGAAGAAGAGGCGGACCTGCATGAAGAGCAGGAAGTGGTTGAAGATCTGGTGGATCACAGCCGCTGAGCATGAAAGACCTGCCTGTCACGCTGTCGTTCAGCGTGACAGGTACCTGATCCCTTCCTCAATGCCTTCCAGCGTCAGCGGATACATATGGTTATCCAGTTGCTGGCGAATCATCTGAGTACTGTGGGTATAGTCCCAGTAGCGCTCCGAAGACGGGTTCAGCCAGATGACCTTCTCCCAGGTATCCAGAATGCGCTGCAGCCAGAGCTGTCCCGGCTCTTCGTTCATGTGTTCCACGCTGCCGTACCGGTCGATCAGCTCATAGGGTGACATGGCGGCATCGCCGACAAAGATCACGCGATAATCCCGGCCATAGGTGTGCAGTACGTCCAGCGTGGGAATCGCCTCATCGTAACGGCGGCGATTGTCGCGCCAGACCTTCTCGTACACGCAGTTGTGGAAGTAGAAATATTCCAGATGCTTGAACTCGCTGCGTGCAGCGGAAAAGAGTTCTTCACAGGTCCGAATGAACGGGTCCATGGAACCGCCCACGTCGAGAAACAGCAGTACCTTGGCGGCGTTATGGCGCTCGGGGACCATCTTCAGGTCCAGCAGGCCCGCGTTACGGGCGGTGGAGCGGATGGTGTCGTCCAGATCCAGCTGGTCGGCGGCGCCGGTGCGGGCAAACTTGCGCAGCTTTCGCAGCGCCACCTTGATGTTGCGGGTACCAAGCTCCACGCTGTCATCCAGATTGCGGAACTGGCGCTTTTCCCACACCTTGACGGCGCGCTTGTGCTTGCTTTGCCCGCCAATGCGAATGCCTTCCGGGTTATAGCCGCTGTGGCCGAAAGGTGAGGTGCCGCCGGTACCGACCCACTTGTTGCCGCCGGAATGACGTTCCTGCTGTTCGTCCAGCCGTTTCTTGAGGGTATCCAGCAGCTTGTCCAGGCCTCCAAGCGCCTCGATCTGGGCCTTTTCCTCTTCACTGAGCTGCTTCAGGAAGTCGCTTTCGAGCCAGTGTGAGGGGATGAGGGCATCGGTGATATCCCCTTGTGCCTGCAGCCCGGCAAAATACTGACCAAAGGCGCGGTCGAAGCGATCATAGTACTTCTCGTCCTTGACCATGCAGGCACGGGCCAGCAGGTAGAAGTCATTTACGTCAAGGCTGGCGACGCGCTGCTCCAGTGCTCCGACCAGATCAAGCAGCTCGCGGACCGAAACGGGCACCTGGCCCTGGCGGAGATGGCTGAACAGATCGATCAGCATCAGCGCGCTCCACGACGGGTCATGAAGGCCAGCCGCTGCAGCATGTGGACATCCTGCTCGTTCTTCAGCAGGGCACCATAGAGTGGCGGCATGGCACTGGCGGGGTCCTGCTCGGCCAGCACGTCTGACGGAATGCGGTCAGCCAGCAACAGCTTGAGCCAGTCAATCAGTTCAGAGGTAGAGGGCTTTTTCTTCAGTCCCGGTACCTCGCGCAGGCGGAAGAAAATTTCCAGTGCCTCCCGGACCAGCTTCTGTTCAATTTCAGGAAAGTGGACGTCCACGATGGACTCCAGCGTTTCCTTGTCCGGAAAGGCGATGTAGTGGAAAAAGCAGCGGCGCAGAAAGGCGTCCGGCAGCTCCTTTTCATTGTTGCTGGTGATGATGACGATGGGGCGCTGTTTGGCGACGATGCGCTCCCCGGTTTCGTATACATCAAACTCCATTTTATCGAGCTCGGTCAGCAGGTCGTTGGGGAACTCGATATCTGCCTTGTCGACTTCGTCAATCAGCAGAACGACCTGTTCGTCAGCTTCAAAAGCCTGCCAGAGCATCCCCTTGCGGATGTAGTTGGCGATGTCATGCACCCGGTCGTCGCCCAGCTGGGAGTCACGCAGACGGGATACGGCATCATATTCATACAGACCCTGCTGGGCCTTGGTGGTGGATTTGACGTGCCAGCGCAGCAGCGGTTTGTCCAGCGCGGCGGCCAGCTCTTCGGCCAGCATGGTCTTGCCGGTACCGGGTTCGCCCTTGACCAGCAAGGGGCGTTGCAGGGTGATGGCGGCATTGACGGCCATCTGCAAGTCATCGGTGGCGACGTAACGATCTGTACCTGAAAACTTCATCGGCTTCTCTGTCGGTTATTATTTGGACAGAGGGCAGTGTATCAGAACGGAGAACGTGAAAAAGGGCGGGATGGGGGTTGAAAGCAGGGGGGGCATCAGAGTGCACCCCCTGTGGTGAAGCCTTACTTGTCGGCTTCGTATGCAGCAGCAGACTTTTCGATCTCGGCGCGTGCAGCGGCCGCGTCGGCCCAGCCTTCGACCTTGACCCACTTGCCTTTTTCGAGCTTCTTGTAGTTCTCGAAGAAGTGCGCGATCTGGTCCTTGGTCAGCTGCGGGATGTCGTCAACGTCCTGGATGTCGTTGTACGCCTGGCTCAGCTTTTCATGCGGAACCGCGACCAGCTTGGCGTCACCGCCGGCTTCGTCGGTCATGTTCAGGATGCCAACCGGGCGGCAGCGGATCACGGAGCCGGTCATCACCGGATGCGGGGTCAGAACCAGCACGTCCAGGGGATCGCCATCGTCTGCCAGGGTGTTGTTGATGTAGCCGTAGTTGGCCGGGTAGAACATCGGTGCAGCCATGAAGCGGTCAACGAAGATCGCGTCAGCGTCTTTGTCGATTTCGTACTTGACCGGGGAGCTTTCCGCCGGGATTTCAATGATCACGTAGATGTCATTCGGCAGTTCTTTGCCGGCAGGGACTTTCTCAAAGCTCATGAGCTGTTTTCCTGTTATCGGTTACAAGGACAGATCGGATAGCGGGCCGCAGTATAAACCGCACAGCAACCCGCTGGAATACGACTTACCGGTGAAACGTTATTCGCAGTGATAGCCGTGCAGGGCTTCCACTTCCTCTTTGGAGCCCAGTGCCACGGACACGCGCTGGTGAATATGCTCCGGCTGAACATCCAGAATATCGCTGTAGCAGGTGCTGGAGATGCCACCGGCCTGTTCGATCAGCAGGCTCATCGGGTTGCCTTCGTACATCAGGCGCAGTTTGCCCGGCTTGGACGGGTCGCGCGAATCCCAGGGGTAGGTGAAGATGCCGCCGCGGGTCAGCACGCGATGCACTTCTGCCACCATGGATGCAATCCAGCGCATGTTGTAGTTCTTGCCGCGTGGGCCATCGACGCCCTTGAGCAGATCGTCGATGTAGTTGCGCATCGACGGTTCCCAGAAACGGTGGTTCGACATGTTGATGGCGAACTCCCTGGTCTGGGTCGGGATCTGAACGTTTTCACGCGTGAGCAGGAAGTCACCGGTGTGCGCCAGCGTGAACATGTTCACGCCATGACCGGTGGTCAGGGTCAGTACGGCTGAAGGGCCGTAGAGCACATAACCGGATGCGACCTGTTTGCGGCCCGGCTGCAGGAACATGTCAACGGAGTCTTCGGTTGCTCCTTCGGGCACTTCCAGAATGGAGAAGATGGTGCCGACGGATACGTTGATGTCGATGTTGGACGAGCCGTCCAGCGGGTCAAAGGTGACCAGGTAACGGCCATTCGGGTTGCCGAAGACGGGATCATCTTCTTCTTCCGACGCCAGACCGCGTACCAGAGGGTTGTCCAGCAGAACTTTCTTCAGGACGTCGTTGGCAATAATGTCGAGCTTTTTCTGTGTCTCGCCCTGCACGTTGGTCTCTTCACTGGTGCCCAGCACGCCGGCCAGTGCGCCTTCGCGCAGCTGCAGGGCGATCTCCTTGCAGGCGATCATCAGGGTGTCGATCAGTTCAACGAGTTCGAGGTCGGTGTCGTGGTGTTTCAGGTAGTTGCTGAGCAGCTGCATCTGTGGTTTCGGCCTTTGTTTGATCCGATGGAAAAGACCTGGGTAATTGTACGCGAACGCTGGCCTTTTTGCATGGCCGACGATGCGGTTTTCAGCGGTATGACCTGTTATGATGAAGCCCATACCCATACAGAAAGGAGTACCGGGGTGCATATCCATATTCTCGGAATCTGTGGAACCTTCATGGGCTCGCTGGCGGTGCTGGCCAAGCAGCTGGGTCACCGGGTGACCGGCTCGGATGCCAATGTCTATCCACCGATGAGTACCCAGCTTGAACAGCAGGGCATCGAACTGATTGAGGGCTATGACCCCGCTCAGCTTGAACCCCACCCTGATCTGGTTGTGGTCGGGAACGCCATGTCACGGGGCAACCCCTGTGTCGAATATGTATTACGGCAGAACCTGCGCTACACCTCCGGGCCCCAGTGGTTGCACGACCATCTGCTGGCGGACCGCTGGGTGCTGGCGGTGGCGGGTACCCACGGCAAAACCACCACGGCTACCATGCTGGCCTGGATTCTGGAGCGGGCCGGTATGGCGCCCGGATTTCTGATCGGTGGCATTCCGCTGGGGTTCAACGCCTCGGCGCGGCTGGGCGAAACCTCCTTTTTCGTCATAGAAGCGGATGAGTACGACACCGCTTTTTTCGACAAGCGTTCCAAGTTCGTGCACTACAACCCGCGTACGCTGGTGCTGAACAATCTCGAGTTTGACCATGCCGATATTTTTCCCGATCTGAGCGCCATTCAACGCCAGTTTCATCATCTGGTCCGCCTGGTGCCGGACAGCGGGCAGATCATCATGCCGGCAGATGCCGCAGCTCTGGACGAGGTGATCGAAATGGGGTGCTGGAGTGAGCAGGTACTGACCGGTTTTGATCGACGTGCCGCCTGGTCGGCGCAGCTGTTGAGCGAAGATGGCAGTCACTTTGCCGTTCAGCATCAGGGCGAAACCCTGGGTGAAGTCTGTTGGTCGCTGACCGGGCTGCACAACGTCAGTAATGCGATCAATGCACTGGTGGCGGCCCGCCACGTTGGTGTTCAGCCGGAACATGCAATCGATGCCCTGAGTGCCTTTCAGGGCGTGAAGCGCCGTATGGAGCGACTGGGCGAGGTGGCCGGCATTACGGTCTATGACGACTTTGCACATCACCCGACCGCGATCCAGACCACACTGGAGGGGATCAAGGCACGCGTATCCGGGCAGCAGCCTGTGATCGCCGTCATTGAACCACGCTCCAACACCATGCGGCTGGGGGCACACAAGGCTGCACTGGCCGAGTCGACCGCCGCTGCGGATGAGGTGTACTGGTTCCAGCCCGAGGATATGGACTGGTCACTGGAGGAGGTGGTCGAGCAGAGTCCGGTGCCTGCCCATCTGGCCACACGCATTGATCATCTTGTAACACGCCTGGTGGCGGAGTTGCCCGAAGGGGCGCAGGTGGTCGTAATGAGTAACGGTGGCTTTGGCGGCCTGCATCAGCGGCTGCTGAAGGCACTGGAGCAGCGGGAGTCGATTCATGTCCTCTGAGCAGCCTTATACTCGCCGCGTTACGCTGGCCATTACCGGTGCCTCCGGCGTCCAGTACGGGCTGCGCCTGCTGCAGTGCCTGGTCGAGCAGGAGGCTCAGGTACTGCTGATGGTCTCCAAGGCGGCACAGGTGGTGATTGCGACCGAAACGGACCTTAAACTGCCCGGTGCACCGGATGCGATGGAGGCTTTCCTGCTGGAGCACTTTGCTGCTGCGCCTGATCAGATCAAGGTCTATGGGCGAGAGCAGTGGATGGCGCCCGTGGCATCAGGGTCGGGGGCCCCAAGCGCCATGGTTGTATGCCCCTGCAGTACCGGGACGTTGTCGGCCATTGCCTGCGGTGCCAGCAACAACCTGATTGAGCGGGCCGCCGACGTGGCCCTGAAAGAGCGACGCCAGTTGCTGCTGGTGCCACGCGAGGCGCCCTATTCCGAAGTCCACCTTGAGCACATGCTGAAACTGACCCGGATGGGGGCGGTGATCGTTCCGGCCAGCCCCGGCTTCTATCAGCGGCCCAAGACGGTGGAAGATATGGTTGATTTTATTGTTGCGCGTCTGCTGTCGCAACTCGGTTTCGAGCAGGCCCTGTTGCCCCGCTGGGGCGAGTCCATGCTGTAGTGCTTACGGGCCGGATGCATTGTCCGGGCCCTGAGATTACAATACCCGCGTTAACCTGCTAGCTGAGAACACCATGTCAAAGATCCTTGCCCTGGATACGTCTACCGATGCCTGCTCTGCTGCGCTGCTGCTGGACGGAAAGGTGCTGAAACGTTTCGAAGTTGCGCCGCGTCGCCATACGCACCTGTTACTCCCTATGGTTGAAGCGCTCCTGCAGGAGTCCGGCGTGTCGCTCAAGGCACTGGACGCCATCGCATTCGGGCGTGGTCCCGGCTCCTTCGCCGGTATTCGCATTGCGACCGGTGCTGCACAGGGGCTGGCGCTGGCAGCAGACCTGCCGGTGGTACCGGTTTCAACGTTGGAGTGCATGGCAACCGAATATCTGCTCACCAGTGAACTGCCCGCGTCCCGGATTCTGACTGCGCTGGATGCGCGCATGGATGAAGTGTACTGGTGTGCCTGGGACGTGACTGATGGCAAACTCGGCTATCGTGTGCCTGAACAGGTGAGCGCACCTTCCGAGGTTAAAGTGGAAGGGCTGGAAAAGGGGTTTGCAGCTCTGGGCAGTGGCTGGTGTTATGCCGAGAGTATGGATGCCGAGCTGGTCGCTCTGGCACAGCCACCACGTCTGGATATCTACCCCAATGCCGAGTATATGCTCAGCATTGCCGAACAGGCGCTTGCACGGGGTGAAACCCGGCGGCCTGATGACGTTGAGCCGGTCTACCTGCGCAATCAGGTGGCGTGGAAGAAAAAGGACCAGCAGTGAGCCCCAGCGACTGGATTCACACCGTTCTGTTGGCGGTGCTTCAGGGATTGACCGAATTTCTGCCGATTTCCAGTTCGGCACATCTGATTCTGCCATCGCAGCTCTTCGGCTGGCAGGATCAGGGACTGGCGTTCGATGTGGGCGTCCACGTGGGGACACTGGCAGCCGTGGTGTACTACTTCCGGCGTGAAGTCACCCAATTGTCCGGTGCCTGGCTGTGCAGCTGCCGCGGCAGCCGTTCGGCTGAGGGAGATCTGGCCTGGCTGGTGCTGTTTGCAACCCTGCCGGCCATTCTGGCCGGTTTCATGCTGAACGGTCTGGTGGATCAGTTTGGCCGCTCCATTCTGGTCATTGCAGCGACGACGCTGGTTTTCGGTGTGTTGCTGGGCTGGGCCGACTCGCACCGTACAGAGCGTCTGAGTACGTCCAGCCTGGGGTTGAAAGACGCGCTGTTGATCGGCGTTGCTCAGGCAGTGGCTCTGATTCCGGGAACCTCGCGCTCAGGCGCCACCATCACGGCGGCCCTGATGCTGGGCTATGATCGTCAGACGGCCGCACGCTTTTCCTTTTTGCTCTCCATCCCCGTCATCCTCGGGGCCGGTACCCTCAAGGGCCTTGAGCTCTACCAGGCCGGTGATGATGCCCACTGGCTTGCCATCGCGCTGGGCACGCTGGTGGCGGGGCTGAGCGCCCTGGCGTGCATTCACCTGTTTCTGAAATGGCTGGACCGGATCGGGATGCGACCGTTCGTGATCTACCGACTGGTGCTGGGCGTGCTGCTGCTGGCGGTGTACTTCATCTGGCCTGAGGGCGTGGCATGAGCCTGGCGGTAGGCTGGCAGGCTGAGGCGGATCGAGAGCGGGCCGAACAACTGGCCAACGCGCTCGAGCTGCCGCTGCTGGAGCAACCCGATCTGGACTGCGACACCCTATGGCAGCAGGTGCTGTATGTGGCTGATGGCCGCCTGAGTCTTTGCGCAACCGGGCGCAAGCGACCGGGCCCGATCCGGGCCGACTTTGTCAGTGGTGCCGTTGCCCACAGGCGCCAGTTTGGCGGCGGGACCGGGCAGTTGATTGCCAAGGCCTGCGGTGTTCGCAAAGGGGGCAGGCCCCGGGTGCTGGACGCAACGGCCGGGTTGGGGCGCGATGCCTTTGTACTGGCTTCGCTGGGGTGTGAGGTCAGTATGATTGAACGCTCGCCAGTGGTGCATGCGCTGCTGCAGGATGGCCTGGCGGAAGCCCGCGCGGCAGGAGGGCTGGACGATATTCTGGACCGCATGCATCTGCTGCAGGGGGATGCGATCAGTCTGCTGTCCAGTCTGGAGGTGACGCCAGACGTAATCTACCTCGACCCCATGTACCCGCATTCGGATAAAAAAGCGCAGGTCAAAAAGGAGATGCTGGCGTTTCGTGCGCTGGTCGGGCAGGACCAGGATGATGCCCAGCTGCTGGCGGCCGCGCTGGCTGCCAACCCCTGCCGCGTCGTGGTCAAGCGCCCACGCAAGGCGGTCGCGATTGAAGGGCCTGCCCCCAGTCATGTGATCAGCGGCAAGTCCAGCCGTTACGACCTGTACACGCTGAGGGCACTGCCGAGCGCCTGAGCCCCTGCTTAATAATGGGGCGGGGGCGCGTCTGCTTCGGGCGCTGCATCCGCAGAGCCCATGTCCTTCATCTGAGTGTGCAGGATTTTGACCATGCGGGTCAGGCGCTCAATATCCATCTCCTGACGTGCCACGACTTCACTCAGCTTGTCGATGGCGTCCTCCTGAAATGCGATACGTGACTCCAGCTCGGCCAGGTTTTCGGGATTGGACATGCTGAACTCCTTGCAGTGACATGGATTGAATTGAGCCCAGGCCAGAATGTTTGGCCCTGTCAGGGCAAAGGGATTGCGCCTTGGGCTAAGCCGTTGAAAAAAAATGGTAGATACAGTATATCTGATCGACCGGAAAGTGCGTTATCCATCATAAAACAGCGCACCCGATATCAATAATGACGTTCAATTACAGAGAAAATCAATGAGTGGTAATCAGTTAATTAAAAGTGTTCTGGCCAGTGTACTGGCAGCGTTTATTATTCCGTTCCTGCTACAACGTGTTGCATCCATCGAGATCGGTTTTTCACCGGCGGTTCTGGCAACCATCGCCATTGTAGTCTTCGTGGTAACCCTTGCTGCGGCTTGGCAGCCGGCTGATGCCGCACCGGTACCGGCTGGTAATCGTGCGCCTGCCGGCGAAAGTGACGAGGATGATTCGCGCGAACTCGGCGTGGTCAAGTGGTTCAATGTGTCCAAGGGGTTTGGATTCATTACCCGCGACAACGGTGATGATGTCTTTGTTCACTTCCGTAATATCCGTGGCCGTGGTCATCGCTCGCTGAACGAAGGGCAAAAGGTTCGTTTCAACGTGCGCGAGAGTGAAAAAGGCCTTCAGGCTGAAGACGTGTCCGTCGTTAACGGCTGATCCCCTCCCGGCAGCCTGGTGAACCAGGCTGCCCCTCCTTCTGCTTTCCTGTACTTCCCTATCAGGCTCCACCCGTCTACTCTAGTCCTCACTATCTGTTCACTGCGAAAGGAGCGCTCCATGTTCGTTGTCTGTAATCGCATCATGGTTAATCAGGGGTATGAAGAGGCTTTTGCGGAGCGTTTTCGTCAGCGCGCCGGGCAGGTTGAAAAACAGCCCGGATTTGTCAGCCTTCAGGTCCTGCGACCGGCCCGCGCCAATGAGCCCTGGGTGGTGATGACGCACTGGCAGGACAAGTCCGCATTTGAAGCCTGGGTTGAGTCGGATGACTTCAAGGCGGCGCACCGCGAGCAGACCTTGCCGAAAGAGGCGTTTGGCGAGGGCGGCGGCCTGGAGATGCACGAAGTTGAAATTCAGGCGGGACAACACCTTTAACCAGGTTCGCAGGAGAGCGCCATGTCATCACCCCCCTCGAACAAGGCGGGCCAAATCAGTACCCAGCGCTGGATGTGGCGAAACCTGCTGCGCAGCGCACTCATTCCACTGCTGCTGGTTGAAACGGTCCTGATCGGGATCTATCTGTTTTCCAACGCCTATATCCGTGATTCCAATATTGCCGTGCTGCGGGAGCAGGCGGATGAACAGTTGGCCAACACCGCCAGACTCGAGGTGGATGTGATCGACCGTCAGTTGCAGGAGGTCGAGGGGCTCACATCGATCTATCAGGGCGCGGTGACCCGGCTGATGCAAGCGCCGTACCCTGAACAGGACACGCTGCCGCCCGGTTATGCACGCACGGACGAAGGGGTTCTGTTCAGTACCGAGGATGACGGCAGTGCAGCCTCTTTCTATTCTGCTCTGACCCCGCCACATGAGCAGGATCTGGGCAAGGTGGTTCAGCTTGAGCAGGCCGATCCACTGATGCTCAGCATCATGCGCAATAACCCGCTGGTGAATGCGATCTACTTCAATACCTGGGATTCCTATAACCGCATCTACCCCTGGTTTGAAACTCAGCTACAGTATCCGCCCCGCATGGATATTCCCGCCTACAACTTCTATTACGATGCGGATGCCCGTCACAACCCGGAACGCGGTGTCGTCTGGACCGATGTCTATGTGGACCCGGCGGGGCAGGGCTGGATGACCTCGGCGGTTGCGCCGGTGTACAGGGGGGACTTTCTGGAAGGGGTCGTAGGGCTTGATATTACGGTCGAAACGATCATTCAGCAGATCCTCCGGCTGGATATTCCCTGGGGCGGTTATGCGGTGCTGATGAACCGGGAAGGCACCATCATGGCGCTGCCTCAAAGAGGTGAGGAGGACTTTGGCCTCAAGGAGCTGACAGAGCACAGCTATCAGGAGGCGATTACTCAGGAAAGTTTCAAACCGGAGCGGTTCAATATCAACAAGCGCGAGGATACCCGCGAGCTTGCCGACGCGATGAAAACCGATGCTTCCGGCGGTGTCACGATCACCCTGCAGGGGCGTGACAAGCGTGTGGCCTGGCGCGAGATCGGGGCAACCGGCTGGACACTGCTGACGATTGTGGATGAAGCCGAGGTCTACAGCGAAGCCACCGCACTGGCGGAACGATTCAAACAGGTAGGCTACCTGCTGATAGCCGGGCTGGTGGTGTTCTATCTCTGCTTTTTCGCTTTCATGTGGCGCCGTTCCATTGCCATGAGCAAGGCGATCTCCACCCCTCTGCAGCGCTTGAATGCCCTGATGGCCGAGATTGGTCGTGAGCGGTACGAGCAGCCTCTGCCTCAGTTCAAACTGCTTGAGCTGCAGCAAAGCGCTCTGGAAGTGGTGCAAATGGGTGAAGCGTTGGGTGGCGCCAACCGAGCCAAGAACCAGTTCGTTTCAAGCATCAGTCATGAACTGCGCACGCCGATGACGACCATTATCGGGTTTGCGCAGCTGCTGCAGTCATCCGAGCAGTTGTCTGCCGAGGATCGGGAGTGTCTGGATGAAATTCTGCATTCGGGCGAGCACCTGCTGCGGCTGATCAACGATGTGCTGGAATTGGCGCAGGTTCAGGCTGAAGCGGGCCGAATACCCGGCGAGCCGGTTGATCTGCACAATGTGGTTGCCTCGGCGGTGCGAATCAGCGAGCCGGCGGCGCGCAGCAAGCAGATCAGGATCGAGTCGGGCTCCGCTGCTGAATGGCAGGGCGTACAGGTTGTGGCCGATGGCAGTCGTTTGTGTCAGGTGCTGATCAACCTGATTTCCAATGCGATCAAGTACAACGCTGAGGGGGGGCGTGTCAGTATCGGCTGGCAGCCGGTCGACGCAGGGGTTCGCATTCTGGTGACGGATACCGGCGTTGGCATCAGCCCGGGCAAACAGTCCGAGCTGTTTCAGCCGTTTAACCGCCTGGGGTATGAGACCAGCAATATTCAGGGTACCGGGATCGGTTTGACCATCAGCAAGCGGCTGGTCGAGTTGATGGGGGGCAGTATCGGCGTGGACAGTCAGGAAGGAGAGGGCAGTACCTTCTGGGTGGATCTGCCCGCCGCTGATCAGGTGCCCTGAATACCGGCCTTCTTTTTGGTGGCAGCTGTCGCTTGAGCGCGGGTCGGGTCCTCGGGCCAGGGGTGTTTGGGGTAACGCCCCTTCATCTCTTTTCTTACCTCGGCATAGCTGCCTCGCCAGAATCCGGCCAGATCCCGGGTCACCTGCAGTGGCCGCCGGGCGGGTGACAGCAGGTGCAAGGTCAAGGGAACGCCGAACCCAAGGCGCGGCGTGTCCATACAGCCAAACATCTCCTGCAGTTTAACGGCCAGGGTGGGGGCGGGTGTGCTGTAATCCACCCGCAGCCGTGAGCCTGAAGGGACCTGAATGCGCTCGGGCGCGAGTTCGTCCAGTGCCTGCTGCTGCGACCATTCCAGCCGGGACAGCAGAATG
Organism: Marinobacterium alkalitolerans; assembly: GCF_017776525.1. Classification (GTDB taxonomy): domain Bacteria; phylum Pseudomonadota; class Gammaproteobacteria; order Pseudomonadales; family Balneatricaceae; genus Marinobacterium; species Marinobacterium alkalitolerans. The sequence continues at coordinate 60,792 of NZ_JACVEW010000008.1, forward strand.
GCGTGCAGGTCGAGCCCCTTGAGGTCCTCGCCACGGGTTACGCTGTTCAGCCAGGGTGTCAGCCAGCTTTCCAGGCTGCCCATCAAGGCCGGCTCAGCGAAGTCAGGCCAGTCTTCCGGCTCAGGCGCATACTGGCGGACAAACTGTACCCGTGCCTTGAGGCTGAGAGCCTTTTCACTCCAGTTGAATACCCTCAAACCTGCGCGGCTGACGTGCTCAATGATGGCCCGGGTGGCTTGCTCGGGGGGCAAGGTGCTCAGGGGACGGCTGGCCAGCACCAGTTGTCCCACGCGCGTGCGTGCTTCCGCCACGAGACGGTCCTGGTCGGAATCCCATTCCACACACTCCTCACGGCTCAGGCTGTCAGCCAGCAGGCCTTCAAACAGGGCCGGATTCAGTGGGGCTGCCAGCCGGATGCGGTCGACGGCCTGGTTCTGGTGGCTTGATACGGCGGCGATGGCGAGCCAGGTCGAACGGCTGAGGCGATCGGTTGCGTGCAGCCGTACACCGCGTCCCTGGCTGAGCCGGTAGTCGGTTGTCTGGCCGTCCCGCTGTTGTGCGATACGGTCCGGGTAGGCGCAGGTAATCAGGTAGCCCGGTACGTCCGATGGTTCAAGGGCAGCCGTGCAGGTCGGTTGCGGCAGCAGTTGCCGGTACTGTTTGGCGAGCCGGCGAATACGGCTGGCGCTGGGGCTTTTGGCCGTCTCCAGCCATTCCAGCCGCTGCAGCAGGTCGGCCTGCTCCGTCTTGAGTGGGTCACGCTCGGTCAGCAACGCGGCGATGTCAGCGGCCAGTGCCAGCTGCCCCTGCTCGGCACCACAGATCAGCATGTGCGCCAGTCGCGGGTGTACGGGCAGTTCAGCCATCTGCGCTCCACGCTCGGTCAGCCGGTGCTGCCCGGGTGCCGGGGATTCCACGGCACCCAGCAGGTGCAACAGGTCCAGCGCCTGATTGAAGGCGGCTTCGGCAGGCGCGTCCAGCCAGTCCAGCTCGTCCGGATGATTAACGCCCCATTGCAGCAGTTGCAGTGCCAGCGGGGCCAGATCCGCCTGCAGGATTTCCGGTGTGCGCTGTGCAGGCAGTTCGGCATGCTGTTGTTCAGACCAGAGCCGGTAGCAGGTGCCCGGCCCCAGACGACCGGCACGGCCCGCCCGCTGGTGGGCCGATGCCTGAGAAACGCGGGTGGTATAGAGCCGAGTCATGCCGTTGCTGGGGTCAAAGCGTGCCTGTCGGCTCTGCCCTGAATCGATAACCACTTCGACCCCCTCTATGGTCAGGCTGGTCTCGGCAATGGCGGTGGCCAGTACAATTTTACGTTGACCCTCCGGCGCCGGGGCGATGGCGCGCTGCTGCTCGGCCAGGGCCAGATCGCCATACAGCGGGGCGATCAGCACATCATCGTTTCGGCCCAGCGCGGCTTCCAGCGCCTGATGCACACGCCGAATTTCGCCCTGACCGGGCAGAAACACCAGCAGGCTGCCGCTGTGATCATGCAAGGCCTGGAGCGTGCGTGAGACGACACGTTGCTCGACAGGTGTATCCGTTCGTGCAGGCAGGGAGTAAACAATGCTGACGGGATAGGCGCGGCCCTCGCTGCGAATCACGGGCGCCTGCGGCAGTACCTTGCCCAGTGCAAGGCCGTCCAGCGTGGCAGACATCAGCACCAGCTTGAGCGGCGGGCCTTCCCGCAACAGCTCACGTCCCTGCAGTGCCAGTGCAAGCCCCGTATCGGCTTCAAGGCTGCGCTCGTGGAATTCGTCGAACAGGATGGCTCCCACCCCTTCAAGGCCCGGATCCTCCTGCAGCATGCGGGTCAGAATCCCTTCGGTGATGACTTCAACGCGGGTGTCGGCACTGACACGGCTTTCCAGACGGATGCGGTAACCGATGCGTTTGCCAACCGGCTCGTTCAACTGCTCAGCCAGACGCTGCGCCGCGGCCTTGGCGGCCAGGCGCCGGGGCTCCAGCAACAGGATTTTCTGTTGTCCCAGCCAGGGCTGGTCCAGCAGTGCCAGAGGCACGCGCGTAGTCTTGCCGGCACCGGGAGGTGCTTCGAGAATCAGTTCGTTGTGCTGCTGCAGGGTGTGGCCGATTTCAGTCAGCAGGCTGTCTATGGGCAGGCTGGGCGTGGACATGGATGAATCAGTTGGCTAAAGGGGATCACTCTACCAGAAATCACGTGGTTTGAGAGCGATGTATCAGTTCGCTATTACACGTGCTTGCTGTATCATCCTTGATGGAGCCCACAGCAGGCACCAGGTTCTGAAAACAGGCCAGGCAGCCGTTGAACAAGAGAGTGAGAACACAGCGTCTATGCTGCTGATGATTGACAATTACGACAGTTTTACCTGGAACGTGGTGCGTTACTTTGAAGAGTTGAGCGTTCAGGTCAGGGTATACCGCAATAACGAAGTGTCGCTCGAGCAGATTGAGGCGCTGGCACCCAGTCATCTGGTGATTTCCCCGGGGCCCTGTACACCGGCTGAGGCCGGTATTTCGGTGCCGGCAATCCAGTATTTTGCGGGCAAGCTGCCGATCCTGGGCGTCTGTCTGGGGCATCAAAGCATCGGTCAGGCCTTTGGTGCCGAGGTGGTCCGCGCGCGGCAGGTGATGCATGGCAAAACCTCAGCAGTCCATCACACTGGCACAGGCCTGTTTACAGGGCTTGAGCAGCCACTTGAAGTGACACGCTATCACTCTCTGGTACTGCGGCGTGACAGTTTGCCGGGCTGTCTGGAAGAGGTCGCCTGGACCGAGCGTGAGGCAGGTATGCGCGATGAAGTGATGGCGATACAACATCGTGAGCTGGCGATATATGGCGTTCAGTTTCATCCCGAATCGGTTCTGACCCGTCAGGGGCATGCGCTGCTGGAGAATTTCCTGCAGCAGTGATCAGAGTGTTAGGAGGCAAGGATTCATGAATATTCAGGAAGCGTTGGCCCGCGTGGTCGACCATATCGATCTCAGCCGTGACGAGATGGTTGAGGTCATGCGACAGGTAATGACGGGCCAGTGCAGTGAATCCCAGGTGGCCGGTTTTCTGGTCGGGCTGCGCATGAAAAGCGAGTCGATCGAGGAAATCACCGGTGCCGCCCAGGTCATGCGCGAGCTGGCGACACCAGTGCGGCCAGCGAGTGGACCGCTGGTGGATATTGTGGGCACCGGAGGCGACGGCGCCAACCTTTTCAATGTGTCCTCGGCCAGCGCCTTTGTTGCCGCCGCCTGTGGCGTGCACATTGCCAAACATGGCAACCGGGGCGTGTCCTCCAAAAGCGGCAGTGCCGACCTGCTTGAGAAAGCCGGCATCAACCTGGATCTGGGAGCCGATGCGGTTGCACGCTGCATCGATGAAGTCGGCGTTGGTTTCATGTTTGCACCGGGTTATCACGGCGCCATGAAGCATGCGATTGGTGCGCGTCGGGCACTGGGGATGCGCACCCTGTTCAACATCCTGGGACCAATGACCAACCCGGCCGGTGCCAGGCGTGAAGTGATCGGCGTATTCACCAAGAAGCTCTGCCGTCCCATGGCAGAGGTGATGCATCAGTTGGGTGCCGAGCACATCATGGTGGTGCATGCGGATGACGGGCTGGATGAAATCAGCCTGGCGACCCACACCCATGTGGCAGAACTCAAGGACGGGCAGATCCACGAATACACGGTATCGCCTGAGGACCTGGGTATTGAGAGCCAAAGCCTGATCGGGCTGGGCGTGGACAGTTCGGAACAATCGCTGGCGCTGATTCGTGCGGCGTTGGGCAACAGCGAAACCCCGGAAGCCCGCAAGGCGGCCGCGATGGTTGCGCTTAACGCCGGTGCGGCGATCTATCTGGGTGGTCAGGCCGAAAGCCACAAGGCAGGTGTTGAGAAAGCGCTGGAGGCGATTGCCTCCGGTGCGGCGTTGCAGAAAATGGAACAGCTGGCCGCTTTCAGCCAGCAACTGGAGCAGGGCGAGTAATGAGTGATACCCCGACCATCCTGAAGAAAATTATCGCGCGCAAGCGCGAAGAAGTGGCAGAGCGCAGTGCCCGGGTGTCTCTGGAGGACCTGAAGGCCCGCATTGAACAGCAGCAGGGCACCGCGACGGACCCGCGCGGTTTTGTCGCCAGCCTTGAGCGAGCGCTGTCCGAGGGGCGCGCGGCCGTCATTGCCGAGATCAAGAAGGCGAGCCCGTCCAAGGGAGTGATTCGTGATCCCTTCGTACCGGCCGAGATCGCGCCTTCATACGAAGCCGGTGGTGCCAGTTGCCTGTCGGTGCTGACCGATGTGGACTTTTTCCAGGGCAGCGACGAATACCTGCAACAGGCCCGCGCAGCCTGCACCTTGCCTGTGATCCGCAAGGATTTCATTGTGGACCCCTACCAGGTGTACGAGGCACGTGCATTGGGAGCTGACTGCATCCTGCTGATCGTGGCCGCACTGGATGACCAGCAGCTGGCCGACCTGACGGCGCTCACTCATGCGCTGGGGATGGATGTACTGATTGAGGTGCATAACGAGGCGGAACTGCAGCGTATTCTGCCGCTGAATACACGCCTGATCGGCATCAATAATCGCGACCTGCATACCTTTGAGGTCAGCCTGGACAACACCTTCAAGTTGTTGGATCAGATACCGCAAGACCGAATTGTGGTGACGGAAAGTGGTATCCTGTCACCCGACGATGTGGCTGCCATGCAGGCGCGTGAGGTCAATGCCTTCCTGATTGGAGAGGCCTTCATGCGTGCCGAAGATCCGGGCCAGACGCTGGCTGACTTCTTTGCGGCAGCACGCACCCACTAACCCGATTGTTGAGATACACCCGATGAGTATGAGTGTTCGTGTCGGCTGGGACGGAGATGATCGTTTCAAGGCGACGACCGGTTCCGGCTTTGACATTGTGATAGACAAAGACCTGCAGCAGGGGCCGCGCCCGATGGAGTTGATGCTGGCAGGCCTTGGCGGATGTACCAGCGTGGACGTAGTGGCGATCCTGCGCAAGACGCGACAGGACGTGGTGGACTGTGTGGCCGAGATCCAGGCCGAGCGTTCCGACGACGTGCCGTCTGTCTTTACCGAGATCCACGTGAAGTTCGTGGTCAGCGGGCGTGGGCTCAAGCCGGCAGCGGTCGAACGCGCCGTACGCCTGTCCGCTGAGCAGTACTGTTCGGCTTCCATCATGCTCGAGCGTGGCGGGGTCAAGATCAGCCACAGCTTTGAAATTGTTGAAGTGGAATAAAGCCACTGTTTGGCTTGCTATACTGGGGGCGCTGAAGTAGAATTTTGCGTCCTTTTTATTTGTTTAACTCCTTGCTTTCAACCATTCGCATTCGGCGGATGACTTGGAGGCTGTGAAACCGTAAGGAGCAAAAATGCGTCATTACGAAATCGTATTTCTGGTTCACCCGAACCAGAGCGAGCAGGTTCCGGCGATGGTCGAGCGTTACAAAGCGCTGATCGAAGGTGCTAACGGCCAGATTCACCGTCTGGAAGATTGGGGCCGTCGCCAGCTGGCTTACCCGATCAACAACGCACACAAGGCACACTACGTGCTGATGAACGTTGAAGCGACTCAGGATGTGATGGACGAGCTGTCCAGCATGTTCCGCTACAACGACGCCGTTCTGCGTAACATGGTGATCCGTTGCAACGAAGCGATCACTGAAGATTCTCCGATCAAGGCAGCCGAATCTCGCGAAGACCGCAAGCCGCGTCGCGAAGAGCGCACCGAGCAGAAGCAGGAAAAAACTGCTGAAGCCAAGCCCGCTGCTGCAGAGTAATTTTTTAACCTGATTAATTGGAGAAATTCAGATGGCACGTTTTTTCCGTCGTCGCAAGTTCTGCCGTTTCACTGCTGAAGGCGTCAAGCAGATCGACTACAAAGATCTCGACACCCTGAAAGGCTACGTTACCGAAACCGGCAAAATCGTTCCGAGCCGTATCACTGGTACCAAGGCACGCTACCAGCGTCAGCTGGCGACCGCTATCAAGCGCGCGCGCTACCTGGCCCTGCTGCCGTACACCGACAGCCACGACGTATAAGCGTCGGCTGATACAGCCGGAGGCCGTGCGCGGATCTGTGCACGGCCGATCAAGATTAATGCTGTGGATATCCCTGTACGATACGAAGAGGGTATTCATGGCCAGGATTCAAACTGCAGCCTTTGCAGAACAAGAGGTTTTACGAGATGGAAGTTATTCTGCTCGAAGATATCGGTAAGCTGGGCCAGCTGGGTGACAAGGTCGCCGTCAAGTCTGGTTTTGGCCGTAACTACCTGATCCCCCAGGGTAAAGCCGTACCCGCCACCGCCGCTAACATTGCTCAGTTCGAAGAGCGTCGTGCCGAGCTGGAAAAAGCCGCTGCTGACAAGCTGGCTAACGCCCAGGCACGTGCTGAACAGCTGAACGAACTGGAACTGTCTCTGGTGACCAAAGCCGGTGACGAAGGCAAGCTGTTCGGTTCTATCGGTACCCGCGACATCGCTGAAGCTCTGACGTCTGCTGGCGTTGAAGCTGACAAGAGCGAAGTTCGTCTGCCGGAAGGTGCGATCCGCCACGTGGGTGAGTTCGACGTCGACATCCAGGTTCACCCGGATGTGACCGCGACCATCAAGCTGGTCATCGCTGGCGAATAATTCGCCTCAGCGGACAGAACTTGAAAAGCACTGCGCAGTTGGACTGCGCAGTGCTTTTTTTATGCGTAAAATAAGTCATTGGTGTTTTTCGGCACACAGGGTGCCGGCTCAATGGCGAGGAGGTCGTGCAACAGAATGGAAATGGCTGATCTGAATGATGAGGTGCTGGAGTCCATCAAGCAGCCGCCACACTCGGTCGAGGCCGAACAGTCGGTACTGGGTGGGTTGATGCTGGATAACAACACCTGGGATACCGTATCCGAGGTGTTGCTGCAGGAACATTTCTACCGCCCCACGCATCGCATGATCTTCCGCACCATGCAGAAGCTGGTGGATGATGGTCGCCCCATTGATGTTGTGACGCTCTCGGAAGAGCTGGACCGAACCGCCGAGCTGCAGGATGCCGGGGGGCTGGAATACCTGGTATCACTGGCTCGCAATACGCCCAGTGCTTCCAATATCCGCGCCTATGCAGAAATCGTGCGTGACCGATCACTGTTGCGCCAGATGATCAGCGTCGCCAACGAAATTTCCGACAGCGCCTTTCATCCGGCCGGTCGTGCGCCGGAAGAGGTGCTGAACGAGGCCGAGCAGAAAATCTTCCAGATTGCCGAGAACCGCCCCAATCAGGGTGGCCCCGAAGCCGTCAATCCGCTGCTCAAACGTGCCGTGGACCGCATTGATGAGCTGTTCAACAACTCGGATGCGCTGACCGGCGTAACCACCGGATTTGATGACCTGGATGACCGTACCGGCGGCATGCAGAAATCCGACCTGGTCATCGTGGCGGCACGACCGTCCATGGGTAAAACCACCTTCGCGATGAACCTGGTGGAAAATGCGCTGATGGCCACTGAGCGGCCGGTACTGGTGTTCTCGCTGGAGATGCCGGCAGATCAGCTGGTGACACGTATGCTCTCGTCACTGGGGCGTATCAACCAGACCCGGGTGCGTAACGGGCAGCTGGAAGAGGATGACTGGCCCAAGCTGACCACTGCGGTCAACATGTTGAAAAACAAGCCGTTGTTCATCGACGATCAGCCGGGTATCAGCCCGAACGAGATGCGTGCCCGCGCACGTCGTATCCACCGCGAGCACGGTGACCTGGCTCTGATCATGGTCGACTACCTGCAGTTGATGACCATGAAAACCGGGAAGGTGGAGAGCCGTACTCAGGAAATCTCGGAAATTTCACGCTCTCTCAAGGCGCTGGCCAAGGAGATGAACTGTCCGGTCGTGGCGCTCTCGCAGCTGAACCGAAGCCTGGAGCAACGGCCCAACAAGCGCCCCGTCAACTCCGACCTGCGTGAATCCGGTGCGATCGAGCAGGATGCGGACGTGATCATGTTCATCTATCGGGATGAGGTCTATAACGAAGACAGTCCGGAAAAGGGGGTGGCCGAGATCATCATCGGCAAGCAGCGTAACGGCCCCATCGGTACCGTCAGGCTGGCATTCCTTGGTAAATATACCCGCTTTGAAAATCTGGCCATGGGCCAGTATGACTACGGCCCGGACGAGTAGGATGGGCCAGGTGCTCAGGATTCCCTGAGCACCTTGTTGCGAAAGCCTTCGGGGACCGTCAGCACCTTGCGCTCGTCATAATCGAAGAAGACGATGCCGGTCTTGGCATGCGCGATCTCGACAGCGGTGTCCTTGTTACTGAGCAGGTAATAAATGTCACAGCCGTACTTGTTGAAGTCCGCGACCGTCACATCCACCTGAATTCGATCGCCATGGAAACCTTCGGCCTTATAGACAATCGCCGAATCGGTCATGATGATGCTGGCACCTTCCACATCCATCTCGGTGTAATGATAGTGGTTCAAAAAGCGCAGCCGCGCTTCGTGCACCATCGACAGGACCGCATCGTTCCCCAGATGCCCGCCATAATTGATATCGCTGATACGCACGGCCAGCTCGGTACTGAACAGGTAGTTGTCCGGCATTTCCAGTTTAATGCGTGCCATCCTTACATCTCCTTCAACCTTGAACCTTAATCCAGTGCGCGGACCACATCGACCATGGCCGCGGTCAAAGTGCCCAGATCCTTATCACTCATCACATAGGGCGGCATCACGTAGATGAGTTTGCCGAATGGGCGTACCCAGACCCCGCGCTCAACGAACATGGGCTGAACCTCTGCCAGGCTGACCGGTTCGTGGCGCTCAATGACACCGATGGCGCCAAGCACTCGGACATCGTTTACCGATGCCAGTTCACGTGCCGGCTCCAGCCCCTGTTTGAGCCCCTTTTCAAGGCGGGTGACTTCCGCTTTCCAGTCCATCTCCTCAAGCAGGGTCAGGCTCTCCAGCGCGGTCGCGCAGGCCAGCGGGTTGGCCATGAACGTGGGGCCGTGCATGAAACAGCCCGCGCCTCCTGCCGAGATGGTATGTGCGATTTCGGCAGTGGCAAGCGTTGCCGCCAGCGTCATGTAGCCGCCGGTAAGTGCCTTGCCCAGGCACAGGATATCCGGGCTGATGCCGGCATGATTGCAGGCGAACAGCTCGCCGCTGCGCCCGAAGCCGGTGGCGATCTCATCCGCGATCAGCAGTACATCATACTGGTCGCAGAGGGCCCGGGCATGCCGCAGCCATTCCGGAGAATAAAAGCGCATGCCACCGGCACCCTGGACGACAGGTTCGAGAATCAGTGCTGCAATTTCGTCCTGATGCTGGGCCAGTTGCTGCTCCAGCTCAGCAATGTCGGCCGGGTCAAAGGGGGCGTCAAAGGCGGTTTCAGGGCGGGGGGCAAACAGTTGTTGTGCCAGCACGCCACTGAACAGTTCATGCATGCCGTTGACCGGGTCACACACGGACATGGCCCCGAAGGTATCGCCATGGTAGCCGTTGCGAATGCTCAGAATGCGGTGCTTCGCCGGTTTGCCACGTGCGTGCCAGTACTGAATTGCCATTTTCAGGGCAACTTCCACCGACACCGAGCCGGAGTCGGCTATGAAAACCCGCTGCAAGGGTTCGGGTGTCATTTCCACCAGCTTGCGCGCCAGCTCAATGGCCGGGGTATGGGTCAGGCCACCAAACATCACGTGCGACATGGCGTCGATCTGGCCTTTGGCGGCGGCGTTCAGGCGGGGGTGGTTGTAGCCGTGTACAGCGGACCACCAGGAGGCCATGCCGTCGATCAGCTCACGCCCGTCGCTCAGACGTATGCGAACCCCCTGTGCCGATTCCACGGGAAACATGGACGGCGGGTTGATCATCGATGAGTAGGGGTGCCAGATATGCTGGCTGTCGAACGCCAGCTGTTCGCTGTTCGGGCCTTTCATGGTGCTCCTCGTGTTCGTGTGAGGGGCTCCATTAGAGCGGTCTTTGCCGGCTGGTGCAACCCGCAATCAGGCTGCTCTGACCTGATTACGGCCTTTTTCCTTCGCCTGATACAGGGCCTTGTCGGCCCGGTTCAGGACATCGGACGTGTTCTTGTCGTCGGGCTTGATGGCGGTCATCCCAATTGACAGGGTCATGGCGATGTCATTGGCTTCCTGCCGGGTCGGGTTCTGCTCCATGCGTTCTCTGATCAGCTCAGCCAGATGGCGGGCCCCTTCCAGGTCGGTACCGGGCAGCAGGATGGCAAACTCTTCGCCCCCCAGGCGGCCCAGCAGGTCGGTCTTGCGCAGGCATTCAGTGGCCTCCGCCGCGAAATGTTTAAGGACCGCATCCCCGGCACTGTGGCCGTAATCATCATTGATCTGCTTGAAGTGGTCGAAATCAAGCATCAAAAGGGTGCTTTGATGTTTAAGGCGCCGGCACAGTCTCAGCTCTTCTTCCAGGCGCTCCAGGAACGCGCGGCGGTTGCTGAGGCCTGTCAGTGAGTCCGTAGTCGCCAGTTCCTGGAGTTTGCGTTCGTTTTCCTTGCGTTCGGATATATCGCGGAACACCGTGACGACACCGGTTATTTCGCCATTCTCCCAGAGTGGGCGACTGGTCACGACAACCGGAATCAGCTCTCCTGTGCGGGTACGAAACTGTTCGTCGCCCTCGTAGCTCTGGCCACTCAGCGGATTGACGAAAATGGGGCACTCGGACAGTGTCAGCTGGGCGTTTTCCTCATGGGAATGAAGCAGGTTGTGCAGGTTGCCCTGGTAGAGCTTGGTGGCATTGAAGCCGGTTAACCGAGTCACCGCTTCATTGATGTAGACGGTCTGGCCATCCAGGTCCTGTACATAGATGCCTTCACCCACGGCCTGACCAATGGCGTCCAGTTGTTGCTTCTGTGACTGCATTTCCAGCCGCTGCCGGTGCTGGTTGAGCAAAAGCCAGCCAAGCAGGCACATGACTACCAGGCTGATGCCCAGAGCACTGAAAAACTCCCACTGGGTGCTGGTGAGAATCGATGCGGACTGGAGCGCCAGAATGTAGCCGGCGGGGCGGTTGTCGAAGTCCAGCACGGGAATGAATGCGGCACTGTAACCGATGCTGTTGTGGTACAGCGCCAGAGCAAAGGGTTCACCCTGATCCAGTTTGCCTTGTAGGTTCAGCCGGGCCATCTGGGTGCGTAATACGTCCAGTGGCAGGATAATATTTTCCGGCAGCTGGAGGCTGTCACGGTCAACCAGATAGCCGCTGCTGATGACCGAGGGCTCAAAGGCCCGGGTGTTGTCCGCCACGCTGACCTGTTCGACCGATTCGCGGTGAAGCAGGAACAGAAACGCTTGTCCGGAGGCAAGAGAGGCCAGATCCTCGCTCACCTCGCGAAAGGAAACAGCCGTTTCCATCGTGCCGGTCAGCTCACCGGATGTAAAAATAGGATGAATGAAGCGAAAGCCGATAAACAGGCGCCCGACTTCAAAACCGTAGCGGGGAATGGGCTGGGTCTGCATCTGGCGCAGAGACGATCTGACCGGCAACAGGTTGTCGCCATGCATGTCCGGGGCGTGAAAGCGAAGGAAGCTGTTGCCGTCGGCATCGTGAAACTGCCATTGGCGAATGCCGCGAACAATCAGGTCGCGGAACTGGGGCCTCAACTGGCGATAAAGCTCGTTCCGGGCTTCATTCTGCTGCTCGCCAGTACTGTTGACACCCTTGACCAGCAGAGGCACAGCCGTGGGGTGTCGCAGGACACTGGTGTAAAAGGTATCCATGGCCAGGGCGTAGCGCTGAAGGCTGGCGTCATAGGTGGTCTGCAACAGCTGTGAGGTGTGATCCAGGTATTGCTGCTCCTTGTCGTAACGGATCTCGTTGAGAAAGGCGACGATCCCGACATAAACAAACAATAACACCAGTATGTAATTGGCTTTGCGCATGCACACTGACTCGGCAGTTTATAGGCCTTCAGTCAGCTTAACACAGATATGCCCGGTTTGAGTCTCGGGCTGCCGACACTTATTCCGGCCGGAACAGCTGTCCGGTGGAGATGGCCTTCACCGTCTTGAGCAGCAGCAGTGTCACGACAAAGGTCACCAGAATCAGCGAGATCCAGCTCAATACCAGGAAAAAGGGGTCACGGCTCTGTAACCACATGCTCTGAGTCGCGATGGAGAAGGCGGCCAGCGGAAAGCTGTAGGCCCACCAGGACAGGTAGAACCTGAGTCTGGAGAAACGAGGCCATTGTGTGAACAGCAGCAGCGTAATGAAAAGCGCCGCGTAGTAGAGCACCCGGGCAAAGTTATCGGCCTGCCCTCCGTTCAGCTGCAGATAGGACACGAACCCCACTGCCGGTGGCGCAATCATGATGAACAGTGTGGGCAGCAGCTTTTCCGGCAAGGGGTCATGAAACAGCACACGGTTGAACACCAGCGTCTTGAGTACCAGCCAATAGAGCAGACCGATAGCGAAAAAGAACCAGCTGGCTTCAGTATGTCCATGCTCAACACCGGCAATGGGGGCAATGATATTCCCGACCACCGGAATGAACCAGGCAGGTGTGATGTGCTGGATTCTGAAATGCGTGTGATGGATCCACTGATTCATCACGAACAGGGTCAGAATCAGATGCAGGGATGCACCACAGATCCAGAGATAATGGGACAGCGCTTGGGATATCTCGAAGGTGGCGATGGACAGCAGTAACAGACTGATGGAAAACGCCGGGAAAAAGCTGATCTGAATCGGATGCTTGAGCTCTCCGATCACCTGCTCCCGGTGCTGAATGCACTTGAACATGTAGACCGTGGTGATGATCAGCAGCACACAGGCGGTGACCACCAGCATGATCTGCGCCACCATCGGGTTGACGCCCAGTGTATAGGCAGCCTTTTGCCAGCTGAGCGTCAGGCCGGTCAGGCCCATAACGGTTGCAAAGAAGGCCACCGAAAAGTAGGCCAGCCAAGGGGAGTTTTGTTCGGGCCGGGAAGGTGTGGTGGTCATGCTGGGAGCTCTTTATAAGGATGTTCTTATATATTGTGTCGACTTGGCCTGGCTGAGGCAAGAGAACCGAACCGGACAATGGATGCTCATGCCGTGGGCCGATCCATGCTGATCACATGGATCTGTGACGGGCTGATTTTGAAGCGGATATTCAGGCCGTAGAGGCTGATGCCGTAAATTCTGTCTTCATCGCCTTTCTTATAGGCAGGACGCGGGTCGCACTGAAGAATTTCGTTGATCTGCCGGGCCAGTGGCTGATTCAGTGCCTGTGAAAAATGTTCACAGGCCACTTCCGCCTCGGGGCTGAACCTCAGCGGGAGTTCCAGCCGCTCGACCTGCGGCGCGAGTGCACATTCGGCATCCGGGATACTGTCGGCATAGGGCAGGTAGGGTTTGATATCCAGAATCGGAGTGCCATTGAGCAGATCGGCCCCTTCGACCTCAAGCTTCACTCGATCCCCGTCGCACTTGACCGCGTTCAGCCGCACGCAGGACAGCCCTATCGGGTTGGGGCGAAAGGGGGAGCGTGTGGCAAAGACGCCGACTCGCTGGTTGCCCCCCAGGCGTGGTGGGCGCACCGTGGGACTCCAGCCCTTGTCAGCCGTCGCGCTGAACAGAAAGACCAGCCAGATGTGAGTGCACTGATCCAGCCCGCGAACGGCTTCAGCACTGGCATACGGGGGTACCAGCTCGACCTCGGCCCTGACGGTGGCGAGCCCCGGTTGGCGGGGGATGCCGAACTTTTCGTCAAATGGGCTGTGGATAAAGCCAATGGGTTCCATAACACAAGATCTCCTGAAATGCAGAGCGTCATTCTAGCCCAGGCCTGTGACCGGATAACACTCCTTCTACGGACAAATCAGAAAAAAGCGAAAATCTATTCAAGTACATGAATACACTGGATTTTTAATATATTAGTTAAATTTAATTTAAATAAATATCAATTAGATTCAATGTCGTAGCTTTACATTTATTAATGAGCTGCTACCTTGAAGTCAAAATAATTTGTCTGGAGTGTGCTACACAAACAGCCGAATTAAAAGGATGCCCCCATGAGTGAATCGGCTACAACTGCCGGCTATTCGCGTTTTAATAGCCGCAATGCAAATGGTACTGCAAAAGAAAAGTCCGTCTGTTTTTTTATAGCGGTCGTCATTATCCTGAATGTGATGACCCTGCTTTTCACACTCTTCAATGGGGAGTTGCTGGTATTGCCAGCACTCGTCCTCTCGACAATTGCTCTTGCCTTAATGCTGGGGTCCGGCAAACGAAAATCGTCAGTTCAGGTCGATCGCTCCCCGGAAGACAGGGTACAGGCGCAAAGCGCAGACGACGTCAAGTCTGAATGCCTTAACCCTTCATTGAAAACCATCCTGCCTGTCTATCGTCAGTTGCTTGCAGAAGGCCGATTAACGATGGAAGAGTCGGTAACGGATCTGACAGAACGGTTTGACAGGCTGAATAACATTCTCAATGTTGCGCTGAATACCGATGACCAGAGCGGTTTTGAGACGCGCCAAAAGGCCTTGACTGAAGTAACGCAGTCCGCCCGCAATACCTTCCAGGAGCTGATGGGCTCGCTGGAAGACTCCGAGCAGCGAGATGCTCACACATGCTCGATGATCGAACAGTTGTCCGAGCACAACAACTCCCTGGTCGGGTTTTCCGATGTCGTGCGTGATATTGCTGACCGAATCAACCTGCTGGCATTGAACGCTGCAATCGAGGCTGCTCGAGCGGGCGAGCATGGCCGTGGCTTTGCCGTTGTTGCCAGTGAAGTCAGGGCCCTGGCCAAGCAGTCTTCTGAAGCAGGCGATGAAATACAAAAAGTGGTTAAAACGGTCAATCAACAGATTAATAAAATACTGGAACAGGCACAGGAGAATCTCTCTCTGTCGAATGAAGCCAGAGCTAATAAAAATGAAACCATTCACAGGACAATTAATAATATTGACCAGCATGTTTCGATTATAAGCTCTGATGCTCAGGCCTTATTGCAATTAAAAGATGATGTCTCAGACGAGGTGAGCATGGTTATTATGCGGCTTCAGTTCCAGGATGAATTAAGCCAAATGATCACTCACCTGGATGAATCCATTATTGAAATAGAGCAGTGGCTCGAAAAGGACAATATCAAGCAATCACCTGATTTCCGGCAACACTTGAGGCAGTTGGCAACAACTGATCTGGAGCGGGCGCTTCTCGACGGCAGGCCTGTCAGCCGCTCCGGCTCTCAGGACTCGGATGACGAACTCACATTTTTCTGAGGAACAGACGATGAGTAAAACGATCATGGTTGTGGATGATTCAGCCTCTGTTCGACAGGTTGTAAGCATGGCACTCAAAGGCGCAGGTCACAGTGTCGTGGAGGCTGTCGACGGCAAGGATGCGTTGCAAAAGCTGGATGGCCGCAAGATCCATTTGGTGATCAGCGACGTGAATATGCCCAACATGGATGGCATCACGTTTATCAAGGCACTAAAGAACCAGTCGGCCTACCGGTTTACGCCGGTTTTGATGCTGACGACCGAATCTGAGGCGTCCAAAAAGGCTGAGGGCAAGGCGGCAGGTGCCAAGGCGTGGCTGGTGAAGCCTTTCAAGCCGGATGTGCTCCTGTCTGCGGTTACCAAGCTGGCATAGGTGCCTCATGTCGAAAAAAACAGCATCTGCGCCTGAGAAGTGGTCGATCGAGAATGGGCTGAGCATTTTTGATGTTGCTGCGCTTGAAGCTCAATGCCCCTGGTTACAGTCATTGCCCCGTGACAAGCAGTTACGGCTGAGGCTGGTGGGTATCGAGGAGGTGGATAGTGCCGGGGTGCAGTGGTTACTGGCCCTGAAGCATCGGCTCAAGCTGCACGGAAATGAACTGGTACTGGATGCAGAAGCATCTCCTGAATTGTCAGAGGCCCTGCTGCTGATGGGCCTGACCGAGTCCCTCGGCATTGCAGTGGCTGCAGAGGAGGATGCATGACAGATCCTGTTGATATCTTCCGAGAAGAAGCCTTGGAGCACCTCAGTAATCTTGAGGCTGCGTTACTTGAGCTGGAGCAGGCACCGACATCCGCCGAGGAAATTGATGCGGCTTTTCGTTCAATGCACACCATCAAGGGTGCAGCCGGGATGGTGGGGTTTGATCACCTGTCTCAGTTCACACATCACCTCGAAACCCTGTTTGACCGGGTGCGTGAGGGGCAGGTAGAGCTCACGGCACCGCTGATTAACCAGATACTGGAAGCACGAGATCACATTGAGCGCCTGCTTGATGACCCTTCGCCGTCGGTAGAGCTGCAGGCGGTCAGTGCCGCCCAGATTATCCAGTTCACCGAGGTAACCGGCGAAGAGCACGCGGGGCCGGAGCGTCAAGAAACGGGGCATGCGTCGCAGACAGCTGCAGGTGAGGCGCGGCTTTACCGGATTGACATCTGCCCGGCAGCCGATGCATTTCGAGATGGTTTTGATACCTTGCCACTGCTGAAAGAGTTGTCGGGGCTGGGTGAAATACATGTGACCACCCGCCTGGGCAGCAGCTTTGATCCCCGGCATTTTGAACCCGAAACCTGTGTGCTGGCGCTGAGTGTTGCACTGACCACGCACGCCAGCCGCGAATCCATTGAAGATGTTTTCATCTTTGTGGGAGACGAATGGCAAATAGACATAACTGCCATCACGGCTGATGAAGACTGTCGTCTTGGCGACCTGCTGGTCGATCAGAAAGTTGTGGCACCCGATGCCCTTGAGCAGGTACTGGAGCAGCAGCCTCGGGCGGGGGAACTGATCACGGCGGCCGGGCTGGCAGCGCCTGAAACGGTACAGAGCACCCTTGACGAACAGCGCTTTATTCGTGAGCAACAGAAAAAACAGCGCAAGGCGACGCCTGAGCAAAGCATCAAGGTGCCTCAGCACAAGCTGGATCAATTGATGGATCAGGTGGGTGAGCTGGTTATTCTTCAGGCGCGCCTGGAACAGCTTGCTCTCGAAAGTGACGATGAGCGTGCGTCTTCTCTGGCAGAGGAGCTGTCCCGCCTTTCGACCGGCCTCCGGGAAACCACCTTTGATATTCGGATGTTGCCAATCGGTTCTACCTTTGGCCGTTTCCGCCGACTGGTGCGTGATTTGGCCAATGATCTGGGCAAGGAAGTCGTGCTCGAGACCGAGGGGGCTGAAACCGAACTGGACAAGGTCGTGATTGATCGCCTGTCTGATCCTCTGGTGCATCTGCTCAGGAACAGCCTGGATCATGGTATCGAGACACCTGAGGTTCGCCGGGAGAAAGGAAAGCCCGCACGTGGGCATCTTTGGCTCAGTGCTTCTCAGCATCAGGGGCAGATACAGATCCTGATTCGTGATGACGGGGCCGGGCTGGATACCGAGCGAATCCTGTCCAAGGCTATCGAGCGAGGCGTGGTGCAGCCCGGCGCTGACCTTGATCCACAGGAAATCTATCAACTGATTTTTGAAGCGGGCTTCTCAACGGCCCAGACCGTTTCAGACGTTTCCGGGCGAGGCGTCGGTATGGATGTGGTGAAACGCTCCATTGAATCCTTGCAGGGGCGGGTGCAGCTGGACTCAACACTCGGTAAAGGTACTGAAGTGTGTATCACCTTGCCCATGACGCTGGCCATTATCGATGGCCTGATGACCGGTGTGTCTCGAGAGCGGTACGTACTGCCCTTGAGCACGGTGGAAGAGTGTGTCGAAGCTGTACCTGAAACGGAAGATGAGAACTCTGGCGTCAGACTGATACGGCACCGGGATGCGCTGATTCCCTGCCTGCGTCTGCGGGACTTTTTCCGTGTCGGCGGTCAGCCTCCCGAGATTGAGCAGACAGTGGTTGTGCGGGTCGGAGAGGCGCTGATGGGAATCACGGTTGATGAAGTGGTAGGTCACTTTCAAACCGTTATCAAAAGCCTGGGGCGGCTGTACCAGGGCGCTGGGGGCGTTATGGGCGCAACGATTATGGGAGATGGGCAAATTGCCATGATTCTTGACGTGGGCGAGCTGGTGGAACAGGCCCGCAAATAAGCATGCAAATTGCCTGATAAAGGGGGATGAAATGAAACGTATCACGATAAAAGCCTTGCTGTATGCCGGCTTCACCCTATTGGTCCTTTTGTTGGCGGCCAACAGTTATCTCAGCCTGTCTGCACTGGACCGGTCTCAGTCACGACTTGATGAAACCATTAACGGGCCTGCCGAGAAGGTCAAGCTGAGCGGTCAGGTGCGCGCCAACCTGCTGGAGCTTGACCGCATGACCAAGAACATCATTCTGGCCCGTCGCACCGAAGTGCGTCAGCAGTCGGCGCAGGCATTCAGTGAGGCCCGTGGCACTCTGAATGAGCGGCTGGATGCGTTATCGGGTCTGGTGGATACGGCGCAAGGCCGCGAGGCACTGGAGATGTTCAACACTCAGTTATCCGAATATGTGGAGATCAGTGAGCGCGTAAGAGCCCTTATTGAGAACGGCAGTGTAGGCAGCCTTCAGTCTTCATCAGATGCCAATCGGCAGGCATTTGCGCTGCTGGAGCGTGAAGGCGATCCGGCACTGACAGAGGCTGAACAGGCCCTGAGGACGCTGGTACGCATTAATGATGCTGACATGGTAGCGGCGCTGGACCGTGCCACACAGCGTTACTCTGAAGCCCGTAACCAGCTCTTGAGTCTGCTGGCCGGGTCCGCTGTCATCGCCATTATTGTTGCAGCCCTGATCATAATGCGCATCAACGAGGTCAGCCGTATCGCCCAGCGTATTGGCCAGGGGGACTTGAGCCAGTCGTTTGATCCTGCTGCCAGTGACGCTGATATCTACGGTGTCTTGCGCGCCATGAATGAGCGCCTCAGGGACATAGTCAATGAGATCAAGGAGGCCTCAGGCAATGTCACTACGGGCAGTGTTGAAATGAGTAATACCGGGCAGCAGATCGCTCAGGGCGCTACCGAGCAGGCATCGTCGCTGGAAGAGGTGTCTTCTGCCATGGAGCAGATGACAGCCAACGTCTCCCAGACCGCAGATAATGCCCGTCAGACCGAACAGATAGCGTTGCAGGCTGCAAAGGATGCACAGACCACGGGCGATGCCGTACAACAGTCGGTGGGCGCCATGCAGGACATTGCTGAAAAGATCAGCATTATTGAAGAGATCGCCCGTCAAACCAACTTGCTGGCATTGAACGCGGCCATCGAGGCGGCACGTGCCGGCGAGCACGGTAAAGGGTTCACAGTGGTTGCGGCCGAGGTACGCAAGCTTGCCGAACGCAGTCAGAAAGCCGCGGGTGAAATCGTCGAACGCTCCAATAATACGCTTGAGGTATCCGAGCGGGCTGGCAAGTTGCTGCAGGATCTGGTGCCCAGCATTCAGCGGACCTCCGGGCTGGTGCAGGAGATCAGTGCCGCCAGCGTGGAGCAGGACAAGGGCGCGTCTGAGATCAACAAGGCGCTGCAGCAGCTGGATCAGGTCGTGCAACAGTCTGCTGCATCTGCCGAAGAGATGGCCGCGACCTCTGAAGAACTTTCTGCCCAGGCCGAGCAGATGAATACAACGGTTGATTTCTTCCAGCTGGGGGGTGGGCAGGCCCAACAGGCCAAAAAGCAGTCCGGCCGTCAGGCGAAGCGTAATACCACCTCTTCCTGGACTCGCGGTGATTCTTCAAAGGCTTCAAGCACAGGGGCCGGTCAGCCTTTGAATGAGCGTGGCTCGGGCATCGACATTGATCTTGATGACGAAGAATTTGTCCGTTACTGAGGTGCTTATGGATGATCAAACCGAACTGGCACCCATGGATGCTATTCAAAGCCTGCAGATCCTTTCATTTGTACTGGATGAAGAGTGGTTTGGTGTAGAGATCAGTGGCATTCAGGAGGTGCTTGAGTATCGCAATGTCACTCAGGTGCCACGCACACCCGATTTCATGCTGGGGGTCATCAACCTGCGTGGTCGAGTGATTCCGGTGGTGGACCTGAGGCGTCAGTTTGAAATGCATCTGTCCGCACCGACCGTGGATACCTGTATCGTGATCATTCACGTTGAAGTGGACGGTGAAAATACCCCGCTGGGTATCCTGGCCGACAGGGTGCATGAGGTTGTCGAGATTGATACAGCCGATATCAAGCCGCCACCCAGAATCGGCAATCGCATCAAAACCGCGTTTATTTCGGGCATTGTGCGCCATGACGAGCACTTCATTATTCTGTTGCGGCTGTCGAAAGTCTTTGCGCCTGAAGAGCTGGATCTGGTGAGGGAGCAGGTGTCTCAGGAAGAACCAGCCGAATGGGATGATGTATGAATGCCGGTAATTCCGGTTCCCTGAGCGCACGTGACCATCGCAAGGTGGCGCAGTTTATTGAGCAGGCTGTTGGCATCCAGCTGCCCGAGCATAAGCGAAGTCTGATTGAGGTGCGGCTGCGAAAGCGCCTCAAGGAGACACGCTACACGAATGTGTCTGACTATATCGATTACGCCCTGTCAGAAGAGGGGGCGGTAACAGAGCAGCCTCGGCTGATTGATGCCATTACAACAAACAAGACTGCTTTTTTCAGGGAGCCGGCGCATTTTCAGGTGCTGTCACACTGGATCATCGAACAGCAAGAGGCAGGGCAGTCGGGGTTCAAGTTATGGAGTGCGGCCTGCTCAACAGGTGAAGAGCCCTATACGCTTGCGATGGTGATGGCTGAGCTCCAGGGGCAATCGGGGAGCCTGAACTTTGATGTCCTGGCGACGGATATCTCTGAAACCGTACTGCAGAAGGCCGCAGGCGCAACCTATAGTGCGGAGTCGATAGAACCTATCCCTTTGCCTCTGAGAGAAAACTATTTGCTGCGCAGCCTCAAGCAAACGCCCCCTTTGTACCGGGTGACGAAAGAGCTGCGTGAGCGTGTCCGGTTTGGCCGCTTTAATTTGATCAGCGGCAGTTACCCAAGCAAGCCAGGTTTTGACGCCATATTCTGCCGCAATGTCATGATCTACTTCAGCGCAGATGACCGTGCGCGGGTGATTCGACAACTGCATGCGGCCCTGAAGCCGGGGGGGCTTCTGTTCATCGGCCACTCGGAGAGCATCGGCCCTGTCCATCCGGGGTTTGAAACCGTGGCTCCCACCGTATACCGGCGAAGTGATGGAGGATGAGATGATCAAGGTTCTGATCGTAGATGACTCGGCCGTGGTGCGCCAGGGGCTGACTGAAGTATTGGAAGCGGACCCGGCAATCGAAGTGATAGGCGCGGCTGCAGACCCCTATCTGGCAGTTGAAAAGATGCGCCGCCTGAAACCGGATGTCATCACACTGGATGTTGAGATGCCACGCATGGATGGCATCACCTTCTTACGTAAGCTGATGTCACAGCACCCCATTCCGGTTGTCATTTGCTCTTCGCTGGTTGGGGAGGGAAGCGACACGCAAATCAAGGCACTGGAATACGGCGCCGTTGATATCATCGCAAAACCTGCGTTTGGTACTCGCCAGTTTCTGCAGGAAAGCAGGACGCGTATTCAGGACTCGGTCAAAGCGGCGGCCGAGGCGCGTCTCAAAAAGTTGCCGGTGATGCAGTCCCGCCAGAGTCAGCCCAAGCTCTCGGCTGATGCGGTTCTCTCATCTTCTTCCATTAGACCCATGACGGAAACGACCGAGAAGATCGTGGCAATTGGCGCTTCGACCGGGGGAACCGAAGCCGTTCGCGTGATTCTGGAAGCCATGCCCGCGAACTGTCCGGCACTTGCCATCGTGCAACATATGCCAGAAGGCTTTACCCGCTCATTCGCCAAGCGGCTTGATCAGTTGTGCGATATAAAAGTCAAAGAAGCGGAGGACGGGGATACGCTGCTGCGTGGCCATGCCCTGATCGCGCCCGGCAACCGGCATATGCTGATTCAACGCAGCGGTGCCCGCTATTACGTTCAGCTGCGCGACGGGCCTTTGGTAACCCGTCACCGTCCTTCAGTGGATGTGCTGTTCCGGTCTGCTGCGCGGCATGCTGGGCGAAATGCTCTGGGGGTTATTTTGACCGGCATGGGCGATGACGGGGCCGCGGGCATGCTGGAGATGCGAGAAGCGGGTGCTGCCACCCTGGGGCAGGATGAAAGCTCAAGTGTCGTCTACGGCATGCCCCGTGAGGCGTTTGCTCGGGGAGGGGTAGAGCATCAATTTCCGCTCAGCCAGATGGCCTCGGCGCTGCTGAAAGTGACCGGAATGTAGAAGCTGCCTTTCACCTCACTCCCGGCCCTGTCAGGGTTCGTTGTGCAACAGGGTCGCACGGTGCTGAACCGGTGTTGTACTGCTCCAGTAACGCGATGCCTTTTCGGCCTGCTCGCCCAGGCGATGTATGTGGCTCAGTGCGTCCAGAAGTGTGACGGAATCCGAGGGTGACAGCTGGCTGGACAGGGTCTGGTTCAGCAGATGGCTTTTCAGGTGTTGATACTCCCGCTCCATCTGGTGCTTCATCCGGTGGGTTTCGTACCCCTGAGTGGCCTGGTCATCCCGCACTTCACAGGCATCAATCAGGTGAATCACGGCTTGCTGGTACTCATGGATGCTGGAGCGCACCCCCGAATCTTCCAGCTGCTCAAACACCGGGTAGTATTCGGGCAGACGTGCGGCCAATCGGGCCATTTCGCTGAGGTAGCGAGCCACACGCAGCGATATGGGCAGGGTTTCGCTGATCTCGGCGCTCAGGTTCTGTCGTGCTAGTTCCTGGTTAAAGCTGCCGATACGGCCAATCAACTGGTTCAGGCTCTCGTACTGTTGCTCCAGCCGTCCGGCGGCGCCGCGCTCGGCACTGATCGCCTCGCGTGCCATACGGCTGCAGATACGGCTCACGCGGGCGAGCTCCATGTTGATTGCTTCAACGGCCAGAGAGGGGGTGGTCAGGATGTTGTTATCCAGATAGCGCGGCTTGGCCTCGCTCTCCTCCTCGGTACGAAAGCGTTTTTTCAGGAACCCGACCATGCGGTCGGTCAGCGGCCACATCAGCGCCACGCCCACAACATTGAACAGCGTATGAAACAGCGCCAGCATGGTGACCAGGTCAAAGTCTGCCGCGTTGATTCGGTTCAGAAAGCTCGCCATCAAGATCAGGAATATCAACCCCACCAAACCGGTCAGCAGGTTGAAAATGACATGGGCTGCGGAGATGCGCTTGGCATTGGGTGTGGCACCGATAGAGGCCATCAGGGCGGTAGTGGTGGTGCCGACGTTGGCGCCGATGACCAGTGCCGCGGCAGCGGCCAGTGTGATGCTGCCGGAGTGTACCAGCGACAGGGCGATGGCAATGACGGCAGCCGAGGCCTGCATCAGAAAGGTCATGGCGATCCCGGCCACCACGAACAGGGCCAGCGCCAGTGGGCTGCTGCCGAATTCGGCCAGGGGCAGGCTGTCACTCAAGCCGTCAAAGCTGGCGCGCAGGAAGTCCAGCCCGATAAAGAACAGGCCAAAGCCCACCAGTGCGGTGCCCAGATGGGCCGGCCGGCTGTTGTTGCCGGTAATCCGCAAGACCATGCCCAGACCGATCAGCGGCAGTGCAAAGGCACTGATCTTGACCTTGAAACCGATCAGAGCGACCAGCCAGCCCACCATTGTCGTGCCGATATTGCTGCCGTAGATGATGGAAACCGACTGCGCCAGAGACAGCAGGCCTGCGTTCACGAAACCCAGTGTGGCGACGGTGACGGCACTGGAGGATTGCACCATCGCAGTGATCAGTGCACCGGAGAGTACTCCTTTCAGGCGTGAGCCGGTCGCACGTTCCAGCGTGGCCTTGAGTGAACGGCCGGCGGCCTGTTTCAGGCCATTGGTCAGCAGCTGCATGCCCAGCAGAAACAGGCCGATACCGCCAAACAGTTGGCCCAGCATTTCCAGTGACATCAGGCGTTCTCCTCCATGAAGCGTCATTTTAAGCTAGCAAAGTGTGCCCCTTCGGTCGAGAGGTGGGCCGCTAATGCTCAAGCGCGACGGATTTGATCAAGGCCACCATCGACTGGCCCGGCTCAAGTGCCAGCTGGTCGCAGGCGCGGCGGGTGAGCATGACGGGTAAAAGTGCTTTGCCAAAACTGACGGTCACCTGCATACGGCCCGGATCCAGGGGGGACAGCGACTCGATACGTACCGGTAACTGGTTCTGCAGGCTGGTGTCCGGTACCGGCTGTGCGGCCAGAGATACATCGCGGGCATGGATGGAGACCCGAATACTTTGCCCGGGCTCGAGCTGCTCGGCCGGGACCCAGATCAGCGGCGCTTCCGGCGCGCAGCGAATGCCGGCCAGTGCATAGTCGTTATCGACCTGTTCGACTTGCCCCTGCAGCAGTGCCTGTGCATCCGCCGTGATGGCCCCGGTGTGTGACAGCAGCTCGACCGGGTTTCCGGATTGGGCCACTTGCCCGTCCGAGAGGCAGACCAGGTGGTCTGCCAGACGCACCACTTCATCAGGTGCGTGGGTTACATACAGGATCGGGATCAGGTGACGGTCGTGCAGATCACGTATCAGCTCGAGAATCAGGTGACGTGAGGTCTGGTCCAGCGCGCTCAAGGGTTCATCCAGCAGCAGCAGGCGAGGGCGGCTCAACAGCGCCCGCGCCAGTGCAACCCGCTGGCGCTGCCCCCCCGAAAGCGTGGCGGGCCGGCGTGCCAGCAGTTCGGACAGTTGTAAGCGGTCCATGATCCAGGCCGAGTCCATTTGCGGGCCCTTGCGTGCATAGCGGTCGGCAAAGGTCAGGTTGTCGGCGACACTGAGGTGCGGAAACAGCCGGCTGTCCTGAAACACCATGCCCACGTCCCGTTTGTCCGAGGCCAGAAACTGCTGTTGTGAGCTGTCCTGCCAGACCTCTCCCCGGAAATGGACTAGCCCCTCCTGTGCCGGCTCAAGACCGGCCAGCAGCCGTAGCAGGGTAGACTTGCCGCATCCCGAGGGGCCGAACAGTGCGGTGATGCCGTTGGTCGGCAGCTTCAGGTCGAGTGCCAGCCGAAACGGGCCATAGCGGTGTGACACTCGCACGTGGAGGGTCATGGCATGACCTCGGCAGGTTTGCGTCGCTGGGCTGTATACAGTGCCAGAAGTGCTGCCGCCGAAAAGGCCAGCATCCCGCCGGCAAGCCAGTGCGCACGGCTGTAGTCGAGTGTCTCCACATGGTCATACAGGATAATGGACAGGACCTGGGTTTCACCCGGGATATTGCCACCGATCATCAGTACAACACCAAATTCGCCCATCGTATGGGTAAAGCCCAGTATGCCGGCGGTCAGGAAGCTGCGTTTGCACAGGGGGATCACCAGCCGGCGGAGCCGATCGAGGGGGCCGGCTCCCAGCGTTTTGGCCGCCTGCAACAGGCCTTCGTCCAGCTGCTCGAAGCCGCTTTGCAGGGGTTGCACCACAAATGGCAGGGAGTAGAGCATGGAGCCGATCAGCAGCCCCGTGAAGCTGAATGCAAGGGGGCTGTCGGTCAGCGCATTCCAGGGAGCGCCCAGACCCCCCTGAGGCGAGAAGGCCAGCAGCAGGTAGAACCCCAGTACGGTGGGAGGCAACACCAGAGGCAGTGCAACCAGCGACTCGATGACCGTTTTCCAGCGCCTGCGCGTATGGGACAGCCACCAGGCCAGCGGTGTCCCCAGCAGCATCAGCATTAGGGTGGTGGTGCCGGCCAGTTTGAGCGTCAGTCCGATTGCGGCCAGGTCCTGCTCAGTCAGTCCCATGCGGTACCTCGTAGCCGTATTGGCGAATCAGCACGCGCGCCTCCTGGCTGTTCAGAAAGCGCATGAAGGTGTCCGCCAGCGCATTATCACGGCTGGGCGTCAGCCGGACCAACTGTTGCTCGATGGGAGCGTGCTGCGTATCGGGTAGTCGCGTCCACTGCCGTGCCGGGACCGATCTCTGCAGCAGGAGTGATACGGCTACCAGCCCCTGATCCACATTGCCGGAGTCCACAAACTGGAACGCCTGCGCAATATTGGTCCCCTGCACCGGTTTCACGCTGCTCCAGAGGCCATTGGCGCTCAGGAGCTCCCGTGCTGCCTGACCATAGGGAGCGGTTTTGGGATTGGCGATGGCCAGACGGCCCGGCCTGATGGCGCTGAGGGATGAAGGGGTTTCTCGGGGCTGCCAGAGGGCCAGTTGACCGATGGCGTAGGTCTGGCGTGAGCCCTGAAGCGCATAGCCTTCCTGCTCCAGTCGGGTGGGGCGTTCACGGTCCGCCGCAAAAAATATGTCAAAAGGCGCGCCCTGCCGGATTTGTGCATACAGGACGCCAGTTGAAGCCGTACTGATACGAATATCCTGCAGGCCGTGCGGGTCGAATGCGTGTACCAGCTGTTCAAGCGGATACGCGAAGTTGGCCGCAACTGCCAGACGCAGGCTCTCGGCGTGTGCACCCGTCGAGAGCAAACAAAGAAGCAGCAGGCTGTATGTGATGGATTTCATGCTGTATTCCGGCCGAACATGCGTCTGCCAATTTAGCGAACCTCCGGTGTTCTGGCCAGCACCCAGACATCAACCTGCTGTGCACCGGCCTGCTTCAGCAACCCCGCCAGGGTGTTTACGGTGGTGCCGGTGGTCATCACATCGTCAACCAACGCAACATGCGCAGGAGGCGTGCACTCAACTGCAAAGGCATCCGCCAGATTGCGTCGCCGTGTTTGAAGGTCCAGCTCAGCCTGATGTGGGGTGGGGCGTATTTTGTGCACGTCTTCCCGGACCGGACAGGCGATTTCCTGTGCCAGCACGCTGGCCAGCAGCCGGGCTTGATTGAAGCCTCGTTTGGACTCGCTGGCAAGGTGCATGGGCACGGGAATGATCGCGTCCGGCCAGGTTCTGTGTTCATGGTGCAGTTTCAGATAGGTGGCCAGCAGCTGCCCCAGCCAGCCGAGCGGGTTGGGTTTGCGCCGGTATTTCAGAGCAGGGAGGATCTGGTTTAACGGAAAGTCATAGCGAAAGGCCGCCAGGCTGTGGTCAAAGCAGGGAGGCTTCCTGCGGCAGGCTGCGCAGGCATATTCAGCCAGGCCGGGTGGCAGGGGCAACGCACACCGGGGGCAAAAGGAAATCAGCCAGGGCAGGTCCGCATGACAGCCTTCACACAGACCGCTTTGAACCGCCGTGTAGATGCCGCAAAGGCTACATTTCTGTTTAATAAATGAGCAGTAGTTTATCGTGTGCGTAAACATAGGTTGACAGTTCCCTCTGTCGATTTATGATGAGATCCAGTTTTCATCGTGCGCCTTAATACCCGCGCCACACCGATTATGTCACAAGGGGATTGACGTTATGCAAAGCCAGGCTGATGTGCGCCATGACTGGACTGAACAGGAAGTCCGTGAGCTGTTTGAATTGCCCATGAACGACCTGCTGTTTCAGGCGCAAAGTGTTCATCGCCAGCACTTCAATCCCAACGAGGTTCAGGTCAGCACTCTGCTGTCGATCAAAACGGGAGCCTGCCCGGAAGACTGTAAATACTGCCCGCAGAGTGCCCACTACAATACCGGGCTGGAAAAGCAGCGCCTGATGGAAGTGGAAGCGGTATTGAACAAGGCGAAGCAGGCCAAGGAGGCGGGCTCTACCCGTTTCTGCATGGGGGCCGCCTGGAAGCATCCGACTGATCGTGACATGCCCTACGTGATCGAAATGATCAAGGGCGTGAAAGCGATGGGGCTGGAAACCTGCATGACACTGGGCATGCTGAAGGAGTCACAGGCGGAACAGCTGGCTGAAGCGGGGCTGGACTATTACAACCATAACCTGGATACCTCGCCGGAGTTTTACGACAAGATCATTACGACGCGCACCTACGAAGACCGTCTGGATACGCTGCAACACGTCCGCGACTCCGGCATGAAGATCTGCAGTGGCGGTATTCTGGGCATGGGTGAAACCGCCAAGGATCGCTACGGTCTGCTGATGCAGCTGGCCAACCTGCCGCAGCAGCCGGAATCGGTGCCGATCAACATGCTGGTGAAGGTACAGGGCACGCCTCTGGAAGACGTGGAGGATCTGGACCCGCTGGAATTCATCCGTACCATCGCCGTGGCCCGAATCATGATGCCGAAATCCCATGTGCGCCTGTCTGCCGGCCGTGAGCAGATGTCTGACGAGCTGCAATCCATGGCGTTCTTTGCCGGTGCCAACTCCATTTTCTACGGCGAGTGCCTGCTGACCACGCCGAACCCGGAAACCCACCGTGATCTGCAGCTGTTCAAGCGCCTGGGCATTCGTCCGGAGCAGCGAATTGAAGATTCTGATGCGGATCAGGAGCAGAAGCTGGCCGCCGAGATCCAGGCGCAACAGGACGCTGAGCTGTTCGTTGATGCCACCGCCACGCACTGAGGCGCGCCCATGTCCTTCAATGATCTGGCTGCCGCGCTTGAGGCGCGGCGGCAAGAGAACCTTTACCGCCAGCGCCGCGTGCTGGAATCGGCTCAGGGGCCGGAAGTCAGTGTCGATGGCAAGCGCTACCTGGCGTTCTGTTCCAACGATTATCTGGGCCTTGCCAATCATCCCGAGGTGATTGCGGCACTCAAGCAGGGGGCCGACACCTTCGGTGTGGGCGGTGGGGCCTCTCATCTGGTCAACGGTCATTCACAGGCGCATCACGAACTGGAAGAAGAACTGGCCGATTTTACCGGCCGTGAGCGGGTGCTGCTGTTTTCCACCGGCTACATGGCCAACATCGGTGCCATCAATGCACTGCTGGATAAGCAGGATGCGGTGTTTCAGGATCGGCTCAATCATGCTTCGCTGCTGGATGCCGGTCTGCTCAGCGGTGCCCGTTTTCAGCGCTATCTGCATAACGACCCCGACAGTCTGGCCCAGCGGCTGGGGCGCTCCGAGGCCCGTCGCAAACTGGTGGTTACCGATGGTGTTTTCAGCATGGATGGGGATATCGCCGATCTGCCGGAATTGAGTCGCATCACCCGCGAGCAGGATGGCTGGCTGATGGTCGATGATGCCCATGGTTTTGGCTGCCTGGGTGCAACGGGCGCCGGCTGTGTCGAGCACTTCGGCTTGAGCAACGATGAGGTACCGGTACTGATCGGGACTCTGGGCAAGGGCTTCGGAACCTCGGGGGCGTTTGTCGCCGGCTCCGAAGTGCTGATCGAAACCCTGATCCAGTTTGCTCGCACCTACATCTACACCACCAGCATGTCACCTGCGGTGGCTCAGGCGACCCGTGCCAGCCTCAAGCTGGTACAGGCCGAACGCTGGCGCCGTGACAAGCTGGCGCAGCTGATTCAGCGTTTTCGCCATGGCTGCGAGCAGCTGGGCTATGAACTGATGGATTCGCCAACGCCGATTCAACCGATCCTGATCGGTGATGCCGGCGAGGCGATGCGTATCAGTGCTGAACTGGAAGCACGTGGCATCTTCATCAGCGCCATCCGCCCGCCAACGGTACCGGCGGGCAGCTCCCGTCTGCGTGTCACCCTCAGCGCCGCGCACAGCGAAGAGCAGGTCGATCGCCTGCTGGATGCACTGGACGCCGTGCGTGCAGGAGGTGCTGCGTGAGTTTGTGGTATGAAACACGCGGCAGGGGCCCCGAGCTGGTACTGCTGCACGGCTGGGGGCTGAGTTCCGATATCTGGGGCGACTTGGCTGACGGTCTGGCCGAGCGCTACCGGGTGACGTTGATCGACCTGCCGGGGCTGGGGCGCTCAGCCCCGGCCGGTGATATGTCGCTGACGGCAGTGGTTGATGCGCTGCTGGAAGTCGCGCCCGACTCGGCGCATTGGGTGGGGTGGTCCCTCGGAGGGCAACTGGCACTGTCGGTGGCTCAGCGGGCACCCGAGCGTATCCAAAGCCTGAGCCTGATCGCGGCCAACCCCTGTTTCGTGGCGCGTGAAGATTGGTCCTGTGCCATGGCGCCTGAGGTGTTCGGCGCCTTTGTTGAGTCGCTCGCGGACAATGAAGCCAAGACATTGCAGCGCTTTGCCGCCCTGCAGACGCGCGGCTCGGCTACGGCGCGTAATGAACTCAAGCGGCTCAAGTCCGTCATTGTGTCGGCCGAGCCTCAGGCGCTTGCATCGGCACTGATGCTGCTGGAGTGCGACCTGCGCTCAGCGCTGGCCGGAATGAGTTGCCCGGTGCAGTTGATGCTGGGTGCCGAGGACCAGCTGGTGCCGGCCGAGCTTGCGACCCAGGCACCAGCGCTGAACCCTCGCCTGAAAGTTCAGGTGCTGGAGCAAAGCGCCCACCTGCCCTTTGTCAGCCATGCCGGTCAGGTGTTGGACATGCTGAGTGCACTGATGCAACAGGTGGATGGTGTCGATGCAGCGGGATAAGCGCAAGGTGGCTCAGGCGTTCAGCCGTGCGGCCGGCAGCTACGATACTGTTGCTCAACTCCAGCGAGACATTGCAGATCAACTGATGCAATGGCTGCCGGCTCAGGTGGACGGTAACCTGTTGGATCTCGGATGTGGTACGGGATATGCCGCGCCTTACCTGCGTCAGCGTTATCCACAGGCACCGCTGCTGCACCTCGATCTGGCGCACGGAATGCTGAGTTATGCCCGAGAGCAGCGCCCGGTTGCGGGTGCCCATTACCTGTGCGGCGATGCTGAAGAGCTGCCGTTGGCCGACAGCAGTATCGATCTGATCTGGTCCAGTCTGGCGGTTCAGTGGTGTGAACAGCCTGAGCGCTTGATGGATGAGTTGAAACGGGTCCTGAGACCGGGAGGGCGCTGCATGCTGGCAACGCTGGGGCCGCATACCCTGCATGAGCTCAAACAGGCATGGGCGGCCGTGGACGACGATGTTCACGTCAATAATTTTGTCTCCTTGTCGCAACTGCTTGAGCACAACCGAGGCCTGACCCTGGTGCGTTCTGAAACGGAGCACAGAGTGCTGCGCTACAGCCGTTTGCAGGAGCTGATGCATGAGCTCAAGGCTCTGGGTGCGCATAACGTCAATCGGCGTCGTGAACAAGGGCTCAGCAGCCGGCAACGTTTGATACGCCTGCTGGAAGCCTATGAACAACAGCGGCTGGATGATGGTACGCTGCCGGCGACCTACGAAGTCTATTATCTGGAGTTGCGTAAGGAGTCTCTGTGAAAAAGCGCTTCTTTATTGCCGGTACCGACACCGATGCCGGTAAAACACTGGTGACCACCGGTCTGTTGGCGGCTGCCAATCGCCAGGGGTTGAGAACCATTGGGCTCAAGCCGGTCGCGGCGGGCTGTGAGCAGACCCCTGAGGGCTTGCGCAACTCCGATGCCCTGCAGTTGCAGCAGGCGGCCAGTATTACGCTGAGCTACGAGCAGGTAAATCCGGTGGCGTTCGAGCCGCCCATTGCGCCCCATATTGCCGCCGAGCAGGAAGGGCGTACGCTCAGTGCCGACCGTCTCGCGGCCTATTGTCGCGGCGCCATGATGCAGCCGGCCGACCTGGTACTGGTAGAAGGGGCGGGAGGCTGGCGAGTGCCGTTAAGCATGCGCGAAAGCCTAGCACGCTTGCCTCAGCTGCTGGAGCTGGACGTCATTCTGGTCGTGGGCATGAAGCTGGGGTGTATCAACCATGCGATCCTGACAGCGGAAGCGATCGCGCGTGACGGCCTGCACCTGGCAGGCTGGGTCGCCAACCATATTGATCCTGACATGAGCTGCCCGGATGAAAATCTGGCAACGCTGGAGCGCCTGTTCCGTGCACCCTTGCTGGGACGTATACCCTGGCTGGACAACCCGACCCCTGAAGTCGTTGCCGATCATGTTGATCTGAGTCCTCTGCAGTTGAGTAAAAAGTGACCAGAGCCAGGCTTTGTTCTATACTGGTCCCAGAATAGGTCCAGGCTTGGTGGCCTGAAACGCAACAGTCGGGCAGTTAGCCCGCAAGGTAAGGTGAGTCATGAACGTTACAGCTGCTCAGAACAGTGGGTTGTTCAACGTCAACCGAACTTTGGACAACGCGCCCAAGGCATCCGGTGATGTACAAGGCAGTGGCAAACCTGAAGACAGCAGTCTGGCATCCGGCCGAGAGGTCAACCCTGCAGTTGCCCAGTCCACTGTCGAAGCAACCACCGAAGCGGCGTCCACCAAAGTGGTGAACCAGGCCGATGAGGTGCTGGGTAACCTGATCGACACCCGCGCCTGACGGTCAGGTGACGCGTCTTTGACAGCCGGTCAAGACAATGAGTACGCCTCTGATCTCCACAACCGTGAGGCCCGTCGGGTACGTTGGGTACTCGGCTGTTGGCAGCACAGGCGGCTCCACACCTGTTGGTTCGTCCTCTGAGCAGGAGTCAGCTCAGAGGGCTTCCTCCCCCTACGTCTCATCAGAGCAGGCTTCCACTGCATCTCAGTCAGGCCGTGATCGAGGTCTAACCAAGGCCGAGGTGCTGGAGCAACAGCGTGTCATTGACTCTCTTCAGGCACGTGATCGTGAAGTCCGCCAGCATGAGCGCGCCCACCAGGCGGCGGGTGCGGGGCTGGCTGGGCCCGCTTCCTACACCTTCCAGAAAGGGCCGGACGGCCGTATGTACGCCATTGGCGGAGAAGTGGGTATTGATACTTCCCCTGTGGCGGGCGACCCGCGCGCGACGCTCGAAAAGGCTCAGACCATTATTCGTGCCGCCATGGCGCCAGCCGAACCCTCGCCTCAGGATTATCGTGTAGCGGCCAGTGCCCGTGCCATGGCCGCCGAGGCGCGGGCTGAGATGCAAAAGCTGGCAGAAGAAAAAGCGGCTGAAGAAACCTCCGGTGAAGAGGAGGGGGCTGACGAGGCTTCAGGTGCTCGTGAAGCTCAGGCGAACAGCGACCGCGCCTCCCCGCCCGGCTCCGAGGGCACGGGCGCTCGTGAGGCGTCTTCCACTTCATCCCGTGAGCTGGGTGCTGTTGAGCAGCGCCTGATCAAAAGCGGCGCCTACAGTCAGTTGTACCCGCCCGGTACGCTGTTCAGTCAGCAGGCGTGAAAAAAGTCTCGACCAGTTTGGTAAAGGCGGCCGGTTTTTCCACATGGGGCAAATGCCCTGCACCCGCAATAATCTTGAATTTTGCCTGTGGAAAAAGTGTTTCAATCGGGCGCTGATGCTCGGGCTTCAGGTAGTCCGACTCCCCTCCTTTGATAAACAGGGTGGGTCCACCGTAGTGTGTATTGGCTGAATCAGGCGCTGCACTGATATCAGAATAGTCTTCCGCCAGCGTGTCCAGATTCATGCGCCAGGCAAACTGTCTGGCATCATTGCGATACAGGTTTTTCAGAAGAAACGCCCGCGTAGGCTCGGAGTCGACGTACCGGGCCAGCACCTGATCGGCTTCGCGCCTGCTTTTCAGGGTGGTCAGGGGAATGGCTTTCAGCCCCTGGATCACATCGTCGTGGTGAGGTGGATAATGCACCGGTGCAATGTCGACAACCACCAGCTTTTCAACCCGCTCCGGATGATCCAGCGCGAACTGCATGGCGACCTTGCCGCCCATGGAGTGCCCCATGAGCAGGACTCTGTCCAGTTCCAGGCTATCCAGTAATGCCTTCAGATCGGCGCTCATGTCGGCATAGGTCATGCCTGGAGAGTGCGGGGAGCGCCCGTGGTTGCGCAGATCAACGGCGATCACATCAAACCGTTCGCTCAAGGCTCTGGCCTGCAGGCCCCAGTTTTCAAGGCTGCCAAAGAGGCCGTGCAGGATCACCAGCGGTTTGCCCTGGCCCAGGCGTTGGAAATGCAGTTTCATCCATCTGTCCCCGAACTGAAACGGGGTGCATCAGCACCCCGGTAAAATCACAGAATATCGAGCAGCTCGACATCAAAGACCAGTGTTGAGTAGGGCGGGATGCCGCCCGGGGAGCCCTGAGCTCCATACGCCAGCTGGTACGGAACGTAGAGGCGCCATTTGGCTCCCTTGGTCATCAGCTGCAGCGCTTCGGTCCAGCCGGCGATCACGCCGCCCACCGGAAACTCGGCCGGCTGGCCGCGCTCGTAGGAACTGTCGAACACCTTGCCGTCGATGAAAGTACCGTGATAGTGGGTACGCACTTTGCTTTGAGCAGTCGGCTTGTCGCCGTCCTCTTCACCTGCAGTGATCACTTCATACTGCAGGCCGGATTCCAGAGTGATGACGCCATCACGTTTGGCATTCTCGTTCAGGAACTGCTCGCCAGCGGCGGCGGCTTCCTTGGCTTTGGCTTCCTGCTCGGCGCGCAGGCGCTCGGTAATTTCCTGGAAGGCAGCCTGAATCTGCTCAGCGGGGACGCGCAGCCCTTCACCTTCAAAGGCATCACGCAGACCCTGGGTAACGGCGTTGATGTCGACACCGTCGAAGGTGCCCTGAGCCAGCTGATCGCCCATCTGGCGGCCGATGCCATAGCTGGCACGCTGTTCAACGGTTTCAAATGTCGCTTCTGACATGAGTATGACCTGTTTGGCGGTTAAAAGAGGCGGATCTTAACACAGCCACCTGTCGGGTTCAGTCCTCTGTCTGTTCGACCCTGCTGGTAACCTGCCCATGGTGCAGGCGGGTAATCAGCCGATCGCCGGGCTGAACCTGGCTGGCAGAGGTAATAGCCTGGCCCTTGTCGTCCTGAACAATGGCATAGCCTCGCTCAAGTGTCGCCAGTGGGCTGACTCCGTGCAGTTGGCGCATCTGTGCGCTGAGTTGCTCCTGCTTGTGCTTGATCAGCCGCTGTACTGCCGTTTGCAGGCGTTGCTGAAGCGGCATCAGCAGCAGGCGATTTCGGGCCAGCAGGCGATCCGGACTGCTGCGCTCCAGTCGATGCTCCAGCTGCTCAATCCGTTGCCGGTGCAGTTGCAGTTTGGCCCTGAGGGCACGCTGCAGTCTCAACTCAAGCTGGTCCAGACGCTGGGACTGCTCGCGCAGGCGCTCACCCGGGTGCCGCAGGCGCTGGCGCAAGTGGTGAAGATGTGTGCGCTGCTGCTGCAACTGGCGGTGAATCTGGCGCTGCATGCGCTGCGAGAACATTTCCAGCTGGCGCAACTGGATGCTGCGGTCCGGGCTGACCAGCTCGGCAGCGGCAGACGGGGTCGGTGCCCGCAGGTCGGCCACCAGGTCACTGATCGAAATATCCACCTCGTGGCCCACCGCAGACACAATCGGAATGTGCGAGGCTGCAATGGCGCGAGCCACGCGCTCTTCATTGAACGGCCAGAGGTCTTCCAGTGAACCGCCCCCACGGCCCACAATCAGGACGTCGCAGCGCTGGTCACGGTTCGCCAGCTCTATGGCTTGTACGATCTGACTTGCGGCTTCTGTCCCCTGCACGGCCGTCGGGTACAGCGCCACTGGCAGCGAGGGGCAGCGGCGCTCCAGTACCTGAAGGATATCGTGTATGGCGGCACCGGAGGGTGAGGTGATCACACCCAGGTGTCTGACTTGCGGCGGGATTGTACGTTTGCGGGCCTGGTCGAACAGGCCTTCTGCGGCCAGCTTATGCTTGAGCTGCTCAAAGGCCGCCTGCAGACGTCCGGTACCACTTTCC
The DNA here is from genome assembly GCF_017776525.1 of Marinobacterium alkalitolerans. Taxonomy (GTDB): domain Bacteria; phylum Pseudomonadota; class Gammaproteobacteria; order Pseudomonadales; family Balneatricaceae; genus Marinobacterium; species Marinobacterium alkalitolerans. Next base: position 96,112 of record NZ_JACVEW010000008.1, read on the forward strand.
TTCATCTGCTCACAGATCAGTTGAAAGTCGCCTCGGCCTTCATACAGGCTGACCTTGGCAAGGACTGTTACCAGATCGCCTTCCTTGGGCCGAAAACCGACACGCAGGTTTCGCCCCTTGAACATGGCGCAGCGAACCTGAGCCCGCTCGTCTTTGAGGGTGAAATACCAGTGGCCGGAAGAGGGGCGTGCCAGGTTGCTGATCTCTCCTTCTACCTGAACGGTCATGAAGGAGTTTTCCAGCAGCGCCTTGACCTCTCGGTTGAGCTGACTCACGCTGAGCGCAGCAGTGCGTTTCGTGGGGTATGCAGGATTCATGTGCGCATCATAAACCAGCCGGCACCGGGCCGCATCAATAAGTGCATTTGCATTGCATGCTGGTCATTTTTCGGGCATAATTTCCTGTTTAATTTTTCACAGAAATACGGGCTGGTTCAGTATGTTGCGAATCGTTGAAGAAGCGCTCACCTTTGATGATGTTTTGCTGGTTCCGGGATACTCCGAAGTACTCCCGAAGGACGTTTCACTGAAGACCCGCCTGACCAAGGGTATTGAGCTGAATATTCCGCTGGTCTCGGCGGCGATGGATACCGTTACCGAATCGCGTCTGGCGATCGCCATGGCGCAGGAAGGGGGTATCGGGATTGTCCACAAAAATCTCACCATCGAGCAGCAGGCGGAAGAAGTTCGCCGTGTTAAGAAGTACGAGTCTGGCGTTGTTGTCGACCCGGTTACTTGTAGCTCCGATACGCCTGTTCGTGAAATCATCGAACTGTCACGCAAGCTGAGTTTCTCCGGTTTCCCGGTGGTCGATAATGGCGAGCTGGTGGGTATCGTGACCAGCCGTGACGTTCGCTTCGAGAACGATCTCGAAGCCACTGTTTCCACGATCATGACGCCGAAAGACAAGCTGGTCACCGCCAAAGAGGGTGAAGATCCCGAGGTGATCCGCGAACTGCTGCGCAAGCACCGCATCGAAAAAATCCTGCTGGTGGATGACAACTTCTCCCTGCGCGGCATGATGACCGTAAAAGACATGAACAAGGCCCAGGCTTTCCCGAACGCGGCGAAAGACAGCCAGGGTCGCCTTATCGTCGGCGCTGCCGTCGGTACCGGCCCGGAAACGCCGCAGCGTGTCGAAGCGCTGGTTGGCGCGGGTGTTGACCTGATTGTTGTCGATACCGCTCATGGTCACTCCAAAGGGGTGGTTGAGCGTGTTCGCTGGGTGAAAGAGAACTTCCCGCAGGTTCAGGTTGTCGGTGGCAACATCGCAACGGCTGAGGCAGCAGTTGCGCTGGCAGAGGCCGGCGCCGATGGCGTCAAGGTCGGCATTGGCCCGGGCTCCATCTGTACGACACGTATCGTTGCAGGTGTGGGCGTGCCTCAGGTGTCAGCTGTTGCCAATGTGGCGGCGGCACTGCGTGAGCACGGTGTTCCCCTGATTGCCGATGGCGGTATTCGCTTCTCTGGTGATTTCTCCAAGGCCATTGCGGCCGGTGCGGCTGCCGTCATGGTTGGTTCCATGCTGGCCGGTACTGACGAAGCGCCGGGCGAAGTCGAACTGTTCCAGGGCCGTGCGTTCAAGTCCTACCGCGGCATGGGTTCTCTGGGAGCCATGTCGGGCCTGACCGGCTCTTCTGACCGCTACTTCCAGGATGCCAAAGACGGTGCCGAAAAGCTGGTGCCGGAAGGCATTGAAGGACGTGTGCCCTGTAAGGGCCCGATGGCGGGTGTGGTACATCAGTTGATGGGTGGTCTGCGGGCCTCCATGGGTTATACCGGCTGCGCAACCGTGGAAGAGATGCGCAACAAGCCGAAATTTGTACGCATTACCAATGCCGGCATCACTGAAAGCCATGTGCACGATGTCAGCATTACCAAGGAAGCGCCCAACTATCGTGTGGGCTGATCGTTTTCAACACTAACCTGACAAGTGGGGCGCAGCATGCTGCCCCACTTTTTGTTTGAGCCGTTCTGCGGCCAGCATTCGGTGGAGTCACTGAGTATGAGCAAAGACATTCACGCGCAACGCATCCTGATTCTGGACTTCGGGTCCCAGTACACCCAGCTGATCGCACGACGTGTGCGCGAGATCGGTGTTTACTGTGAGATTCACGCCTTCGACATGGATGAAGCGGCGATTCGTGAATTTGATCCCAAGGGTATCATTCTGGCGGGCGGACCCGAGTCCGTGACCGAGCTTGATTCACCGCGCGCGCCCGAGTGTGTGTTCAACCTGGGCTTGCCGGTGCTGGGGATTTGCTACGGCATGCAAACCATGGCTGAACAGCTGGGTGGCAAGGTTGCCAGCTCTGACAAGCGTGAGTTCGGTTACGCGCGCGTGCGCCTGGCAGACAGCCCCAGTCGTCTGCTGGAAGGTATTGAAGATCACATCGCCAACAACGGTTCACTGTCGCTGGATGTCTGGATGAGCCACGGTGACAAGGTCACCGAGCTGCCGGAAGGTTTCCACGTGATCGCGTCCACCGATTCGGCACCCGTATCGGCCATGTGTGATCCCAAGCGCAACCTCTACGGTGTTCAGTTCCACCCGGAAGTGACCCACACCAAGCAGGGTCTGCGCATCCTTGAGCGTTTCGTGCGTGAGATCTGTGATACCGATGCGCTCTGGACAGCTGCCAACATCATTCAGGATCTGGTTGAGAAGGTTCAGCAGCAGGTCGGTGACGAAAAGGTCCTGCTGGGGCTTTCCGGCGGTGTCGACTCCTCGGTCGTGGCAGCGCTGCTGCACAAGGCCATTGGTGACAAGCTGACCTGTGTGTTTGTGGATAACGGTCTGCTGCGCAAGGGTGAAGGCGAGCAGGTGATGGACATGTTTGCCCGCAACATGGGGGTCAACGTGATCCGTGCCAATGCTGAAGATCAGTTCCTGAGCCGCCTTGAAGGGGTTAATGATCCGGAAGACAAGCGCAAGATTATCGGCAATACCTTTATCGAAGTATTCGACGATGAATCAGAAAAGCTGAAGGATTGCCGCTTCCTGGCACAGGGCACCATCTACCCGGACGTGATCGAATCAGCCGCCGCCAAGACCGGCAAGGCGCACGTGATCAAGTCCCACCACAATGTGGGTGGCCTGCCGGAAGATATGAAGTTCGATCTGGTTGAGCCGCTGCGTGAGCTGTTCAAGGATGAAGTTCGCAAGATCGGTCTGGAACTGGGCCTGCCGTACGATATGGTGTACCGCCATCCGTTCCCGGGGCCGGGTCTGGGTGTGCGTATTCTGGGTGAAGTGAAGAAGGAATATGCGGACATCCTGCGTGAGGCTGACGCAATCTTCATCGAAGAACTGCACAAGGCTGACTGGTATCACAAGACCAGCCAGGCATTTGCGGTCTTCCTGCCGGTTAAGTCAGTTGGTGTTGTGGGTGATGGCCGTCGCTACGAGTACGTGATTGCACTGCGTGCCGTGGAAACGATCGACTTCATGACCGCGCGCTGGGCGCACCTGCCGTATGAGCTGCTGGAAACCGTATCCAGCCGTATCATCAACGAGGTGGATAAGGTCTCGCGTGTCACTTACGACGTTTCCAGCAAGCCGCCGGCGACCATCGAGTGGGAATGATCCCGCGGGCATGAGCCGATAATGGATTGAACAAAGCCCGCCTGTGCGGGCTTTTTTGTGAGCACATGAAGATGAGTGATCAGGAGTCCAAAGACCAGGTGTTCATGCGTCAGGCGCTGGCGCTGGCAGAGCGCGCGGCTGAAGCGGGGGAGGTGCCCGTGGGGGCGCTGGTTGTGCTGGACGGTCAGGTTGTCGGGGAGGGGTGGAACCATCCGATCAGTGGCCATGACCCCACGGCCCATGCCGAGATCATGGCGCTGCGGGATGCGGCGGCGCGGGTCGGGAACTATCGCCTGCCGGGAGCGGAGCTGTATGTCACCATTGAACCCTGCACCATGTGTGCCGGTGCGATTGTGCATGCCCGCATCGGGCGCGTTGTGTTTGGCGCCACCGAGCCCAAGGCCGGTGCAGTGGTCAGCAATGCCCATACCTTTGACCAGAGCTGGCTGAATCACTGGCCGGATTATCAGGGCGGGGTACTGGCGGATGAGTGCAGTGCCCGCATCAGTGCCTTCTTTCGCGCCCGCCGTGAAGCCAGACGGCGGGAAAAAATGTCGGGTTCATAGCGGGCCGGGCAGATTCGAAAGCGGCAGCAGGTTCTCGGTGTCCGGTTCTGGTGCAGGCTCGGGGGCCTGCTCGGCCACCTGAATATCGGACTCCAGTGTGAATTCGCCGTCAGTGGCGGTCTCCACTTCCCAGCGCATCAGCTCCATATATTTGCGGATATTGCTCACATAGGTCACGGGCTCATGACCGCGGGCAAAGCCGTAACGGGTCTTGGGGTAATGCTTGGGGTCGCTCAGGCGAGGCAGAAACTCGCGTACATGTTTCCACTTGTCCGGATTCTTGCCTGCCTTTTGCGTCAGGATACGGGCATCCTCAAGGTGGCCAAAGCCCACATTGTAGCCAGCCAGTGCAAACCAGGTGTGGTCAGGCTCGGGAATACGGTCGGGTATCTTTTTCTTCACAATGACCAGATAGCGTGCGCCGCCCAGAATACTCTGTTTAGGATCGGTTCGGTCCTCTACACCCACCTCTTCGGCGGCCGCATTGGTCAGCATCATGACGCCTCTGACACCGGTCGGTGAGACGGCATCCGGGTTCCAGTGCGATTCCTGGTAGGCGATGGCGGAAAGCAGCAGCCAGTTGATGCCGGTTTCCTCTTCAGCCTGGCGGAACCAGGGGTAGAGAGGCAGGAAGCGCTGTTCCAGATCTTCCCGGAAAGAGACGGTATCAAAAAAGTTCAGCGGGTTCGTGCGTGAAAAATAACGCTCCTCAAGCTCTGCTACGAGTGCCTGGGTGTCTTCCTGTTTGAACCATTGGTACAGGGCTGCCTTGAGTGTGCCGTCGTGATGGCGGTTCAGCATCCAGGCGATCGGCTGGGGCGGGCTTAGCTCAAAGGCGGCCTTGAGCCCGGGGTAAAAGGTCTTGTGGGCATCAAATACCGTAGAGTCCAGAATGGTGAAGTCCAGGCTGCCCTCATGCACCTGATCCAGCAGGTCGGTAACCGCGTCGTCTTCGCTGACGGTCCAGGACAGTTCAGGGTGTTCGCGTTTGAGGTCTTTCAACAGATCTTCGTAGCTGGACCGCTTGAGCACGCTGATGGAGCGGCCATAGAGGTCTGCCACGCTTTCTGGAGCAGGATTGCCACGGCGAACCCGGTACACCAGTACGGGAGCGCTGCTTCGGTAGGCCGGTGAGAAGTCGAAGCGGGACTGGCGCTTGTCGGTGACCGTCAGGCTGGCCGCAACCAGATGCGCATCACGCTCCTGCAGGACACGAAAAAGTCCGGAAAAGCGCTCGGGGATCACCAGGTCCAGCCGAACGCCAAGGTGCTCTGCAAAGGCTTTGGCCAGTTCATACTCGAAACCGGCAGGCTCGTTCTTGCGAATATAGTAGGTGAGCGGCGAGTTGGTTGTGGCGACGCGGAGCACACCCTTCTGTTTGATGGCTTCAAGTTGCGTGGGAGTATTCAGACTGATCAGAGCCAGCACGAACGTGATCCCGACCAGAACGGCCAGGTAGATCAGCTCTCGAAGGTGTGGTGCGCTCTGCAACTTAAACATGGGCCGGTCTATTCTGTATCTCGATGGTTTGATCGGGTAAAATCACCCCTTCGTTAACGCTCTCCAACGCCTGACTCGCAGGTAGAACCAAGAGGCTCGATATCAACATGCTCGTACTGCGTGGAGCTCCCGCTCTTTCGTCTTTTCGTCATGCCAAACTGCTGTCCCAGATTCAGTCAACCGTACCGGTTGTCAGCGGACTATACGCAGAATTTGTTCATTTTGCAGATCTGAAGCGTGATCTGAAAGACCAGGAGACTCAGGTTCTTGATCGTATCCTGCGTTACGGCCCCAAGGCCAGCGCGGGTGAGCCGGTTGGGCAGCTGTTCCTGATCGTGCCGCGTCCCGGTACGATTTCACCCTGGTCCAGCAAGGCAACCGACATCGCACACAACTGTGGTCTGGATGCCATTGAGCGCCTGGAACGTGGTCTCGCCTACTATGTGCAAAGTGAACAGCCACTTACGGCCGAGCAGCAGGAACAGATCGCTGCGCGCCTGCATGACCGCATGGTTGAAGCGGTCATGGCTGAACTGGATCAGGCGGAAGCGCTGTTCCGTCACGAGCAGCCGCGCCCGATGACCCAGGTGGGTATTCTGGACGGTGGCCGCGAAGCACTGGTTCAGGCCAACATGGATCTGGGGCTGGCGCTGGCAGAAGATGAGATCGATTATCTGGTCGAAAGTTTCAAAGGGCTGGGGCGCAACCCGAACGATGTCGAGCTGATGATGTTCGCCCAGGCCAACTCCGAGCACTGCCGCCACAAGATTTTCAATGCGAGCTGGGATATCGATGGTGTGCGCCAGGAGCACTCCCTCTTTGCCATGATCCGCAACACCTACAATCAGGGTGGCGAGAACGTATTGTCGGCCTATAAGGACAATGCATCCGTGATTGTCGGCAGCAAGGCGGGCCGTTTTTACCCGAACCCGGCAACCGGTCAGTACGGCTACAATCAGGAAGCGATCCATATCCTGATGAAAGTGGAAACGCATAACCACCCGACCGCGATTGCGCCTTTCTCGGGTGCGGCGACAGGCTCCGGTGGCGAAATTCGTGACGAAGGCGCAACCGGCCGCGGTTCCAAGCCCAAGGCAGGCCTGACCGGCTTTACCGTCTCTGATCTGCATATTCCGAGCTTTGAGCAGCCCTGGGAGTCCGGCTACGGCAAGCCGGAGCGTATTGCGTCTGCGCTGGATATCATGATTGAAGGCCCGATCGGTGGCGCCGCATTCAACAACGAATTCGGTCGTCCCAACCTGACCGGTTACTTCCGTACTTTCGAGCAGAAGGTACCGGGTGCCAACGGTGATGAAGTACGCGGCTACCACAAGCCGATCATGATCGCCGGTGGTCTGGGCAACATCCGTGAAGATCATGTGGAGAAGGGCGAAATTACCGTTGGGGCCAAGCTGATCTGTCTGGGTGGCCCGGCGATGCTGATTGGCCTGGGTGGCGGTGCCGCTTCTTCCATGTCCTCCGGCAGCTCTTCTGCCGATCTCGATTTTGCCTCCGTTCAGCGTGGCAACCCGGAGATCGAGCGCCGCTGTCAGGAAGTGATCGACCGCTGCTGGCAGCTGGGTGATGACAACCCGATCGCGTTCATCCACGACGTGGGTGCCGGTGGTCTGTCCAACGCCTTCCCCGAGCTGGTGAAGGATGGCGGCCGTGGCGGCAACTTCGAGCTGCGTAACGTCAACAACGACGAGCCGGGCATGTCACCGCTGGAAATCTGGTGTAACGAAGCCCAGGAACGTTACGTACTGGCAGTGAAGCCGGAAGATCTGGCGCGATTTGAAGCGATCTGTGAACGTGAGCGCTGCCCGTTCGCGGTGGTGGGTGAAGCGACTGAAGAGCACCACCTGACACTGGGCGATACCCATTTTGAGAACAAGCCGGTCGACCTGCCGATGAGTGTGCTGTTTGGCAAGCCGCCGAAAATGCATCGCACCGTTGAGCGCAAGGCCTACGAAGTACCGGAGTTTGATACCACCAGCATCGAGCTGGCCGATGCGGCTGAGCGAGTGCTCAAGCTGCCGGCGGTGGCATCCAAGTCTTTCCTGATCACCATCGGTGACCGTTCCATCACCGGTCAGGTAGCGCGTGACCAGATGGTCGGTCCCTGGCAGGTACCGGTCGCAGACTGTGCGGTCACGACGGCTTCCTTCGACACCTATGCCGGTGAAGCCATGGCGATGGGTGAGCGTACGCCGCTGGCACTGATCGACTCTCCGGCATCCGGTCGCATGGCCATTGGTGAAACCATTACCAACCTGGCGGCGGCGCGTATCGACCAGCTGTCCGACATCAAACTGTCTGCCAACTGGATGTGTGCCGCGGGCCATGCCGGTGAAGACGAGAAGCTCTACGACACCGTCAAGGCCGTGGGTATGGAGCTGTGTCCGGAGCTGGGCATTACCATTCCGGTTGGCAAGGACTCCATGTCCATGCGCACTGTCTGGGATGACAACGGTGAGCAGAAGAGTGTTACTGCGCCGATGTCACTGATCATCTCCGGTTTCGCGCCGGTACTGGATGCGCGCAAGACACTGACCCCGCAGCTGCGCACCGACAAGGGTGAAGCCGACCTGATCCTGCTGGATCTGGGTAACGGCCAGAACCGCATGGGGCTGTCTGCGCTGGCGCAGGTCTACAACGAAGTGGGGCAGAACGTACCGGATGTGGATAATGCCGAGCTGCTGGCCAACTTCTTCGCTGCCGTTCAGGAACTGAACGAGCAGGGCCTGATCCTGGCGTATCATGACCGTGCTGATGGTGGTCTGCTGGCAACCATTGCCGAGATGGGCTTCGCCGGTCGTACAGGTGTTGATCTGAACCTGGACCTGCTGGCGGAAGATACCTCCGAGCTGGCTGCGGCGCTGTTCAATGAAGAGCTGGGTGCCGTAATCCAGATCCGCCGCGAGGATATGGAAACCGTTCTGAACGAGTTGAACGCGGCAGGACTGGGTGAAGTGGCCAAGGTGATCGGTACGCTGAATCCGGATCTGCAGCTGAACTGCTTCTATGATGACGAAGAAGTCTACAGCGCGGACCTGATTCATCTGCAGCGCTGGTGGGCTGAAACCTCCTATCGTATTCAGGCGCTGCGTGACAATTCCGAGTGTGCGCAGCAGGAGTTTGACCGCCTGCTGGATCGCGAAGATCCGGGCTTGAACGTGAGCCTGAGCTTTGACCAGAATGAAGATGTTGCGGCTGAGCTGATTGCATCCGGTGTACGTCCGAAAGTCGCGATCCTGCGTGAGCAGGGCGTTAACGGTCAGGTGGAGATGGCGGCCGCGTTCGACCGTGCCGGCTTTGACGCGATCGACGTGCACATGAGCGATATCCTGTCCGGCCGCACCACACTGGATCAGTTCCGTGGCCTGGTGGCTTGCGGCGGCTTCTCCTACGGTGATGTGCTGGGCGCCGGTGAAGGCTGGGCCAAATCGATCCTGTTCAACAGTGTTGCGCGTGAGCAGTTCTCCGCCTTCTTTGAACGTGAAGATACTTTCGCGCTGGGCGTGTGTAACGGCTGTCAGATGCTCTCCAACCTGCATGAGCTGATTCCGGGCGCGGACCTGTGGCCGCACTTCGTGCGCAACCAGTCCGAGCAGTTCGAAGCGCGTGTCGCAATGGTGGAAGTCGAAGAGAGCCCGTCCATCTTCCTGCAGGGTATGGCCGGTTCCCGTATGCCGATCGCCGTGGCACATGGTGAAGGGCGTGCCGAGTTTGAAGACGATGCCCAGCTGCGCATGCTGAATGAGTCCGGTACGGTATCACTGCGCTATGTGGATAACCGTGGCGATGCAACGACAGTGTACCCGGCCAACCCGAATGGATCGCCCCTGGGTATTACGGGTCTGACGACACCGGATGGCCGTGTCACCATCATGATGCCGCACCCGGAACGTGTTTTCCGCGGGGTTCAGAACTCCTGGGCACCGGATGACTGGTCAGAAGACGGTGCCTGGATGCGCATGTTCCGCAACGCACGTGTGTGGGTGGGTTGATAGGGTTTCTTCCGCTCACAAAAAAAACGGCAGCTTCGGCTGCCGTTTCTTATGCGTGAGACTTCAGGCGGATGGCTCAGGGTCTGACGTAACTGAAACCCTGCTGCTGAAGTCTGACAATTTCAGGCAGGCCTGCCTGTACCACATCCGCTTCGGATACGTCGTACAGATCTTCTCGCCCGATATGATAGCCGTCCAGCGTATTGCCGCAGATAATGAAGCGTACGCCGCTGAGGCGAAGGGTATCGAGCGTGATCTGTTTGGTGCTGTCAATTTTGGCCGAAACGAAGTACTCAATTGCAGGGCCATGGATAACGGCACGCAAATCGACTCGATCTTCGCCAACGGCCTGAAGGTGGTTGGTGATATTGGTCAGGGTCGCGTTGATGCGGGCGGTATCCCCGTAATTGATATGGTAAACCACTTTCTGTTCGGCATAAGTGTCTGCCGTTGCAACGGCAGGCGTGACGCTGAGCAGGAGTGTCAGCGCCAGATAGAGGGCTTTCAGCATAAAGCATCTCCTGTGTGTAGGTGCATAAAAAAAGCCGGCGCAGGGCCGGCTTTTTTCGGAGCGATAAACGTTTACTTCTGCATGCGCTTTTGGCCCATGATTTCAACGTCTACGCGACGATCAGGACGCAGACATGCAATCAGTTCAGCGCCACGGCCGGTGCAGTTGGCAACCGGTGCAGATTCGCCCATGAAGCCGATGGACATTTTGCTGGCATCAACGCCTGCCTGTTCCAGCTTGGCAGCCACTGCACGAGCACGGCGCTCAGACAGTTTTTCGTTGTATTCAGCAGAGCCGATGAAGTCAGCGTAGCCGACCAGCTTAACGCTGTTCAGGCTTGCCAGAGAACCGATGTAGTTCACGATGTTGCTGACGTTACCGACTTCGGTGCTGTCAAAATCGAAGTACAGCGCGAACTTCTTCTCAACGTCGGCCATGGTTGCAACCGGAGCGGGTTCCGGAGCAGGCTCTTCTGCCTTGGCCATTACGTTGTCACAGCCCTCAACCGCCATTTCCGGGGTCCAGGAGCTGGTGTGCCAGCATTCACCAAAGCTGGTGCGCCAGATGGTTTCGTTGGAGCTTACGGCGTAACCCGGAAGGTGAGCCTGAGCAGCAGAAGCGCCCAGGGCCATTGCCAGTCCAGCAGCGATTGCAATCTTTTTCATCGTCATATCCTTGTGCCAGGTGGATGTTCAGATCTGTGAACAATATTAGTACATTAAAGCGCTTTATGCCTTAACGCCAGCCAAACATCACACGTAAGTATCACACCCAGGATCAACCGTGAAATGTCAAAGCTAACTGACAGACATCTTAGCTCAGGGCAAGACTTTTTTATATGGTTTTACGGTCACTTTCTGATAAACGCCCGCATTAATATAAGGATCCGCATCGGCCCAGGCTTTTGCCTCATCCAGTGACGCAAATTCAGCGATCACCAGGCTGCCGGTAAAGCCGGCCGGGCCCGGGTCTTCGCTGTCTATCGCCGGGTGAGGGCCAGCAACCAGCAGTCGCCCCTGTTCCTTCAAGGCTTCAAGGCGAGCCAGGTGCTCGGGCCGTGTTTCAAGGCGTTGTTCGAGAGTACCGGGGCGGTCTTCCGCCATGATTGCATAATACATATTCAGTCTTTCCCGTTGTCGGTTTGTTCAGGCGCGTGACGAGAAATATAAATCCCCTGCGCCAGAATGAACACCAGGGTGCATCCCAGCATGCCAAACAGCTTGAAATTCACCCAGGCTTCTTCACTCATGGTGTAGACGACAATCAGGTTGAGAATGCCCATTGCCGTGAAAAAACCGACCCACCCCATATTGAGGCGTTTCCAAACCAGTGATGGCAGTTCGATCGCCTGACCCATGAGACGTTCGACAATCGTTTTTTTACCAATGAACTGACTGATCAAAAAGGCGGCCGCAAACAGGATATTAACCACAGTGGGCTTCCATTGAATAAAGGCCTTGTTATCAAACAGCACCGTGGCGCCACCCAAAACGATGACAAGGCCGAGGGTGACCAGCTGCATTTTTTCGATTTTGTGAGTGGTAAACCAGGTGTAGGCCATTTGTGCCAGCGTGGCAGGAATCAGCACGGCTGTTGCGAGAATGATGTCGCCACTGAATTTATATACGGCAAAGAATATAATGACAGGAAGAAAATCGAGTAGTAGTTTCATCGGCCTGCTAATCTGAAATTGAAAATGAATACCGAGGTGCAACCCCTATCGTGATCGCCGACCTCCCCGCAGCAGATCTCCCCCGTTTCGATCTGCATATGCATAGTACCGCATCCGATGGCGCGCTGTCGCCGCAGGAGCTGGTTGAACTGGCCAGTGAAAATGGCGTGAAACTGCTGGCACTGACAGACCATGACACCCTTTCGGGTCTTGATGAAGCGGCTGCGACCGCCCGTCAGTGTGGCATTCGCTTTGTTCCGGGCGTTGAGCTGACCTGCCGCTGGAATACGCGTGTCATTCATCTGTTGGGGTTGGGGATAGATCCTGCGCATGAGGGGTGGAAGGGCTACATCGAAAACCTTGAAGGGCTGCGTCAGGCGCGGGCCGAAAAAATAGCCAAACGCTTGGTGGCCAAAAAGCTGCCTGAAGATCTGCTGGCGCGTGCGCAGGCTCTTGCCGGATCGGGACAGATTGGTCGGCCCCATTTTGCACGAGCGCTGATTGAAGCCGGCATTGTCAGCACTGAAAGTGAAGCCTTTGATCGCTATCTGGGGCAGGGTAAACCCGGCGATGTGAAGGCCGAATGGCCGGATATGCATGAGGCTATTGAGCAGGTAAAGGCCAGTGGCGGTTTCGCCCTGCTGGCTCACCCGACCAAATATAACCTGACGTTTTCCAGACTGCGTATTCTCGTCAAGGAATTGGGCAATGCGGGCGCAGACGGGTTTGAAGTGGCCTATCCGGGCGTGAGTCAGGAACAGATCAGGTTATTGATGCGCATGGCTGATCAGCACGATATGTATGTCTCGGCCGGCAGTGATTTTCATACGCCTGCAAACCGCTGGACACATTTGGGGCGGTTTCCACAGGTTGATACGCCGCGTCAGCTCGCGCGAGTTCTGGTGTGAGGGCGTGGTGATGAATGATTTTGAGAGTACAGGAGGCCTTATGAGCCAGTTTTTTCAGGTACATCCGGAAAATCCGCAGAAGCGGTTGATTCAGCAGGCCGTGGATATTATTCGTCAAGGTGGGGTTGTAATATACCCGACCGATTGTGGCTATGCGCTTGGCTGTCATTTGGGTGATAAAAAAGCCGTTGATCGCATCAAGCGTATTCGTCAGCTGGATGACAAGCATAACTTCACTCTGGTGTGTGACGACCTTTCGTCCATTGGGACCTACGCCAAGGTCGATAACCAGATGTTCAGGCTTTTGAAAGCCCACACTCCGGGGGCTTATACCTTTATTCTGCCTGCCACGACTGAAGTACCGCGCCGGCTGTTGCACCCCAAGCGTCGAACCATCGGGATACGGGTGCCAAATAACAATATTGTGGCGGAACTTTTATCCTGCCTGGGCGAGCCCATTATGAGCACTTCCCTCATTATGCCGGGCGATGAGTTGCCCATGACGGATCCGTATGAAATGCGGGACCTTTTGCAGCACCAGGTCGATTTGATTATTGATGGCGGTTATTGCGGCATGGAGCCAACCAGTGTCATTAATATGACCGGTGATATGCCTGAAGTGACCCGTGAAGGTGCCGGCAATACCGAACATTTCAAATAATAATGAACGTGCTGTTGAAAAATAACTTTTTATGTCGATAATTAAATAAAATTTTAACTGAGCACGGGCACGGAAATGACTGAATTTGTTAAAACGCTGACGCGTAAAAACTCGTTACGCAAACACTGTCAGGAAATGACGTTGGCTGAAATCGATAAGGTCATTGCTGATCTGAGCGATATTCGTGCTGAGGTTGAAGAAGCCAAGCGTCGCGAAGAAGAGATCGAACGCGCCAAGCAGGAAAAGGTCGAGCAGATCCAGCGTTTGATGAAAGAGGCCGGTGTTGATCTGGACGAGCTTAAAAAAGGCATCGAGCCTTCAGCGTCTCGCAAAACCGTCAAGGTCAAATATGCCATTACCGATGATGAAGGTAATGAACATACCTGGTCGGGTCGTGGACGTACGCCGGTTGTATTCCGTGAATATATGGACAAGCACGGCATTACAAAAGATCAGTTGCCCACACCGAACTGATCATGCATCATACGATCCAAGAAAGCCTCTTTGGGGAGACCTGAAGGGGCTTTTTTGTTATTGAAGGCCTTTGTAAGGCCGTGAACAGGATATAGAGACGTCAAAATGAGCAATGAAAAGTTACAGAAAGTTTTGGCGCGCTCCGGATTTGGCTCACGTCGTGAGATGGAGCGCTGGATAGAAAGCGGTCGTATCCGTATCAATGATCAGGTTGCCACGCTGGGTGACCGGGTCGGGTCGGACGACCAGGTACTCGTCGATGGCAAGGCTGTTACGTTGATGTTCCCCGAAACGGCTGAACGGCGAGTGCTGATTTATAACAAGCCGCTGGGTGAGGTCTGTACCCGTCACGACCCCGAAGGGCGTCCTACGGTGTTTGATAACCTGCCGCCCCTTAAGCAGGGGCGCTGGGTGGCGATCGGGCGACTCGATATCAATACCACCGGTCTGCTGATATTTACCACTGACGGCGAGCTGGCCAACAGGATGATGCATCCGTCCATGCAGATTGACCGTGAGTATGCGGTGCGAGTGCTGGGGGATGTCGATGAGGCGATGCTGACACGCCTGACAGAAGGTGTGCTGCTGGAAGATGGCATGGCACGCTTTACGGATGTGCAGTACTTCGATGGTGAGGGCGCCAACAAGTGGTATCACTGTGTCGTCATGGAAGGGCGCAACCGAGAAGTGCGCCGTCTGTGGGAGTCTCAGGGGTTGCAGGTAAACCGCCTCAAGCGGGTTCGTTTCGGGCCGGTTTTCCTCCCCAGCGATGTGAAAGTCGGTACCTGGCGTGAGCTGGAACCCAAGGAAGTCGATCTGCTGTCAAAAGAGGTTGACCTTGAGCCCGTTCGCACGCATCGCCCGACTCCGCTTGAGTCCGAGCGTGAAAAGCGGCTGTACAAGCGGCAGAAAGTACGCCAGGAAGTGGTGAAGGGGCAGTCTGATGAGCAGCCTCGCACGGCCGGGCGGGCCAAGCCCAAGGCGCGCTCAGTCGGGCGCCGAAATACCAACCGCCGTGGTCGTCGCGTTTAATACGTGAGCGATGCGTGAATAAAAAAGTGGAGCCCGGGGGCTCCACTTTTTTTGTGCTCAGGCTTTGCCTTCGCCCTGGGCGTCCATGGACTGTCCATTGATTGACTTGCTGTCAGGCCCCATCAGGTAGAGATAAAGCGGCATGATATCGGCCGGCTCCGGGTTTACTTCCGGCGGCTCGGCCGGGTAGGCATAGGCACGCATCTGTGTGCGAGTCGCTCCCGGGTTGATGGCATTAACACGGATATTGGGTGTGTTTTCCAGCTCATCGGCCAGTACTTCCATCATCCCTTCAGTGGCAAACTTGGAGACCGCATAGGCCCCCCAGTAGGCACGTCCCTTGCGACCCACTCCCGACGACGTGAAAACCACCGATGCGTCACTGGACTGGTGCAGCAGCGGCAGCAGTGTCTGTGTCATCAGGAAGGGTGCGTGCACGTTAACACGCATTACCTGATCCCATGTGATGGGGTCGTAGTTTTCCAGTGGCGTGCGCTGCCCCAGCAGGCTGGCGTTATGCAGGACCCCGTCCAGATGCCCGAACTCATCATGCAGCTTGTTGCTGAGTTCGATGTAATCGTGCTCGGAGGCAGAGTCCAGGTTCAGTGGCACGATCGCCGGCTGTGGATAACCGGCCGCTTCTATTTCATCGTACACGGCCTCCAGCTTCTCCAGCGTACGACCCAGAAGCACGACGGTAGCACCGTGCGCGGCAAAGGCGAGTGCTGCTGCCCGGCCGATACCATCACCGGCACCGGTGACCAGAATAATGCGGTCCTGCAGCAGGTCGGTGCGGGCGCTGTATTGAAACATCCTTGACTCCTTCACAACAGTCGATAGGCAGATTACAGAGGGTTATAAAAGGGATTGTAGCAGGGGGTGCAGCGCTTCGGGGTGCTCGCAGATGTGGTCGCTGTGCCAGTCATCACAACGTTCGCCCTCATTGAGGTAGCCCCAGGCGGCGGCAACGGTGATCATTCCGGCGGCGCGCCCGGCTTCAATATCGCGAACATGGTCGCCCACGTAAATGCTTTTGGCGGGTTCCGCTCCCAGTTGCCGGCAGGCCAGAAGCAGTCCTTCCGGGTCGGGCTTGGTTTGTTGTACCTGCTCGGGGCAGATAATGCACGGGCAGTGTCCCCATCCGACTTGCTGTAACAGGGGGCGGGTAAAGCGTTCCGGCTTGTTGGTCACGATGCCCCAGGGGTGCTGGTGACTGTCCAGCCAGTCCAGTAGTGCATTCATGCCCTCAAACGCCCGGCTTTCCGGGTAGTGGGTGCCGGCATATTCATCCAGCAGCTGCTGGTGCAGCTCGGAAAAGCCGGGTGTATCCATGCCGATATTGAATGCATGGCACACCATGGCCCGGGCACCGTTGGACACCTGGGTTCTCAGACTGTCGTAACTGATGGCGGGCTGCCCTGCCTGTTGCAGCATCCGGTTGATGATGCCGTGGAAGTCTCGAGCCGTATCCAGCAGAGTGCCGTCGAGGTCGAACAGAATGGCGGAACGGGCACTCACGTGGTCAGTCTCCCTTGTGGCAGGCGAGCATATAGTTTACGTCCACATCCTCGGGATCCAGTCGGTACGCCCTGGTGAGCGGGTTATAGACCAGCCCGGTCATCTCCGTGATCTCCAGGCCCGCTTCACGGACCCAGCCGCCAAGCTCGGCGGGGCGGATAAATTTATTGAAGTCATGCGTGCCATTGGGTACCAGCTTCAACAGGCGTTCGGCCCCCAGAATCGCAAAGAGGTAGCTCTTCGGGTTGCGGTTCAGAGTCGACAGGAACAGGCGGCCGCCGGGCTTGAGCAGGGCAACGCAGGCGCGAATGACCGACGCCGGATCGGGAACGTGCTCCAGCATTTCCATGCAGGTGATCAGGTCGAAAGAGGCCGGGCATTCTTCGGCCAGGTCTTCAACCGTTATCTGGCGGTAGGTAATCTGAACGCCGCTTTCAAGTCCGTGCAGCTTGGCGACCTTGAGCGGAGCTTCCCCCATGTCGATGCCGGTCACGCTGGCACCGCGCTGAGCCATGGCTTCAGACAGAATGCCGCCGCCGCACCCCACATCCAGTACGGTTTTGCCGGCCAGCCCGCCAATGCGATCAACAAAGTCGACCCTGAGCGGGTTGATGTCGTGCAGCGGTTTGAATTCGCTGTCGCGGTCCCACCAGCGGCTCGCCAGCTCTTCGAATTTGGCAATTTCCGTTGGGTCCAGGTTCAGCCCGCGATCCTGTTTCATGGTCTCAGCCTTTGTTCTTCATAATCGTTGAGCACATTCTACCACTATGGGGAAACGCTCGGAAATCAATGCGATGCTGCAAGGGCGACTTAAAAGGGAAGGGGGGAGCGCTGTTTACATGAGGGTCCGGGCAAGCGTCTCTAATGCGCTCTCTGTCGGCAAGTATGAGCCCCGTCAGCGTCGTACTTCTTGTCAGTCCAGGAGAGGCAGAATTGATCTCTGCTGTGGTATACTTCCGCAGTTTACAGGCGCGCCATCAGGGCGTGCTCGGGTACCGGATCAAGGAAAGCTGTGCGAATGGGTGATTTAGCCAAAGAAGTTCTGCCAGTCAACATTGAAGACGAGCTGAAACAGTCCTATCTCGATTACGCCATGAGCGTAATTGTCGGCCGAGCTCTGCCGGATGTGCGTGACGGCCTCAAACCGGTTCATCGTCGTGTTCTTTTTGCGATGAACGAACTCAACAACGACTGGAACAAGCCGTACAAGAAGTCGGCGCGTGTGGTCGGTGACGTCATCGGTAAATACCACCCGCATGGTGACAGTGCGGTGTACGACACCATTGTGCGTATGGCCCAGGATTTCTCCATGCGCTATATGCTGGTGGATGGCCAGGGTAACTTCGGTTCAGTGGACGGGGATTCCGCCGCGGCCATGCGTTACACCGAAATTCGCATGGCCAAGATCTCGCATCAGCTGCTGGCCGACCTGGACAAGGAAACGGTGGACTTCGTCGATAACTACGACGGCACCGAGAAAATTCCCGAAGTTCTCCCCACCCGCGTACCCAACCTGCTGGTCAACGGCTCTGCCGGTATTGCGGTGGGTATGGCGACCAACATTCCGCCCCATAATTTGGGCGAAGTGGTCAAGGGCTGTATTGCGTTGATCGATAATCCGGATATCAGCATCGATGAGCTGATGGAGTCGATCCCGGGCCCCGATTTTCCGACCGGCGGCATCATTAATGGCCGTGCCGGTATCCTGCAGGCGTACCGTACCGGCCGTGGCCGTATTTACGTGCGTGCCCGTCACCACATCGAAGACCACCCGAAGAACGGTCGCCCGATGCTGGTGATCACCGAAATTCCCTACCAGCTCAACAAGGCGCGTCTGATCGAGAAGATCGCCGACCTGGTCAAGGAAAAGAAAATCGAAGGCATCAGCGAGCTGCGTGACGAGTCCGATAAGGACGGCATGCGTATCGTGATCGAGCTTCGCCGCGGCGAAGTACCGGAAGTGATCATCAACAACCTCTTTGCCCAGACTCAGCTGCAGAGTGTCTTTGGGATCAACATGGTGGCGCTGGTGGATGGCCAGCCCAAGGTGCTGGATCTCAAGTCTGTACTGGAGTGCTTTGTTCGTCATCGCCGTGAAGTGGTGACTCGCCGTACCATTTTCGAGCTGCGCAAGGCGCGTGAGCGCGGGCACGTGCTGGAAGGTCTGGCGATCGCGCTGGCCAATATTGATCCGGTGATCGAGCTTATCAAGCAGTCGCCCACACCTGCGGAAGCCAAGGAACGCCTGATCGAGACAGCCTGGGTGCCGGGTAACGTCACCGACATGCTGGAGCGTGCCGGTGAAACAGCATGCCGTCCGGAAGATCTGGAACCTCAGTATGGTCTGCGTGAAGGGCGCTATTACCTGTCCCCGGTTCAGGCTCAGGCGATCCTGGATCTGCGCCTGCACCGACTGACCGGCCTGGAACATGAAAAACTGATCGGTGAATACCGTGAACTGCTGGAGAAGATCGCAGAATTGCTGCACATCCTGGGCTCCTACGAGCGCCTGATGGAAGTGATTCGCGAAGAGCTGGAAACGCTGGTTGACGAGTATGCAGATGAGCGCCGGACCGAGATTCAGGCGTCCATGCAGGATCTGACCGTTGCCGACCTGATCAATGAAGAAGACATGGTCGTGACGATCTCTCACGCCGGTTATGCCAAGACCCAGCCGCTGACCGACTATCAGGCCCAGCGCCGTGGCGGCAAGGGCAAATCGGCCACAGCGATGAAAGATGAAGACTTCATCGAACACCTGCTGATCGCCAACACCCACGATACGGTGCTCTGCTTTACCAACCTGGGCAAGGTGTACTGGCTGAAGGTATACGAGATTCCGCCCGCATCGCGCGCCTCTCGCGGACGTCCGGTGGTGAACATTCTGCCGCTGGCCGAAGATGAGTGGATCAGCACGATTCTGCCGGTGCAGGAGTTCGACCCCGAGCGCTTCATCTTTATGGCAACCGCCAACGGTACCGTGAAGAAAACGCCGCTGGATGCGTTCTCGCGCCCACGAAGTACGGGTCTGATTGCTCTGGATATCGTCGAAGGCGACCGCCTGATTGGTGCAGCGCTGACCAGCGGGGAAGATGACGTAATGCTGGTAACCAGTGCCGGCAAGGCGATCCGCTTCAACGAGAGCGACGTGCGTGCCATGGGCCGTACCGCCCGGGGTGTCCGCGGCGTGAGAATGGACGATGACGTGCGCGTGATCTCGCTGATGGTGCCTCAGGCAGGTGGCGAGGTGCTGACCGCCTCCGAGAACGGCTACGGCAAGAAAACCCCTGTGGATGAATTCCCGCTGCGTGGTCGTGGTGGCCAGGGTGTTATCGCCATGCAGTGTACGGAGCGTAATGGCCAGCTGGCGGGGGCCGTTCAGGTATTTGATGGCGACGATGTCATGCTGATCAGCAACCGGGGCACGCTGGTGCGTACCCGCAGTGGCGAAATCTCCAGTCTGGGACGTAACACTCAGGGTGTGATGCTGATTCGTCTGGCCGAGGAAGAGGCGCTGGTCGGCATTGCGCGCATCGAAGAGCCGGAAGAAACCGACGATGAAGAAGGTGTCGAGGCTGAAGCCACCGCGGATGCTGTAGAACACACTGAGGCGGCACCTGATGCCGACGCTACTGACGCGTGAATGTGGAACACAAAACGATATGACACGTAAATTCAATTTCAGTGCCGGTCCCGCGGCACTGCCGGAAGCGGTTCTCAAACAGGCGCAGGCGGAACTGCTTGACTGGCATGGTGAAGGCCTTTCCATCATGGAAATGAGCCATCGCAGTGCCGAATACATTGGTGTTGCGGCCCAGGCCGAGCAGGACCTGCGTGAGCTGATGCAGATCCCGGACAACTACAAGGTGCTGTTTCTGCAGGGCGGGGCAACGGCGCAGTTTGCCATGGTGCCGATGAACCTGCTGCGAGGCGCCACGTCTGCCGACTACATCAACACCGGTGTCTGGTCCGGGAAGGCGATCAAGGAAGCTCAGCGTTACACCCAGGTGAATATCGCGGCTTCCACGGAAGGCAACAGCTTTACGTCTGCTCCGGCGCAGTCGGAACTGGTGCTGAATCCGGAGGCGGCCTACCTGCACTACACCACCAACGAAACCATCGGCGGTGTCGAGTTCGACTACATTCCGGACGCCGGCGATGTACCTCTGGTGGCCGACATGTCCTCCGACATTCTGTCGGCGCCGGTGGACGTGAGCCGTTTTGGTCTGATTTACGCGGGGGCTCAGAAAAATATCGGCCCGGCCGGCCTGACTGTCGTGATCGTGCGTGAAGACCTGATCGGAAGCACGCTGGCAGGCACTCCCACCATGTACGACTACAAGGTGCATGCGGACGCTGACTCCATGAACAACACGCCGCCCACCTTTGGCTGGTATCTGGCCGGGCTGGTGTTCCAGTGGCTCAAGCAACAGGGCGGCCTTGAGGCGATTGCGGCACAGAACCGTCGCAAGGCGGGCAAACTCTATGCGGCCATCGATGGCAGCGACTTCTATGCCAACCCGGTAGCCGTGGCCAATCGTTCAATCATGAATGTGCCCTTCACGCTGGCCGACAGCCGCCTGGACGCGCGCTTCCTGGAACTGGCGGAAGCCGAGGGGCTGCTGAACCTGAAGGGCCACCGTTCGGTTGGCGGCATGCGCGCCAGCATCTATAACGCGGTGCCTGAGGCGGCCGTGGATGCCTTGATTGACTTCATGCAGCGCTTCGAGAAAGAGCAGGCGTGAGATGAGTGATCTGGATAAAGCGGCCGCGCTCGAGCAGGAAGCCGAGCTGAAAGTCCTGCGTGACCGTATCGACAGCGTCGACCGTCATATTCATCAGCTGCTGAATGACCGGGCCCGGTTGGCGCAGCAGGTGGCTGAGGTCAAGGAGCGCTATCGTGCGGCGGATGAAACGCCCGTGTTTTATCGACCCGAACGTGAAGCCCAGGTCTTGCGTGCGGTCATGGCCCGCAATGAGGGACCGCTGGAGAATGAAACGGTCGCACGGCTGTTTCGTGAAATCATGTCGGTATGTCTCGCTCTGGAAGAGCCACTGGAAGTGGTCTTTCTTGGGCCGGAAGGCACCTTTACCCAGCAGGCCGCACAGAAACACTTTGGTCAGGCGGCGCATTGCCGCGCACTGACCAGCCTGGAGGCTGTGTTCGAGTCAGTGCAAACCGGCGAGTCGCACTATGCCGTTGTACCGATCGAGGTGGAGGATGCAGGCCTGATTCGGCATACACTGGACCTGTTCCGCCGCTTTGACCTGTTCATCTGTGGTGAGGTTGAACTGGCGCCTGAAGTGGCGGCAAGTGCGACAGCACGTTGCCCCCGTTACCTGGTGGTGGGCCGTGAGGCGATCGGCGCCAGCGGCGAAGACAAGACATCACTGTTGCTTGAGTGTCGTGATGAAGCGGGCGCACTGCATGAGCTGCTGGCACCTTTCCACCGCCGCCGGATCAGTCTGACACGCCTTGAGACACGCAGCAGCGGCGAGCATGACTGGCAGACCCTGTTCTATATCGACTTTGAAGGACATGCCTCGGAGTCCGGCGTGCGCGAGCTGCTGGATGAGCTCGATACTCTGGACATCAAGGTCAAGTTTTTGGGGTCTTACCCCAAAGCGGTACTCTGAAAGCCAAAAAGGATGTGCACATGTCATGTGATTTGATGGCCCTCGCAACCACAGGGGTGCAGAGCCTGCACCCGTATGAGGCCGGTAAGCCGATTGAAGAGCTTGAGCGTGAACTGGGCATCAGCAATATCATCAAGCTGGCCAGTAACGAGAATCCTCTGGGGCCCAGCAGTAAAGTGCTGGCGGCGATTGAGGGCGTACTGGCAGACACGACACGGTATCCCGACAGTAACGGCTTTCGCCTGAAAAAAGCACTGCATCGCCACTATGGGCTTGATTCGCACCAGATCACGCTGGGCAACGGCTCCAATGATGTCCTGGAACTGATTGCGCGGGCATTTCTCAACCCGGGCGACGAAGTGGTGTTTTCCGAATATGCCTTTGCGGTGTACCCCATCGTGACCCAGGCCTGCAGCGCCAGGGCTGTGGTGGCGCCCGCACATGAATATGGCCATAACCTGCAGGCAATGTCGGAAGCGATCAGCGACCGCACGCGCCTGATCTTCATTGCCAACCCGAACAACCCCACGGGTACGGCCCTCAAGCATGATGAACTGGTCGCCTTTCTGAACGCCGTGCCCGAGCATGTGATCGTGGTACTGGACGAAGCCTATACCGAGTATGTCGAGGACGAGGACTTCCCGGATGGGCTCGAACTGTTGCCGCACTATCCGAATCTGATCGTCACCCGGACGTTTTCCAAGGCCTGGGGCCTTGCGGGGCTGCGGGTCGGGTTTGCAGCGGCCTGTGCCGATATCACCGACCTGCTCAACCGGGTACGTCAGCCGTTTAATGTCTCGCATGTGGCGCTGGCCGCCGCGGAAGCGGTACTGGATGATCAGTCCTACCTCCAGCGCAGTGTCGAGTTGAATCGGACCGGGCTGGAGCAACTGGAAGCAGGGCTGAAGGCGCAAGGAATCGGCTACATTCCCGGCTTTGGCAACTTCATCACGGCTGATATGGCGCGTCCGGCACAGCCGGTGTTTGAGGCGCTTTTGCGAGAAGGCGTGATCGTTCGCCCGCTGGCGGGTTACGGCATGCCATCCCATTTGCGGATCAGCGTCGGCTTGCCAGAAGAAAATGACCGCTTCCTGCGTGCGCTCAAGCAGGTGCTGGCGTGCTGAGATATTCCCCTGAATCGCGTTACCGCCTTGAGCGCGTTCTGATTATCGGGCTTGGCTTGATTGGTGGTTCGTTGGCCAAGGCACTCAAGACGCGCTCATGCGTGGGCGAAGTTGTGGGGGCAGACCGCAATCTGGATGAGTGTCGGCTGGGGCTGGATCTGGGCATCATTGATCGGATCGCAGAAGACCTGCCGGCCGAAGTGGCACGGGCAGACCTGATTGTGCTGGCCGTGCCGGTGAAGGCGATGGAAAAGGTGCTGGCCGAAATCCAGCCTCATCTGCGGCTGCAGACGCTGGTCACGGACGTGGGCAGCACCAAAACCAACCTGGTCTGCGCAGCAAGACAGCTTTTTGGTCATCTGCCGCCCACCTTCATACCCGGTCACCCGATTGCCGGTGCCGAAAAGAGCGGTGTGCGCGCCTCCGATGCCGACCTGTTTGAGCGGCACAAGGTGATTCTCACGCCACTGCCTGAAACCGACCCGGATGCCACGCTGGAACTGGCCCGCTTGTGGCAGGCGGTGGGTGCCGAAGTGCTGCAGATGGAAGTGGAGCGGCACGACGAGGTGCTCGCGGCGACCAGCCATCTGCCACACCTCCTGGCGTTCTCTCTGGTCGATACCCTGGCGCGGGAAGAAGAAAATCTGGATATCTTCCGTTATGCCGCCGGAGGGTTTCGTGACTTTACCCGCATCGCGGCCAGTGATCCGACCATGTGGCATGACATCTGCGTGGCCAACCGTGATGCAATTCTGGCTCAAATAGACCGCTATACCCGCGGCGTGGACCGCCTGCGTGCTGCAGTTGAAGGCAGCGACAGCGAAACGCTGTTGGGTATTTTTACCCGTGCCAAGGCTGCACGCGACCACTTTACCCGTTTGCTCAACAAGTCGTCCTATTCATCGAATGATCACACTGAGGGTGTAACCTTGCGCGCCCAGGTGGCTGATCAGGTTGATGGCACCATCACCCTTCCGGGTGATAAATCCATATCCCAGCGGGCGATCATTCTGGCCTCGCTGGCAGATGGTGTAACGGATATTTCGGGTTTTCTGGAAAACGAGGACAGCCTGGCGACCTTGCAGGCCCTGCGTGACATGGGGGTTGTAATTGAGGGACCGCACCAGGGGCAGGTCAGGGTGTTTGGCGTAGGACTGCACGGGCTCAAGCCACCGCCCGGCCCTCTGTATCTGGGACACTCGGCTACCGCCATGCGCCTGTTGGCGGGGGTGCTGGCAGCGCAGCCCTTCGATACGGAGCTGTTTGGTGACGAAGCACTGAGCCGACGCAACATGACACGTGTCACCGACCCCCTGAATGCCATGGGGGCGCGGATTGAAACCAGTCCGAGTGGCGGGGCGCCGCTGCGTATCAAGGGTGGGCAGACACTGATCGGCATCGACTACACCCTGCCCATGCCCAGCGCGCAGGTCAAATCGGCCCTGCTGCTGGCAGGTCTGTGGGCAGAAGGCGAAACCCGCATCCATGAACCTGTGGTAACCCGCAACCATACCGAGCAGATGTTGGCGGCCTTTGGTGCGGATGTTGAATGTAAGGGACAAGCGGTTCGTGTGCGGGCGGGGAATCGCCTGCAGGCAACGCCGCTTGCGGTGCCCAGGGATGTGTCCTGGGCTGCCATGATGGCTATCGCCGTGTCCGGGTGCAGTGTCGGTCAGTTGGTGCTGGAACGGGTGGGGGTTAATCCAACCCGGTCTGGCGCTCTGGATGTACTGCGCCAGATGGGGCTCGATATCGAAGCGCACCAGTGCGGAACTCAGGCGGGAGAGCCGGTGGCGGAGCTGCGTATCAAGGCCGGTGCAGCACTGAAAGCGGTCAACGTTGGGCCACAGGTGCTGTCACGTGCCATGGATGAGCTGCCGCTTTTGCTGGTGGCAGCAGCACATGCCGAGGGCACCAGTTGCTTCAACGGGCTAAAGGCACTCAGGCACAAGGAAGAAGACCCGGTGGGTCGAACCCTTGATCTGCTGCGGGCCTTGGACGTTGAGGTACAGGAACAGGACGAGCAGGTGATGATTACCGGACGCCGGGGCAGAGGGGGCGAAGTAACCGCCTCGGGCTCGCTGCGCGTCGGCATGGCAGCGCTGGCAGCGGCCTTATGTGCAGAGGATCCGCTGTCAATTCAAGCGTGTGGACAGATACTGAGTGTCTGTCCCGATTTAATAGAACAAGCACAACGAGCAGGGTTGAACGTACATAAGGAGGAGGGCTGATGTCCACCGGTGAGAACATGGCTGCGGTGATAACAGTCGATGGCCCGAGCGGGTCAGGAAAAGGAACCATTTGTCAGTTGCTCGCGCGCGAGCTTGACTGGCACCTGCTGGACAGTGGTGCGCTGTACCGATTGACCGCCCTGGCGGCCCGTCATCACGGGGTAGAGCTGGATGATGTGGAAGCACTGGAGGTGCTGGCGGCACATCTGGATGTACGCTTCAAACCGCGCAAGGATGGCGAGACACAGATCATCCTTGAGGGCGAGGAAGTGACTCATGCCATCCGTAATGAGCGTGTGGGTGAGGATGCGTCCGTCATTGCTGCGCTGGCGCCGGTAAGAAGCGCCTTGTTGAGCCGGCAGCGTGACTTTGCCGGTGAGCCGGGGCTTGTAGCGGATGGTCGTGACATGGGGACCGTCGTCTTCCCCGAAGCAGAGCTGAAGATCTATCTGGATGCCAGCGCGGAAGAGCGTGCACAGCGGCGCTATAAGCAGTTGATTAGCAAGGACCCCGGTGCTAGCCTTGATGATATATTGAACGATATAAAGGCACGTGACGCGCGTGACATGAATCGCGCCGTCGCACCACTCAAACCAGCGCCGGATGCTGTGAGGCTCGACACCACCTCGATGACCATCGACGAAGTGTTGCAGTCTGTCCTGGATGAAGCCAGACACAGAGGGCTGCGCTGATGTAGCCAAACCTGGGGAAGGATCGGTAATGAGCGAAAGTTTTGCGGAGCTGTTCGAAGAGAGTTTAAAAGAGCTTGATATGGCGCCGGGGTCGATTGTTACCGGCACCGTAGTGGCGATTGACAATGATTACGTCATCGTCAACGCCGGGCTCAAGTCGGAAGGCGTGATTCCGCTCGACCAGTTCCGTGATGAACAGGGAGAGTGCTCACTTCAGGTGGGCGATGAGGTGCGTGTCGCTCTTGAGTCACTGGAAGACGGCTTTGGCTCTACGGTACTTTCCCGTGAGCGTGCCAAGCGTATTGAAGCCTGGTCCGTACTCGAGGAAGCCTACGAAAAGGGCGAAACCGTCACCGGCCACATCATCGGTCGCGTGCGGGGTGGCCTGACCATCAATGTACAGGGGCTCAATGCCTTCCTGCCGGGTTCTCTGGTCGATATTCGTCCTCTGCGTGATACCTCCCACCTTGAAGGTCAGGAGCTGGAGTTCCGAATCGTCAAGCTCGATGCCCGCAGCAACAATCTGGTGGTGTCGCGTCGTGCCGTACTCGAGGAAGCCTACAGCAAGGAACGAGAGAAACTGCTCGAGAAAATGGAAGAGGGCCTGGTGGTCAAGGGTGTGGTGAAAAACCTCACCGACTACGGTGCCTTCATCGATCTTGGCGGTATCGACGGCCTGCTGCACATCACTGATATTGCATGGCGCCGCGTCAAGCACCCGAGTGAAGTGCTCAGCGTGGGTGATGAGATCGACGTCAAGGTGCTCAAATACGATGCCGAGCGCAAGCGTGTTTCTCTGGGTCTGAAGCAGTTGCAGGAAGATCCCTGGACCAAGATGATCGGCGAATACAACGTCGGCAGCAAGGTACAGGCCAAAGTGACCAACCTGACCGACTACGGCTGTTTTGCCGAGATAGCTCCGGGCGTGGAAGGGCTGGTACACGTGTCCGAAATGGACTGGACCAACAAGAATATTCACCCTTCCAAGGTGGTTCAGGTTGGCGATGAAATCGAAGTGATGATTCTGGACATCGACCAGCAGCGTCGCCGCATCTCACTGGGTATCAAACAGTGCCGTACCAACCCCTGGGAAGCCTTTGCCAGCACCCATAGCAAGGGTGACCGGGTCAGCGGCAAGGTCCGTTCAATTACCGATTTTGGCGTGTTTATCGGCCTGGAAGGCGGCATCGACGGGCTGGTTCACCTCTCGGATCTCTCCTGGGAGTTGCCCGGAGAAGAGGCCATGAAGGCTTACAACAAGGGTGACGAAGTGGAAGCGCTGGTGCTCTCGGTTGACCCCGAGCGTGAGCGCATCGCACTGGGCATTAAACAGCTGGATTCCGATCCCTTCGCACAGTTTGCGTCTGAGCACCCCAAAGGCAGTGTCGTTACGGGCACGATCAAGGAAGTGACACCGCGTCAGGCGGTGGTTGAGCTGGCGGAAGGCATTGACGGTGTACTCAAGGTTGCCGAGCTGTCGCATGAACATACAGACGACTTGACCACCGAGCTGAAGGAAGGGGAAAGTCTGGAAGCGGCGGTACAGAATATCGATCGCCGCAACCGTGCGGTCAACCTGTCCGTGCGTCAGATGGAGCGGGAGCAGACACGGCAGGCCATGGAGTCTGTGCGTGAAGCGGATTCAGTGGCTCCCACCACCATCGGAGACCTGATCAAGCAGCAGATGAAAAAGCAGGACTCCTGAGCATTTGCCTGCCTTTATGGCCTCCAGCCAAAAGGCTGGCGGCCTCTGGTCGAAACCGGAGGTGTTATGACCAAGTCGGAGTTGATCGAACGTTTAATCGACAGCCACCCCGAATTGTCTGTAAAAGACGTGGAGTTGGCGGTTAAAACCATGCTGGATCACATGACGGATGCGCTTTCATCCGGTGAACGAATCGAGATCAGGGGCTTTGGCAGTTTTTCCCTGCATTATCGTGCACCCCGGATGGGGCGTAATCCGAAAACGGGAGAAGCGGTACCGCTGGCAGCCAAATACGTGCCTCACTTCAAGCCCGGCAAGGAGCTTCGTGACCAGGTTAATGACGGGCTCAAGGAAGGGTTTTAGTGTGGCGTCGATATCGAAGCTTAGAGGACAAATGCATTGAACTGGTTGAAAAACCTTATTCTGGTCGTACTGGGGCTGTGTCTGATAGGCATCGGCGTACTGTTCACTATCCATAACACGACACCTGTCAGCATTGATCTTGTCTTTTTGACCTTGCCTGAGGCCAGCCTTTCGCTTTGGCTCATCGCGGTTTTTGTGCTTGGCAGTGTGTGTGGCATGTTGCTGAGCGGGTTTGCCGTGCTGGGGCTCAAAACGCGACTGCGCTCCGCCCGTCGCAAGGAAAGCACCTACCGCAAGGAGCTGGACAAGTTGCGAACGGCGGGGCTGAAAGACAGCCACTGAGATGTCTGTCGACTACCTCATGATCGTGCCACTGTTTCTGGCAGTGGCCGCCGGCTGGTGGCTGGGTCGTAGCCAGTCCAACGCATCATCCCGCACCGATGCTCTGAACGAGCAACGCCTTTCGCGCGAGTACTTTGTTGGTCTGGACCACCTGATCAACGAAGAGACGGACGAAGCGATCGAAAGCTTCATCCGCGCGCTGGAAATCAATTCCGATACAATCCCGGCCCATTTGGCATTGGCCAAGCTGTTTCGTCGCAAGGGCGAAATTGATCGCGCGGTCGGGATTCATCAGCGCCTTCTGGCGCGCCCTGATCTCAGTAATACCGACTTTATTCGGATTCAAACCGCGCTGGCGAGAGACTACCAGGCGCTGGGGCTTTTGGATCGTGCTGAAAACCTGCTCCGTGATATCATGCGCCAGCGCTCGGAAG
Source organism: Marinobacterium alkalitolerans (assembly GCF_017776525.1). Lineage (GTDB taxonomy): Bacteria > Pseudomonadota > Gammaproteobacteria > Pseudomonadales > Balneatricaceae > Marinobacterium > Marinobacterium alkalitolerans. The sequence continues at coordinate 125,077 of NZ_JACVEW010000008.1, forward strand.
GGGAAGCTGCCGAGCGGGCGCACTATATGCTGATCAAGCTCTATGAGCAGGAGCAGGAGTGGGCCTCGGCGCTTGAGGTGGCGTCTCAACTCAAGCAGCAGGCATCAACGGCTGTGCGAGCTGAACTGGCGCACTACTGCTGTGAACTGGCATTGGCAAGCCGTAAAAAGGGTGATCTGGACGCTGCTCAGCGTTTTCTGCGCGATGCCACAGTCCAGGATCCTGACTGTTGCCGAATCAGTCTGATTCGTGCCGAGCTGTTCATGGAACAGCAGCAATGGCGCAAGGCCGCCAGAGCGCTGCAAAAGGTGCTGCAGCAGGATGCCCGCTTTGTACCCGAAACCATCGCGCCGCTGGAGCAGTGTTATGCCGCCATGGATAAACGGGACGAACTGGAGAAGTACCTGCGAACCTGTCTGGATCAGGCACCGTCTGCCACCGTTATTATTGCGTTGGCCGAGTGTATCAACAGGCGCAAGGACGTTCTGGCAGCCGGTCAGTTTTTAACGGATGAGCTGCGCAAGCGCCCTTCGGTGAAAGGGTTCAACCGGCTGATTGATCTGCATATCGAGTATGGCTCCGATAGTGCCCGCCAGAGCCTGACGGTGCTGAGAGGGCTGACAGGGCAGCTAGAACAAAGCAAACCCAGATATCAATGTGGCCACTGTGGCTTTTCGGGTCGCCTGTTGCACTGGCAATGTCCGTCCTGCCGGCAATGGGGATCAACCGGCCCGATTCAGGGGCTTGAAGGTGAGTAAGAGAGACAAGATGACAACTGACGATAAACGCATAATCGTGGCCCTGGACTATCCGGACTCCGAGCAGGCATTGCAAATGGCGCGGTTACTTGATCCGGCACTGTGCCGTGTCAAGGTAGGCAAGGAGCTGTTTACCCGCTGCGGCCCGGCGATTGTTGAAGCCCTGCATACACTGGGGTTTGACGTATTTCTGGACCTGAAATTCCACGACATCCCCAACACGACGGCCCGGGCGGTGCGTGCGGCAGCAGAGCTGGGCGTGTGGATGGTCAATGTGCATGCGTCCGGGGGCAGCCGCATGATGTCGGCGGCTCGTGAGCAGCTGGAACAGGTGCAGGGCAACCGTACCTTGCTGATTGCCGTGACGGTTCTGACCAGCATGCAGCGAGAAGATCTGGCTGAAATCGGCCTGGATGTAGATCCTATGGAGCAGGTCGTGCGGCTGGCGCGTTTGACTGAATCCGCGGGGCTGGACGGGGTGGTCTGTTCAGCGCAGGAAGTGGCTGCCATTCGTGAAGCGGTTCAGCGTGACTTTGCGCTGGTGACACCGGGGATTCGACCCGCCGACAGTGCGAAGGGCGACCAGCAGCGGGTCATGACACCGGAGCAGGCCATACACACCGGCAGTGACTATCTGGTGATCGGGCGACCCATCACGCAATCCGAGGTGCCTGCAGAGGCCGCCGCACGCATACATCAGCAGGTCCAGACAGCACTGGGCCGTTGAGGGTTGTGTTCCTCACACCCAGCGTTTAAGCTGGCTTGAGCCGATCGGGATGGTCGGCTCTTTCACTTTGATCAAAAGGAACTTGTTATGCTGAAGAAGCTTATCAGCGCTGCCGTTCTGGCGGGCGCATGTCTTTTCGCTCCTCTTTCCCTTGCCGCTGAGCCGGTGAATATCAATCAGGCATCCGCACAGCAAATCGCCACGGCATTGAATGGTGTCGGGCCTGCCAAGGCGGCGGCCATTGTGCAGTACCGCGAAACCAACGGTCCCTTTGTGTCGGTGGAACAGCTGACGGATGTCAAAGGTATTGGGCCCGCGACGCTGGGCAAAAACCGCGAGCTGATCCAGATCGACGCTGAGTAAGGGCATCTGCGCCGGGCTTTGCGGAGCCCGGCGCTGCCTGGTTCAATGACAGGGTTCAACCAAACTGAAGCGCGAAAGCAAGCACCAGAGGAATGATCAATAGGCTCCCCATGTTGCCGAGCAGCACAATGGATGCCACCTGCTGCGGCTCCTGGTTGTAACGTTCGGCCATCATATAGTTCAGAACAGCAGGCGGCAGGGCGCCAAACATGAGCAGGTAGCCAAATTGCAGGGGTTCAAGCTGCAGAATCGGCTGCAGTGACAGCGCAATCACCAGGCCGCTGGCCGGTGCCATGATCGCGCCCCACACGCCCAGACGCCAGTTTGAAAAATCGACACTGGTCATGCGCACGCCCAGTGCGAACAGCATCAGCGGGATGGCAATCTGCCCCAGCATGTCGATTGGAATCTGGACGACTTCCGGCAATGTCCAGTTGAAGGTGCTGAAGCAGAGCCCGGCAATGGTCGCGATAATCATCGGCATGCGCAGCACATTGAACGGGTTGGTTCGGTGGTCCAGCAGGTAGATCCCAACGGTAAAATGCAGCAGGTTTTCGACCAGAAACAGTACAACGGCAGCAGGTAGCGCCGCCTCGCCAAAGGCCAGTACCAGCAGTGGAATGCCCAGGTTGCCACTGTTGTTGAACATCATGGGCGGCAGGAAGGTTTTCGGGTGCACCTTCAGAATTCGACACAGCGGCCAGAGCAGCAGCCCGGACCCCAGCACAATGATCAGGGCTCCGATGGCAAGCGTTGAATAGGTGGGCAGGTCAAACGACTTGGCCGACATGACCGAAAAAATCAGTGCCGGACAAAACACATCAATATTGATGCGGTTGGCGATCCCCATATCGGTGTGGCGCGCACGGGCGTAGAAAAAGCCCACGCCAACGATCGCGACCAGTGGAAATACGGTCTGAAAGATGCGCTCCATCAGCGCCATGGCGGTTGTTTCCATGGAATGTCCTTGCAGGCTGAGCGGGAGCGCTATCGATCAGTGGGCACTCCTGTCAGAGGTATTGTTTTCCGGTTGGAACGACATAGACCGGCACGGTCGCATGTCGAATCACCTGGCTGGCGGTGTGGCCGTGGTGTCCGAACCGGTTTTCAGCGCCCATGATAATAACATCTGCGCCGATCTTTTCAGCCTGATCAAGAATCGTGTCAGCATAAGGGCCTTCTGCCACGTGCGGTTCCACTTCCAGCGGACCGGCATCCGGCAGAGCTTCGAGCTCATCATGCATGAACGCCTCGACACGCTGACGCATTTTGTCCAGAACCTGCTGAATACCCTCGTCATGCATGCGCTTGACCAGGTCTTCCGGCAGGTAGCTGCTGATCAGTGCGTGGCCCATTTCACCCACGGGTTCGACCACATGAAGCATGTGAATGCGCGCGCCGCTCTGGCGTGCGAGCTGTACCGCGTGCCTGAACACCGGGCGTGAGTGTTCGTTGAGGGACGTGGTGTACAAAATGGTTTTAATGTCGGGCAGTGCCATGTGACCTCCTACAGGGAGCGTGGTTGAGAACATTGATCAAGCAGATACACCACGGATCGGTATTCCAGCCCACTATGGTGGGAGAGGCCGATTTCGCAGGTTCGGCTGGTTGAATACCCGCTGTCGCAGTGCTGCACGCTGTCTTTCAGTGTGCGCAGGGCAGATGCATTCAGCTCCGGTGTTGAGAACCCCTTGTCGCCGGCAAATCCGCAACAGGTGATCTGGTCGGGAATCACGACTTCGGTGCTGCATGCCGACAGGATGCGCTTGAGCGGTTCGGCCAGCCCCTGACGCTGAGTGCTGCAGGTCACATGCAGGGCGACCGGCTTGTCGACAGGGGTGATATCCAAACGCGGTAACACGAACTGATCCAGAAACTCGATGCTGTCATAGAGTTTCAGCTCGGGCGCGATCCCTTCCTGCAGCCTCAAACTACAGGGGCTGGTGTCAGAATAGACCGGAATCCGGCCTTTTTCCGTTACTTCCATCAACTGCGCACTCAACTCTCGGCGCTTGCGATCCGCGGCATCAAACATGCCCTTGGACTGGAACGGCATGCCACAGCACAGGCCCTCGAGTGCGTTGGGAAGCAGGACCTCATAACCGGCTTTTTCCAGCAACCGGATGGTCTTGTCTGCCAGTGACTCGGAGTCCTCTGCCCCTCGCATGGGGCCCATGGTACGGCTGGCGCAGCTGGGCAGGTAAACCACCTTGTCGCGTGGAGCGGTGTCGGCTGCGTGGTCAATGAGCTTGATACGGCTGGCGGCGGTGGGCATGGCGGGGGTCCACTGCTGCACACGGTTGCCGCTCAGGCGTCTGACACTCCGGGTGACAGTCTGCATGCGCTGGCTGCCCAGCAGGCCGTGGGTTTTGTCAGCCAATGAAAAAACGCCACGGCTGACCTTCATCAGTCCGCCATAATGCTCGGCGGCCCAGTTGGCCAGGTTTTCCCGTTCCTCATTGGCGTGGTGCCGAATCTCCCGTGTGAGGTCGCCGGTATTGATGCCGACGGGGCAGCTGGTCGAGCAGAGCCCGCAGGCCGCACAGGTTTCATCGCCCTGGTAGCTGTAATCGCGGCGCAACTGTTGCAGCCGTGCCGGATCTTCTCCCTGATCCTCCAGCCGCTTGATCTCGCGCCAGATGACAATACGCTGGCGAGGCGTCAGCGTCAGGTCGCGAGAGGGACAGACCGGCTCACAGAAGCCACACTCGATGCACTTGTCGACCAGCGGATTGGCAGGCGGCAAGGGCTTGAGGTTCTTGAGATGAACCTTGGCATCGCTGTTCAGAATCACGCCCGGATTGAAAATGCCGGTGGGGTCCAGTAACGCCTTGAGCTGTTGCATCAGCTGATAGGCTTCCTGGCCCCATTCGAGTTCGACGTAGGGCGCCATGTTACGGCCGGTACCATGCTCGGCCTTGAGTGAACCCGCATAGCGGTTTACCACAAGTTCGGCCACGTCATCCATCAACCCCTCGTAACGGCGCAGGGCTTCTTCGCTGTCGAAAGACTGGGTAAAAACAAAGTGCAGATTGCCCTCGAGAGCATGACCAAAGATCAGTGCCTCAGGGTAATCCCAGCGCTGAAACAGCTGGTGCAGATCCGCGACCGCATCGGCCAGCCGCTCCACCGGGAAGGCAACATCCTCAATGATTACGGTGGTGCCGGTTTCGCGGACGGCGCCAACGGCCGGGAAGAGTCCCTTGCGAATGGCCCAGTAGCGTGCACATTCATCCGGGTCGGTACTGAAGCGGATCGGCTGACTGGTCTCCAGGTGTTCGATGCTGCGGCTAATGGTTTCAATCTGTTGCTGCAGTTGATCGGCACTTTCGGCCCGCGTTTCGACCAGCAGTGCCGCTGCGTCATCCGGCAGATGGCGGATGAACTCGGGCATGCCGGGCTTGTTTTCGATGGATCTCAGGCCGGCACGATCCATGAGTTCAACGGCCGCGACCGGTGTCGGTTTCAGTAATGCGACGGCTTCGCAGGTGGTGCGCACGCTGTCAAAGAAGACCAGCGCTGAGGCCTTGTGTGGGTGCTCCGGTACGGTGTTGTAGGTGATGTTGGAAATGAAACCAAGCGTGCCTTCGGAGCCGATCATCAAGTGCTGAAGTATGTCGACGGGGTCTTCAAAGTCGACCAGTGCATTGAGTGCATATCCGGTGGTGTTCTTGAGGCGGTACTTGTGCTCGATTTTTTCACGCAGGGCCGCATTGGACCGGGTGAGCTCACCCAGTGACGCCAGGGTGTCCAGCAGGCTCGGGTGCTGTTGCCGGAATTGCTCAATCGAAGCCGTATCCCCGGTGTCCAGCACGGAGCCGTCAGAGAGGACCATGCGCATGGCGTTCAGGGTGCGATAACTGTTCTGGGCGGTGCCACAGCACATGCCGCTGGCGTTATTGGCCGCAATACCGCCGATCTTGGCGGCATTGATGGACGCGGGATCAGGGCCGATCTTGCGGTTGAACGGGGCCAGGTAGCGATTGGCATGTGCGCCCACAACGCCCGGCTGCAAGCGGATGGTGCTGGTGTCTTCACTGATTGTGTAGTCTTTCCAGCCGTCACCGAGCTGAACCAGCACGGCATCGGTAATGGCCTGACCGGACAGGCTGGTACCGGCGGCGCGAAAGGTCAGCGGGGTGCCCTGTTCGTTGGCAAGCTTGATCAGGCGGACGACTTCAAGCTCGCTCTCGACACGTACCACCAGTTGTGGAATCAAGCGGTAAAAGCTGGCATCGGTCCCGTACGCCAGTGTGCGCAAGGGGTCGGTTATGAGGCGTGATTCGGGTATGAACGTCTTGAGCTGGTCGTACAGGGCCTGGAACTCAGGCTTCAGAGAAGTATCAATATTGGTCATACCAATTATCCAAGCTTGTTTTTGCAACTCTAGTCCTCAACAGTAATGGTTGTCAATCGGTTTATTTATGATCAATATACAGGGAAGTATTGTTTAATTGGTTTTACCAATTTAGTCTTTTGAGGTTTCCACTATCCAGAGGTCTCGCTCCAGTATGGTCTACAAACGTGTCAAACAACCGAAAATATCGGATGTCATCATGCAGCAACTGGAAACCATGATTCTGGAGGGGACGCTGAAGCCCGGGCAGAAGCTGCCGCCTGAGCGTGAGTTGGCCATCCAGTTCGAGGTGTCACGGCCTTCGCTGCGTGAGGCGGTACAGAAACTGGCCGCCAGAGGGCTGCTTGAAAGCCGGCAGGGTGGAGGTACGTTCGTATCGGAAGACCTGGGGGCAGGGCTGTCGGACCCGTTGCTGGAACTGTTCAAGACGCACCCGGAGTCGCAGTACGACCTGCTGGAGTTTCGCCATGCGCTGGAAGGGGTCAGTGCCTACTATGCTGCACTGAGATCCACGCCGGCTGACAAGGAAAGTATTCAGGCCTGCTACGACCAGCTGCAGCGTTACCACGACGAGAAAAGCTTTGACAAGGAAGTGGCGGCAGACGTGGAGTTTCACCTGGCGATTGCGGCCGCCACTCACAATGTGGTGCTGCTGCACATGATGCGTGCCCTGTTCACATTGCTGCGTCAGCATATCTGGGAAAACCTGGAGCAGATTTACCCCAAGCATGACATGCGCTCGCGCATTCATGAACAGCACCACCGCTTATTGCAGGCAATCCTGGCGGGGGACCCGGATGCTGCTCGACAGGCTGCGCATGCGCACCTGGCGTTTGTAGAAGATGCCCTGTTGCAACAGGGGCGAGAGAACACGCGCTTGGAAAGGGCGCTGAGGCGTTCTACGCTGAATACATGATCGGCGAAAAAGGCGTCAAAAAACTACAAAACGCCGACAAATGGCGGGGTTTAGTGTCGACAGTCAAACCGTAATATAGACATTAGTATAGTCTGTATGTAGTATCGCTACATACAAAATACCAAAAGAAACCGGGGCGGCAGCCAGTGGTCGGGTGTGTAATCCATGCCTGCACCGACCGATCCCGGACATCCACGCTTACAAGTGATCGGAGAAGGCAAAGTGCGAGACATGATTGAAGATATCGATCCAATCGAAACCCAAGAATGGATGGATGCGCTCGAATCCGTCGCCAAAAACGAGGGAGACGAGCGGGCACGCTACCTGCTGCGCGAACTCGGTGCCAGGGCGAATGAAATGGGTGTTGGCGCAGGCGCCACTTTGAATACCCCCTATGTGAATACCATTTCGCCCCGCGAAGAAGTGCGCATGCCGGGCGACCTCTTCATGGAGCGCCGCATTCGTTCCTTCATTCGCTGGAATGCCATGGCCATGGTCATGCGCGCCAACGACAATGAAGACGCACTGGGCGGTCACATCTCCAGCTTCTCTTCTTCTGCAACACTTTACGACATCGGCTTCAACTACTTCTTCCACGGTCCTGAAGGGGAGCGCGAATCCGATATGGTCTTTTTCCAGGGCCATATTTCCCCGGGGATCTACGCCCGCGCCTACCTGGAAGGTCGCCTGACCGAAGAGCAGCTCGACAACTTCCGTCGTGAGGTGGATGGCAACGGTCTGTCTTCCTACCCGCACCCCTGGCTGATGCCGGACTTCTGGCAGTTCCCGACCGTTTCCATGGGCTTGGGCCCGATTCAGGCGATCTATCAGGCGCACGTGATGCGCTACCTGTCAGCCCGTGATCTGGTAAAACGTGGCGAGCGCAAGGTATGGGCGTTCCTGGGTGATGGTGAGTGTGATGAGCCGGAAACGCTGGGTGCCATCTCTCTGGCCGGCCGTGAGCAGCTGGAAAACCTGATCTTCGTGATCAACTGTAACCTGCAGCGTCTGGATGGTCCGGTGCGCGGTAACGGCAAGATCGTTCAGGAGCTGGAAGGCATCTTCAAGGGCGCCGGCTGGAACGTGATCAAGGTGCTCTGGGGGCGTCACTGGGATCCGCTGTTTGAAAAAGATACTCAGGGCCTGCTGCGCAAGCGCATGGATGAAGTCTGTGACGGTGAGTTGCAGAACTACAAGGCCAATGGCGGTGCGTACACCCGTGAGCACTTCTTCGGCAAGTACCCGGAACTGGCCGAGCTGGTGAAGGATATGTCCGATGAAGAGATCATGAACCTGAACCGTGGTGGTCACGACCCCTACAAGGTGTATGCAGCCTACCACCAGGCGTTCCACCACAAGGGCCAGCCGACCGTCATTCTGGCTCAGACCGTGAAAGGCTATGGTACCGGCGACTCCGGTCAGGCCAAGAACGATACTCACTCGCTCAAGAAAGTAGCGATGGATGACCTGAAGGTCTTCCGTGACCGCTTCAACATTCCGCTGTCAGACGAACAGCTGAAGGAAGTGCCGTATTACCGCCCGTCTCCGGACTCTCCGGAGATGAAGTACATGTTTGAACGCCGCAAGCAGTTGGGTGGTTTCTACCCGGCGCGTCGTACCGAATTCGAGCAGTTGCAGATTCCCGAGCTGGATGCCTTCAAGGGGCAGCTCAAATCAAGCGGCGAACGCACGCTGTCAACGCAGATGGCGTTCAACCGTGTACTCAGCACGCTGGTGAAAGACAAGCAGATGGGCGAGCGGGTTGTCCCGATCGTTCCGGATGAGGCACGTACTTTCGGCATGGAGGGTATGTTCCGCCAGCTGAGTATCTATACCTCTGAAGGTCAGCGTTACGTGCCGCACGACTCCGATCAGATCATGTACTACAAGGAGTCCAAGAACGGTCAGATCCTGCAGGAAGGTATCAACGAAGCGGGCGCCATGTCGGCCTGGATTGCAGCCGCAACCTCCTATGCCAACAACGGCTGCACCATGGTGCCGTTCTACATCTTCTACTCCATGTTCGGCTTCCAGCGCATCATGGACCTGGCCTGGGCGGCCGGTGACTCCCAAGCGCGCGGTTTCCTGATCGGTGCAACCTCTGGCCGTACCACGCTGAACGGCGAAGGTCTCCAGCACCAGGATGGTCACAGCCACCTGATGGCGCAGATGATTCCGAACTGTGTGTCCTACGACCCGACCTACGGTTACGAGCTGGCGGTGATCGTTCAGGATGGCCTGCGTCGCATGTACCAGGAGCAGGAGAACAAGTTCTACTACATCACCACGCTGAACGAAAACTACCAGCATCCGGAGATGCCGCAGGGTGCCGAAGAAGGCATCATCAAGGGCATGTACCTGCTGGAAGAAGGCAAGGACTCTGACCTCAAGGTCCAGCTGATGGGCTGTGGTTCCATCCTGCGCGAAGTGCGTGAAGCGGCCAGCATCCTGCGTGAGGACTTCGGTGTGGAAGCGGATGTATGGAGCACCACCTCCATCAATGAGCTGCGCCGTGAAGCTCAGGAAGCAAGCCGCTGGAACCTGCTGCACCCTGAAGAAGAGGCGCGCGCCTCTTATGTGGAGCAGTGCCTGGAAGGTCACGATGGCCCGGTCATTGCATCTACTGACTATATCCGCATGTATGCCGATCAGTTGCGTGAGTTTATCCCGCGCCGCTACAAGGTGCTGGGCACGGACGGCTTCGGTCGCTCTGACAGCCGTGGCAAGTTGCGCGAGTTCTTTGAGGTGAACCGTTACTACGTAGTGGTTGCAGCTCTGAAAGCGCTGCAGGAAGAGGGCAAGCTGGAGGCTTCGGTTGTCGCCAAGGCCATTCAGACGTTCAACATCAACCCGGAAAAGCCGGCGCCCTGGACACTGTAAGTGGCAGGCGAGTGAACTTCTGACTGGTTATAAGCGAGAGGATTTATTGTGACTACGACTACCATTACAGTGCCTGATATCGGCGGTAGCGAAAACGTCGACATCATCGAAGTCTGCGTCAACGTGGGTGACAGCATTGAAGAGGGTGATTCCCTGATCGTACTGGAAACCGACAAGGCTTCGATGGAAGTACCGTCCACCCATGCGGGTGTGGTCAAGAATATCATCGTATCCGAAGGCGGTACCTGTAACGAAGGTGACGCCATTCTGGAGCTGGAAGTTGACGGTGCGGGTGATGCGCCTGCCGAGAAGCCGGCTGAAGCGCCGGCGCAGGAAGCCGAAAAACCGTCAGCCGCTCCGGCTGAGGCGGCCAGGCCTGAAGCGAGTGCGACCAGCGTTGAACAGGTGCTGGTACCCGATCTGTCCGGTGCCAATGATGTGGATGTCATTGAAGTGCTGGTGTCGGAAGGGGACGAAATCAGCGAAGGCGACAGCCTGATTACCCTCGAAACGGACAAGGCATCCATGGAAGTACCTGCGCCCAAGGGTGGCAAGGTTGTGTCCATGAAGATCAAGGAAGGCGATCAGGTCAATGAAGGTGACCTGCTGCTGGAACTTGAGGTCAGTGGAGGCAGTGCTGCTGCACCTGCGCCAGCTGCTAAGGAAGCTCCGGCTGAGTCGGCTTCCGCGAGCGAGGCACCGGCTGCCGCTGCGCCGGCCGCGTCCGGTGGTGTTGAGACTGTTACCGTGCCGGATCTGTCAGGCGCTACGGATGTCGATGTGATCGAGGTACTGGTTGCTGAAGGTGATGAGATTGCTGAAGGCGACGGTCTGATCACGCTCGAAACGGACAAGGCCTCCATGGAAGTACCTGCACCCAAGGGCGGCAAGGTTGTGTCCATGAAGATCAAGGAAGGCGATCAGGTCAACGAGGGCGATGTGGTGCTGGAGCTTGAGGTGGCGGGTGCGCCTGCCGCTGCTCCCGCTGCTGAAGCGCCCAAGCCGGCCGAGCCGGCGGCACCTGCTCCTGCAGCGGCGCAGACCAAGGCTGCCGCGCCTGCCGCTGAGCAGAATGTGGACCTGAATGCGCTGGAAAAGAAAAACCGCAATGTTCACGCGGGCCCGGCTGTTCGCGCGCTGGCGCGGGAGTTCGGTGTTGAGCTTGCCAACGTCAAGGGTACCGGCCGTAAGGGTCGTATCCTGAAAGAAGACGTTCAGGCCTATGTGAAGTCAGCGCTGAAACAGCTCACCGAGAAAGGTCCTGTTGCTGCAGCTTCCGGCAGCGGCATTCCGGCCATTCCGCCGGTGGACTTCAGCAAGTTCGGCGAAACCGAGATGGTCAAGCTGAGCAAGGTGGACAAGATCACCCGTGACAACATGTCCCGTTGCTGGCTCAACATCCCGCACGTCACTCAGTTCGACGAGGCCGACATCACCGAGCTGGAAGCTTTCCGCAAGGAGATGAAGGATGCTGCGGCGAAGGAAGGCGTCAAGCTGACACCGCTGCCGTTCATGATCAAGGCCGCCGCGATTGCGCTCAAGCGTCATCAGAAGTTCAATGCCTCTCTGCACCATGATGGCGAGCACATCGTGTACAAGAAGTACGTCAACATCGGCATCGCGGTGGATACACCGAATGGTCTAATGGTGCCGGTCATCAAGGACGCGGACAAGAAGAGTGTCTACGAGCTCTCTAACGAAGCGACCGAGCTGGCGGGCAAGGCCAAGGATCGCAAGCTGAAGCCGAATGAGATGCAGGGTGCCTGCTTCACGATCTCCAGCCTGGGCGGTATTGGTGGCACCGGCTTCACGCCGATTGTCAACGCACCTGAGGTTGCCATCCTGGGTGTGTCCAAGGCCGATATCAAGCCGCGCTGGAACGGCAAGGAGTTTGAGCCGCGCATGATGCTGCCGCTGTGCCTGTCCTATGACCACCGTGCCATCAATGGTGGTGATGCCGGGCGCTTCCTGACTGACCTGAACGGTCTGTTGAGCGATATCCGTCGCCTGCTGCTCTGATCGCAGCGTAAAGGCACTAAAAAGGGGTGTGACCTTCGGGTCACACCCCTTTTTTGATTGTGCTTGCTGCCGCCAGTGGCGGCAGAGCCGGTGTTAGGCAATCAGCCGTAGAATGCCATCTTGATCACGAACAGCACGGACAGAATCCAGAGTGCCGGGTTGAGCTGGTCAAAGCGACCACTCAAGGCCTTGATGGCGGTGTAGGAGATGATGCCGAATGCAATGCCGGTTGTGATCGAGAAGGTGAGCGGCATGCTGACCGTGGCGATCACGACCGGCGCGGCTTCGGTGATGTCTTCCCAGTCGATCTTGACCAGACTGTGGGTCATCAGGACGGCCACAAACAGCAGTGCAGGCGCCGTGGCGTAGGCCGGAATGGTGCCGGCCAGCGGTGACAGGAACAGGCTGGCCAGGAACAGCAGGCCTACCACTACGGCTGTCAGGCCGGTGCGACCGCCGGCAGCGATACCGGCGCCGGACTCGATGTAGCTGGTGGTGGTGGAAGTCCCCATAACGGAGCCGGCCATGGTGGCGGTGGAGTCGGCCATCAGGGCGCGGCCTAGGCGCGGCAGTTTGCCATCGGAGGTCAGCATTTTGCCTTTCTGGGCAACGGCGATGAGCGTACCGGAGGTGTCAAACAGGTCAACGAACAGGAATGAGAAAATCACGCTGATCAGACCGATGCTCAAGGCGCCGCCGATATCAAGCTGGCCCAGTGTCGGTGCCAGTGAAGGCGGTGCTGAAGCGATGCCGTTGAACTCGACCTGGCCAGCTGCGAGGCTGAGGAGCGTGATGGACAGAATGCCGATCATGACCGAGCCGGTGACACGACGGTAGTACAGGGTCGCAATAATGATAAAGCCCAGGCAGGCCATGATGGCGCCCCAGTTGCTCATATCACCAATCGTTACCAGTGTGGCGGGGTTGTCCGTCACGATGCCGGCGTTCTTCAGGCCAATGAAACCCAGAAACAGGCCGATACCGGCCCCGATGCCGCCTTTCAGGGACAGGGGGATGCTGTTGATGATCCATTCACGGATGCGAAAGATGGACAGCAGGAAGAAGCAGACACCAGAGATGAATACGGCGCCCAGTGCAGTTTCCCAGCTGTAGCCCATCTGGCCAACAACCGTGAAACTGAAGAAAGCGTTAAGCCCCATGCCGGGTGCCAGTGCGATCGGGTAGTTGGCCCAAAAGCCCATCACAAAACAGCCTACGGCGGCTGCCAGGCAGGTGGCGACAAAGACTGCGCCTGCATCCATGCCTGTGGAGGAGAGCATGGAGGGGTTAACGAAGATGATATAGGCCATTGTCAGGAAGGTTGTCAGTCCTGCAATGATCTCGGTTTTGAGGTTGGTTTGGTGCTCGGAGAGCTTGAAGAGCTTTTCCAGCATTGGTCTATTCCACTGAGTTGCACGAAAGGCAATATTCTACCTTAGTCTTGGCTTGGAACCAGTGGGAATAATGGAAAAGCGGGAAATGAAAGTGGTCGGGGTGACAGGATTTGAACCTACGACCCCTGCCTCCCGAAGACAGTGCTCTACCAGGCTGAGCTACACC
>NZ_JACVEW010000009.1 GCF_017776525.1 Marinobacterium alkalitolerans
GCTCTGGCTCTGGCTCTGGCTCTGGCTCTGGCTCTGGCTCTGGCTCTGGCTCTGGCTCTGGCTCTGGCTCTGGCTCTACAGTCAGTGTTGCTGCTGTCTCAGCCGTTGTCGAATCTTCAGATGCAGGTGACAGGTCCGCTTCTGCAGCGCCCTGCTCTTCCTCGCCCTGCTGCAGCTGCTCATCCTGATCAGGCTCCTGCAGCAAGGCCTCCAGATATTCAAATACAACTTTCTTCTGGTCAGCCATGCTTCACTCCTGTCGGCGCCGTTCCAGCAGACTGCGCAACAAACGGGCATAGGCATGTACCCCCCGGCTGCCGGCATCAAGCGACGACGGTACCAGCCCCTTGAGGCTGGCATTTCTGAATTTGGTATCCACCGGCACTACAGCATTGGAAACATGGTCCGGGTAATGGTGGTGCAACTCGCGCAGACTGTTCACGGAGGCCTGAGTTCTGCGGTCATAGAAGGTCGGGACAATGGTGTAGGCGAGCTTGTTGCGGCGCGCACGGTTGATCATTTCAATGGTGCGCACCATGCGCTCCAGCCCCTTGAGCGCCAGAAACTCCGTTTGCACCGGTACCAGCAGGTGGTTACAGGCTGCGAGTGCGTTCACCATCAGCACACCCAGCACCGGCGGGCTGTCCATGATGACGTAGTCATAGTCGGCCTGCAGAAGCTTGAGCGCCTTGGCCACTTGCAGCCCCATGCCTTCCTGCGCCACGGCCTTGCGCTCCAGGGTGGCCAGAGCCGTTGAAGCCGGAATCAGGTCGATGCTTTCATGGCTGGTACCCAGAATCAGCTGACGGACGCGGTCAGGCTCGACTTTTACCTGTTCAAACAGGTCATATACGCTGTGCTCAAGCTCATCGGGGTCGTACCGGAAGTAACTGGTCATGGAACCGTGGGGGTCCAGATCGACCAGCAGCACACGGTAACCGACCTCTGCCAGTAGCCCCGCCAGCGTCACAGCGGTGGTGGTTTTACCAACCCCGCCTTTCTGATTTGAAACTGCCCATACCTGCATCTTTATTGTTCCTGTGCTTGCTCCGGATCCGCCTGACGAAACAGAATTCCCGAATCCGTCTCAACCTGCTCCAGCGTTGGTGCCGCTTCTTGTTGTTGTGTCTGTTCCCGGTCCTGCTCAATCAGCAACGTATTAACGGCGTCATCACTGATACGGTCGCTGCCGTAGGCCTGCACGGCACGACGAACACGCTCATCACGTGCAATCACAATGACAATGCGCCGATTGCGCTGCCGCCCCTCCTCGGTCCGGTTGCTGTAGGCCGGCTGGTACTGTCCATACCCCACTGCCGCCAGCCGCCAGGGTTCAATCCCGCGTTGCTGCAGCAGGCGAACCACTGCAGCGGCACGAGCGGCCGAGAGCTCCCAGTTTGAGGGAAACCGCTCCGTACTGATCGGCTGATTATCCGTAAACCCTTCAACATGTACGGGGTTATTCGCATCCTGCACCAGTTCCACGACCTGCTGCAACAGTGGGTCGGCTTCGATCACCGGAATCGCATCACCACTGGCAAAGAGCAGGCTCGCATTCAGCTCAATGGCAACCCATAAACGGTTGCCTCGCACCAGCACCTGGCCAGCGTCAATCTGCTGTGCGAAGCGCTCACGGGCCTGGGCTTCCATCTGCGTCAATTGATCCGTTACTTCGGGATCGGGCGGCTCAATGCGCGCGTCCGGAGTTGCCAATGGGCGCTGACTGCCCTCCAGAACCCCTTCACCCTGCCCGGTCCCTTCCACCAGTGCCGTTCCACCTTCCGCACGGAAAATCTGGGAGAGCGACTGGGACAGTTGGCGGTATTTTTCTTCGTTGACCGAGGACAGTGCGTACATGACCACGAAAAAGGCAAACAGCAAGGTGACGAAGTCCGCCCAGGAAATCATCCAGCGGTCGGTCTTCAAATCCGTGTCAGGGCGTCGTCTGCGTGGCATCGTTCACGTCCAGATAGCCTTGCAACTTCAGCTGTATGCTCTTGGGCCCCTGGCCCTCGGCAATCAGCAGCAGGCCTTCCAGCATCATTTCACGGTACAGGTTATGCGCATCGATCATTTGACGAAGCTTGGCCGCCAGTGGCAACAGCAGCAGGTTCGCAAGGCCAATCCCATAAACGGTCGCCACAAAGGCCGTGGCGATACCGGACCCGAGCCGGGAAGGTTCATCCAGCTGGGCCATCACCTGAATCAGGCCCAGCACCGCACCGATAATCCCCATCGTGGGTGCATATCCGCCCATGCTTTCCAGCACACGTGCCGCCTGATGATCACGCTGCTCCTGCGCGACCAGTTCCACTTCCAGCGTGGTACGCACCGCATCCACGGGCTTGCCATCGGCCAGCAGTTGCAGGCCGTTGCGCACGAAACGATCTTCAACACGGGCTGCCTCCGGCTCGAGCGCAATGAGGCCCTTTCGACGCGCGGTGATGCACCAGTGGATAAGCGCATCCAGCCCCTGTTCGTGGCGACCCTCTTCAGGCATCGAGGAGCGCCGAAGCAGGCCCAGTGTGCGACGCAACAGAGAAGGCGGTGTCTGGACGACGACCGCCCCCAGGGTTCCACCCAGTACGATCAGGGCAGCGGGCAGGTTAACCAGCTGCATGACGCTGCCACCTTCGAGCTGGTTAGCGCCAACAATGGCCCCAACGCCCAGCAGCAGGCCCAGCAGCACCCACATCAGCGCGGGCCTCGGTTCGCCAGCAGAGGGCCAATGTCTTCCAGAGCCAATATGGCATCGGCCAGGCCCGCATTGACGACGGCCTGAGGCATGCCATAAATGGTGCAGGTTTCCTGATTCTGTGCCCACATGGTCGAGCCTGCCTGCTTCAGCAGGCGCGCACCATCACAGCCGTCAGCGCCCATCCCGGTGAGGATCACGCCCAGCACCTTGCCTGAATAGGTTTTGGCAGCCGATGCATAGGTCACATCCACACTCGGTTTGTAGGTAAGCCGCTCATCTCCGGCGAGCACTCTGACACGGTCCGTCTGCTTGGGGTCGATCATCATCTGCAAACCGCCAGGCGCCAGCAGTGCCTGTCCCGGCTTGAGGCGGTCGCCATCTTCGGCTTCCTTGACGCTGATGTTGCACTGCTGGTTCAGCCGCTCTGCAAACACCTGGGTGAAGGTTTTGGGCATATGCTGAACCAGCAAAATGGGATAGGGAAAGTTTGCCGGCAGGGCCGTTAACACTTTCTGCAGGGCAGCAGGGCCGCCCGTTGATGCCCCGATCACCACCAGCTTGCAATCCGGGAAACGCACACGGCTGGGTGGCGTGGCCGCCACATCCCCCCGTGCCGCTGGCGGCGGGTCACGGCGCAGTGCCGGGCTGACGGGTCTTGCCGAGGTCCGGGGCGCTTCTTCACGCGTCAAGGGTCGCGCAGGGCGAGGTTTGGGCGGCGCCTGGCGTGTTTCGGGCTCCGGCTTGAACACCATGGTTGTACCCTTGCGGGTACTGCCCGGGAAAGACCGTTCCAGCGCAGAGGGGCGCTGATGACGACGGCTGCGGCCGAGCGCAACCAGCCGGTCGATCAGTTGACTGCGCACACTGCTGCCCTTGTCCATCCAGGCCCGAATATCCTTGGGCAGATAATCGGCAGCCCCTGCCTCGAGGGCCTGCAGCGTGACGCGCGCACCCTCGTGGGTCAGGGACGAAAGCATTAACACATTGGTCGGCGCCTCACGCATGATGACCCGGACCGCTTCGATGCCGTTCATCTGCGGCATCTCCACGTCCATTGTCACCACGTCGGGCTTGAGTCGCTTGGCCAGATCAACCGCTTCCTTGCCATTAACTGCGGTGCCTACCACTTGAAGCCGGGGATCATCCTTGAGCATCTCTTCGATGCGGTGCCGGAAAAACCCCGAGTCATCTACGATCAACACACTTACCGGCATAGCGTTTCCTCAGTTACACCCGCCGTTATCAAGTTGATGCGTAGTGTTTCAGCAAATTGGGAATATCAATAATCAGCGCTATACGACCATCACCGGTGATAGTGGCACCTGACAAGCCCGGGGTACCATGCAGGATGCTGCCCAGCGGCTTGATGACGACCTCTTCCTGGCCCACCAGCTGGTCGACGATAAAGCCGACGCGTGTGGTCCCCACGCTGACGATGACCACGTGGCCCTGATCAGGCAGCTCGGCACCTTCCTGTCCCTTGACCAGCCAGCGTTTGAGGTGGAACAGCGGCAGGGCCTGGTCGCGAACAATGATCACCTGCTGGCCATCAACGATATTGGTCTTGGTCAGATCAAGGTTGAAGATCTCGTTCACGTTGACCAGCGGCAGGGCAAACGCCTGACCTTCAAGGACCACCATCAGTGTTGGCATGATGGCCAGTGTCAGCGGTACCTGAATCGCAATGCGGGTACCCTGGCCCAGAATGGAATCGATGCTCAGGGTACCGTTCAGCTGGGTGATCTTGGTCTTGACCACATCCATGCCAACGCCACGGCCGGACACATCCGAAATCTCGGTTTTGGTGGAGAAGCCGGCTTGGAAGATCAGGTTGAAACATTCCTGATCGGTCAGACGGCGCGCCGCCTCGACATCCATCATGCCGCGCTTGACCGCCAGGTTGCGCAATTTCTCCGGATCCATCCCGGCACCATCATCCTGAATAATCAACAGGATATGGTCACCTTCCTGTTCCGCAGACAGGAGAACATGGCCTTCACGGGGCTTGCCGCTACTGGCACGCACATCCGGATCTTCGATGCCGTGGTCAACCGCGTTGCGCACAAGGTGAATCAACGGATCAGCCAGTGCTTCAACCAGGTTCTTGTCCAGATCGGTCTCTTCCCCGCGCAGTTCAAGACGAACTTCCTTCTTCAGGCTGCGAGAGAGGTCACGAATCAGGCGCGGGAAGCGGCCGAATACTTTCTTGACCGGCTGCATGCGGGTCTTCATGACCGAGGTCTGCAGGTCCGCTGTCACCATATCCAGCGTACCCAGTGCCTTGGCCATCTCCTCGTCTTCACGAGTATTGCCCAGCCGGACCAGTCGGTTACGTACCAGTACCAGCTCACCGACCATGTTCATGATCTTGTCGAGCAGTCGAGTGTCAACGCGAACGTTGCTCTCCGCAGCAGGCTTGCCGGGCTTGGCCGCCTTGCTGGTGGGGTCCTTGGACTTTTCAGGTTCCGCCGTGACCGGCGCCACGGCAGCAGCAACGGTAGCGGCCGGATCAGGCGCACTGGTAGCCGCTTCAGGCGCCGCAGGAGCAGGCGCAGGTGCTGCCGGCTCGGAAGCCGCGCCAGAGGCGGGTTGTTCATCATGCGGCAGATGCGCAAAAGCCCCCTGACCTGACGACTGAAGCTCATCCAGCAGCGCTTCAAACTCGTCATCGGTAATCAGGTCGTCGCCTCCGGATGCACTGGCAGCGCCAGTATCAGCCGCACCATCCTGAACACCCGGTCCCTTGCCGGGGCCATGCAGCTCATCCAGCAGGTTTTCGAATTCGTCTTCCGTAATCAGGTCGCTGCTTTCATCACCGCCTTCGGCGTGACTGCCCGCCAGGTCGCCCAACAGCATCTCAAATTCGTCATTCGGCGTATTGGGGTTGCTGCTGGCGGGGGCTTCAGCAGCCGGCTCTGCCGGTGCCTGCGGCTTTGCTGCGGGAGCAGGCTGAGGCGCAACCGGCACGGCCGCCTGTTTGCCTTCGGCAAAATCCTTCAGCGCCTGAAGCAGTTCTGGGGAAGCATGCTCGGGCTCTTCACCGGATCGCACGTTCTCAAACATGGCGTTGACGGCATCCAGTGCCTGCAGCACCACATCCATCAGGTCAGAATTGACCGACAGTTCGCCGTTACGCAGCAGGTCAAACAGGTTCTCTGCCTTGTGGCAGCATTCGACCATCGCTTCCAGCTGAAGGAACCCCGCTCCACCCTTGACGGTGTGGAAGCCACGGAAAATGGCGTTCAGCAGATCCTTGTCTTCGGGACGCTGCTCAAGGTCTACCAACTGTTCCGAAAGCTGTTCAAGAATCTCGCCCGCTTCAACGAGAAAATCTTCCAGAATTTCCTGATCGACATCCAAACTCATACGGAGCTCCTATCAAAATCCCAGGCTGGAAAGCAGGTCATCCACATCATCCTGGTCACACACCGTGTCCCCTTTGCCCGCCGGAAGTTGAGGGCCTTCCGCTCGGATAGGATCCTGTTTCTCTTGTTTCTTTTCACGCTCGCTGTCATCCGACTTGGCGCTGGCACCGCCGTTTTCCGGCATCCCTTCGCCTTCGAGGCTGCTCAGGCGCTCGACCTTGGCAGCCATATCCATCAGATTCACGAGCTGGCCTTCAACCTGCGTCACCAGCGTGATAACACGTCGGATCAACTGCCCGGTTATGTCCTGAACCCCCTGGGAGACGAGGATATCGGTCAAGGTCGTACGCAGTTCTTCAATGGTTTTTTCAGACTCGTTTTTAAGCGTGCAGGTGCGGTCGTAAACCCCATCAAGCGCCTTGAACTCACCTTCCAGCTGCCCAACCAGCAGCAGCAGTTCCTTGAACCTTTCACTCTGCTGATCCAGCTTGTCGACCAGGCTCAAGGAGCGGTCTACGCGGTCCATGGTTTCGTGCGCGCTTTGCTCGGTCAGTTCAATGACGTAGTTGAGACGGTCAGACGCATCGCCCATGGCTGATTGCACATCAGCATCTTCAGCGGAAATCTGACCACCCACATCACTGGAGAAGGTTTTGATCGCTTCATGCAGGCCGCGCGTCAGATGCCCTACTTCATTGTAGAAAACCTGATGGCGAGCAAACTGCAGCTCATTGATCAGCCCCATGGCTTCCGGCAGGTTACCGGCTTCCAACTCGGACACCAGTGCACGAGCTCTGTCCTGCAGGAACTCGTCGAAGCCATTGAAGTCCACTTTGCTGGCCGTTTGTGCTGCCATCTAAACTCCCCGCTAACGCCCGTTAGCCGTCAATACGTTCAAAGATCTTGTCGATCTTTTCTTTCAGCACCGCAGCGGTGAAAGGCTTGACGACATATCCGTTTACACCGGCCTGTGCAGCCGCAATGATCTGCTCACGCTTGGCCTCAGCCGTCACCATCAACACCGGGATCTGTGCCAGGGAAGGATCAGCGCGCACATGCTTGAGCAGGTCGATGCCGGTCATGCCTGGCATATTCCAGTCGGTGATCAGAAATTCGATATGTCCCTGCTGCAGAATGGGCAGTGCCGTTTTGCCGTCATCTGCTTCTTCGACATTGGTAAAACCAAGGTCACGCAGCAGGTTCTTGATGATTCGTCGCATCGTCGAGAAATCATCTACAACAAGAATTTTGATGTCTTTCTTCAAGACACTTCTCCCAGTTCAAAAAACATCTTCCAGCGTTGTCTGTTCATGACAGACGCATCCTGGTACTCAACGCCAGTCCTTCAGCCTTCCTCTCAGTCTCAGTGCCGCCTGGCTGTGAATCTGACTGACACGTGATTCACTGACACCCAGCACCTGACCAATCTCTTTCAGGTTCAGTTCTTCGTCGTAGTACAAAGACAGCACAAGGCGTTCCCGCTCAGGCAAGCGCCCGATGGCATCCGCCAGCGCCTGCCGAAAGCCACTGTCTTCATGGTCTGCACCCGGGTCCGGCTCAGACGCCTGGAACTGCTCACCGGGTGAGTCTTCATTCGACTCTGTCAGCTGATCATAGCTGAACAGCCGACTGTCTACCGAATCCTGCAATAAACCGTGGTATTCCGCGATACTTACACCCAGTTCGGCAGCCACTTCAGCATCGGACGCATCACGTCCGGTACGGTGCTCGATCTGATGAATCGCATCACTGACCCGTCGCGCATTTCGGTGTACCGAACGAGGGGTCCAATCGCCGCGGCGCACCTCGTCAATGATGGCACCACGAATCCGTATTCCGGCAAAGGTTTCAAAACTGGCACCTTTGCTCGCATCATAGCGCCGAGCAGCTTCGAGCAACCCGATCATGCCGGCCTGCAGCAGATCATCCAGTACAACGTTGGCCGGCAGCCGCGCCATCAAGTGGTGCGCAATGCGTTTGACCAGCGGCGTATACTCCTGGATCAGCTCTTGACCCGATTTAAACTCCAGTTCGTTGTACATACACGCTGCTTTTAAGGTGCTCTGGTTCCCTGCACAAGGCGCTCGACAAAAAACTCAAGATGCCCGCGGGGACTGTTATTGACCGGCCAGGCATCCACCTTGTTTGCCAACTGCCGGTATGCAAGTGCCGCCTTGTCCCGTGGATAGGCCTTGAGAACCGCCTGCTGCTTCTGTACAGCCTTGCGTACCGACTCATCATAAGGGATTGAGCCAAGGTATTGAAGCGTCACATCCAGGAACCTGTCGGTAACCGTCAACAGTTTATTGAACATACTACGACCTTCCGATTCCGTTCGGACCATATTCGCCAGCACACGAAAGCGCGTCATCTGGTAATCCCGGTTCAGCAGCTTGATCAGTGCATACGCATCGGTAATGGATGTGGGCTCGTCACACACGACCACCAGCACCTCCTGTGCCGCCCGCACAAAGCTGACCACGGAGTCCGAGATACCCGCAGCGGTATCAATCACCAGCACATCCAGCTCATCCGCAATATCATTGAAGGCATGGATCAGTTCGGCGTGCTCATGCGCGCTCAGTGCCGTCATCTCCTGTGTCCCTGACGCGGCAGGCACAATCCAGAAATTGTCGCCGGCACTGACCATCACGTCCTTGAGGGTCGCATCGCCAGACAGGACATCGGCGATGTTCTGCCGTGCCCGTAGCCCCAGCATGACATCCACGTTGGCCAGGCCAAGGTCGGCATCCATCAGCACAACCCGCTGGTTCATCTCGCTCAGGGCTGCCGCCAGATTAACCGACACGTTGGTTTTGCCAACGCCGCCCTTGCCGCCTGTGACTGCAATAACCTTTACCGGGTGGGTCTGCTTCATCCAATGACTCCTCAGCCCGCCCTGAACAGGGAGTCATCGGAAGCATCGTCCGACTGCCCTGATACCTTTTGTGCCGTGACAACGGCCCGGCTGACGAGGTCATGCCGGCTCGCTATCCCGATATCATCCGGTATTTTCTGGCCATCCGTGATGTAGGCCACCGGCAGCTGTTTCTCGACCGCCAGCGTCAGGGCCTCTCCCAGACTGCCGGACTCGTCGGTTTTACTCAGCACACACCCCTGCAGTCCCAGCGTAGAGTAATTGTCGTATGCGCTGCGCATCAACTGCTGCTGGCTGGAACAGGACAGCACCAGCAGCTTTTTCAGCCTTAAGGTGACACCGGACAACATCTGCATCTGCAACTGCCCCTGAGGGTCCCCTGCATTCATGCCTGCCGTATCAATCAGCACCAGTCGCTTGTTGCGCAACCCCTGCAGCACCTCTTCCAGGCTGTGGTTTTCATCCACCACCCTGACCGGCACATCCAGAATGCGGCCAAAGGTCTTGAGCTGTTCGTGCGCTGCGATACGGAAGCAGTCCGTGGTGACCAGCGCCAGACTGGAGCTGCCATGCTGCAACACATAACGCGCTGCCAGCTTGCCGATAGTGGTGGTTTTCCCCACCCCGGTGGGCCCCACGAAGGCGATCATGCCGCCACGTTCAATCATCTCCTCGCCCAGCACCGGCAAGGCATCCGACAGGCGCGACAGCGCATTACGCCAGGCCTTGTCCGGAGACAGGTCCGGCTCGACGCCACTCATCAGCTGGCGGACCAGGTTTTGCCCCAATCCCAGGTGCTGCAGGCGCTTCACAACCGCTGGCGCCGCCTGCTGAGCATCTGCTCCATATGAAGGTGGCGGAGCCACAGCGGGCTGTGGTGCCTCGCTCTGGCGAGACGCCTGCTGCAACAGGCTGCGCAGTTCCTGAATTTCGCTCTGCATGCTCTGCAGAACACTGTCATCAGCAATGGAGTGATGGTCTTGCTGGGGTGCGCGCGGGGACGGGGGACGGGCAGGTTCAGTATAGGGCTCCGGCGGATCCAGGTGGCGCTGCTCCTGACTCTCACGGCGGCGATTGCGACTGCGCAGAGATTCCAGAATCGAGCGCAAGTCCTCATCATCCTCGTCGTCGATCTGACGGTTGGCATTGCGGTCTGCGGCGGGAGTGGGCTCTGTCATGCGCCGACTGGCTTCGGCAATACGCGCCCGAGTCTTGTTCAATTCGGCTTCCAGTGCCGCATTACGGCTGGCCTGCGCCGACTGGTGCGAATGGCCACCGGTGAGGATCTTGATCTGCTCATCTCGTCGGGACGGCGATGGTGACGCTGAAGCACGGTTACGCTTCAGCTCGGCCTGAGCTGCCTCGTATTCGTCTTCGCGAGCCGCCACGACCTCAACCCCACCCGCTACGCGATGGTTGGAGATGATAACCGCGTCGGCCCCAATCTCTTCCCGCACCCGGCGCATCGCCTGACGCATATCCGGTGCAAAGATGCGTTTGACTTTCATATGCTTCCCTTATCGGCAGCCAGTCGCCAAACCCTAGCCATTTTGTCCACCCACTGTGGCCACGATGGTGACTTTCTTGTTTTCAGGGATCTCCTGATAGGAGAGTACATGAATTTGGTGCTCACCATAACGGACAAACTTCGCCATCAGCGGCCGCACCGGAGCCGCTACCAACAGAACGGACGGTTTGCCCGCCATTTCCTGACGCTGTGCAGTTTCTGCCAGCGATTTCTGCAGACGCTCGGCCATACCCGGCTCCAGCACCATGCCTTCATCCCCCTGCCCCTGCTGCATTGAGTTCAGCAGCATCTGCTCCAGCGAAGGCTCCAGCGTAATCACCGGCAGATCCGGATCCGAGCCATTGATCGTCTGTACAATCAGACGCGCCAGCGCGACGCGAACGGCCGCAGTCAGCGCCAGCGGATCCTGAGTACGCTGCACCGCCTCGGCCAGCGCCTCGGCAATGGAGCGGAAGTCCTTCAGCGGCACCTGCTCCATCAACAGGTTCTGCAACACTTTCAACAGCGCGCTGATGGAAAGCTTCTTCGGAATCAGCTCTTCTACCAGTTTGGGACAGGATTTGGTCAGCAGATCCAGCAACTGCTGGACTTCTTCATGCCCCAGCAACTCGTGCGCATGTGACTGCATGATCTGATTGATATGCGTCGCCACCACGGTACTGGCATCCACCACCGTGTACCCCAGCGTCTGGGCCTGTTCTTTCTGGCTCTTCTCGATCCAGACAGCATCGAGCCCGAACGCCGGGTCCTTGACCGCGACGCCCTTCAGATCCCCGAAGACCTGGCCGGGATTGATCGCCAGTTCGCGGTCAGGGTAGATTTCGGCTTCACCGGCAATCACCCCCATCAACGTCACCCGATAGGCACCCGGCATCAAATCCAGGTTGTCACGGATATGCACCGACGGCACCAGGAAGCCCAGATCCTGAGACAGCTTCTTGCGCACCCCCTTGATCCGCCCCAGCAGCTGACCGCCCTGCATCTTGTCCACCATCGGAATCAGGCGATAGCCCACTTCCAGGCCGATCATGTCCACCGGCATCACATCATCCCAGCCAAGCTCCTTCTGCTCTTCGGGAGGCTGCTCGGCCTCAATATTCTGTTCCTCTTCCGCTGCCTGCGCCGCGGCCTCTTCACGCTGCTCTTCTCGACGGCGGATCCACCAGGCACCCCCTGCCGCAGCCGCTGCAAGACCGATAAAGGCGATATGCGGCATGCCCGGCACAATGCCCATAATGAACAGTATGGCAGCCGCCACGCTCAGTGCACGCGGGGAGGCAAACATCTGGCGGAACACCTGTGTGCCCATCGCCTCGGAGGAGTTGGCGCGTGTCACCATCACGGCCGCCGCGGTTGACAGCAGCAGCGACGGAATCTGGGCCACCAGGCCATCACCGATCGTCAGCAGTGAGTAATACTGCAGCGCCATGTCGAAGTTCAGCCCGTGCTGAACCATCCCGATGCCAAGACCACCCAACAGGTTGATCACGAGGATCAGAATGCCTGCGACCGCATCCCCGCGGACGAACTTTGACGCACCGTCCATCGCACCGTAGAAGTCCGCTTCCTGAGTCACTTCGCGACGACGGTCGCGCGCTTCATCCTGGTTAATCAGGCCCGCGTTCAAGTCCGCATCGATCGCCATCTGCTTGCCCGGCATCGCATCCAGCGTAAAGCGGGCACTTACTTCGGAAATACGCCCGGCACCCTTGGTCACCACCACGAAGTTGATGATGACGAGAATCAGGAAGACGACGATACCCACGACGTAATTGCCGCCAACCACCACGTCACCAAAGGCCTGGATCACCTTACCTGCCGCATCGCCCCCTTCGTGACCGAACAGCAGCACCACACGGGTCGAGGCCACATTCAGTGCCAGCCGCAACAGTGTTGCCGCCAGCAGGATGGTCGGGAAAACGGCAAAGTCCAGCGGACGGAGGGCGTAAATGCTGACCAGCAGCACCACGATCGACAGCGCGATGTTGAACGTAAAGAAAACGTCCAGCAGGAAAGGCGGCATCGGCAGCGTCACCATGCCGAGGATCACCAGCAACAGCAGCGGAATACCCAGATTCCCCTGTGTCAGTCCTCGCACATTATTGATGATGACGTCGCGTTCCACTCGTCCTCCAAGGCGTCAAAAAAACGACAAAAATACACCCAGTGAGTCTTATGTTGTTTGGACTCTGGGCCAACTGCGGGTTTTTTGATGTTTTTCTGACGATTCGTCAGTACCCGAAGAGGAGTAATGCAAAAATCCGGCCAACTTACTCCGGCTCCGGATCATTGCGCAACTCGTCAGGAATATCGAAATCGTCTTCGCGGGGAGGTTCCGGCGTCTCATCCAGATGCTGGCGTGCACGCTTGAGCTGGAACACATAGGCCAGCACCTGGGCCACGGACTTGTACAGACCGGCCGGGATTTCGTCACCTATCTCGGTGTTGTGATAGAGCGCCCGAGCCAGTGCCGGTGCTTCGAGCAGAGGCACATCGTTGGCTTCGGCAACTTCTCGAATCTTGAGCGCGATGAAGTCAGCGCCCTTGGCAATCACGCGCGGTGCGCCTCCACCACCCTGATCATACTTCAGCGCTACGGCATAGTGGGTCGGGTTGGTAATGACCACATCGGCTTCCGGTACTTCCGACATCATCTTGCGCTGTGCGATTTCACGCTGCAACTGACGGATTCGCCCTTTAACCTCCGGCTTACCCTCCGTGTTCTTCATCTCATCCTTCACTTCCTGCATGGTCATCTTCAGCTTCTTGTTGTAGTCGTAGAGCTGAAAGGGCACGTCCACCAGGGAGATAATGATGAGAGACAGACTCATGACCAGAAAAGACCAGCCCAGAATCTGCAGGGAGTGAGCCATCGCGGGTTCGACGGCTTCACGGGCCAGCGCCATCAGGTCGGGACGGTCCAGCCAGAGCACCATGATGGCGAAGGCCCCGACCAGCAGAAACTTGGCCAGCCCCTTGCCCAGTTCGACCAGCGCCTTGAGTGAAAACATGCGCTTGAGCCCGCTCAGCGGGTTGATCCGACTCCCCTTGGGCTGCAGCGCCTGACCGCTGAAATTCCAGCCGCCCAGCGCAATTGGACTTAACAGCGCCGCCAGCAGGGTCAGCAGAAAAAAGCCCCACAGACTGAAGAACCCCTCAAACAGCGCCTCCCCCAGGTGGGTAAACATCAGCGCCGTATCAAAGGCATCTCGCCGATCCAGCGTGAAGCTTTCCTTCATGATATTCATCATGGTGGTCGCCACATTGTCGCCAAACAGCAGAGCGGCGGCCGCTGCAGACAGCAGGAGGGCGGTTGAACCCAATTCACGCGAGCGGGGTATGTCGCCTTTCTCGCGCGCTTCTCGAAGGCGTTTCTCCGTGGGTTCTTCTGTTTTTTCCTGACCCGTTTCTTCTGCCATCTCAGCGTCCTGATTTCAGCAGCGCGGCAATATTATCCAGCGCCTCGGCAGAAAAGGTCTGGTAGTGGCTGAAAAAGCCGGACAGGCTGGCCCAGACGATGAACAGGCCCATCAACATGGTGAACGGGAAACCGATGGCAAAAATATTCAACTGAGGGGCCGCCTTGGTCATGATGCCGAAGGCAAAGTTCACCACCAGCAGCGCCGTGACGGCAGGCAGCGCCATCAGCAGTGCCGCCATAAACAGCCAGCCGCCTGAAAGCGCCACCTCCCAGAGGGTAACCCGGCTCACGCCTTCCAGCCCCACCGGCACTACGGTGAAGCTTTTCACCATGATTTCGATCAGTACCAGATGCCCGTTCATGCCAAGGAACATCATCATCACCAGCATCAGATAGATCTGCGCAATGATCACCACATTTACCCCGTTGGCCGGGTCACTCATGGAGGCAAAGCCCAGACCCATCTGCATCGCCATGATCTGACCACCGGCCACAAAGCTTTGCAGCAGGATCGTGGCCGAGAACCCCAGCAGGCTGCCCAGCACGACCTGCTGGGCAATGACGATCCAGCTCTGGACCGATATGGGATCAAACACCGGCATGGGCGGGAGCGAGGGCACAATCAGGATGGTAACGATCAGCGCCAGCCCCAGCCGCAGGCGTGCCGGCAGCATCTGGGTACCGATGATCGGCATGGCCATGAAAAATGACATGACCCGAAACAGTGGCCACAGAAATGAACTGACCGATTGCTCTATCTGCATCAAGCCGAATTCCATGGGTCACCTAGGAGATAAGCCGCGGGATATTGAGGAACAGGTAGTTGAACAGGTCGGAAATCTTGGTCACGATCCAGGGGCCTGCCCACATGACCGCCAGCAGAGTCACGATCAGGCGGGGCAAGAAACTCAGCGTCTGCTCGTTGATCTGGGTGGCTGCCTGAAACACGGAGATAACCAGACCGACAGCCAAAGAGGGGCCCACAATCACGGCCACAATCACCACGATCAGCCAAAGCGCCTGTCCAAACAGGTCCAGAATCATTCCCGGATCCATAGGCCCTCCTCGCTAAATGCCAAAACTTGCCGCCAGCGTTCCAACCACCATCGCCCAGCCATCAACCAGTACAAACAGCATGATCTTAAACGGCAGGGAGATGATGATGGGCGACAGCATCATCATACCCATGGCCATCAAGACACTGGCCACCACCAGATCGATGACCAGAAACGGAATAAACAGCATGAAGCCGATCTGGAAAGCCGTTTTCAGCTCACTGGTCACAAACGCCGGTATGAGGATAGTAAAGGGGATCTCTTCCACATTTTCCACCGGCGGCGTTTCCGAAATGCGCATGAACAGATTCAGGTCACTTTCCCGGGTCTGCCGCAGCATGAATTCGTGGAAGGGCACACCGGCGGCTCTGAACGCCTCCTGAGGGCCCAACTCCTCGTTAATATACGGTTGCACGGCACTTGTGTTCACCTCTTCCAGCACCGGCGACATGATAAACAGGGTCAGGAACAGGGACAGGCCGATGATAATCTGGTTGGAGGGCGTCTGCTGCAGCCCCAGCGCCTGACGCAAAATGGCAAACACGATGATGATGCGGGCAAAGGAGGTCATCATCATCAGCATCGCCGGCAGGAACGTCAGCAGCGTCATCAGTGCCAGAATCTGGATGGTGACGCTGTAATTGGTCGTGCCGTCCTCTTCCGTGACCAACGTCACGGCCGGGATGCCGGTTTCCGCCCAGACCGGGGTCATCGGCAGCAGAAGCAGGAGGATCAGGCCCAACCAGCGCATCAGCGTTCGCCTCCACGCGACAGCACCTGCTGCAGCCGCTCCGCAAACGCCGCACCACGCACCTCGGCGCTGTCCAGCACCGGCTCCTCAAATTCCACCAGCAGACTGACCCGCCCGGGTGCAACACCCAGCAGCATCTGCCGTTCGCCAACCTGTACCAGAACCGCTCGCTCACGCTGGCCCAGCGGCAAGGCGGCCAGCACTTTCATGCCCTGCCCACCGGCCGGGACACCATTCACACGGCGTACCAGCCAGGCCAGCAGCAGGATCAGCCCCACCACCAGCACCAGCCCAAGGGCGAGCTGAATCAGAGCCCCCCAGGAAAGCGGATCCGGCAGGCTGGGTTTCGGCTGTTCGGCCTGCTCAGCCGCATGCGATAGCACAGGCAACAACAGGCAAAGGAGGGCTGCTCCGAGTCGATACAGGATCATTTCAGGCGGCGAATCCTTTCCTGCGGGCTGATCACGTCGGTCAGTCGGATCCCGTAACGGTCATTGACGACCACGACTTCGCCATGCGCGATCAGGGTGCCGTTCACTTTCACGTCCAGCGGCTCACCCGCCACACGGTCCAGCTCGATCACTGACCCCTGACTCAGCTGCAGCAGGTTCCGAATGGCAATTTCCGTCCCGCCCACTTCCATGGTCAGGTTGACGGGAATATCCAGAATGACATCCAGCTTGGGGTCGGCTATTGGCGTGGAGTCGTCCTGAAGCTCATCAAGCTCAACTCCCTGTGCAGGCGGCTCTCCTCCCCCCTGCTGTGCCTGAACATCATCAAGCAAGGCGTCGGCATCAGCACTGGCATCACCGGTTTGCTGTTCCAGGGCCGCGGCCCATTCATCCGCCAGCGCATCCTGATCCTGATTGTTGTTCTCGTCACTCACGTTTTGCTCTCCGCGGATGGTCAGCTGCCACCCGGCTGCTTGATTGTCTCTTTGATTTTAACGGCCAGATTGCCACGTGACGTTCCCAGCTGGCACTCAAACAGGGGGATGCCGTTGGCTTTCAGAGGCAGTGTATCCTGCATTTCAATCGGAATGATATCGCCCGCTTCCAGCTCCATCACATCCCTCAGGGTCATTTCACGCTCGGCCACCGTCAAGTCCAGCTCCAGGGTGGCCATCATGATGTCGCGCCGCAAGGCTGACAGCCAGCGCTCATCCTTCTGCTCTTCAGTGGTTTGAACACCTGATACCAGCTGGTCCCGAATCGGCTCCAGCATCGAGTAGGGCATGGTAATATGGAGGTCGCCCGACCCCCCTTCAAGATCCACCTGGAACGAACTCACCACCACCACTTCCGTGGGGTTCACCACGTTGGCCATGGCCGGGTTCACTTCATGCCCGATATGCTCAAAGCGCAGCGATGTCACCGGCTTCCAGGCTTCTTCCAGGTCATGAAACAGCTGCTGCAGGGTACGATGCACGATCCGGGTTTCAGTCGGCGTAAATTCACGGCCTTCAATCTTGGCGTGGCGGCCGTCACCGCCAAAAAACTGGTCCACCAGCTTGAACACCAGCCGCGAATCCATGATGAACAGCGCCGTACCACGCAAGGGGTGCGCCTTTACCAGGCTCATACTGGTCGGAACGTACAGGGTATGGATATAGTCACCGTACTTCATGACCTGGATGCCACCCACGGTGACATCGGCAGTACGGCGCAACAGGTTGAACAGACTGATCCGGGTATGTCGAGCGAAGCGCTCATTGATCATTTCCAGCGTGGGCATGCGCCCACGCACGATCCGCTCGTGACTGGCGAGGTCGTAACTGCGGACACCGTCTTCGTCTTCGGTGTCCCCCTCTTCATCGGTTTCAACATCTCCATCGTCGACACCGTGCAGAAGTGCATCGATCTCGTCCTGGGAGAGCAGATCCTTGACCGACATCCGGCCCCCTACTGCATCACGAGGTTAGTAAATAGAATGGTCTCCACTCCCGGCTCGCCAATCTTGT
Source organism: Marinobacterium alkalitolerans (assembly GCF_017776525.1). GTDB lineage: Bacteria > Pseudomonadota > Gammaproteobacteria > Pseudomonadales > Balneatricaceae > Marinobacterium > Marinobacterium alkalitolerans. The sequence continues at coordinate 17,657 of NZ_JACVEW010000009.1, forward strand.
CCTGCATAATGGACTGAACCATGGCGGTTGCCTCGGTACGCAGCGCCATTTTGCCTTCAATGCTCTGCAGCTCCTCAAAGCTCTGAGCAGAGAACAGTGCATTCAAGCGCGATACGATCAGCGGCATATGCTTTTGCAGCGCCTCGTCAACCTTGGGGTCACGACTCTTGGCCTCGACAAACGCCTGCATGTAATGACGCTTGCTGTCGTTGGATTGAAGCGTGGCAACGAATGAAGGCTTGCCCTCGAGGGTACGGATTTTGGTGTAGATTGCCTCGCGCTTCACCGGCTCGACACTGCCCTGCTCAGCCGCCTCTTCATCTCCCGACATCAGGAAGAAATAGGCCGCGGCACCGCCGCCACCCAGCAGCAGAACAGCCCCCAGTGCGATAAAGATGATCAGCTTCTTTTTGGAGCCCTTGCCGCCCTCTTCGGCCGCAGCATTTTCCGCGGTGTCATTGGTCGCCATTCATGCCTCCACAACAGTGCGCTTTATTCCTGATGACAGGGTAATATAACACACTGTTTTTAGGGCTGTAGCCTTCAGGCGTAGTAGTCGACCAAACCCACTGCTACGGCTTGACCGGCCAGCGGTTCAGACTGGCTGTCAGTGCCCCCTCCCGCATAGCCGCCGGAGCGGCCTTCCGAGCCACCGCGCTGGTCAGAACCACGCCCGGATGAGGCGTCATCCGAGATAGAGCCTTCGTGCAGATCAAGTCCCTGCTCGGCCAGCATTTCCCTCAAACGGGGCATCTGTTGCTCCAGAGCATCCCGTACAGCCGGGTTGGGGCTGGTAAAGCTGACACTGACCTGATCCTGCCCCTGTACATGCACTCGAATCTGCATGGCCCCCAGTTCAGGCGGGTCCAGTTGTATCTGTGCACTGCGCGGGCCGTGCTGAGCCATCATGATCATGCGCTCGCCCACTGCCTGCCCCCAGCGTGGTGTCATCAACTGCATGGCAGCCGGCATCTGCTGGGCAAAATTCTGACCTGACTGAGTCGCACGGGGCTGAGCAGATTGCTGTGCAGTCGTTTGTCCGTTCGCGTCCTGACGCGACTGGCCGCTGTTACTGTCTGCGCCTTCACCTGACGTGCTGCCACTGCCTGTTGCACCGTTTATCGCCGCGGTTTCATTGCGTACGGCGCTTTCACCGGCACGCAAGTTGTTCCCATCGACACTGGGCTGCGGGGGCTGTTGTGCCTGTCGAGCCGTGGCTGCATCCGCTGCCGCATTGGCCGCCACGGCACCCTGTGGCGATTTCAGCTGGGTGGGCGCGGACGTATCCTGACCCGAGAGCTGAGCAGTGCGTGCCTGCACGGCATCCTGAGCGGCAATTCGGGCCACCGCATCGGTTTCAGCCCCGGCACGAGCCGGATCAACTCCTTCTGTCATGGCCTCTGAGCCCGGCTTTATCTGGATTTCATTGATGTCACTCTGCTGACTTGGCTTTACTAGCTGACTCTCTTTGCCTTCATTTTGCTGGTGTGGCTTTAGCTGACTAACATGGAGCACATTCTGCTGGCTTGGCTTTACTAGCTGACTCTCTTTGCCTTTATTTTGATTGTCTGCCTTTACTTGGTTTTCATTGGCGGGCACATCGTTCTGCGCCTGACGTGCTCTAGCCGCTGCAATGGCCTCTGACGCCCTGTCGGCCCGCATCTCCTGACCGGTGCTGGACGCATTATTCAGCGAGTCGGTGCGCGCAGAAGCCCCGGAGGTGTCAGCTTCACCAGCCTCAGCGGCAGCGGTAACGCGGGATGCTGATACATCCGCAGAGCGTTCACCCTGAGCATCCGCCACGGATGCAGTAGCCTGACCAGCTGCGCTCTGACCCGACGGCTGAGCGATAGTGTCCGATGCTCCCCGGTTTGGAGTCGGCTGTACCTGCTGGGCACCGGTGCCTTTTTCAGAGCTGCCGGCTTCACCGCTCTGGGCAGGGTTTACTGTCTGTTCGGACAGTGTCTGCCGAGACTGGGCAGACGATTGCGCACCCGCTTGCCCACTCACTGTCTGTTGTGCGGCCTGCTGCCCTTTGCCTTCAGCCCCCGTCATCTGCATGTCTGGCGCTGATGTCTGAGCCGATTGAGCTCCGGCAGGCACCTTTTGTTCACGCCCGGCCATTCCGTTTGGCGGCACAGCGCCCGCATCAGAACTGCCGACTTTCCGGGAGGATGCTGTCTGCGCAGCGGATTCTGCCGCTGAGCTGAATGCGGCATCGGCTGCTGCCTGACTAACCATAGGCTGACGATTTGCGTTCGGTATCGTTGCCGCCTGATCGGACTGGGCCCCCGAAGGCGTTGACTGGCCACCGGCTACAGACCCGGCTTCGCCGGCGGCAAGCGCACGGGAAGAAGCCTCACGCTTGCCAGCTTCAGGCGTAGATGGCTGACCGGCCTGAGACATCAGTGCTGCCTCACCCTGGCCCGCAGCCTCATCAGGCGTGGTTGCCGTATCCGGCATGGAGGGGGCCTCACCCTGAGCAGGCGGCAACGCCCCCGGCAAGGTTTCACCTGCCATGGGCAAGCCCTGACCGTTTGCCTCTATGCGCCCCTGAGCTTTCAAACTGCCCTGAAACAGCAGTTCAAAACTGCCGGCGGCAGGCATGCCTTGAGCCGTGGAGCCCGCACCACCCTTGCCCTGTACGGCGAGAGCTGCGGTATTGAGTTCCAGTAGTGTGAGTGTATTTTGACTGGGCGCTTTGACGATGGCCATGGGTGACTCCTGCTATCCACTGCCCGTTATCAAGCAATATGGATGCCAATCTCTAACCCAGGCCTGAGAAGACGTTAGATGTACTGGGGCCGCCGGTGCTGGGAGCGTTCATCGATTTCGCGCTGCAGCTGCTTATCGGCCTGCTGCAGTTCGCTCTCACGCGCCTTGCGTACCAGCTCTTCGATCCCTTTTTCACGCGCATAGGCCTGCTGCCAGTGCGCCTGTACCTGCTGCAGCTGGTCGCGCGCATGGACCAGTGCCTGCTCCTGCGCAATGATGGTGGCATTGATTTTCTGCAGAAACGCCTGCTGGGACTGAAGCGCGCCTACGCTCAACCCCTCACGGCCGTGCTGGGTAAACTGCTGCTGATACTCACCGAGGTAGGTTTGCAGCTGCTGGATGCCCTGCTCGCCCTGCTCCACGCGCTGGCGTGCTTCGGCCAGAAAGCGCTCGGCTTCACGCCGTTTGCGCTCGGCCACTGTCAGGACAACCTCGAGTCGCTGTGATCGTGACTTGGCCAAGTGTTACTCCTTTACGGCACGCGCCGTATGCCCGGCTGTGCCGGTTGGGTGTTACCGTTCGCATTACCGCCCTGCTGCCCCTGGGGCTGTGGGCTCATCACCATCGCCAGCTCCTGCATGGAGCGCTTGATGGGCATCGGCTCATTCATGCCCTGCTGCAGATAGGCCTTGATGGTCGGCATCATCTCGATCGCCCGATCCGTTTCCGGATCACTGCCCCTCGCGTAAGCCCCCACTGAGATCAGGTCGGCATTCTGACTGTAGCGTGAGTATAGCCGCTTGAACTGCAGCGCCAGATTGAGGTGCGAATCTTCCACGATTTGCGGCATGGCACGGCTGATTGACGCCTCGATATCGATTGCGGGGTAATGCCCCTGCTCCGCCAGGCTGCGTGACAGCACAACATGCCCATCCAGAATGGCACGGGCCGAGTCAGCTACCGGGTCCTGCTGATCATCCCCTTCGGTGAGTACGGTGTAGAACGCCGTAATGGAACCGCCGCCGGTTTCACCATTGCCGGCGCGTTCGACCAGCTTGGGCAGTTTGGCAAATACGGAAGGTGGATAGCCTTTGGTGGCGGGCGGCTCTCCCACGGCCAAGGCGATTTCCCGCTGGGCCTGTGCGTAACGTGTCAGGGAGTCCATCAACAACAGGACATTACAGCCCTGAGCACGGAAAAATTCGGCAATCCGCGTGGTCAACTGAGCCGCACGCAGGCGCATCAAGGGGGAGTCATCTGCCGGTGACGCGACCACCACCGAGCGTGCCATTCCCTCTTCCCCAAGGCTGTGGTCGATAAATTCACGCACCTCACGGCCACGTTCGCCAATCAGCCCCACCACTGTGATCTCAGCCTCGGTAAAGCGCGTCATCATGCCCAACAGGACAGACTTGCCCACGCCACTGCCGGCAAACAGCCCCAAACGCTGTCCCCGGCCCACCGTCAGCAGGCCGTTGATGGCACGTACGCCTACATCCAGTGTTTTTTCGATGGGGTGTCGGTGCAGCGGGTTGATGGTTTCACCGGACAGCGTGACCAGATCATCCGGGGCCAAGGGCCCTTTGCCATCCAGCGGGCGGCCGATGCCGTCAATCACGCGGCCCAGCAGGCCAAAACCGACCGGCACCAGACTGGCCCCCACACGTGGTCGCACGGCAGCCCCGGGGGCCAACCCATCCACGCTGTCCAGTGGCATCAGGTAAATGCGGTCGCCCGCGAATCCGACAACTTCCGCTTCAACCTCGCCCTCCCCTTGCAGCGACACCAGACAGTAGTCGCCAAGTGCCACCTTGAGACCAACCGCCTCCAGCGTCAGGCCGATCAAACGTGTCACGCGGCCTTCCACTTCAGGCCGGGGCGGGTCATATTCGATTTGGCGGTAACGTTCCAGGCGCCGTGTCAGGTCAGGCATAAGGGAACAGCCTCATTATTCGGCGGGTGGGTCGGTGGGTTTAATCAGACGCGCACGCAGCTGATCCGCTACCTGCACGAAGCGCTGCTCAACCTGATAATCGACCCGGCAATTGCCGCTGTCGACAATACAGCTGCCTGCGGTCAACTCAGGATCCGGCTTGACCTGCAAGGCCAACTCTTCCAGCAGAGGCTCCAGCGGTGCCACCTGCTCGGGTGCCACGCGCAGCAGCACCCTGCCTTCTCCCTCAGGCAGCTGATCCAGTGCATCCTGTACACTGCGCATGAGCACGTCAATATTTTGACTAAGCTCCGCCTTGACCGTCGCTTCAGCCAGATGAATCACCAGATTCACCAGGGCTTCCTCCAGTGAGGCACGCTCCTGTTCCAGCGGTTTTTGCAGCTGCTCAATCAGCGCATCCAGTACCTTGAGCCGCTCATTGATCTGCGCCTGACCCGCTTCAAGGCCCTGTTGAAGCCCTTCCTGATACCCCTGCTGCCGGCCTTGCTCACGCCCCTCGGCCAGGCCTTCGGCATGCCCTTCACGCCGTGCCTCTTCGCATATTTCTTCCCATTGGGACAGGGTAAGCTTCTCGGCAAAGATCTCTTCTTCCACCACCGAGACATCCACATCCTCAAGCGGGGCCGAGGGTTTGCGCGCCAGCGCCTGTACCACCGGCGCTTCGGCTCCCACATCGGGCGGCAACCAGGGCTGTATGGACTGTGCATCGACGCCGCGAATGCGAACAGGCTGATCCTTTTTCATCAGATCATCTCTTCGCCGGAGCCACCCAGCATGATTTCACCTTCATCTGCCAGGCGGCGGGCCACATTGAGGATTTCCTTCTGCGCTTCTTCCACTTCAGACACACGTACCGGTCCCTTGGCTTCAAGGTCGTCACGCAGCAATTCGGCGGCACGCTTGGACATGTTCTTGAAGATCTTCTCCTGCAACGTGTTGTCGGCCCCTTTCAGCGCCAGCACCAGGTTGTCGGTGGAAATTTCGCGCAGAATCACCTGAATGCCGCGATCGTCCACATCCACCAGGTTGTCAAACACGAACATGAGGTCCGAGATCTCGGCCGCCAGCCCTTCGTCGTTGTCGCGAATGCCATCCATCAGCTCCGCTTCGACGTTGGACTCGATGAAGTTCATGATGTTGGCTGCCGAGCGAACACCACCCAGGGTGCGAGACTGGCTGGCCTTGCTGCCGGTAAACTGCGTTTCAAACATGTCATTCAGCTCCTGCAGCGCCTGCGGCTGAATCCGGTCCAGTGCGGCGATACGCATCAGAATATCCAGCCGCACCTTTTCATCAAAATAGGTCAGCACCACGGCCGCCTGATCCGGGTCGAGGTAGGCGATCACCACCGCCTGGATCTGAGGATGCTCGTAGCGCAGCATTTCCGCTACCTGGCGCGGGTCCATCCAGCGCAGGGTATCCAGCCCTGAGGTGTTGGTACTGAACAGTATACGATCAATCAGCGTTTTCGCTTTCTCTTCGCCCAGCGCCTGATTCAGCATGGCGCGAATATAGCGGTCATTGTTGATGCCGATACCGGTCTGATCACTCACCACATTCATGAAGTCCGAGACCACCGATTCCACGCGCGACTGAGGCACGTTATCGAGCTGGGTCATCGCTTCACCAATCTTCTGGACCTCCTTGGGCCCCAGGTGCTTGAGGATCTCAGCGGCATCGGACTCACCCAGACTGATCAGCAAAATGGCGGCTTTCTGGATATCCGTCAGGTCAGCATCACTGCTCATGTTCAATCACCCATTGACGCACTGCCTGAGCCACTTTTTCCGGGTCTTCCGCGACCATGCTGCGGATCGCATTCAGCTGATAGTCAAAGCTTTCATTGGGGGTGGGCAGCACACCTCGGTCGCCGCCGGTGTTGAGCGTGACCTTGTCCTCGGCTACGTCCGATCCTTCCAGCCCTTCAAGGTCAGCCGAGATCTCTCCTGCCGGCCCAAGGGTGGCCACTTCCCTGGTTTTGCCTGCATCTGCAAGGCTGCGCAGAATCGGTCGCAGCACGAAAAAGATCAGGATCAGCACGAACAGTGCAGCCATCACCTGCTTGATCACATCCCAGAACCAGTCCTGCTCCCAAAAGGCGGGATCTTCCATGCTCACCGGCTCATCCGGCACAAAGGGAGAGTTCACCACGGTCACACTGTCGCCCCGGGCAGCCGAATAGCCCACGGCATTGCGCACCAGTGTCTGCAGGCGCTGAAGCTCGTTTTCAGTCCAGGCCATCCGCTCCTGTTCGCCGCTCTCCGCATTCGTGGTGACCAGATCATCCACGACCACGGCCACACTCAGGCGCTTGATCACGCCGGTTTGATGGCGGGTATAGCTGAGGGTTCGGTCCAGTTCATAGTTGCGCACGGCCTGTTCGCGGCTGGAACCGTTGCCCGCGACAGAGCCGGCGGCATTGGCAGCCCCTACGGTGCCGGGTTCGATCTGTTCGGGCACCTCGTTCGGCCCCGGCGGCTGGTTGGTCAGTGCGCCCGGCACACCACGTGCCTGAGTACCGGAAGCACGCTTCTCTTCCAGTGTTTTCTCACTGCGCAGGGCTGGCAGGTCCGGGTTGTAGATTTCATCCGCCTGCTCGACCTGGGTGAAATCGATATCGGTGGAGACTTCGGCGCGGAAGTTGCCAAGCCCGACGACAGGCTGAAGGATGCTGTTCACGCGGTTGACCAGCGTCTGTTCAACCTTGCGGGTGTACTCAAGCTGCTTGGCGGCCAGGACCACATCTTCATCCTGGTCACGGGTGTTGAGCAGTCGACCCTTCTGGTCCACCACCGTGACATCTTCAACCGCCAGTTCCGGGATACTGGACGCCACCAGATTGGCAATAGCGGCCACCTGATCGCGCGCCAGCGAACGGCCCGAAAACATTTCGATAAACACGGAAGCACGCGGCTTGCGCTGGTCACGTACGAAGACGGATTCTTTCGGCAGGGCCAGATGAACGCGGGCCGACCTGACCGCCAGCAGGCTGCTGATGGTTCGCGCCAGCTCGCCCTCCAGGCCACGCCGGAAGCGTGCGTTCTCCATGAACTGGCTGGTGCCCAGCCCCTGCTCCTTTTCCAGCAGCTCGAACCCGACCGTCTTGTCAGCGGTAAAGCCTTCCGATGCCAGCTTCAGCCGCGCCTGATGCACATGCTCTTCAGGCACAAGAATGGCCCGGCCGTCTGCATCAAACTTGTAGGGGACACTGTAGAGCTTGAGTTGCTCGATGACCTCGTTGGCGTCAGCAAAGTTCAGGTTGGAAAACAGCACACGATAGTCCGGCTTCTGCGACCAGAGAACCACGGCAAAGCCGATGGCAATGCTGGCTGCCAGACCGATCATCAACCCGAGCTGCCGCAGGATGCCCAGGCTGTTGAAGCCGGTCATCAAGCTGCCCTTGCCGCTTAGTTGTGCTGACGTATTATCCATTCAATCCTGACCGACACCGATTTAGATTAGATCGGCATTTTCATTACATCTTCATACGCCGTGACCAGACGGTTGCGCACCTGTGTCATGGCCTGAAAAGAAACCGAGGCCTTTTGAGCCTGAATCATCACCTGCGGCAGATCGACAGACGGGTCGCCCTGCTCGTAGGCGGTACGTAACCTTGACGCTTCTGACTGGTGTTCATTCACTTTATCCACTGCACTTTTCAACAGGTCGGCAAAACCGCTGCTGTCGGTCTTGCTGATGCCGTGGACTTCGTTGTTCAGGGTTGGGGCCTGAACCGGTGCCACCTGTTGATGCATCTCCTGGCGGATCGACCGCATCTGCGACAGCAAGCTGTTGATATCAGCACGTTCGACCATGCTATACCTCTCCTGTGCGGCAATATTTTGACATTATAGAGCTTGCCCTGACCTCATCAAGATGGCGGGCCCGCAAACTGACAATTCATTGACGATTTGCCAATAAAAAAACATGCCTAGTGCATAGAAGCAAAAAACGGGCCAGATGGCCCGCTTGCACCCATGATACACACTTTGCCGCTCAGTAGATATTCCTGGGCGTTTCACCGTACTTCAGGCGCACATACATCAACGCAACGGTAATGGCATCGCCCAGCGCAGTATGCCGCTGAAGAATGGGGATATCCAGCTTGCCGGCGATGGTATCGAAACGCAGATCGACCTCGCCGCCTACATGTTTCCACTTGATGATGTCGTGGTAAACGTGGGACAGCTCGATCGCCTTGTTGGGCAGTCCGAAACCAAACTCCGGGCGCAGAAACTTGTCCAGCATGCGCACGTCAAAGTTGACGTAGTACCCCAGGATTGGCCGGTTGCCCACAAACTCCAGCACTTTCGGCAGCGCCTCCTCCAGCTCGATACCGTCGGCCAGATCACTCGCACGCAGCTTGTGTATCTTGATCGAGTCGCCACTAAGGCTGGCGGGCGGCTTGAGCTTGATGTCCAGCCGGTCACTGGTGATCACCTTGCGCCCCTTGATCTTGACGGCACCGATCGACAGAATCTCGGCTTTTTTCACGTCCAGACTGGTGGTTTCACAGTCCAGTGACACCACTTCATCACCCTTGTAGGGCTCAAACAGCTCGGCCCAGGGGCCTTCACGGTGTTCTCTCCTTTCCTTATAGCGCCTTATCGTGCGCGGTATGATCATCGGTGTCAGCCTCCAAGGTGGTAGCGGGTGGCCAGGTGTTTCTTGAAGCCCTTCACCACGTGCAGGGCATCACGCAACAGCTCTCGCTCAAGCTTGTTCAACTGCTGCAGGTCGATCTGGTTGGGAGTGGGGTCCTGCCCTTCCTGGCTCTCCTCTGCCCGTTTGATCTGCTGACGCAGACGCAACTGTATGAACAGTGCCAGCGCTTCTGTCAGGTCACTGCCATGTTGTGACTGCATCACGCCCTGCTCGACCAGTGTTTCAATGCGCTGGAAGGTGTTGGTTTTCAGAATGCGATGTTCCAGCGCCATGGTTCTGACACCGTGAACAATGGGGAAAATGCCCCCCTTCTTGATATCCAGCTGTCCCTTGTCTTTCAGGTTGCCAAAGAACGTGAGCGGGGTATCGAACTCCACGGCGGCACGGGCGAAGTGCGAGAAAAACACATCGTTGTTGCGCAGATGGCGCAGGAACCAGTTGCGCGCCACCTTGAACAGCGCTTCATTGCCGGCCACAGGCTTGGCATCGACGGCGATGGCCAGGTTCATCTGCGCATTCCCTTCGCAGGTATCGGCCCAGTCGCTGAGGTGCTGGGTCCAGTCACCCACCGAATTCACCCACTCGGGGTTGGATACCATGATCTTGCCCGGACAGGGCGGGAAGCCAAAAGAGATCAGGTTTTCGCTGAACCGGTTCATGGTTTCCTGCATCTCCGGCCAGACCAGATTTTCACGGTAGATCAGGGCGTTGTCCTGGTCGGTTTTCATGATCTGTTCGCCACGCCCTTCGGAACCCATCACGATCAGACAGACATGTGGCTGCATGTCGGCCGGAATGATCAGATCAAACAGCTTGGAGATAATGCGGCCGTTCATGGCGGCAAGCAGGTCCATGGTGAAGCGAATTTTGACCCCGGTTGAGATCAGGGCCTTGATCAGGTCATTCAGCCCCTGAGCCGCTTCTCGCAACTGGTCGATGGTAGCGGCACGCTCAATACGCAGACCGATCACATGGGAATGGCTGGAGAAGTAGCTGAGCACATCGGTCAGCTCTACCACGCCCACCATGGATTGGCCATCCATCACCACCACACGCTCGATCTGCTGTTGGGTCATCATGACCAGCGCGTTGAACAGATAGTCTTCGTGGTCAATGGTAATCAGCCTGAAGCTGGCAATGTCGATGATATCGGTGTCCAGTGACTTCTCGTTAATCACCACCGCATCCAGCAGGTCGGTACCGGTCACCATGCCGTAACGGCCACCTCGGCGGGCGAGGACACAGTCCGCCTTGCGCTGACGCATCAACTCCGTGGCCTGTTTGATACTGGTACCCTGCTCGACCACCAGCGGCTCACGGACCGTTGCATCGGTAATCTTGGCCAGCATGAACTCGGCCATGTCCTGAGTGCCGCCGTGCTGAGCCACGATTTCACGCTTGACGGCCAGGTTCTGCTGGAAGTAATCCGCAAACTGGGGGTTGCTGGCGATCAGATCCAGTAGCGTGCGAGTGGGCAGTACGTGGCAGATGGTTTCCTCCTCCGCCACGAAGTTGTGGATCGCCGAGCCGCGCACCGCCGACCAGCCACCGAAGTAGTCCTCATCCTCGTAGTGCACGAAGATATGCTGACTGCCGTTTTCATCCTCTTCGTCTGCCGCTTCGCTCTCGCTCACACGGCCCTTGAGAATGATGAACAGCCCTTCGGGCTTTTCCCCGGCCGTGATGACGTTCTCACCCTTTTGGTAATAACCAATATCCAGGTGGGAGGCCAGCAGGTTCCGCTCCTCTTCATTCAGCAGGCTGAATGGTATGTTGTCCATATTGAACGCATCAGGCATCCGCTTCTCCTCATCACGTACCAGAGTCAGGGGGTAAGCCGAGAGGGTTTGCCCTCCCGGCCGGATAACGCCTCAGTGTGTATGTGCCTCACCGGCACCACGCGGAATACGAATATCCTCGATTATGGTTTGGATCTCGGCCGGCGGCTCGGGCGTCATCGCGGACACCAGCAGCGCCACCGTGAAATTCAGCAGCATGCCGACCGTACCAAAACCTTCCGGCGAAATACCGAACAGCAGCTGATCCGGCGTACCGCCCATGAACTTGAAGTAGACGATGTAGGCGATGGTGACACTCAGTCCCACCAGCATCCCGCTGACAGCCCCCTGGGTGTTCATGCGGGTGCTGAAGATTCCCAGGATAATGGCCGGGAACACGGATGATGCGGCCAGACCAAACGCCAGCGCCACCACCTGAGCCACAAACCCGGGCGGGTTAATGCCAAAGTAGCCAGCAATGATAATCGCCACAATCGCAGCCAGACGGGCGTAGGTCAGCTCCTGCTGATCGGTAATATTGGGGTTGATGGTTTTTTTCATCAGATCGTGTGATATCGACGTGGAGATCACCAGCAGCAGACCCGCTGCCGTCGAGAGCGCAGCAGCCACCGCACCTGCCGCCACCAGCGCAATGACCCAGTCAGGCAGGTTGGCAATTTCCGGGTTGGCCAGCACCATGATGTCACGGTCCACGTAGACTTCGTTGGCACTGACGGAGGCATTGCCGGTCAGGCGCTGTCCATATTCACCCCGCTGATCCAGAAACTCGGGCTTGCCGCCCTCAAAGGCACTGCCGGCCAGATACTGCACCTTGCCATCACCGTTCTTGTCAGCCCAGCCAATCAGACCGGAAGACTCCCAGTTCTTGAACCAGGACGGCATCTGGGTATATTCCACCCCCGCATTATCCGGTCCGTTGATGGTTTCAATCAGATTGACGCGCCCGAAGCCGGCGACCGCCGGTACGGTGGTGTAGAGAATGGCAATGAAGATCAGCGCCCAGCCGGCCGAGATGCGCGCATCCTTGACCCGTGGCACCGTGAAAAAGCGCACGATCACATGCGGCAGGCCTGCGGTGCCACACATGAGAGCGGCCGTCATGAAGAACATGTCGATGGTGCTCTTGTTCCCCTGGGTGTACTGATCAAATCCGAGTTCAACCGACAGGTCATTCAACGTCGCCAGCACCGACTTGCCGGTATCCAGAGTTGCTCCCAGTCCGGTTTGCGGCAGGAAGTGCCCGGTGACCTGCATGGAGAGGAAGAATGCCGGTACCATGAACGCCATGATCAGTACGCAATACTGCGCTACCTGAGTGTAGGTAATGCCTTTCATGCCACCCAGCACGGCATAGAAGAAGACGATCACCATACCCACGATGACGCCCGTGTTGATATCCACGTGCAGATAGCGAGAGAACACGATGCCGACGCCACGCATCTGGCCGGCCACATAGGTAAACGAAATCACGATGGTACAGATCACCGCAATGGTGCGGGCCGTGCTGGAGTAATAGCGATCACCCACAAAATCAGGCACCGTGAACTTGCCGAATTTGCGCAGATAGGGGGCCAGCAGCATGGCCAGCAGCACATAGCCACCGGTCCAGCCCATCAGGTAGGCGGCCCCGTCACGACCGATGAAGGAGACGATACCGGCCAGCGAGATAAAGGAGGCTGCCGACATCCAGTCTGCCGCGGTTGCCATCCCGTTGGCCACTGGCGGCACACCGCCGCCTGCCACGTAGAACTCCTTGGTTGACCCGGCTCGGGCCCAGATGGCAATGCCGATATAAAGGGCAAAAGAGCCACCGATGAACATGTAGGTCAGCAGATCAAGACTCATCACTCGGCTTCCTTGACTTGGTGATCGTTACTCATGGACGTCATACTTTTCATCCAGGCGGTTCATGCTGAACACATATGCCCAAATGAGGCCGATGAAGACGTAGATTGCGCCCTGCTGAGCAAACCAGAAGCCAAGCGGAAAACCAAAAAACTGAATCTGGTCCAGTGCATCAACGAAGAGGATGCCGCAACCGTAGGAGACGACGAACCAGACCACCATGTAGGTGAAGATGATGCGCAGGTTTTCGCGCCAATAGGCACGTGCGCGATCAGATTGAGTAGACATGACACCATCCTGTTCTTGTTATTCACGGTGAAATTCACTTTGAATCTAACAAACAGGGCTGGCTAAATATGCCCCGACTTTAGTCGGAGCATTGAGCATGAATTTTCAGGTGTGAATCAGCGGCAAACACGCGCCATCAGGGGAGCACTCTTCTCGACCTGTTCAAGGCTGCCCGGCACCATATTGCGCGCCTCATCCAGCTGAACCATTTCACCTTTGTCACAGTTCATCAAGTGAGCGGAATGCTGGACATGGTCCGTATAGCTGCGCTCAAAGTTGTAGAGCACAAACTGCGCCAGGGTTCCGGCTTCCGTCACCTGGTGCGTCAGACTGTTGGTGTCCAGAACGGTGAAAGTATCGGTCATCGGGAAGGCAAAGGTCCAGGGACGCCAGATCATGCTGCTTTTTTCCGACGAGACCACCACGGAGCCCTCGGGCAGCTGTGACGTTTTGAATTCAAACCAGTTGTATTCGTTGTAGATCGAATACCCCAGCATTCCCAAACCGGCGGCAGCCGGCACTATCCACTTGGGCAACTTCTTGCGCGTCAGGGTACGCAGGATCATGGCGATCCCCGCAGCCCCGAGTCCGGCAAAGACAGTAGCGACCAGATTCCAGACCATACTTCTGCTTCCTGAAAAAAGTCGGGCTTCCAGTTGGAAGCCCGAGGAGGTTCAACATGCGACAGTGATAACTGTCTGTTGATGCATTATGACTTAGTGGTCCTGAGCAGCGCCAGCACCTTTCGGGTAACGCACGCTTTCAACCAGTTCCTGAATTTCAACCGGCGGCTCTTCAGTCGCATTGGAGACTACGAAGGCCACGATGAAGTTGATGATCGCACCGATGGCACCGAAGGACAGCGGCGAGATACCCAGGATCCAGTTATCCACATTGTCAGGCAGGTTTGCAGTGCCCGGGATGAAGAACCAGCCCTTGTACATGAAGATGTACACGAGGGTGATCACCAGACCGGACAGCATGCCCGCAACCGCACCCTTGTTGTTGATGCGCTTGGAGAAGATACCCATCATCAGTACCGGGAAGATGGAAGCTGCCGCGATACCGAATGCCAGTGCTACCACCTGTGCCGCGAAGCCTGGCGGGTTCATACCCAGATAGGTTGCAATGATGATGGCAACAGTCATGGAGGCTCGGGCCGCCATCAACTCGCCTTTCTCACTGATGTCCGGATTGATCGCATTCTTGATCAAGTCGTGACTTACCGCAGAGGAGATCGCCAGCAACAGACCTGCCGCAGTCGACAGCGCTGCAGCCAGACCACCAGCAGCGATCAGACCGATAACCCAACCCGGCAGCTGTGCGATTTCAGGGTTCGCCAGTACCAGAATGTCGCGGTTGTAGGTCAGCTCGTTGCCTTCCCAGCCCTTGTCAGACATATCCGCCTTGTCGTTGTAGAACTGGATACGGCCGTCGTTGTTCTTGTCTTCGATGGTGATCAGCTGGGTCTCTTCCCAGGTTCTCATCCACTCCGGACGCTCATCAATCTGAATCGACGGTGCATCAGTACCGTTCGGGTACACGGTGTCGATCAGGTTCATGCGAGCCATGGACGCAACCGCCGGAGCAGTCAGGTACAGCAGCGCGATGAAGATCAGAGCCCAGCCGGCAGACCAGCGCGCATCAGCTACCTTCGGTACGGTGAAGAAGCGGATGATAACGTGCGGCAGACCCGCAGTACCGATCATCAGGGTCAGAGTGAATAGTACCATGTTCAGCTTGTTGGGCACGTCAGCCGTGTAGGCAGCAAAGCCCAGCTCCTGAACCACCTGGTCCAGCTTGGCCAGCAGCGGCATGCCGGAAGCAGTGTGATCACCGAACAGGCCCAGTGCCGGAATCGGGTTACCGGTCAGCTCCAGAGAGATGAAGATGGCCGGAATAGTGTACGCCACGATCAGTACGCAGTACTGCGCCACCTGAGTGTAGGTGATACCCTTCATGCCACCCAGTACGGCATAGAAGAATACAACGACGGACGCGATGATCAGACCGGTGTCCTTGTCCACTTCCAGGAAGCGGGAGAAGGCGATACCGGCACCCGCCATCTGGCCGATAACGTAGGTAGTAGACGCAACGATCAGACAGGCTACAGCGACCAGACGTGCCGGCTTGCTGTAGAAACGGTCACCGATGAAGTCAGGCACGGTGAACTTGCCGAACTTGCGCAGGTAAGGTGCCAGCAGCATCGCCAGCAGCACGTAACCACCGGTCCAGCCCATCAGGAAGGTAGAGTTTGCATAACCACCGGCGGCAATCAGACCCGCCATGGAAATGAAGGAAGCCGCAGACATCCAGTCAGCAGCCGTTGCCATACCGTTAGCAACCGGGTGTACACCCCCGCCTGCTACGTAGAACTCTTTGGTGGAACCCGCACGGGCCCAGATTGCAATGCCGAAGTAGAGTGCGAAGGACGCCCCTACGAACAGCAGGTTGATATAAAACTGATCCATCGAATTACTCCTCCAGTCCCATCTCTTTATCGAGCTTGTTCATACGCCATGCATAGAAGAAGATGATCCCGATAAAGGTCAGAATTGAGCCCTGTTGAGCGAACCAGAACCCAAGGTCAGTACCGCCGACAGAGATGCCGGACAGCAGGGGACGGAACAGGATGCCGCAGCCGTAGGACACAAAGGCCCAGACGACCAGGCTACCCAGGATCAGACGAAGGTTCGTCGACCAGTATTGAGCAGCTTTGGATTTATCATCTGCCATGGTGTTTCTCCGTTTTCTTGTTATTGGAGCCGGGAAGATACGCCTTGATCTTGCATAAAGACGTGAAGCAAGAAAAGCCCCGACTTTAGTAGAACAGCCAATGGGGCTTAGTCGCCAAAACCAGAATAATCCAAATTAATCAGCAAGTTACGATCAAGCGTCAAAAACATGACCCAGCTCATGTAATACAATAGTCAAGTAAGATTCACCGCTCCCGAGGCCCGCTTTCGACCAAAGTTGCAGGTTGGGTTGATGCCCTGAACAGGGGTACACTCTGTCAGCATCCCCAAGACCCTGTATGAGAGACGCATCATGTTATCCGGCTGGTCCATCATCCTGATTTCACTGGCATACCTCGGCCTGCTGTTTGCCATCGCCTATTTTGGTGACAAAAGCAGTGCCGGCAAGCAGTGGGCAGGAAACCCGGTGGTGTACTCGCTCTCACTGGCAGTGTACTGCTCAAGCTGGACCTTTTACGGCGCCGTGGGTCGCGCCGCCTCCACCGGCTGGGAATTTCTGGCGACCTATCTGGGCCCGGTGATCGTCTTTCTGCTGGCGATCCGGGTGATCGAAAAGATCTTTCTGGTCAGCAAGCAACAGAACATTACCACCATTTCCGACTTTATCTCCTCGCGCTACGGCAAAAGCCAGAGCCTGGCGGTGCTGGTCACGGTGATCGCCGTGATGGGCACCATTCCCTACATCGCACTGCAGCTCAAGGCCGTGGCGATCAGTTACAACGCACTGGCGCCCGGAGCGACCGAGGCGATGAGCAAGGGCAGCGATACCGCCCTGTTCGTGGCGCTTTTGATGGCGGTGTTTGCGATCCTGTTCGGGACTCGTCATATCGATGCGACCGAGCATCACGAAGGGCTGGTGCTGGCGGTGGCCTTTGAATCACTGGTAAAACTCACCGCCTTTGTCGGCGTGGGTCTGTTCGTGGTGTTCGGGCTGTTTGATGGCGTCGACGAGGTGATCGAACGTGTACAGGATCAGCTCAGGCACAATGAGAACTTCGACGCTCCATTGAGCGGGGGCTTTCTGACCGAAATCGTGCTCGCCTGTGCCGCAGCCATCTGCCTGCCTCGCCAGTTCCACGTCAGCATTGTGGAAAATACCCGCCAGCGGAACCTGTTTGTCGCCCGCTGGCTGTTTCCCACCTATCTGCTTTTGATGGCCCTGTTTGTACTGCCGATCGCAACAGGCGGTATCAACTACTTCAGCAATACCGGGGTGGATGCCGACACCTACGTTCTCATGTTGCCACTGGCAACAGGGTCGGAAAACCTGGCCACACTGGCCTTTATCGGTGGCCTTTCGGCGGCGACCAGCATGGTAATCGTGGCCAGCATCACGCTGGCCACCATGGTATGCAACGACATCATCATGCCGCTCCTGTTCCGTATCTCCTGGCTGCACCTGTCCCGCTCCAAAGATCTGGGTGCACTGCTGCTGCGGGTACGTCGCATCACCATCATCTGCCTGCTGCTGATGGGCTATTTCTACTACCGCATTCTCGGTGAACAGGGGCCTCTGGCCTCTTTCGGCCTGCTGGCCTTCGTGGCCGCAATCCAGTTTCTGCCGGCCATTCTGGGTGGCATCTACTGGAAAGGCGGCACCCGTCACGGCGTGCTGGCCGGGCTCAGTGCCGGCTTCCTGCTGTGGCTCTACACCTTGGTACTGCCCACGCTCAACTCGGCCCGCCTGATCCCCATTGAGTGGCTGCCTCAGCTGAGCGGCACCGACGGCTGGCTCAGCCCTACCAGCCTGCTGGGCATGGAAGGCATGGACCCGCTCACGCACGGAGTTGTCTGGAGTCTGGGCGTCAACTGCCTGCTGTTTATTCTCGTCTCCCGGATGGCCAATGCCCGCCTGGTGGATCGCATTCAGGCCAGTGCGTTTGTCAACATCGCGGCCAAGGGCATTACCGACCCCTCGCGCCACCTGGGACAGGTTACGGTGGGTGATCTGCAAATGCTGAGTGAGCGCTTCCTCGGCATGAGCCGCACCCGTCAGGCCTTCGCCACCTTTGGTCAGCACCGCGGCGAAGGCCCGCCCATGGCGGCGGAAAAAGCGACGCCGGAGTTGATCCAGTACACCGAACGCCTGCTGGCCGGTGCCATTGGTGCCTCGTCTGCCCGCATCGTGATGGACTCCACCCTCAGGGGCAAGGAGATGGAGATCGGCGATGTGGTGACTATTGTGGACGAGGCGTCACAGGCCCTGCGTTTCAACCGCTCCCTGCTCCAGTCCACGATTGAAAACATCAGTCTGGGGATCAGCGTGGTCGACCAGCAGATGCGTCTGGTGGCCTGGAACCAGCGTTATGTCGAAATGTTCAACTACCCGGAAGGCCTGATCTGTGTTGGTCGCCCGATCGAGGAGGTGTTCCGCTATAACGCGATCAAGGGTGAGTACGGCCTGGGGGATGTGGAGCAGCAGGTGCGCATGCGACTGGACACCATCAGTTCCGGCGCACCGCACTCCTACGAGCGTTTCCGCCCCGACGGCACGGTGCTTGAAGTCCGTGGCAACCCCATGCCCAACGGCGGCTACGTCAACACCTACATGGATATCACCGAGCACAAGCGGATCGAAGAAGCGCTGCGTGAGAGCGAACACAATATCCGCATCTATACTGACAATGTGCCCGTGCTGATCGGCTACCTTGATCCGGACAAGCGCTTCCTGTTTATCAACAAGGCCTATGCCGATGCCTTCGGTCTTGACCGGCACAACATTGCCGGTGTCTCGGCGCTGGAAGCCCTGCCGGAAGAAGAGTATCTGCACCGTCGTCAATATATTGACGGTGTACTGCGCGGTGAGCGCCAGCGCTTTGAAACGCGGCTGCCCACCCGTGACGGCAGCCTGCGCTATGCCGAAGTCACCTATATCCCCCATATTGGCGAATACGGCGATGTGCTGGGTTACTTCACGCTCTACCAGGACATCACCGAGCGCCGCAAGGCGGAGCAGGCGCTGCAGGAAACCAACGAAAACCTGGAACAGCGTGTCCGTGAGCGTACCCACGCCCTCTCCGTCGTGAACAAGGAGCTGCGCAAGGAGAACACCATCCGCGCCCTGATGGAGGATGAGCTGCGCCAGGCCAAGTCTGATGCCGAGGCCGCCAACTTTGGCAAGACCCGCTTCCTGGCCGCAGCCAGCCACGACCTGCTGCAGCCGCTGAATGCCGCGCGCCTGTTCACCTCCGCGCTGGCCCAGCAGAGCCATGGCGTCGAAACCCGCCAGCTGGTGGAGAACCTGGATGGCTCTCTCAAGGCTGCCGAGGAGCTGATCACCGCGATTCTGGATATCTCCAAACTGGATGCCGGTGCACTCGAACCTGCGCTGACACACTTCTCACTGGAAGGACTGTTCCAGGCCCTGAATACGGAGTTCAGTGCCTTGGCGCAGGAAAAGGGGCTCGGGTTTGATACGGTCAGCTGCAAGCAGGTGGTGCACTCGGATCAGCAGCTGCTGCGCCGTATCATGCAGAACTTCCTTTCCAACGCCATGCGTTACACCGACAAGGGCCGGGTGCTGCTCGGTGCCCGCCGCGTCGGTCGCCAGCTGAGGCTGGAGGTCTGGGACACCGGTGTGGGTATCCCCGAGGACAAGCTGCGTGAGGTGTTTGAAGAGTTCAAACGGATCGACAACCCCAAGCACAGTCAGGTGAAAGGCCTTGGGCTCGGGCTTGCCATTACCGACCGTATCGCCCGCATGCTGGGACACCAGCTGAATGTGCGCTCCTGGCCCGGGCGCGGCACGGTGTTCAGCATTACCCTGCCACTGGGTGACCCGGCCCTGGCCCAGAAATCACGCCCCGAGAAACGAGGCTGGATTCGCAGCAAGGGCCTCAACGGCGTACGCGTGCTGGTGATCGACAACGAACCGAAGATTCTTGAGGGCATGAGCGCATTGTTGAAGGGCTGGTCATGTGAAGTCGCGGTCGCACTGTCAGCAGACGAAGCACTGGACACGCTTGCCACTGAAGGCTGGGTGCCGGACATCGTGCTGGCGGATTACCATCTGGGCGAAACCGATACCGGAATCATGGCCCTCAAGGCGCTGGCCACACTGCAAGAAGGTGAAGCGGCCGGTGAGTACTTCAGCCCTGCCATTGTCATTACCGCCGACCGCACCGATGAGGTTCGGGATGAGATCAACGCCGCCGGTGCTCAGCTGCTGACCAAGCCGGTCAAGCCTGCCGCTCTCAGAGCCATGATCAACAAGATCATGGCCAACCTGAAAGCCGGGCGGGAGTAGGCGTAGAAGCTCGCTCTCGCGCACGGAATGCACGCCCACAGCAAGCTTGCCACTGGCCTCTCACAAGCCTGTGGCAAGCGCCTTGATCGTTACTTCAGAGTATTGCGGGAGGCTGCTCTGCAGCCGAAGAGTCGTTTCAGACTTCAGTTTTGGGAGGCTCGACACCCAGCCGCTGTGCGGCGATCACCGCCTGAGTACGGCTGTGTACGCCCAGCTTGCGCAGAATGGCGGTGACATGGGCCTTGATGGTGGCTTCAGACACGCTGAGTTCATAGGCGATCTGCTTGTTTAACAGACCTTCGGTCAGCATGGTCAGAACACGGAACTGCTGTGGGGTCAGTGATGCCAGTGCTGCGGCAAACTTCTGATCCTCTTCACTGACATCATCCATGTTGTCGGTCAGCTCCTGAGGCAGCCATTCTTCGCCTTCCAGTACCGCTGTGATCGCTTCAGAGATGGTCTCCAGCGGAGCCGATTTGGGAATAAAGCCTGAGGCACCATAGTCGATGGCGCGCTTCATCACATGCGGCTCTTCACTGCCCGATACCACCACCACCGGTACACCGGGGTGCTGACCTCGCAGGAAGACCAGGCCGGAGAAACCGTGCGTGCCCGGCATGTGAATGTCCAGCAACACCAGATCGGCATCAGCATGCTGCTCGACCGCTTCCTGCACTCCGGCCAGGGTATCGGCTTCAACGATATCGATACCCGGGACCGCCTGAGTAACGGCCTGACGCAGCGCCGCGCGGAAAAGAGGATGGTCATCAGCGATTATGATCTTGTGTGCCAGTTGCATGCATCATTCTCCCAGGTACTTTGAAATGGAGAGCGCCACCGCCCCGCCAAACGGAGCCGGCCTTTTCCGGGACAGCATGATACCACTTATCAAACCATCGCGCCGCATACTGCGACCTTTGTCGGTGATATTGGACACAAACAAAAACGCCCGCTGCAGGCAGCGGGCGTTTCCTTTCGCTCAGGACTTACATCTTAGCCCTTGCGGTTCATGCGGTTCTCGATCAGATCATCCACAACGGTCGGATCGGCCAGGGTAGAAGTGTCACCCAGCGAACCGTAATCGTCTTCCGCGATCTTGCGCAGGATACGGCGCATGATCTTGCCGGAACGGGTTTTCGGCATGCCCGGGGCGAACTGGATCAGGTCCGGAGACGCGATCGGGCCGATCTCGGAGCGAACCCAGTTGCGCAGCTCTTTCATCAGCTCATCAGACTGCTCATAGCCGCTCTGCAGGGTCACGTACACGTAGATGCCCTGACCTTTCAGGTCGTGCGGGTAACCGACGACCGCCGCTTCTGCCACAGCCGGGTGCGCAACCAGTGCGGATTCCACTTCAGCGGTACCCATGCGGTGACCGGATACGTTGATGACGTCATCCACACGGCCTGTGATCCAGTAGTAGCCATCTTCATCACGGCGAGCACCGTCACCGGTGGTGTAAACGCCCTTGAAGCTGGAGAAGTAGGTCTGAGTGAAGCGATCATGGTCACCCCAGATGGAGCGGCTCTGGCCGGGCCAGGAGTCCTTGATCACCAGGTTGCCTTCGGCGGCACCTTCCAGCTCGTTGCCTTCGTTGTCCAGCAATGCAGGCTGTACACCGAAGAACGGACGGCTTGCAGAACCCGGCTTGGCGTCAGTCGCACCCGGCAGCGGCACAATCATGATGCCGCCGGTTTCGGTCTGCCACCAGGTATCCACGATCGGGCAGTTACCCTTGCCGATGATGCGGTGGTACCACTCCCAGGCTTCCGGGTTGATCGGCTCGCCCACAGAGCCCAGCAGCTTCAGGCTGGACAGGTCGGAATCGCCCATCACGTCTTCACCCTGCTGCATCAGTGCACGGATGGCCGTCGGTGCGGTGTAGAACTGGTTGACCTTGTGCTTCTCGATCACGCGACCGAAGCGGCTGTTGTCCGGGTAGCTCGGCACACCTTCAAACATCAGCGTGGTCGCGCCGTTGGCCAGCGGTCCGTACACGATATAGCTGTGACCGGTTACCCAGCCCACGTCAGCCGTGCACCAGTAGATGTCGCCTTCGTGATAGTCGAATACATACTGGTGCGTCATGGCGGCGTACACCATGTAACCGCCGGTGGTATGCTTGAGGCCTTTCGGTGCACCGGTAGAACCGGACGTATAGAGGATGAACAGCGGCGCTTCCGCGTTCATCGGCTCGGCCGGGCAGTCGTCGGACGCTGCAGCAACCGCTTCTTCGTACCAGACGTCACGGCTGTCGTTCCAGGCCACGTCTTTTTCGACACGTTTGACGACAAACACGTTTTCGACCAGTTTGCCGGCGTCGTGGTTATCCAGCGCCTTGTCGACATTGTCCTTCAGCGGCACAACCTTGCCACCGCGCAGCGAGTAGTTGGAGGTGATCACAACCTTGGAGTTGGCGCCTTCGATACGGGCTGCCAGTGCTTCCGGCGAGAAGCCGCCGAATACGATCGAGTGAACCGCACCGATGCGCGCACAGGCCAGCATGGCCACGGCGGCTTCAGGAATCATCGGCAGGTAGAGGGTGACCACGTCGCCCTTCTGAACGCCCTTGTCTTTCAGTGCGTTGGCAAAACGACAGACACGCGCATGCAGGTCACGGTAGGTGATTTTCTCATCTTCGCTCGGATCATCGCCTTCCCAGATGATGGCTACCTGATCACCGCGGGTTTCCAGATGACGGTCCAGACAGTTGTAGGAGGCGTTCAGCTCACCGTCTTCAAACCACTTGATGTCGACGTTATGCGGGTCAAATGAGGTGTTCTTGACCTTGGTGTACGGCTTGAACCATTCCAGGCGCTTGCCCTGCTCACCCCAGAAGGCTTCGGGGTCGTTGACGGACTGCTCGTACATGGCCTGATAGGTGTCACTGTCGATATGCGCCTTGGCAGCGAAAGCCGGATCGACCGGATAGACTTTTTCTTCACTCATCGTGATGCCCTTAACTTGCGAATTGTTGTTATAACTTGGTCACGCCGCTCTTGGTTATAGTCGCTATTGTCGGCGCATGCGAGTTGACTAGGGAAGGTTATACCGAAGCGTCTCCGTCCCCCTGAATTAGACATTGGTCTACTCGAACAGCAACAAAAGTCTTAGAGCAGGGAGTATGCGAATACTTACTTACCTGAGAGCATTGACTCCAGATCAATTCCCTCTTCACGCATGCGAGCCAGCTTATACCTTAGTGTCCTGGGGCTGATCCCCAGCTTCTCGGCTGCATCCTTACGGCTGCCGTTGGTGGCGCGCAAGGCTTCCACAATCAGCTGGTATTCGTGCTGCTTGAGGTCGTTGCCCAACAGTCCGTCGGGCTCGGCCTCCTCGGGCGCTGCCGGCGCGGGCGGCGCCATCTCGGCCCCCGAAAGAGGGATCGCCTGGCTGCTCAGATGCAGATCCTCTGCCCGAATCATCTGGCCGGTCTGCATGATCAGCGCACGCTGCATGACGTTATCCAGCTCACGCACGTTGCCCGGCCAGTCATACGCCTGCAGGCTGGCAGCGGCCTGGGGGTCGAGCCGAACGCCGGCCCGTTTCATTTTACGGCAGTGGTGCGCCAGCAGACGCTGTGCCAGCGGTTCGATATCTTCCCGACGCTCGCGCAGGGGCTGCCACTGCAACGGAAACACGTTCAGGCGGTAATACAGGTCTTCACGAAACTTGCCTTCGGCCACATAGTCTTCCAACCGGCGGTTGCTGGTCGCCAGCACACGCACATCCAGCGGAATGACCTTGCGGCCGCCAATGCGCTCCACTTCCTGCTCCTGCAGCACGCGCAGCAGCTTGGCCTGAAGCCCCAGATCCATCTCACTGATCTCATCCAGCAGCAGAGTGCCGCCATTGGCCTGTTCGAACTTGCCGGGCTGACTGCTGACAGCACCGGTGAAGGCCCCTTTCTCATGCCCGAACAGGGTGGCTTCCAGCATGCTCTCGGGGATAGCGGCGCAGTTGATGGCAATAAACGGCTGGCCCTTGCGCGCGGAATGGCTGTGGATAAACCGGGCCAGTACTTCCTTGCCGGTGCCCGATTCACCGGTAATCAAAACGGTGGAGTCGGTCACCGCTACACGCTGGGCAAGCTGCAGCAGCTGCCGGCTGCCGGGGGCTTCGGCCACCGGAGCCGCTTCGTCCTGAGTCACCACGCCCTGGGCATGGTTGCGGATCAACGCAATCAGCTGATCCGGTTCAAACGGCTTCATCAGGTAATCGACTGCTCCGTTGCGAATCGCATCGACCGCCTTGCTGACCTGACCATAGGCCGTAATGAGCGCGACCGGCAGCGCCGGGTGGTGCTGACGCAGATGTGCCAACAGCTCATGGCCATCCATGCCCGGCATATTGACGTCCGACACCACCATATCCACGGCATGCCCCTGCAGGCGCTCCAGTGCCTCTTCCCCGCTGCCGGCTTCCACGTAGCGAATGCCCGCCAGATCAAGGGTGTCGGCGATCGCTTCTCGCAAATCCACATCGTCTTCAACGATCAGTACGGTCGCGCTCATGAGACTCCTTCGTCAGTTTTCAGCAAGGGTAATCGGAAACGTGCCCGGGTGCCTTGCCCCGGGCTCGATGTCAGTTCAAATTCGCCATGATGTGCTCGCGCCATCACCTGAGCGATTGCCAGCCCCAGCCCGGTTCCATGCGACCGGGTGGTATAAAACGGCTCCTGCGCGCGCTGGAGCGTTTCCGCATCCATGCCCGGGCCCGAATCGATCACATCAATTTGCAGCTGGCCGGCCTGCTCGCTCAAGTGAAGCTTGAGCTCGCTTCCCTCGCCACAGGCCTGCAGCGCATTGTTCACCAGACTCAGTACTGCGCCGAGCAACGCTTCGAGGTTACATTGAATGCGCGCATCGGGCGCGTCGTTGATACAGTCGCAGTCGGCATCATATTGTGTCAGCGGCTGGTCCAGCAGATCTTCAAGCCGCGCCATCAGCGTGCGGCCGTCCACGCGATCTTCCAGTCTGGTTTCGCCACGCGCGAAAATAAGCATGTCTCGCACCTGCTGCTCCAGGTGCGTAAGCCTGGACTTCACCTTGCCGGCAAAGCGGATCCGCTTTTCATCGTCCAGCTCTGGCGCCATCAGATGGCTGGCGTACAGGAGAGCGGCTGACAGTGGTGTGCGCACCTGATGCGCCAAAGACGCCATCATGCGGCCCATCTCGGACAGACGCTGGTAGTGGTGCAGTTGCTCCTGCAGGGTACGCGTGTGGGTCTGATCGGTGAGGAATACCAGCTGTCCCGGTTCGCCTTCCAGTGACTGGGTCGATAGACTGACACGGCGCCCGTTTTTAAGTGACACCTCGTGCCCATCGTCAGGCCGTGGCGCAAAGCAGGCGTTAATCACTTCCAGCCAGGTTGTGTCCTGTAGCTCAACCCCCAGCAGGGCCTCTGCAGCCGGGTTATATTCAGTAACACGCCCGTTTTGTCCGATGACCAGCACACCACCGGGCATGCGATTGACGAGCCGTCTCAGCCGCTGCAGGCTGGCATTATCATGCGCCAGCCGAGCATTCTGCTGTTCCAGCTCCGCGATACGGGCTTCCAGCCGCGCAATCTCCGTGTGTGAGTCGGTTGTCTCCGTCACTGACGTTCAATTCCGTATTTGCGCATTTTCTCGACCAGTGTCGTGCGGCGGATCTGTAACAGCCGTGCCGCCCGCGACACCACCTGATTGGCCGCTTCAAGTGCCTGACGAATCAGCTGCTGCTCATGCTCTTCCAGCCAGGCTTTCAGGTCGAGCCCTTCCGCCGGCAAATCGGTTTGCAGAGGAGCCGAGGGCGCCTGCGTGACCGCCCGCAATATATCCATCGGCGCCGGCTCCTCTTCCGGCTGGGGCTCCGCCACGGATTCATAATGGTCCGGGTTGGGCTCCGGCAAGTGTCGAAACTTTGACGGCAACTCACTGACGCCGATCACGCCACCGGGATGGATGATGCTCAGGCGTTCCACCAGGTTGGCCAGCTCACGCACGTTACCCGGCCAGGGGTGACGCTTGAGTGACTCCAGTGCTGCCGGATGGAAATGCAAACGCCCGGCTTCATCATCGTCGACCTGTTCACACAAATTGTGGATCAGTAACGGCAAGTCTTCCAACCGTTCACGCAAGGCCGGCATTTCGATGGGAAAGACATTGAGGCGGTAATAGAGATCTTCGCGGAAGTGACCGTCCTGAATCATCAGCTCCAGGTTTTTGTGGGTCGCGGCGATAATGCGAACATCGACATCCAGCGTTTTACTGCCCCCGACGCGCTCGAACTGTTTCTCCTGCAACACGCGCAACAGCTTGACCTGCATCGGCAGCGGCATGTCACCAATCTCGTCCAGAAACAGCGTGCCGCCATTGGCCAGTTCAAAACGTCCCGGTCGACTGGAAATTGCGCCGGTAAAGGCCCCCTTCTCATGGCCAAACAGTTCACTTTCCAGCAACTCGGACGGAATGGCACCACAGTTCACCGGTACAAAAGGCCCTTCTCGGCGACTGGAATGCTCGTGCAGACAGCGCGCCACAACCTCCTTGCCGGTACCCGACTCCCCGGTAATCAACACACTGATATCACGTGGCGCAACCTGGGCGATGAGCTGACGAATTTCACGCACCGGGCGACTTTGACCCACAAAGCCGGGCATTTCGGGCAGGTCCTGCCAGGTGTCAGCTCCCTGTTCATTGAGGACAGAGCACTGATGCAGCCAGTCCATCACCTGTGGATAACGGTAAGGCGGGGTCAGAACCCCCAGGATTCGATAGCGCGCAAAGTCGGAGCGTTCCAGCTCCGGCCACTCGCATGACAGCAATTTGGGGATTCGGTGCGAAGGATCCAGATCCGTGATCAGCTTGCTGAGTGCAATCGGCAAGGTGCTCTCGCCGATCAACACCAAGGACACGGCATCCAGCGGTATCGTTTTACCCTGCTGCAACCAGGTCACGAAGTCAAAAACATGACACTGATGCCCAAGCAGTTCAAACACTGCACAAAGGCTGTCACGCCGTTTGGCGTCATCATCCAGTATCAGTATGTCGGAAACACGGGACGGGCTCTGTCCTTGCATGGTTGAATCCCTGTTTGTCAGGATTCTGTCAAAGGTACTGGAAGCTGAGGATATGTCAATAGATTGACATCAGTAAGAGAGGGTTACACTCCTGGAATTGTCCTGGCTCTCAGTTGCGGCTGAAAATAACCACACCCACACGGTCTATATGCTCCTTCAGTCTGGGGTTGTTCAAGGTGTCGTAATGCAGAATATCGACCGGATAAGGAAAATCGCTGTCATCAATTTCGAGCATCAAGCGTGCAATCTTGAACCGGTCAAGCTGCTCGCCCTTGACGGCAAGGTCCACATCACTGCGGTCATGCCAATTCCCCTTGGCACGTGACCCATAGAGCACTGCCTGTGTAATGTCAGAACAGCCTAGAAAACAATCATGTAGAACCTGCATCTGATCAGCCGTAAGACCTCCCGTGGGCTCATGCATCGTCAAGCATATCCTCCATCCAGCCGAAATATCGGTTTTCCAACACCGGGAGATATCGGTTACGAATGGTATCGATGACCGCTTCAAACTTGGCGAAGTCATAGGTATGGCTCATCAAGTTACGATCACCAATCATATCCAGCCAAGCGTCTGAATCGTCGATATAGCCGTTGCTGTATGCTTGTCGCACTACCGCCTTTGGCGAAATCTGATCCAGCATCAGGCCATCAGCCTGCATTCTGTCTTTCAAAACTTTCCAGGCCAGTTCAAAGGTGTACTCAAAGCGCTGAATAATGCCCTCTTTTTCCAGTTGGCTCAGCCCCGCCGGGTCCAACTCCATTGCCTCGCGCAACAGACTAAAGGCACGTGAAAAGTTTTGAAAACGCTGCTTCCAACGCACATCGTCCGAGTTGTTCAAAGTCACACCTTTCTGGATTGTTACACTTGGAGCGTATACACAAAACCGGGCATAGGCCCGGTTTTATGTGTTTAAGATGTTACAAGCCCAAGGCTTTTCATGTGCTCAGCTTTCCGAATAAGCCGTCGTCTGGTGCTCTTCAGACGGAATTTGTGACCAGCCTTCGGAAATGGTGACAATCAGTTCACTCACTTCCTTCACCTTGGTCGCATCATTTTCGCGGTTAGCCTGCATCAGAGTACGCAGCATGTAGTCGTAAAGACTATCCAGGTTCTCGGCCACTTCACCACCCTGCTCAAAGTTCAGGCTGCCCTTGAGGTTAACGATTATTTCGGTGGCCTTGTTGATCTGCTGAGTACGCAGCTGGATATCCTTACGCTCAATGGCACCGGCTGCCTTGGCCAGCGCCTCAAGAGTCCCTCGGAACAGCATGCTAATCAGCTGGTGTGGGCTTGCAGCTTCAACCGCCGTGTTCAGATCGACGCTTTTATACTGGTTGAGGGCTTTATTGATCATTCAGTTTGCATCCCATACATAGGTGTCAAGTTGACGCGTTACTTACTCTGGGCCGTAAAGGGCAGTCGGTCCAGAAGACCATCCAAAGAATCGCCTGTACTCTGGAGGCTTGTTACAATTTTTTCCATCGCCAGGAACTGAGCACTGATACGCGCTTCAAATTGCTCCATGCGACGATCCAGCTCTTCACGATCGTCGTCGATACGGTCGAGCTGGTTACCCATATTCTCTTCTCGGTTGGCAATACTGCCATCCTTGGACAGAAAGCGTTCAATCAGGTTGTTAAGCTCACCACCCAGCCCGCGAGAGAAACCAATACTGAAAGTGCCTTCTGCAGCGGCACCCGGACGAACACTCAGGTTCAAGCCATAGGCGTCCGAGCCCAGTTCTGGCAACAACACTTCACCGGCGCCGAACCCGGGCTCACCGTTGATAGTGCCGGCCACATCTCGCCCAGCTGTTGACGTTACGCTGCCAGTATCCAGCCCGAGAGTAGCCATGTCTGCCCCCTGGTTACTGAGCGACACTTTAGAGTTGGCACCATATTCGCGGGAGGTAAATGAGAACTGTCCGGTCGCCGCATCAAAGCCCACATCGACCTTTGCATTGGCACCCTTCAGGTTTTCATCGCCATTAATCAGCGACTGCATCTCAGTGCGCAGCTCTTCTGCGTTGGCATAGCTTCCGCTCAGGGTAATGGTGTTGGATTTAACACCATTCACTGAAATATCAAAACTGTAGTCACCAGTACTTGCATCAAAAGGCGGGGTATCAAACAGAGTACCTATATCCGCTCCACTCAGTACACCCTTGCTTGGGTCCTGCGTAATCTCAACATCATAGCTGCCGGGTACCGTATTGCCGACACGCGTTCCAGTACCAACTTCAACGAAACTGTTCTCTGAGGAGGTATTCTGGGCAAACAGTTCACCCACCAAGTCAAAGTTATTACTAAACGCCGCGCTGAACTCCTCTTCGCTTATGGAGAGCGAACCATCACGTTCGGTACGAATACCCAAATTGGTCAATGCCGTAAATCCGGACTCGATACCATCCACTTCATTACCAATCATTTCACGTACTCGGCTGACAAGGGCTTTTGCCGTACCATCCGTCGCCAGATCGCCGCGAACGGTGTTATTGTTTTCATCCTTGCTGTAACCGGTCAGATTTTTGGCTGTGGTCAGGAAGCTGTTATAGGCTTCGACAAAATCTCGTACCGCCTGCTCTGCAACGCCTTTGTCCACATCAACCGAAAAGTTTATCTTCTCGCCCACAGAGGCCTTGTTCAGCGTGAAATTAAAGCCGTCAATTACATCATCAATGGTATTGGTTTGACGGTTAATCGTCAGACCATTTACCTTCATGACCGCATCGCTCGCCTGCTGGGTTTCAAGGGCGGAAAGGTTTCCCATATTGAAACCAAAATCGGAAAGCGAAGGATCAGAGGCGGTAATCTGCATGGCATTGTCAGCACCCGACGGAGAGCTCAGCATCAGCTGATAGTTACCGTCCACGTTCATTACGCTGGCCTGAATGCCCGAATCGCTGTCGTTGATTTTGTCGGCGATTGTTTCCAGGGAGTCACTGGCGTCAACGGTGATATTGAGTGCTGCCTTGTCACCATTAACGGTAAAGCCGGTCGGGTTGTCACTCACATCATAGGCCCACTCACCAAACTGAATGGTCAGCTCGCCACTGTTACCCAAAGCGGCCTTGGGATCTGAGTTCGATCCCATTACCAGCGTCTGGGCACTGGCAACGCTTTCAACCTCAATCTGATAGCTGCCCGTTTGAGCACCTGCGTCAAGGGAATTTGGGGTAATGACATCAGTGTCCGGGAAGGCGACCGAACGGGCATTGAAGGTGTCTGCATTTCCAAGCGGTGACAACACCCCCTGGAACTCGGACAGAGCACTCTTCAGTGTTCCGTAAGCAGAGATCTGCGACTCCAGCTCTGTTTGACGCTGATCAAGACGCTGCTCTCTGGGTGCACGTTCGATTTCGGTCAGCTGGGACACCAGGCTCTGGGTATCAATCCCTGAACCACCACCCAATGACGAAATGATATTGGTCATATAACCTCCCCGATAATGCTGGTGTCAGCTTATCAGAATGGGATGAAGGCGTCAGACGGTTTCATCAAAGATGATGCCCACCATGCCTTCGAGATACTCGGCGAACTTCAGCGTTTCTTCCGTGGGGATCTGTCGCACAACTTCATCGGTTTCCAGGTCCATGACCTTGATCACCACCTTCTCGGTGGAATCATCAACCGAAAAGTTCAGTGAACGACGCCCACTCTGCATCAGTTCATTCATCTTCTCGACAGCATCCTGCAGCTTGTCCATCGACAGCTCAGTCTGTTCAGCGGTATTGGTCTGCTGTAAAGCACTGGTGCTGTTATTGACAGTCGAGACTGGCTCCATGCCCGTAGATGAAGGCCCAGACTGTTGTCGGGAAGATGCCGTATTGGCAGCTACGGTTTGCGGGTTGGATACGCCAGAGGTTTCGATACTCATACCCTTACCTCTCGTTCAAAAGGGCCGCCCGAAGGGGCGGCCCGGATTAAAGAAGACCAGTATCTGTATTCTAGCCTTCTTTACCATCTTACTGCAGCAGTGACAGTACCTGCTGCGGTGCTGCGTTGGCCTGTGCCAGCATGGAAGTACCGGCCTGCTGCAGTACCTGTGAGCGTGACAGCGCTGCAGATTCAGCGGCGAAATCAGCATCCTCGATTCGAGAACGTGCAGCCGATACGTTTTCAGAGATGCTGGACAGGTTGTTGATGGTAAAGTCCAGACGGTTATTCACCGCACCCAAGTCACCTCGAGTTGAGTTGATGGTATCAAGGGCATTATCGATGATGCCGATCGCTTTCTGCGCACCATTCACAGTAGAGATATCAATACTATTTACTGCAGCCCCGAACTTGCCATCAGCAGTTGTATTAGCGTCTAACAGGCCAGTAGCATTAGCGCCATTAGAGTTCACATCAACACTAATAGGGCTTCCACTGTCTGAAGTCAGTTTCACCCCACCGGAGGCATCTGCAACTGTAACACCACCACCCAATATGGTAGTCAGAGCAGCCCCGTTATCAGAAGCACCGGAGGCATCACCAAAGGTGATCGAAGAAACATCACCCTCAAGACGCAGGTATTCCCCATCCTGAGCAGCGGAAATGCCAGTACTTGTAGTTTCGGCATTGATGGCCGTAACAAGCGCATCCAAATCTGCACCAGAGGTGATTGTCACGCCATTCATTGTAAAGTCACCGGCGGCCCAAGCACCTGTCGCAGCACCAGTATCAATTTCAACAGACGTAAACGCATTGGCAGTAACGCCAGTCTCACCGCTTACCTTGTTAATGGCAGCGACTGTATCTTGAAGGTCACCGGACTCACCCGCACCAACCTTCACTCCGTTAATGGTCACATCACCTGCGGCCAGTGTCGAACCATCACCGGCAGCACCCTCAATCACACCGGAAGTATTATTTTCTCGAAAACCAAAAGCTGCCAAGGTCGCCGTATCACCGACAGACCCTCTCTCTACAAGTACCGGCTCGCCATCATCGGAGTTCAAGGTGATTGACGCAGCAGCATCTGTCAAGGTACCAGTGGCCCCGGCAACGTCCGAACCATTGGTAGTCATATCAATGCCTGCCACATTTTCTGCACTGATAGTAAGCTTTCCATCGTCACCAACTGAGGCAGAAATCAGACCACCACCTTCTTCATTCAGTTTAGCGACGAGTTCGTCCATGTTTTCGGTACCAGTCACACTAATCGCGGCAGTTGTACCATCCAGTTTATCAAGGCTGATCGTAAGTGTATCCGTACCCTCTACCAGCACACCTGTGCCGACACTTGAAGCAGTAGTCTCCGCATAAGTCCCAGCGGTAACTCCACGCACATTGGTATTGATTTTATCGATCAACTCACCGAAGTTGTCAGTACCCCCAGTCCAGCTTTCGCCTGTCGCCAAAATAGACTGCCCATTAATATCAATAGAGTTAGCAGTCAATGTGGTAGTATCTGCAACGAGAGTACTGGCCGCACCCATAACATCAGAGCTGGTTGATCCCAGGCCAAGAGTCTTGGCATCCATCGCCTGCACTTCAAAGGTAATGGTTTCATTAGCCTCAGAACCTACCTGCAGGTCGACTTTACCCAGAGAGCCATCCAGAATTTTCTGACCGTTGAAAGAAGTGGTTTCAGAAATACGGTTCAGCTCTTCTTTCAGCTGTTTAACCTCTGCGTTCAGTGTAGAGCGGTTACCTTCAGAGTAGGTACCGTTCGCAGACTGGATGGACAGTTCGCGCATACGCTGCAGAATGTTGGTGGACTCTTCCAGCGCACCCTCAGCCGTCTGGATCAGGGAGATACCGTCGTTGGCGTTACGAACGGCCTGGTCCAGACCACGTACCTGAGAGGTCATGCGGTTGGAGATTGCCAGACCGGCGGCATCGTCAGCAGCGGAGTTGATGCGCTTACCGCTGGTCAAACGCTCCATTGCGGTGTTCAGGTCATTGTTGGTTTTAGTCAGCTGGTTCTGTGCGTTCAGCGACATGATGTTGGAGTTGATTACCATTGCCATGAGTGTATCTCCTCAGATAGCGACCGTTTCACTTGGTCGACTGTATGCAATTAGTGCAAAGCCTGGGGCGTTTACCGCCGTGTACTTTGTGTATCGGCCCCAGGGACAGAAGCTTTAAAACTTTTTTCTGTCACCTGCTGCGCTTGAATACTTGTATCGGCCACGTCAGACTCGGCATTAGATAAATATGAGGATTTTCCATGGACACCATTACTGCACTCGCGCTGGAACTTTTGCAGGCAACGAAAACACTGGTGGAACGCTGTGAGCAGGAAGACTGGGATGCCATTGCCCCTATACAAGCCCAGCGTGAGCAGCTGGTCGCCGCCCTGGATAAGGAAAGCCAGCAGCCTTACCCCCGCGACGTCCTGGTCGGCTGTCGCAGCCTGCTGACTGAAGCACAGGCTCTTGAGCAGCGTGCTACCCAGATTCTGACTCAACAGAAAGAAGAAGCAGGCGAGGCATTCCAAAAACTGAAAGCGGCCGATAAGGCACGCAAGGCCTACGACCGCTTTCGCTAGAATGGAGCCCTGAATCAGCGAATATAGTTGAACAGGCTCAGGTCCTTTATTTTGCTGAAGCTGGAGAAGGTGGCTTCAAGTGCCAGGCTGCGTTTGGCCAGCTCGGTTGAGGCTGCCGCATAGTCCAGATCCTGCACCGCCGACAGTGTCCCTTCTGTCATCAGTTTGAAGTCCGTATTACTGAGTTCAGCCTTATCCAGCTTATTCACACGCGCACCCAGCGTGGAAGTCGCTTCCGACAACCGTCCCTGAGACTGATTCAGCTGATCAAGTGTCAAGGCAAACCGTTCACTCAGCTCGGCCTTGGCCAGCGCTTTACCGTCGACCGGTTCGCGCATCAGTTCCACCGTTTCCATTACAGCATTCAGGATATTGGTGGGGGGCTGATCAAACTGCAACCTGGTTTCAGACGTTGCCGGCGTATCAACTGCAAAAGCAGCAGTGGACGTATCCGTTACCGATGAAAGATCCACATCGAAGCTGACGGCCGGAGGGCCTGCCAGGTTCACGGTCTGGGTCGGTGCGCCCGAAGCGATACCGGTGGCAGACGCCAGAACATTGCCAGCCTGGTCGGTCACTTCATAGGCATATTCATCCGCGGTTTCGTCATACGACGCACTGATCGAGACATCACCCGTGGTTTCACGCATCAGTTGCAGAAAGTCTGCTTGAGAGGATACGTTTGTGGTATCCAGCATGTCACTGCCAGCCCCATAGGTACTGACTGCGGAAGGAGCCGGGCTGGCTGGTTCAGTTAGCTCAAGGTTAACAAACGCCCCGGGCAGTTTGATTTCCGGCACGTTTCCGGTGGTAAAAGGAATACCCTGCTGTGGGGTATCATTAGCGTCCCGCACTACATTGCCGGCGCTGTCTCTAAGGGTGAAGGTGCTGACCGTTGACCCTGACCCACTGTCCACATACTGATCAACCTCGACCAGAATATCCCCGGTCTCACGCATGAAACCTTCAAATGCATCCACATCGGTGATACGCACGGACTCTTCTGTCAACGCCGCTTTCAGGCTGCCGGTTGCCTTCAGGCCCGGTTCATCGGTCACCGATTCAAACAGATACTTGCCGTTGTCAGTAGACTGAACATACAGGGCACTCGACACCTGAATATCCCGGCTGGTGCCGTCACCCTGATACTGATATCGGCCGCCCTGCTCAACATATGTCTGAACGTTGCCCTGTGAGCCCGAAAACAGATACTCGCCTTTTGCATCCTGTGTATTCATCAAGCCGGCCGAGTATTCAACCAGCTCTTCCAGCTCGTATGAAATCGTTGTGCGGTCTGCATCGCTGAGCGTACCATTAGCCGCATACAGTACCAGCTCACGCATGCGATCCTGGGCGGTATTCAGGTCATCCAGTGTGGTTTCTTCCAGCTCCAAACGACGACGAGAAGCGTCTATGTTGGTCTGGAACATCTCCAGCTGCGCCAGCTCACGCTTCAGGCTCACGACCTGACTGGCGCCCACCGGATCTTCCGCCAGGCGGGTAAACTGCTTGCCGCTGGACAGCTTGTCCTGGATATCCAGCAATGATGACTGGTTCTCCATCATGCTGTTGCTGGCATTAAAAAAGATCTGACCGGTTGAGATACGCATACTTATCTCCTCACAGCACTGATCAGGCTGTCAAAAATAGACTGATAGGCCGAAATCAGCTGAGCAGACGCGGAATAGGCCTGCTGAAACTTGACCAGGTTGGCGGCTTCTTCATCCAGGTTCACACCCGCCACACTCTGCAACGCACTTTCACTGGACTGCAGTACCGCCTTGCTGGAGGTGTAAGCAATCTCGGATGTGCTGGCCTGCGTTCCCACCTTGGCCAACATCTGGCCATAGGTGTCCTGGTAACTGAACCCGTTCACCAATGGCTCATCCTGAAAGTTGGACATGGCCAAAGCGTTCGAGTTGTCAGAGTAACCATCAACGTTGCGCTCTATGGTGAATCGATCGCCCGGATTGGGCTGGTTTTCCAGTGTAATGCCGTAGTCTTCCAGTTCAATCGGCTCCCCTTCTGCGTATTCAATCTGTTCCATGTCATCAAATACGACCGGGTTATCCGGATCACTCATGTCATATACCGTAAAGGTCGGCACATCGCTGCCCGCGGCTGGCGCGTTGAACACGATCTCCAGCGGCAGCGTCACATTTCCTGAACGCAGGGCCGAAGTATCCTTGGCGTTTGTCACCTCAAGGGCAGCGATTTCAGCATTGCCGCTATTGGTACTGGCCGCTTCGGCCCGCAAGGGCGATGCCAGCGCCAACAGCTTGGGATTGGTAATTTCGGTATCCATCAACTGGGCGCCGGTACGTGTCGGCTGAACCAGAAAACTGTCACCGGTACTGTAACCGCTGCTGGAAGCCTCCAGATGCACGGTCATACCATCCAGGCTGATTTTCAACTTGTTGCCATCCCGCTCGAATACGCGATCCTGCTGCAGTGTTTGTTGATCTGAGGGCAAGGTTGCGATGTCTGTAAAATCGGACATATCAAAGCGTTGACCATCACTCAGCCGGGTAACAACGAAGTCATTCACACCGGTGAACTTCACCTCATAATCACTGGCGGTCAGGTCAGTAACATCATAGAAATTAACGGTGGAGCTCAGGGTGGGGTTTTTGTTGCCACTATTGGCTGTCACCTGCCCGTATTCGATAGGCGTAAACAGGTTTTCACCCATATCGCCGTTCAGGTCCATGCCTTTCCGGTGCTGCTCATTCATGCTTTCGGAGAAAACGATCGCCAGGCGGCCAACTTCGCTGATGGTCGGGTTCAACACCTCGTCCTTGTAGCGCCGCAATCCGCCAATGGCGCCCTGACCCAGCTGGTCGGTTACATTCGCCGTGGTAGCACCATTGGTCATAAAGATATCCAGCTGGGACGGATCTGACTCGCTGTTGCGTAGTTCCAAACGTGCGGCGGAACTGCCGATAATCAGCGGCTGGCCCTGCCCCATCATCACGTTGTAGGAAGATCCGCCATTCTGCTCGATGACATCGACATTGATATATCCAGACAACTCCTTGACCAGCAGGTCGCGCTTATCCTTCAGCACATTGGAATTCTGACCAGACGCATCCAGCGTGCCGATCTGCACATTCAAATCCGCGATATTCTGGGTGATAGAGTTGACCGAATTGGTCATGCTGCGCAGTTCTGTGTTGATCAAGTCACTCTGCTCACGGAGCTTGGCGTCAAAATCCGTGAAGGAGTTGGTGAGTGATTTGGCCTCGGCCAGGAAAAGCTCGCGGTTGGCGATGAACAGGGGGTCATCCACTACCTGCTGCAGCGACTCAAAATAGCTGTCCATGGACGCCGACAGGCTGGTGGACTCGGACACCATCATTTTGTCAAGCAGCGCAATTTTTTCGGAGAAGGCTTCGTTGCTGCTCATGACAGACGTATCCGACCAGACCTGACGCACCAGAAACTGGTCTGTAACACGTTTAATATCTTGAACTTCCACCCCAAGAACCGGAGGGTCCTGGGTACCGAACTGCACCGTCTGACGGGTATAACCGTCAGTGTTCACGTTGGCGATGTTCTGGCCCACATTGGACAAGGCTGTCTGGTTCGCATTCAGTGCCTGAACACCGATATTAAGAATACTGGAACTCATAAAATGTCTCCGGGCATAGCATGGTTCTATGCCAATACAGTCATGCCCTTGTTATCGGCCAAACCTCAGCCTTCTTGAGGCCCCGAGCCAAAGGCGGCCAGCAGATCACCGTTGAAAATGCGCTCAATTTTGGCGGCATATTCCGGGTCGGTCGCATAACCGGCATTGTGCAGCTCACGAACAAACCGACTCGGGTCACTGCCCTGCTCCAGTGCCTGCTGGTAGCGCGGGTTCGTTTGCAGAAAATCCACGTAATCATTAAAGCTGGCTTCATAGCCTTCATACGCGCGGAAGCGCGCCTGCTCTTTCTCGGGCACCCCACCGCGATACTCCAACGTCTGCACCTGAACCGCATCCCCCTGCCAACGGCTGTCGGCCTTGATATTGAACAGGTTGAAGCTGCTTTTGCCGGTCGCCGTATCTCGCGTCACAAACTTGCCCCACCCGGTCTCGAGCGCAGCCTGCGCCAGCAACACCGATGGATTGACGCCCAAGGATCTGGCGGCCTTTTCCGCCAGCGGCATCAGTGAGTTGATAAACTCAGCCGGGCTCTCAAAGCGATTGGGCAGATCTGCCGTAGCGTTTCGATCCGAGGTTTCGGTGCCAGCAACAGCCTGAGCCTGCTCAGGGTCATCCACCTGCTGGGTCGCTTGCGCGGGAGCCTGGTGATCAGCCTCCACCGGTGCAGTATAGCCCACACCCGCTGGCTGGCTGATTGGACCGCTGCTGAGGGCGCGGTTGAGCATCTGCTCGGTCAGTGACTGACGCTCATCTCCATCCTTGTCACCGCTCGCAGGCTGGCTGAGCTGCTTGACGATGATATCGGCCAGCCCAATGCTGTCTTTTCTGGACAGGTCCAGCGTGAGCTGCTGGTCGAACATCTCCTGATAGAACTTCACATCGCTGGAGTTGAACGGGCTGTCGGCCGCCAGCACATCGTTGGCCTGGCGCATGCTTTTGAGCATCATGTTCATGAACAGCTGCTCAAACTCCTGCGCCACGCCTTTCAGCGCTGCCTGCTCATCCGTTTTGGCCTGCCCCTTCAGTTTGCTGAGCTGGTTCAGGTCCGTGAACAGGGAGGACGAGGAGGGGTCGAAACCACTTTTAATCGCCATCAGATCACCACCAGTTCTGCTTTCAGCGCACCCGCCTGTTTCAAGGCTTCCAGTATCGCCATCAGATCCCCGGGGGCCGCACCCACCTGGTTCACTGCCTCAACGATATCGCTCAGTGTGGCGCCCGGGGCAAACTCGAACATGCGACCGGAGCCCTCATCAATCTCGATTTCTGAACGCGGCGTCACCACGGTCTGACCACCGCCCAACACGTTGGGCTGATCCACATCCAGGTTTTCGGTAATGGCCACCGTCAGGCCACCATGTGTAATCGCGACCGGAGAAACGCGTACGTTCTGACCGATGATGATGGTGCCGGTACGCGAATTGATGATCACCTTGGCGGTTTCTTCACCGGGATCGACTTCAAGGTTTTCCAGCACGGACAGGAAGGAAACCCGCTGCGAGGGATCTCTCGGTGCACGCACGCGAATAGAAGCGGCATCCAGTGCCTGCGCCATATCAGGCCCCAGCAGGCTGTTAATCTGCTCAGCTACCCGGCGTGCGGTCGTAAAATCAGGATGGTTAAGGTTAAACATCAGGCTGTCACCACGTGCAAAGGCATTGGGCACTGTACGCTCAACCGATGCGCCATTGGGGATTCGCCCGACACTGGGGACGTTCAGAGAAAGGCGTGAACCGTCATTCCCTTCCGCCCCGAACCCTGACACCACCAGGTTTCCCTGCGCAATTGCATACACATTGCCGTCGGCCCCTTTCAGCGGTGCCATCAACAGACTGCCACCTCGGAGGCTCTTGGCGTCACCGATCGTGGAGACGGTCACATCAATCGACTGCCCCGGCTTGGCAAAGGGCGGCAACTCGGCATGAATGGCCACGGCGGCAATGTTCTTGGACTGCGGATCCACGTCAGCCGGAATCGCCACGCCAAAGTTGTTCAGCATGTTGCGGAAGGTCTGGGAAGTGAAGCTGGTCTTGTCACCGGTACCGTCAAGCCCGACCACCAGGCCATAACCTACCAGCTGGTTGGTACGCACCCCGGCCACACTGGTGATGTCCTTCAGCCGCTCGGCCTGAGCCCAGGCCGGCAACAGTGCCACGAAAACCAGAAAGAACTGCCATACCTTACGCATCGTCAAACCCTCAGAAAGGCCAGAGTGGGCTGATAAAGAAGCGGGCCAGCCAACCCATCACGTTGGAATCGTGAGTCGCCCCCGTACCACTGTAGGTAATGCGCGCATCCGCGAGGCGGGTGGACTCAACCGTATTGTCCGGACCGATATCCTGTGGGCGTACCAGACCGCTGACGCGGATGTACTCATCCCCCTGATTCAGCGTCAGCCATTTCTCCCCACGAACCAGCATGGTGCCATTGGGCAGAATCTGGTGAACCGTCACGGTGATGTTGCCGTCCAGGCTGTTGCTCATATCGGCGCTGCCTTCACCGGCGAAGTCACTGTTACTGCCCATGGAGGCGCTGAGCGGATTGCCCAGCACGCTAAGCTCCTGCCCCAGTACCGTCGGTGCCTGAATGGCCACACTGGTGCTCTTGTCGGTTTCCACTGAGGAGCTTTTCGACGACTGAGTACGCTCGGTCAGGACCACGGTAATGATATCCCCGATCCGGCTGGCCCGGCCATCACCGTACAGATCCATGCCAGCCCCTGCCTGATAGATGGCACCATCAACCGGCTTGGGCTGCTGCATCTGCGCCGGCTGTATGGGGGCATAGTAGGGATTATCCGGCTTGGGGGCCTTGTTCACGCACCCAACCAGTCCCAGTATGCTCATCAGTAATCCGACTTTCGCCAAGGCTCGCATGATCATCTTTCCACATTCATTCAATTAGAGCTGCTGGCTGACATAACCCAGCATTTCATCCGCTGTTGAGATCACTTTTGAGTTCATCTCATAGGCCCGCTGAGTGGTAATCATATCCACCAGCTCTTCAACCGCATTCACATTGGAGCCTTCCAGCATACCCTGTTTCAGAATGCCACGCCCTTCTTCACCCGGAACCCCCACCAGAGGCGCTCCACTGGCCGCGGTCTCGGTGAACAGATTCTGACCGATCGCCTGCAGCCCCTGAGGGTTCACGAAGTCCGCCAGTTCCAGCTGCCCGAGCTCGACCGGGTTGGGGTCACCGGCAACGGTCACGCTCACGGTTCCATCGCCCCCGACGGAGAAGTTGGTGACTTCACCGGGCAGCGTGATGGCCGGCTCAACCGGGTATCCTTCTGCAGTCACCAGGCGATTTTCGCCGTCCAGGTGCAACTCACCGTTACGGGTGTAACCGATCTCGCCATTGGGCATCTGAATCTGCAAGAAGCCCCGGCCGTTGATCGCCAGATCAAACGGCTGGTCGGTGATCTGCATGTCACCGGTAAAAAACAGCTTCTGCGTGCCGACCGTCCGTACCCCGCTGCCCAATTGAAGGCCTGATGGCAGCTGAGAGTCTTCTCCCGTGGCCGCGCCCGGCTGGCGACGCACCTGATACAGCAGGTCTTCAAATTCCAGTCGGTCTTTCTTGAACCCGACCGTACTCACGTTGGCCAGGTTGTTGGAAATAACCTTGAGCTGAGTATCCTGCGCACTCAGGCCTGTTTTCGCGACGTGCAATGCACCATGCATGGTTCAAACTCCTTAATGCCTATCAGCTCATTCTCAGAATTTCAGCAGCCTTGGATGAATTTTCTTCGGCGGTTTTCATCATCTTGACCTGCATCTCGAACTGCCGTGACAAACTGATCATGGAGGTCAGGTCGTCAATGGCGTTCACGTTACTGGCTTCCAGATAGCCTGCGCGCACCTGAACATCCAGTGCAGGCGGCAGCGGCACATCGTTGTCCGTGTGCATGAAACCATCCTGACCTTTGAACAGGGCGCCCTCTTCAGGCCGCACCAGCTTGATCTGGTCGACCAGCGCAATTTCCACCGCATTTTCACCCAGCGGTCGAATGGTAATCGTGC
Source organism: Marinobacterium alkalitolerans (assembly GCF_017776525.1). Lineage (GTDB taxonomy): Bacteria > Pseudomonadota > Gammaproteobacteria > Pseudomonadales > Balneatricaceae > Marinobacterium > Marinobacterium alkalitolerans. Next base: position 59,145 of record NZ_JACVEW010000009.1, read on the forward strand.
CATCGGTCGCAATGTCGATCTTCTCGGCCGGCGGAATTACAATCGGAATACCGCCGTTGCCCATCACCGGCAAACCGCTGCCTGTCACCAGCTGGTTGGCGGCATTGATCTGCAGCGAACCGTTACGGGTATAGACTTCGTTACCATCCGGCCCGGTTACGGCAATCCAGCCTTCACCATCAACGGCGATATCCAGATCGCGCCCTGTCTGCATCAGCGTGCCGCTTTCCAGGTTGGTACCCGGCCGCTCGCTCATGGAGTAGACACGTGACTCATATCCATCGCCCAGTACACGCATGGAGCGCGCCTGCTCGAGATCGCTCTTGAAGGCGGTCGTGGTCGCGTTGGCCAAATTGTTTGCATGTGCCTGCTGGGCCCGCATGTTCTCGCGGGCTCCGGTCATGGCAACGTAAAGAACCTTGTCCATTAGCTGCTCCGGTAAAGAGTTGCCGCTTTAATGGCGTTTCCTGTAACGAAGCAAAAAACGTGCCACAAACGAAAAAACCGGGCCAGGGCCCGGTTTTCGTCTACTGTTTGAGCAGCTGTTAGATCTGCAGGATTGCCTGAGTCACGGTGTTCAGGGTTTCCAGTGTCTTGGAGTTCGCCTGGAAGTTACGCTGACCTTCGATCAGCTTCACCAGCTCTGCCGACAGATCCACGTTGGACTGTTCCAGCGCCGCTGAGCGCAGAGTACCGTTAAGGCCGGTTCCCGGCGGGTTCAGAATCGCGTTACCGGAGGAGAGCGTAGATATCCACTCGGTATTACCGCTGGGCTGCAGCCCATCCTGGTTTTCAAAGGTTGCAATGGCAACCAGACCCAGGTTGGCACGCTGACCATTACTGTAACTGGCCACCATCTCACCGGTTTCAGCAAAACTTACACCGATCAAATCACCCTTGGTGTAACCATCCTGCTGCTGACCCTTCACGATAGACTCGGACGCGAACTGGCTGGAGCCCGTTATATCCAACTGTATCCCGCGCAAGGAGTCCGTATCGTTATCCAACAGGTTATCCTGCGGGTTGGCTGGGTCCGCACCAAAAATTGTCAGTTTAGGCGCTACTCCACTCGTTGGTACCGACCCTCCATTGACTGTTTCCAAAACACCGTTGGTCGGATCAAAGGTTACCATCACCGGCCCCACCTCTGTTTGGGTACCGGCCCCGGGATCTTGCAACTTGCCAATATCAAGCTGCGCAGTATCGTTCAAAAAAGCATACATTCGATAAGCGCCAAGGAAGCTGTTATCCCCCTCCTCGTCAATACTTAGAGTCACATCACCATTACTAGCATCGGTGTTACTCAATACAGACTCAGGCGCGGCAGGCGGGCCTGCGGAAAGGGTCACATCCGATATTGTAATCGGCAGTGGATTCACGTTACCCGCATCGGCTTTCCAACGCACTTGCAGCTCTGGAACCCCATCTGAGTTCAAGGGAACATAGGAAATGGACTCAACATCCGGATTTGCATCCAGAATATCCTGCTCTGCAGCAGAGATAGCGGCACCGACGTCATTACGAGTCATCGCCGTTGTCAAAGGAATTGACACCCCTCCAATCACAATATTTTGTGCATTCAAAAGCTCACCTGTTGTTGCATCAAACGCACTTGCCTGAAAGGTAGCAGACTGTATTTCGTTAGCATCTCTGACATCTACAGGCTCAGAAGAAAGCTCCTGAGTACCCAGTTCAACCGCCATATCCCCGTACTCGGTGAACTCAGACTTGAACTCAAAAGACAAATCCCAGCCGGTACCACCTGACGCCGTCGCATTGTCCACCACTCGAAAACTGTCTACATCTATTCTCGGATCAACATCCGCCAGCTTAGCTTTTTCCTCATCGGATAAAATGTAAACCCCTGTACCCACTCCTCCATCTAATATCTCAGTGAGACCGAGTTCACCATCAGGAGAAGGGACGGTGGTCGAAAGCGCTAGACCCGAAACTTTAATTGGATCAGAGCCACCAGCAGTGTCAAAATCACTTGTGCTGATATCATAGCGATAAACTTCTTTTACGGGTCGCTGCTCTGCAAAGTAAAAGCGAATACTGTTTTCGTTACCCAAGCTATCAAAGGTTCCCACAGTGGTTGACCAGCTGTATGAGTTAGGCTCATTTTTATCAAAAACCCCCTCTAACTGAGTCGCATCATTATTGGAGTTGATATTGAATGCCAAATCAACTTGTTCGGTCGCCTTGGGCGGGCTTTCCTTCTCTGTTACGGACAGATTCTGCACCGGCAGCTGGTTGCCTTGAGCATCCAGACCATACCCCTGCAGATACTTGCCGTTCTTGCTGACGATGTTGCCATCCTTATCCAGCTCAAAGGCACCTGCACGTGTATAGGTGACGTTGCCCTGACCGTCATCCAGCTGGAAGAAGCCGGAACCGTTGATCGCCAAATCCAGGTTGCTGTTGGTAAATTCGATGGTACCGCCACTGAAGTCCTGAGCGATATCACTGACGGTGACACCGGAGCCCGGAGTGTTGGACGAGCCCGCACCCACAACCGCAGTTGCATAGATATCAGCGAACTCGGTACGCGACGACTTGAAGCCAACCGTACTGGAGTTGGCGATGTTGTTACCCGCCACATCCAGCAGGCTCGTGGATGCCTTAAGGCCTGTTACGGCTGTATTGAAACCTGCCATGTCTGTTTACCTCACTTAACCCAGCTGCTTGACGTCACTCATGTCGATGGAACCGATATTGGTATTCACCTTCATGCCAATACCATTCTGTCCAAGCGTCACGCTGTTAATGTTAAAGCCCATGTAAGTGGCCACCTCTTCATAGCCGCCATCGGCGCCAGAAGCCGCTTCCGCCACTATGCGATAGTTGCCGGCCGGCAGGTTCTCGTTCGCCTGCCACACAAAGTTGTGATCTCCCGGCGGCATGGCGCCCATGCTGACCTGGTCGACCTTGTTACCCGCACCATCATAGATGGAGACACGGATATCACTTGCGCTGACGTCCGTTGACACAACACCGTCAACTGCGCCGCCTTGCTGTGTCAGCTGAGCAATATTGGTGTTCACATACGCCCGCTGGCCGACCATGGAAGATGCCTGCAGAGCCGCCTGACTGCTCACCAGCGTGTTGCTCATGGTCTCCATGGTGGTCGCCAGGTTCTGAATGCTTTCAACGTTACTCATGGTCGACATCTGTTGCATGAAGTCCGAGGTATCCGCCGGGCTGGTCGGATCCTGGTTCTGCAACTGAGCAATCAGCAGTTTCATGAACATCTGGCGGTCTTCTGACATGCCATCCGTCTGGGTAGACTGTTCACGGTTCTGCTGATTGATCTGCTCGAAAACGTTATTGCTGCCGACGCCGTTTACATTACTCATGGCGCTATCCTCTTACCGACCTTACTGCCCCAGCGTCAGCGTACGCTGAAGCATCTGTTTGGCCGTATTCATGATATCGGCGTTGATCTGAAAGGAGCGGGACGCCGATATCATGTCCGCCATCTCCTCTACCACGTTTACGTTGGGGTAATACACATAGCCGTTATCGTCGGCCATCGGGTGATTGGGCTCGTAAGCCATGCGCAGCGGCGCTTCACTTTCGACAATGTCATCTACCTGTACGCCCTGCCCCGGCACCAGAGACTGGTAGTCTTCCGGCATCTGCTCAGGCTCAATGGCCTTGAGGGCGAAAACCGGTTTGCGAGCACGATAGGTTTCCGCCTCGCTGGAACTGACGCTCTCGGCATTGGCCATGTTGCTGGCAGTGGTATTCAGGCGCACGGTCTGCGCCGTCATGGCAGAACCGGCAATATCGAACACATTACTCAGTGACATCGTTATTCACCCTTGATCGCGCTGGTCAGTCCTGTGAACTTGCTGTTCAGGAACTGGAAAGAAGCCTGGTAACGAATGGCGTTATCGGTATAACGCGACATTTCTTCCTGCAGCTCGACAGTATTACCGTCGACAGAAGGCTGGGTCGGCGTGCGGAACATCAGATCTGCCGCCGTATCGGGTGACAGAAACGCATCCTGGTGACCGGACGATGTCTGCTCCATGGGCAGCTCGAACGTGTCACTGACGCCGGCAAGCACCGATGCAAAATCAATATCCCGCGCCTTGTAGTTGGGGGTATCCGCATTGGCAATGTTGTTGGCCAATACTTCAGCACGCCGCGCACGCAGTGCCAGCGCGTCATCATGTATACCCAGAGCTGAATCAAAATTGATCGCCATGCAAACCCCACTGCAAGATTGCCGTTTTCGTTTCAAGCAATAATTAGCAATTGCCATGCCAACAAAGGTCAACTGGCTCTACTGGCGGCTTTGAGGGAAGTGGAAGGTCCGGGTATGACGAACAGAAGGGGAAAAAGCGGCAAGGCACTACCGGCAAGCGGCAAACACACTGCTGTATTTGCCGCCCGGCAATTTAAATGGCCTGGTAGATAATCCCGGGCCGGCAGTGGATCATTTTGTACAGATCCTGCAGGCCGGACAGGGACTCGGAAGCCCCCAGCAGCAGATAGCCGCCCGGGCGCAACTGCTTGTGCATCTTGCGCAGGATCTCAAGCTTCACGTCGGACGAGAAGTAGATCAGAACATTGCGGCAAAAGATCAGGTCAAACTGGCCCAATGTACTGTAGTTGCCCAGCAGATTAAGGCTTTGGAACCGGACCCGACTCTTGATATTGGGCTTGATGGTCCAGCTGCCCTGAGGTGAAGACTGGAAATACTTGTGCAGCCGGTCCTGAGACAGGCCGCGCCCCAGCGCCAGCATTTCATATTCGCCACGTCGCGCCTGCTCCAGCACGGTCGAGGAGATATCCGTTGCCAGAATCTCTTCACCGGAGGAAAAGGCGCCCGGATGCGCGTGCTTGAACTCATCAATCACCATACTGATTGAGTAGGGCTCCTGACCGGTCGAACACGCTGCCGACCAGACACGCAGCTTCTGGAAGCGCTTGGCCTCTTTCAGCTCAGGCAAAAGCTTGTTGCGCAATATTTCGTAGGGGTGAATATCACGAAACCAGAGGGTCTCGTTGGTGGTCATCGCATCGATGACCTGCTCCTTGAGCGTATTGCCTCCGGGGCGATTGAGGCGACCGACCAGATCAGTGAGGCTGGAACACCCCTGCTGCTGCATGATCTTGCTGAGGCGGCTTTGCACCAGGTACTGCTTGTGCTCAGCCAACAGAATTCCGCAGCTTTTCTCAAGAAAAGTGCTGAACTCCTTGAACTCTGTCGGCGTAATACTGAAGCCGCTGCTCACAGGGCATATTCCTTACTGTGCTGATTCGACCTGACGAATACGATTTACAACGACACCTGCCAGATCATTCGGGTTGAACTTGGCCAGGAAGCCATCTGCTCCGACCTTCTTCACCATGGATACGTTGAAACCACCGCTCAGGGAGGTATGCAATACAATATGTAACCCGGACATGCGTGCGTCTTCACGAATCATGGAAGTCAGCGTGTAGCCATCCATTTCCGGCATCTCGATGTCGGAAATGACCATTAGGAACAGTTTTTCCACATCAACATTGCGATCCAGCAATTCCTGTAGCATCTGCAGTGCCTGACGGCCATTATTGGCAGCTGAGACCTTCACGCCCAGATCTTCCAGGCTGCGCTGCATCTGGTTACGTGCAACAGCCGAGTCGTCCACGATCAGCACATGGTGTTCACGCGCACGCTGTCTGACATCATTGGTTGCCACATCTTCGCTGACATCTGTCGACATGGGGTACAGGTCCGCCAGTATCTGTTCCACGTCGAGAATTTCAACCAGCTTGCCTTCATATTCGAACACGGCCGTCAGGTAGTTTTCGTTTCCGATCTCCTTGGGCGGGGCCATGATCTGATCCCACTGGGTATTCAGAATACGGTCTACCTTGCGCACCATGAACGCCAGCGTGCGGCGGTTATACTCAGCAACAATCAAAAAGGTTTTGGTCAAATCCTCGGGAGGAATGGGCTGACGACCGATAGCCTCAGACAGGTCAAGAACCGGGATGGTTTCACCACGAATGTGGGCCATGCCTTTAATCGCCGATGTTTGGCGAGGGACTTCTGTCAGCTCCGGGCATTGCAGCACTTCACGCACTTTAAATACATTAATGCCGTATCTCTGACTGGTTTCCAGACCGAAGAGCAGCAGCTCCAGACGGTTCTGCCCCACCATCTGCGTGCGCAGGTTTACAGTATCCAGGATCCCTGACATGATCTATTCAACCCCGAGGTCGTTGACGATGAGTTTATGCCCGGCTTCGCAAAGCCAGGACACCCACGTGAATATATTCAATTTAACACCAGTTACCGCTACTTTGGCCATAGTCAGCTGTTTACTCTCGGCCTCAACTGCGTGTGCGAATACTATCTCAGAACAGATCGACGCACAGGTGTCTGAAGCCATTAAACAACACTTTCTTACCAAAGTACCAGACAGCAGACTGGAGATACGGCTCAACCCGGTTGATTCCCGGTTGAAACTTTCCCCTTGCAGCACCCCTTTACGTGTCAAACTGCCCTTTCAGAGCGGACAGCGTATCACCGCCAAGGTCAGCTGCCCACAGCCCCGGTGGAGCCTGTTTGTTACCGGGCAGGTACAACAGTATAAAACGATTGTGGTCGCCACAACGCCGATCGTCAAAGGCTCCCGAGTCTCCGCCCGCCACCTCGACCTGAGGGAGCGCGAGATTACCACCCTTTCAGGTGACTATTACCAGCGCCAGCATGACGTGGTCGGGCGCGTTGCCAGAATCAACATCAGCGCGGAAACCGCAATCACCCCTCGCATGCTGGCTGTGGCCAAGGCAGTCAAACGTGGCGATCCCGTTGTCATTGAGGCACGCCGCGGCAGTGTCAGCATCCGAACCGACGGAGTTGCACAGGAGGATGGCAAGGCTGGCGAGACCATCACGGTGATTAACTCACGCTCAGGCATGGAAATTCGCGCCCGGGTTATCGCGCCCGGCAAGGTTCAGGTTCCCTGAGACAGGTTCGCGTGAGCCAGGAGATTCCGCTACACTTGACCCTTATTACGTGTGTGTTGTCTTTCAAGGCAAACACTTGTTTGATCGAACACAAAAAAGATTAAAGTTTTCTACAGGGCGACCGATACCCTTGCACAGAACTGATTGCGAGGATTTATAAAATGGCTATCGATTTTCCCGGACTGTCCCCGACCCAGTCGGCTGGCAACCGCGGCAAAGTCAGCGACCAGCAGAACAATGCGCCCTCCGGGGCTGCAGGGCAGCCTGCGGCTTCTGCCGATCGCGCCGAGCGGCCCGACACTGTGAAGATCAGTGATACGGCGCAGGCTTTGCAGCGCTCCGTTGACAGCTCTGACAACAGCAGCGGTGTCGACAGTGATCGTGTTGCTCGCATCAAGGCAGCTATTGAAGACGGCTCGTACCAGATCAACAACGAGCGTATCGCTGACCGCATGCTGCAGCTCGACGATCTCATGAGTAACTGACACCATGTCTGTTGACGCACCCACGCCTGAATACAGTGCCCAGCTTGGCAGCTTGATCGACAAGAGCCGCCAGCTGCTGGAGCAACTGGTCCCGCTGTTGGACAAGGAACTGGATGCGCTCAAGACACGTGACATCGACGCTCTGACCGAAAACAACGAGCTCAAGCAGAAAATACTGCTTGAGCTTGATGGTGTCACTCGTGCTCTCAATGAACAACTTCAGCAGTTTTCCGTCGCCCCGGACACCGATTCCGTACTGGCATTTTTTGCTCGCCTCCCCGGCCCGGCAAACAAGCTGCTGACGCGCGCCTGGCAGTCTCTCGAATCCCAACTGGATCACGTGAAGCAACTGAACCTGCGCAACGAACAGGTGATTCTGCGCAGCAAGCAGAACACCGATCAGCTGCTGGCCATTCTTCAGGGCCATGCGCGCAGCAATACCGTTTATAACCCCCAAGGGGGTGAAGGGCGTTACGAAGGCCAGCGCAGTCTGGGCAAAGCCTAGAAAAAACATTCCCTTAGCGTTAGAATTCCGGCCGTGCCTCAGTAGCTCAGTTGTATAGAGCAGCCCCCTCCTAAGGGGCAGGTCGCAGGTTAGAGTCCTGCCTGGGGCGCCATTTCTTTCAAAGACTTACGTGACACACGTTCTCTCAGACAGCTCGAAATTCGCACAAATACCCAGCGGCCCACCATGTTGAAAGCGCCCATGAGAGCTCAGAGTCAGTACAGCGAGTGAAGCAGGCTCTGGCGTTGCGCCGAGAGTCATAGGCGTGAAAGAGGTTTAGTGAACCGGCCCAACCAGTGTGGTCAGCACTGTGGTGATAGCCAGGATGGAACCACCCACAACTTTTTCCATGAACAGCGAACGCTTAAGTTCATGCCCCCGGCAATTTTCGCTGGCCAAAGAGGGTACCAACCTCAGCTTATGATAGGCCGCCAGGCCCAGGATCACACAAACCAGTGCCAGTTTAACAAGCAGCCAGAGGCCATAATCCGTACCGAGCAGATTCTGCCAACCAGTTAACTGATAAACCAACAGACCACCGGCTGCCAGCAGTATTAGAACTGCAACGACGGCAATCTCACCAAAGCGGACCATCAATGTACGCGACTGAGCCGTCGTTAGGCGCCGCATGGCCAGCCACAACGGTACCAGTGACCCCATCCACCAGGCGGCCACTATGACATGGCCGACCAACAGTGCCGCCGCCCAGCTTTCCAGTGTGACGGCGTGGCCCGCGCTACTGAACGAAAGGCCAATCAACAGGCTACCCAGCAATGAGAGCGCTATCTCCAGAATATGCCGACCTGGCACCGGCGCAGGCAAAAGAGCAACGAATATGAGTCCAAAGCCCAGCACCCGCTCCCACAGCGCATCGCCCACCGGAGACTGCCAGAGAATCTGCAGTATGACCGGGTCGAACATGCCCGCCAGCCCCTGCTCAGCAAATGCACCAACCCGAACCAGAAAATGGATCCCAGCACCGGTCAGACCGATAACAACGCCAAGCAGGGCGTAGCGACGCAGGGTACGATGGATTTCAGGCAGACCGCCCGCCAACCAGTAGGACGCCATACCACCGATGGCCGCAGACATTCCGATATACAGCCACCACCGGGTTACAACGGTCAGCCACTCCCACTCGGTCACTACACTCTCCTCACTTGCTAAAACGCTCGGTAGGCACCGGGTATTACCATGCCCACCAAGATGCGTTCACTAAGCCAAAGCAACATGCTTGTGCACATGACTTAAATATCGAAAGACACTTACTTACGTGGCACCTTATTACAACAGTGCGGTTCATGGCTGGCGTTATCACGCATATTCTCGTCAACAAACCGGTAGTAGTTACGTTTGACCCGGTTCCACCAACCGTCAGCGAAGGCAGCGCCCTTCTCACGTACCAGTGCTTCGACAATATCAAGATTACAGTGGGTCGCATCATACGCAAAACGTAACACGGACTTGTCAGGCTCCCAAGATACGCTATCGACTCCATAGAGCTGGTCGATTTCATTCGCCAGACTCGCCATATCGGCGTTACCGGTTACCACCTTCAGGTTACGGTTTACCAGGTTGTTCTCTTTGACACCGGGCTTGTGATCCAGGTCGCTCATAATCTTCTCCTGTCTACTTAACCGATTAAATGGAACACGCTTCTACGATGAGCCCTTGCCGCTATCACCGCCATGACGCCCATGGGAACGGTGCATAAACAGGTGCATCAGCGGGCAAAGCAGAAAGATCATATAGGGTAGCCAGCCGGCCAGTTGATCACTGTAATTGCGCAGCGCGAAAAAAACGCCCATCACCAGGATACCCAACGTGAGCACCCCCTTAGGTGTGCAACAAAACGACAAAAAACGGGTTTTCATGATGCACTCCTTCAACTCTTTTCTTCGACAATCAGTTCACCCCGATACATCTGCATCTGGCAGGTAAAGGGGTAGCGGCCCGGCTTCATGGGCTCAAGCTCCAGTGTCTTGGATTTGCCCAGTGGAAGCTCCTCGCTGACGTCAAAGTCTTCGAACACCACCACACTGGCACAGGGCGAAGGATCCCTGCGGACAAAATTGAGCCTTGTACTCTGTCCCGCCGGCACGCGGATATGAGACGGCTGGTAAACGCCATCGTCCACGTTGATGGTGATTTCACCGGACTCGAGGTTGGCTGTCGGCCCCTTGTAGAGCCAGAACCACCAGACTATCAGGCCAATCAGGAGCAGCCCCAGCAGATTGATAATGATCATGACGAACTCCTCCCGATCAGTGTTCCTGCGGTTTAAACAGGCGCAGACGGTTGGCGTTAGTCACCACCGTCAGCGACGAGAACGCCATCGCGGCGCCAGCGATCACCGGGCTCAGCAGCATGCCGAAGAACGGATACAGCAAGCCAGCAGCCACCGGTACGCCTGCAGCGTTATAAATAAAGGCGCCAAACAGGTTCTGACGGATGTTTCTGAGCGTCGCCCGACTGATGGCGATCGCATCGGCCAGGCCGTGCAGCGAACCGCGCATCAACGTCACATCCGCGCTTTCGATCGCCACGTCGGTGCCGGTACCGATGGCAAACCCGACATTAGCTAACGCAAGTGCCGGCGCATCGTTGATGCCGTCGCCGGTCATGCCCACGGTTTCACCCTGCTGCTGAAGTTCGGCGACCTTGTCCGATTTCTGCTCCGGCAGCACCTCCGCGAAAAACTCTTTGATACCAACCTGCTCGGCCACGGCCTTCGCCGTATCGCGGTTATCCCCGGTGAGCATCACGACGCGAATGCCGTCTTTCTGTAACCGCTTGATGGCCGCCACAGAGTCCTGCTTGATTGGATCGGACACTGCAATCAGCGCAACCAACCGGCCATTCACGGCCAGGTACATGGGCGTCTGTGCCTTCGCGGCCATCGCCTGTGCCTGACCGATCTGAGCGTCAATCGTCACATCGCGATCGCGCATCAGCTTCTCGTTACCGAACAGTAGTGCCTGGCCATCAACATTTCCCTCGACACCGTGCCCGGCGATCGCGTTGAAGCCTTCCGCCTTGCCGAGCTCGAGCCCCTGTTTTTTCGCCGATTCGACGATCGACACCGCCAGCGGGTGTTCCGACCCCTGCTCCAGCGAGGCGGCCAGCGCGAGAACATCAGATTCACTGCGTTCACCGACGACCAGGATATCGGTCACCTGGGGCGCGCCCTCGGTAATGGTGCCGGTCTTGTCGAGAATCATCGCCGTGATCTTCGAGGCGCTCTGCAGTGCCTCGCCATTGCGGATCAAGACACCAGCTTCTGCTGCCTTACCAACACCAACCATCACTGACATCGGTGTCGCCAGCCCCAGCGCGCAGGGGCAGGCGATGATCAGTACGGTTGTGGCCGACACGATCGCAAAGGCGATAGCTGGTTCGGGACCAAAGTTGAGCCATGCCAGTGCACTGATCACGGCGATGATCATGATCGCCGGCACGAAGTACGCCGAGATCACATCCGCCAGACGACCGATCGGCGGCTTGGAGTTCTGCGCCTGCTTGACCATCGAAATAATCCGCGCCAGTGCCGTGTCCTTGCCCACTCGCGTGGCACGGAACAGCACCGAGCCAGACTTGTTGATAGTGCCACCGACCAAAGTATCCCCTTCAGCCTTTTCCACCGGCATTGGCTCACCAGTCAGCATCGATTCATCAACGGTGGAATGCCCCTCGACGACAACCCCGTCCACAGGGATCTTCTCGCCAGGCCGCACCCGTACCCGATCGCCCTCAAGTACCTCCTCGATCGGAATATCCACTTCCTGATCATCACGTTCGACCCGGGCCGTTTTCGCCTGCAGACCGATTAACCGTTTGATCGCCTCTGAAGTGCGGCCACGGGCCCGGATCTCGAGCGCCAACCCCAGGTTGATCAGACCGATAATCATCGCCGTCGCTTCAAAGTAGACATGGCGCGCCATCAGCGGCACCGCCTCGGGCGCCAACACAACCACCATCGAGTAGAGCCATGCGGTACCGGTCCCGAGTGCGATCAGCGTATCCATGTTTGCACTGTGGTTGATGAACGACTTCCAGGCGCCGATGTAAAAATGACGACCGGCAAACAACATCACCCCCAGCGTCAGCAGTCCGACCACAAGCCAGGCCACACGCTCGAAAGTCGTCGTTACCGTCATCTCACCGACCACCAGGCTGTATAGCATCAGTGGCACACCAAGTCCGAGCGCGACCATCATCTCTCGCATCAGGCGCTTGTAATACGCTTCGTCCGCTTTCTCTTTTTCACTGAGCAAATCACCGTTGTCCTTACTACTGGTGACTCTGGCGCCGTAACCAGCAGCCTCGACAGCTTCCACCAATGCCTGATCCGAGACCTCGCCGCTGACATTCACCGTGCGCTGAGCGAAGTTCATTGACGCTCGCTCCACACCCGGAACCTGCTGCAACGCCGTTTCAATCTTGCCAACGCAACTGGCACAGCCGGCACCCTCGATCAGTAACTCACGGCTAGCAATACGGCTCTCTTGTTTGTTCATGGCCTTTGTCTCCGCTGACGGAAAAACCCTTTTCTACCAACCAGTATGGCGCAACGACACCAACACGAACCTTACCCACCCATTACATTTTCGTAAGGAAAGCCCGCCCCACCGATTTGCTGGCAAACTAGAGATCGCAGGAGGGCTGTAACAATGCGGATACTAATAGTCGAAGACGAAGAAAAAACAGGCGTCTATCTACGCAAGGGATTGACTGAATCCGGCTACATCACCGATCTGGCAATGACCGGCTACGATGGCCTCCACCTGGCCATGACCGAAAGCTATGACCTGATTCTGCTCGATGTCATGCTGCCGGAGCTCAGTGGCTGGCAAGTATTGGAAAAACTGCGCGAGGAAAACCGCCATACTACAGTGATTTTTCTGACTGCCCGAGATCAGGTCGACGACCGGGTACGCGGCCTGGAGATGGGGGCGGATGATTATCTGGTCAAGCCTTTCGCATTTTCAGAGCTATTGGCACGAATCCGAACCCAACTCAGACGCGGCATGCAGGGTGCGGAACCGACCTCGCTGAGCCTGGCCGACCTGGAGATCGACCTGCTGCGCCGGCGTGTCACCCGAGGCAGCCAGCGCATCAGTTTGACTGCCAAGGAATATACTTTGCTGGAGTTCCTCATGCGACGTCGGGGCGAGGTGCTCTCGCGTTCGTTGATAGCCTCCCAAGTGTGGGACATGAACTTCGACAGTGATACCAATATCATCGAGGTAGCAATTCGCCGTTTGCGCAGTAAAGTGGACGACCCTTTCCAAATAAAACTGATCCACACCATTCGTGGAATGGGATATCTGATGGATGAAGCTGAATGCCCATAGTGTCATTGACCACCCGACTCACGCTGCTGTTTGCATTGGTCTCAGTTGCCGTTTTTGCATCACTTGGATTCTTGATCAAGCACTCGATGGAGGAGCATTTTGTAGCACAGGATTTTGCCGAGCTCGATGACAAGATACGCACAACGGCAAACCTGCTTAACAGTCTGAAAACGGGCGAAAGCCCACCGTCGATCCATGAAGTGATGAAAAATACGGTGGTGGACCATGACAGCATTATTATCAAGATAGATACCTCCAGCGGGGGGCAGCTCTTTGCTTCCGGTCCCATCGCCTTTCCGTTCGACAAAACTCAGTTGCTTAACAAACCGGGTCAGATACAACGTGCTGCCTGGAACGAGGGTGATATCCGATACCGCGGCGCCGCCATGGCCCTGGAAGGGAGGGACAGCTCCCGCCATCTGATTCTGTCGGCAGCCATCGAGACAACACGTCACCGCGTGTTCATGCAGCAGTTCGCCAAAGAGCTCAGTGGTCTGATGCTGACCGCCACCCTGTTCAGTGCACTGCTGGGTTGGCTGGTTGCTCGTCAAGGGCTAGCACCATTGCGGCTTATGCGCGCGAAGGCCAAGTCGGTTACTGCCACGCGCCTGGACCAACGCCTGCCAGTGGATACCATCCCTGTGGAGCTGGCTTCCCTGGCGCAGGAGCTCAACCGGATGTTTGACCGACTTGAAGAATCCTTTACACGATTAACCCATTTTTCCTCTGATATTGCACATGAGTTGCGCACACCTATCAGCAACTTGATGACCCAAACCCAGGTCTCACTATCGCGAGCACGCTCAGCCGAAGAATACCAGGACATACTCGCCTCCAACGTCGAGGAACTCGAGAAACTGTCCAGAATGATCTCTGACATGCTGTTTCTCGCAAAAGCCGAACATGGACTGCAACTGCCTTCGCGCCAACGCTTTCCACTTGAAGTTGAAGTCGCCAAGCTGCTCGAATTTTACGAAGCGCTCGCGGACGAAAAACAGGTTCACATGCAGCTGCAGGGGAGTGGTGAGCTGTCCGGCGATCGTCTTATGATTGACCGGGCAATCAGCAACCTGCTCTCTAACGCGCTCCGGCATACTCCAGAGGGCGGACTGGTTGACCTTTATATTGAGAGAGGAATCGATGCACTGACGCTAACCATCTGCAACGATGGCAATACCATCCCGGCTCAAGACTTGCCCTACCTGTTTGATCGTTTTTACCGGTGCGACCAGGCCCGTGGCCATAACGAATCCGAAGGAACCGGCCTGGGCCTGTCGATTACCCGCGCCATAGTACATGCTCATGGGGGGAAAGTTACGGTTAAATCAGCAAACAACCGTACCTGCTTCACGCTCTCATTCCCTCACTGACATGCACGGTAACTTGCTCCGTATTTACCAACGTGTTAACACAACGGCGAGAACCAACGACAGAGGCCGGGCCGTGAAATTACTGATCGTCGAGGATGAAGTAAAAACCGGGGATTATCTCAAGCAAGGACTGGGCGAAGCCGGTTTCAACACCGACTTGGCACGCACCGGACTGGACGGCTTGAATCTGGCCATAAACCAGCCATATGACCTGATCATACTGGACGTCATGCTGCCCGAACTCGACGGTTGGCAGCTTCTACAGACGCTCCGTAAACAGGGTTATGAAGTACCGGTGCTGTTTTTGACCGCCCGCGATGAGGTTGACGACCGGGTACGGGGCCTGGAGTTGGGTGCCGACGATTACCTTATCAAGCCTTTCGCCTTCTCCGAATTGCTGGCCCGCATTCGCAGCCTGCTCAGACGTGGTCGAAGCAGTCAGGAGCCAACCCTGTTACAGGTTTCCGATCTGGAGCTGGACCTGGTAAAACGACGGGCTGTACGAATGGGTGAAAGGATCAACTTGACCGCCAAGGAGTTCTCCCTGCTGGAACTGATGATACGCCGTGAAGGAGAGGTGCTGCCACGCTCCTTGATCGCCTCTCAGGTCTGGGATATGAATTTCGACAGTGACACGAATGTCATCGAAGTTGCCATGCGACGTCTCCGGGCCAAAATCGACGATCCCTATCCTCGCAAACTGATCCATACCGTTCGCGGCATGGGCTATGTGCTAGAGGAGCGTGACTGAACCGGAACCAACCCACGCCACCTACGCGGATTTAAAAAACCAACCCGGAAATCAGGCCGCGACATTATTCATGTCGCCACCCGGATCCAGGTCACCATTCCAGCCGCCTGATGTTCAATCATATGGCAGTGCAGCAACCAGCTCCCCGGATTGTCGGCCCGGAATCGGATCGTGGAGCGCTCGCCACCGGCCATCGCCAGGGTATCGTGCCAGATCCCCTTCGGATAGCGCGCCAAATCGGCTTTAAAGTGGTGGCCATGCAGGTGCATACCATGGGGCCAGCGGGTGTTGTTGAGGATTTCAATCTCAACCAGATCGCCGCGCTTAACATCCAGCATCGGCTGCTCCGGCATGTTGGCTACACCGTTGAAGGCCCAGATCTGATGCTTTTGGATCAACTCCTTAACCCCCAGGGTTTCACCCTGATAAACGGCCTGCCGCAAGTTGCCCATAGCCCCGCCGGTCATATCCAGTTGCAGCCGGTGATCCGGCTCACCACTGCCCGGCTCCGGCAGTGGGTTGGCCGCCAGTGCCTTGGGGGGCGAAAACCAGCGCTTCTCCGCCTTACCGGTCACCTGCAGCGATGCCAGCTCCACCGGCTCGTCCAGCCCCACATCCCGAATTGTATAGCGGTCTGCGTTCTGTGCCGGAATGTCGACTACCAGGTCGTAGCGTTCAGCCGGGGCCAGCACCAGCGGTTCTGACAAGGGCTGAGGCTCAGCCAGGGGCTGCCCATCCTTGGCAATAATCCAGGTCGGTATCGAGGGTAACTTCACCAGCATAATTCGTGCGTTAGCCGTATTAAGAAGGCGCAATCGCATTCGTTCACCGGCACGGACCTCAAACGCCGGCTTAAGCTGCCGGTTGGTGGTCAACAGATTGCCGGTTCGACCGCCGTGGGCCCATTCATGCATATCGCCGAAGGATTCGGTATGAAGCTGCCCGTTGTTACCGAGCCGCCAGTCATCAAGCGCCAACACCATATCCTGGTCCACCGGGTAGGCTGTCCGCTCCTCGACGATCAGCGGCAGGTAGAGCCCTCGGGCGAGCTGCTCATAGGTGCGATGATGTGAGTGCGCCCAGAAGGTTCCCGCATCCTGAGGGGTAAATCGATAGAGGAAACGCTCACCGGGCTCGATTGGTACCTGCGTAAGCCCGGTGACACCATCCATCGCATTCTCTACCCGCAAGCCATGCCAGTGCACGCTGGATGGCTGCGGTAAACGATTTTCCACCTCGATCTCCACCGGCTCACCTTGACGCAGGCGCAGCACATCCCGATCAAACCCCCAGAGTTTCACCGGCTCTCCCGAAGGGCCAAACCATTGCCGCTGCTCCTTCCCGAGCACCAGCTTAATTGTTTTTGTTTCATCAGCTAAGGCATGTCGCAAAAGTGGCGGGCCAGCCAGCAGACTCGCGGCTGACAGTGTCAGAAAGTTACGGCGGCTCAACTTCATTCCAGAGTATCCTTGGTTCCAACCGTTAGAAAGATGTTTATTTCAATATTAACGTATCGCAGCCCCTTCACACTTCGGGAGGCGTATTACTGGCAGGCAACATCCCTTTCACGCCTGCCGATCCGTTCAGGGTATGAAAAAAGGTGGCCTGGAACGAGAAAAGCCCTTCGCATAAGCGGAGGGCTGTTGTCCGGGATTGAAAGGGGCTCAGTAGTGCGGACCGTTTTTGAGGAACAGAATCTGCCCTACACGCGCCACCTCATTACCTTGCATTTCGATACGATCACCATCCGCTGTTTTCATTGATGCCCCCGACTCCATGGACGCAGCGCGACCATAACGGTCCACCATTCCCATCTTGCCATCAGCAAAGACATAGAGAGTTGCTCCGCTCTCCAACGCAACGGTCTCCACTGACTGCTGGTTGGCAAATGCGGAAACACTGATCAGAGTAAGGCCTGCCACCAGAACTGTTTTCTTGAACATTTCAAAATCTCCTTCTCAAACTGTTTGAGATTTCATGCTAACAAGTGGGCCCTTACCTATAACTGACACAAGCATTACAGGTCTGACAGGTTTAAACATCACCAGCCTTCTGCATGTTCGCAAGTGGCTAGTCTTTCAGCTGCGCACGATCCATTTCATGTATCTTGCAACCAGAGCAATCTGGCTACCGCTTGTTCAAAAGCTCATCCTTCATTTCACGGTAGGTATCCCGATCTATCTCACCACGTGCATAACGCTCATTGAGCACCTCCAGCGCATCGCGTGCAGGATCTGCACCCCTGCTGTCACTCCCCGAGAGCCATTTAACAAGTGCTGCAATGGCCAGAATCACCAGCAGCCAGAAAAACAGCATATGGATGCCACCAAACAGCACCCAACCCCAGCCATGTCCAGCCCAGTCACCCCACATCATCGTTACCTCCTGTCATTGAGATACTGTCATTAGCCTAGACAAAAACGGCCAACGTTAAACGTCGGCCGTTTTCTATCAAGTACGCTGTCGGATCAATGCTGCATGAACTGAAATGACCCTGTCATCTTATGTCCGTCGTCTCCCATTGCGGTCCACTGGACACGGTAGTTGTCCGGTGTCAATGTCGGCAAAGGCACGCTGAAGGACCTTGTGGGTTCCACGATTGGCTTAAAGCCAATACTCACCGGCTTGTCGCTTGAGTCGATCAAACGCAGCTTGACCAGGCGTACATCCATACCGAAGTTAAGCTCCAGCTTTTTTACGGGCTCCATCACCATTGCCCCATCCATCGGCTGGGAGCTCATCATATCGGTGTGTGCCAGCGCCGGAACAGACACCGCAATCAGACCAGCGGCTATCAGAGTTTTCAATTTATTCATGGTTTGCTTCCTCAGTTTCGTTTTTTAGTTATTCAATCTTCAGCGCTCTGGGGCTGATGAGTCGAATAATCGGTGTCCAGGCTATCCAGGGTCAGGTGCTTGAGCGACTGTCTCCGCCACAGGAAATAGACGGCCGGCAGTACCAGCAACGTCAGGATCACGGCGCTGACCATACCGCCTACCATTGGTGCAGCAATACGGCTCATCACCTCCGAGCCGGTCCCAGTGCCATAGAGGATAGGCAGCAGCCCGATAATGATTGCAGCTGCTGTCATCATCACCGGGCGTACACGCAGCCCCGCCCCATGCAGCACAGCATGGCGCAGAGTTTCCTCCCGCGGCAGCACCTTGTGTGACGCGCAACGACCGAGCATCTCACGCCAGGCCTGGTTCAGGTAAACCAGCATGATGACGCCGATTTCCACTGCCACACCGGCCAAGGCAATAAAACCTACACCCACGGCGATGGAGAAGTTGAAGCCCTGCAGGTACATCAACCAGACGCTGCCCACCATTGCCAGCGGCAACGTGCCCATGATGATCGCTACCTCGGTCAGGTTACGGAAATTGATATAGAGCAGTACGACAATGATCGCCAGCGTCAACGGGATCACGTAGGTCAGCTTCTCCTTGGCCCGCTGCATATACTCATATTGGCCGGACCAGGCGATCGAATAGCCAGCAGGCAGATCAAGCTGATCAGCTACGATCTGCTGGGCATTTTCCACATAGGAACCCAAGTCAACACCATCAATATCAACGAAGGTCCAGCCATTGAGGCGGGCATTCTCACTTTTGATCCCTGGCGGTCCTTCCTCAACGTAGACCTCTGCTACATCACCCAGTGCGATACGCTGCCCCGCCGGTGTCACGATCGGCAAAAGGGCCAGTTGCTCTGGCGAATCACGGTACTCCTGTGGATAGCGCACGTTGATCGGATAACGCTCAAGGCCCTCAATGGTCTGTGATACGTTCATGCCGCCAATGGCACTGGCCACGATCTGCTGAATATCAGCAATATTCAGCCCGTAACGGGCAGCACTTGCACGCTGAATATCCACCTTGATATACCGCCCGCCAGCGACCCGCTCAGAGTAGACCGACGCCGTGCCGGGTACATCTTGGAGGATGGTTTCAAGCTGCTGGCCAATTTTCTGAATTTCAGACAGCTCAGGACCTGCGATTTTGATACCTACCGGGGTCTTGATACCGGTGGCAAGCATGTCGATCCGCGTCTTGATCGGCATGACCCAGGCATTGGTCACGCCCGGCAGCTTCACCAGAGCATCAAGTTCCTGCTTAAGGCTTTCGGTGGTCACCCCCTCGCGCCACTCTTCACGCGGCTTGAGCTGGATAAAGGTTTCGATCATCGTCAGCGGTGCCGGGTCGGTAGCGGTGTCAGCACGCCCCACCTTGCCGAACACGGTTTCCACCTCCGGCAGCGAACGTATCAGCTTGTCAGTCTGCTGCAGCACTTGCCGCGCCTGCCCCACCGATATTCCAGGGTAGGTAGTCGGCATGTACATCAGGTCGCCTTCATCCAGCGTTGGGATAAACTCGCTGCCAATTTTGTCCAGTGGCCACAGCCCAACGGCCATTACCACTAGCGCACCAAGCAGAACCGTCTTCGGAAAGCGCAACACCCCTTTCAGGGTCGGCATGTAGACTGCTGTCAGCAGGCGGTTGATCGGGTTTTTATGTTCCGGCAGCACCTTGCCCCGGATGAAATACCCCATCAGTACCGGTACCAGCGTGATCGCCAGCGCCGCAGCGGCCGCCATGGCGTAGGTTTTGGTAAACGCCAGCGGCGCGAACATCCGCCCCTCCTGGGACTCCAGCGTAAACACCGGCACAAAGCTGACAGTGATGATCAGCAGACTGAAGAACAGTGCCGGCCCCACCTCACTGGCCGAATCCGCCACCACCTTCCAGCGGTTCTGCGGCGTCAACGGCGTGCGCTCCATATGCTTGTGCATGTTCTCGATCATGACGATGGCACCATCGATCATCGCCCCGATGGCAATTGCAATGCCGCCCAATGACATGATGTTGGCATTGATCCCCTGCAGGTGCATGATGCCAAACGCTGTCAGAATCCCCACCGGCAGACTGATGATCGCCACCAGCGATGAGCGGATATGAAACAGGAACAGCATGCACACCAGGGCGACGACAATGAACTCCTCCAGAAGCTTGTGCCAAAGGTTTTCCACCGCGCGACCGATCAGGCCGGAGCGGTCATAGACAGTGACCACTTCGACGCCTTCAGGTAAGCCCGCCTTGAGCGTTTCCAACTTGGCCTTGACGCCGTCGATGGTCTTCTGCGCGTTTTCACCGAACCGCATCACCACGACACCGCCGACCACTTCGCCCTCGCCGTTGAGCTCGGCGATGCCGCGTCTCATCTGCGGCCCGGTACCGATCTCGGCCACATCCTTGAGCAGCAGCGGTGTGCCGTTCTTGTTCACCCCCAGGGGGATGTTTTCCAGATCCGCCACGCCCTTGATATAACCGGTGGCACGCACCATGTACTCAGCCTCGGCCATCTCCACCACCGAAGCACCCACTTCCTGGTTGCCACGGCGAATCGCGTTCTGTACATGCGACAGCGGCATATCCAGCGCACGCAGCTTGTCCGGGTTGACCCGCACCTGGTACTGCTTGACCATGCCGCCAATAGCCGCTACCTCCGACACACCGGGCACAGTTTGCAACTCATACTTCAGGAACCAGTCCTGCAGCGAGCGCAGCTCACTGATATCGTGCTGGCCGGTTTTGTCCTGCAACGCATAGAGGTAGACCCAGCCCACACCGGTGGCATCCGGCCCCAGTTGCGGACGTGCGTTTTCCGGCAGCGACGGGGCCACCTGCGACAGGTACTCCAGCACCCGGCTGCGGGCCCAGTAGATATCGGTGCTTTCATCAAAGATCACATAGACGTAGGAGTCACCGAAAAAAGAGTAGCCACGCACGGTAACCGCCCCCGGTACCGACAGCATCGCCGTGGTCAGCGGGTAGGTGACCTGATCTTCAACTACCTGCGGTGCCTGGCCCGGATAACTGGTCTTGATGATCACCTGGACGTCGGACAGGTCAGGGATAGCATCAACCGGCGTGCTCTTTAGAGAAAACAGCCCCCAGCCCAGCAGTAACAGGGTTGCCAACAACACAAAGAAGCGGTTGCCAACTGACCAACGGATTATCGATTCGATCATGTCGGCTCCTTACTGCTCAGCGGTCGGATAAACGTCATTGATCCGGTAACCACCTTCGTCAAGACGCAGAATTTCAATCTGCACCTCACGCCCTGGCTCAAGCTGCTCCAGATCGACCCATTCATACACGGTGAAATCCATCTGCATCTGCGGCCAACCCCATTCCGGAATAGCGGCATGGTTAACGTTGAGCTTCAGTTCATCGGGCATGACTGTATTGACGGTTGCCTTGGCCCAGACGCTGGCCGGCTTCTCTGCCGGTTGTGCAGCTTCAGGGCTCTGTGCCGACTCACTGGACGCATCGTCCATGTGCATCCGCTTGAAATCAGAGGTCTTGCTGGACTCGGAGTCGAGCAGGAACTGGGCCGAGGTGACAACCGCTTCGCCAGCCTTAAGCCCTTCCAGTATTTCCATATGGGCGCTGTCAGCTCTGCCGGTGGTAACCGCCACCGACTTGAACCGCCCCTCGCCCAGTGCCAGTACTACGCGATCACTCTGCCCCCCTCGAATCACTGCCTCGCGGGGAATCGCCAGCACCGCCTCATTGCTTTCATTGTGTATGCTCACTTCGGCAAACATGTTCGGCTTCAGGGCATGATCCTGGTTGGGAAAGCGCATACGTACGCGCAGCGTGCGGGTTTGCTCATCCAGAGTCGGATAGACATAATCGACTCGACCTTCCCATTCCCGTCCCGGCAGGTAATCCAGCCGCATCGTTACCGGCAGCCCTTCCTCTATCATGCTGGCCTGACGCTCAAACACCTCGGCCTCCACCCATACCTCATCCAGCGCACCGATCGACATCAGTGTCATTCCTGGCTTGATGAAAAAACCTTCACGCACGGCAAAGTCATCTACTACCCCGTTTGCAGGCGCATAAAAGGTGACCGTTTGCATCGGCTTACGCTCACGTTTGAGCCGCTCGATGGTCCCGCCTGAGACATTCAACGAGCGCAGTCGAGCCTCAGCGGCCGCGGTCAACCGGGCGTCCCCTCGATTGAGCCCGAACAACAGTTCCTCCTGAGCGTTCACCAATGCCGGCGAGTAGAGTTCGTAGAGCGGCTGCCCGCGCGTCACCTTCTCACCAGCTGCCTGAACATGCAGACGTTCGATCCAGCCCTCCACGCGGGGATGGATATGCACGATCTCGTCCTGGTTGTACTGCACGTAACCGACCGTACTGACCGCAAAGTTCAAAGGTTTGAGCTGGGCCTGTGCGGTACGCACACCCAGGTTGTTAACCACCTCTGGTGAAATACTGATCGTCCCCGGGCCCGCATCCGGTCCAGTGCTGCTGCCCTCTTCATAAACCGGAATCAGATCCATCCCCATGGGCGATTTGCCCGGCTGATCGCGCCGGTAGTTCGGGTCCATCGGAGCCACCCAGTAGAGCGGTGTCGGCTCATCGCTGGCCGCTGTGTCAGGGCCGGAAGACATACCAGGCTGAATCAGATAAATGGCACCGCCACCGATCACCGCTCCGACCAGCAACACCGATGCTTTTTTAAATACTTCATTCATACTCATTTCTCTCCGGTTTCAGCACGGGTCAACAGGTAATTGATCTGCGCAACCTGCCTCTGCTGTTCGGCTTTGAGTTCAATCACTGCGAGTTCGGCATTCAACTCAGCGATACGAGCCCGGACCACCTCGGCGAAATTGCCATCGTCACTGGTATAGGCATTAAGCGCCGCCTCGGCAGCTTCGTGGCTCTGCGGTATCAGCCGTGTTTCATACAAGGACAGCCGTTGACTGACCCGTTCGTAGGCAGCTCGCGCCGTGTCGTAACCAGCCAGCATCTTTCTCAGTTGCAGCAAACGCTCGGTTTTCACCGCTTCCACACGGGAGCCGGCTGCAGCGACTTCGCTGTCCTGACGGCGGGTTGAAAACAGGGGCATATCAAGGCTGATACCAACTGTTACCAAATCGGCCCGATCACGCCCCATAGGGTCTTCGCTGCGGTAGCCGTAACTGGCGCTAATACCCCACTCTGGCTCGTATTTCTGCTCGACCAGCTCTACATCAGTCCGGGCCAGGTCTATTTGGCGGTCAATCAACAACACCGAAGGATGATGGATAAATACCCGGGCACGCTCATCATCCCCCTCTCCTGGGCCCACAGGCGGAGTTTGCGCTGGAAGGTCAGCAGACAGCTGCAATAAATCCGGCTGCATCAAACGTTGCCGGGCAACATCTCCAGCTGTCAGCCACTCGGACAGACGGGAGAGATTGCTGTCACGCTGCAGCTGCAGCCGAGCGAGCCGATCGTCCAATTGGGTCAATTCCAGCTGCGCTCGTACCAGATCCTGTTGACGAGTGCGGCCCATTGCCGAGACATAACTCGAGGTCGCCACATCAACCAACTGTTCAAACAGCACCCGGTTATCGTTGATCAGCGCCAGGCTCTGCTGCGCCTGCCAGGCATCAAGCCAGAGCTGGCTGACCTGCAGCCGTACCCGAGCTCTTCGTTCTGCCCGCATGAGAGGCTGCAATTCCGCTTGTTGCGCGAAACGTGCCTCTTTTAATGACAGGGTGTTGCCCCGCGGTATCATCTGGGAGACCCCCATCACCAGCTGGGTCATCCCTTCCTGACCGAAGTCGAAGGTATCGGTCGGCATATTCGCCAACGCCAGATTGAATTTCGGGTCAGGTAGACGCCCCGCCGCATCCCCTAGTGCATACTGTGCGGCCTCGTTATAACGACTGTTTTCGATCCACACATCAGACGTCTGTGCCAAAGTGATGGCCTCTTCAAGCATCAACGTTTTCGCCTGAGCCAGGGGAGCCATCAAAAGGCCAACAGTGGCCAGCACCTTGGGCCATCGCTTGGATGAGTTCGGTTTCATGTGCATTACGCATCCGTGATAACCCCCGGACATGATCAAGGACCATGTCGAGGTTTATGAACATGTATTATCGGAAGGCCCTGAAGGGCCATGAAATAACGGGAAGTAAATGCTAGGCGTGCCTGGGTGGCGGACCTGGAGGTGCTATAAATACATGGCGAAGAAGGAAGGTTTGCATGGGCCAAAGCGAAGCAACAGTTTTATCAATCGTGGTCGGGCCGCTTTCAAGAGCCTGATTCGCATTACAATGCTCAAGTTGGCATTCAGATTGACCATTGCAGCTATCGCTGTATCCCGTTAGCGCAAGTGACTGACAGTCACTACTGTCACTGACATGGTGAAAGGCGGAACCTTGCTCGCTATAACCCATCTGTGCGCTACCGCTCTTGTGACCGGAGGAGAAAGCCGCATTTGCAACCGCTTTAAACGGTTGCCCGGATGCCAAAATGGCCATCACCAAAATCGATAATAGTAGTGAGTGCCGCATCTGTTAAAAGCTCTCTCCTTCAGTCGTCGAGCTAATGTACAGTTTTGCTTCACGCGGCTCTACACATTTTGCCAACCTTACAGAAATGTAATCCAGCCGAAAGCTATCCGGTAACTGAAGGTTGCCTGGTACCTCACTTGACCTTACCATCATTGGAAGGCCTATCCTGTAACGCGTAACAAGGATCCAACACAGGAGTATCACCATGCACCATTTCAAGGTTACCGGTATGTCCTGCGGGCACTGCGTGTCTGCCATCGAGAAGGCCGTAAAGGGGCTGGACCCTCAGGCCGAAGTATCAGCTGATGTGGCAACAGGCGAGGTCAGTGTGAACAGTAACACTGATGCAGCAGCCATCAGCGATGTGATTCGGGAAGCGGGCTACGAAAACCAGACGGTAAACGCCTGAGCATCACATGTTCAAGGCTGCATCGGGCAACCTGTCCGGGCAGCCTTCGCGCCATTGGTTGTTATCTCATACCGCTGGCAGCTCCCTGCCCATTACTCTTGTCTATCCGCCTGGTTACTGTCGGCTTTATCGCCTTCTGACTGAACGGCCTCTTCACACCCGCACGGCTTGGAGAGTTGGTTGATGATCGGACAGTCCGGCCGTGAATCCCCCTGGCAGTTGCTGGCCAGATGAGACAGCGTTTCGCTCATCTCCATCAGCTCCCGGGCCTTGCGCTCCAGCTCCGCCACATGCGCCAGCGCAATCCGTTTGACATCGGCACTTGCTCGGCCGCGATCCTGCCATAGCGCCAGCAACTCGGACATCTGATCCACGGAAAAACCCAGGTCTCGCGCACGCCAGATAAAGCGCAGACGGTGCACATCCTTGTCCGTGTATTCCCGGTAACCGGCGGCCGTGCGTGAGACTTCCGGGATCAGACCGATGGACTCATAATAGCGAATCATTTTGGCCGAGATGCCTGATGCCGCCGCCGCTTTGCCAATATTCATACGTCCTCCTGGCGGCTGCCGCCGTTTAGCGGCACCGCGTCAAGCATCACTAAACGGATGTCACCTCATGTGGAGCCTTGAAGCGGCGCAACCTGAGTGCGTTGGTCAGTACGAACACCGAGGAGAGCGCCATCGCCGCAGCCGCAAAGATGGGTGACAACAGCAGCCCAAAGGCCGGATAGAGCACGCCTGCGGCCAGCGGAATCAATGCGGTATTGTAGGCAAATGCCCAGAACAGGTTCTGCTTGATATTGCGAATGGTCTCCCTGGACAGCGCGATCGCGTTCGGAATGCCTCCCAGGCTACCGGACATCAACACCACGTCTGCCGCTTCGATGGCAACATCCGTACCGGTGCCAATTGCCATGCCCACATCTGCTGCCGCCAGTGCCGGCGCATCGTTGATGCCATCACCCACAAAGGCCAGCTTGCCATGCTCGGCTTTCAGCTTGTTCACCGCCTCGACCTTGCCTTCCGGCAGCACTTCAGACACCACATTGTCGATTCCAAGCTGTCGGGCGATCGCTTCGGCCGTGCGGCGGTTGTCACCGGTGATCATCGCCACTTTCAGCCCCAGGTCGTGCAGTGCCCTGATTGCCTCGGGTGTGGACTCCTTGATCGGGTCGGCGACAGCCACAATGGCAGCCAGCTTACCGTCAATCGCTGCATACAGCGGCGATTTGCCCTCATCACCCAGCCGCTCTGCCACGCTGGAAAACGGGGCCACATCCAGCCCGAGCTTTTCCATGTAACGATCAGCGCCAATATCGACTGACACGCCGTCAGCCTGTGCCTTGACCCCGAAACCGGTCACGGACTCAAAGCTGCCGACGTTGGGCAAAGACAGCCCTTCGCTTTCAGCGGCCTCGGTAATGGCGCGGCCGATGGGGTGTTCCGAGCGAGATTCCACAGCCGCAATCTTCGCCAGTACAGCCTCGCGCTCAAACCCTTCAGCCACTTCCAGATCCGTGAGCGCGGGCTTGCCTTCCGTGAGCGTGCCGGTCTTGTCGAGCGCCACTACCCTGGCATCCTTGAGCAACTGGAGCGCTTCTCCCTTGCGGAACAGTACCCCCATTTCGGCACCACGTCCGGTGCCCACCATAATGGAGGTCGGGGTTGCCAACCCCATGGCACAGGGGCAGGCGATAATCAGTACGGCAACGGCATTCACCAGTGCCAGACTAAGTGCAGGCTCCGGCCCCGCGAAGAACCAGACCAGAAAGGTGAGCAGCGCTGCGGTCATCACGGCCGGCACAAACCACAGCGTCACCTTGTCGACCATTCCCTGAATGGGCAATTTTGAGCCCTGCGCTTCTTCGACCATGCGGATGATCTGCGACAGCACGGTCTTGCCACCGACCGCTGTCGCCTGAAATGTCAGCGAGCCTTTCTGGTTCACGGTACCACCCACTACCGTACTGCCAGACGCTTTCGCAACCGGTACCGGCTCCCCGGTAATCATCGACTCATCTACATAGCTATCGCCATCGACCACTTCGCCGTCTACCGGGATGCGCTCACCGGGACGCACTTCGAGCGTATCGCCGGGCTGGACGTCACCAATGGCAATCTCCACGGCTTTCCCGTCACGGATCACCCGCGCGGTCTTCGCCTGCAAGCCGATCAGGCGTTTGATCGCCTGAGAGGTGCGTCCTTTTGCCCGCGCTTCAAAGAAGCGTCCCAACAGAATCAGGGTTACGATGACAGCCGCCGCCTCAAAGTAGACATTGGCTGTCCCCTCAGGCAACAACCCGGAGAAAAAGGTCGCGATGACCGAATACCCCCACGCAGCCGAGGTACCCAGAACGACCAGCGAGTTCATGTCCGGGGCTCCTCTGAGCAGGACCGGCACCCCTTTGGTGAAGAAGCGCAGGCCCGGCCCGAACAGCACCAGCGTTGCCAGTACAAACTGGATATACCAGCTCACCTGCAGGCCAATGGTGTTGGTCACCAGATGATGGATACCGGGAATGAAGTGAGACCCCATTTCCACCAGAAACACGGGCAGAGACAGCACCGCGGCAATGGTCAGGTCCCGTTTGAGCCCGGCCAGCTCAGCGTCTTTTTTATCCGCACTCTCGTCCGCATCAGCGCCGCTGCGGTCCACTTCACTGGCGCTGTAGCCGGCTTCCGCGACCGCTGCAATCAGCGTCTCAACCGGCAGATTGCTTCGGATACTGGCACGCTCCGTGGCCAGATTGACGTTGGCTTCCTCGACGCCCGGCAGTCCCTGCAGGGCACGTTCAACCCGCCCCACGCAGGAGGCACAGCTCATGCCTTCGACCGACAGTTCGGTTGTGGTGGCAGGAACGGTATAGCCGGTTTTTTCCACCGCTTCGACCAGCTGCTGCGGATCGAGCTGAGCGTCGCCACGGATATCGGCACGCTCGGTCGCCAGATTGACGGCCACCTCTTCCACATGCTCGACCTTTTTCAACGCGGCTTCCACGCGTCCTACACATGACGCACAGCTCATGCCCTCTATCGGCAGGCTTATCGACGTGCGGTCCTGTTGTGTCTGAGTATCCATCAGCTGCCTCCTTAAAAGCATCTCATGATGATAATGGGGCAATATAGACCTTGCCATCATTGGAAGGTCAAGCAGCCTTCATCACTCAGTCAGCAGATACGTCGCGATGGCCTGGCGGTCTTCGGCACTGAGAAATGCGGTTCCCTCTCGGATAACCTCCCCCATGGATGCCCCCAGCACATCGCCATCCGGCGTGATGCCGGAGTTCAAGGCATATGCCAGCGACTGGACATCCCAGCCCCGTTCTTTGAGTGCCTGCGCATGGATGGGCGGAGAGCTGCCGCCGCCCGGCAATCCGTCAGCACCGGTAAAAGGCGTGTCCTCTTTCAGCGCCCCCAGCAGGTTTCGCTCGGTATGGCAGGCCGCACAATGCCCGGCCGCCTCCACCAGGAAAGCGCCACGGTTGTAGGCTTGACTGCGATTCGGCACGGGCTCAAACCGCTCAGGTTCAAAGTAGAGCGCTTGCCAAAGATGCAGCCCCGTACGGATATTGAACGGAAACTCCAGATCCTGCTCTTTGGAAGCCCGGGCAACGGCAGGCACCGTCTGAAACGCCGCCCACAGATCCGCGATATCCTGATCACTGAAACGGGTATAAAAGCGATAGGGAAACGCCGGATAATAGACATCCCCTTGTGGAGACTGGCCCTGGCGCACAGCACGAGCAAAGTCATCAATTGACCAGTCACCAATCCCCTTGTCTGCATGCGTTGTCAGGTTAGGGGCATAAAAGGTGCCAAAGGGCGTTTCCAGCGGTGCGCCACCGGCCAGTGCCTGCCCACCATTTTCGGTATCCGTATGGCAGGCGATACAGCCGGATGCGCGGGCCAGATAGGCACCGCGCCTGACATCACCTTCCAGCCCGACCAGAGACCTGGATGGCGGGGACGTGTCGGTCAGCATGACAGCCCCCAGCAAGACCGAGAGACCTGCGGACAGCAGTAAAAACCGCATCAGGTAAGGTTTCATACGGTCTGTTACTCCTCCACGCGATAGCGCGTGTGGCAGGAGGAACAGGTATCCGTCACCATCTTGAATACACGGTCTGCCGGCATCTGCGACAGGTGTTCTTCGGACGGCCCATCAGCCCCCATCATGTTGCCCATGCCGCCGTTACCCATCATGGAGCTGGTACCCATCATGCCGGTTGCCGACCGGCCCGGAGACACGGCTTCATTATCGGCCGCATTTGCCAGGGCCGCACTGTAGCGCTGGAGCCGGTCGGACAGGTCTTCAAACCGTTCCCACTCTTGCCAGATTTCCGGCCGGGCTTCACTTGGACCGTGAATACTGCCTTCAGGGAACAGCTCTGTCATGGCAGAACCGGCATTGCGTTCTATTGTCTGCGCAGCATCCTTGATGGTATTTGCGTTGTACTCGGACTTGCCACTGAAGATATCCGCAACGGACTTCATGGCGTCTTTCATCTCTTTCATCAGTTCCATGCGCTCTTTCACAATCCCGGTGGCATTGCCATGGGCCATTACCACAACAGAATTGAAAGAAAGCGACAGTGCAACGGCCACACCCATAGCCTGTAAAGATTTCATACGTATCTCCTGAAAATTGAAAAAACCTTTCCGCAGCAACGCCACGGAATATCAGACGGTCAAACAATCAGGCGATCGGAGGGGGTGTATCAGTGCCCAGATGTGGAGAGGTATGGGAGGGAGGGGGCAGCACGACAAGCTGTGAAGAGGCCTTGAAAGACTCGGTTGTGACCGGCGCAACCACCAGCCCTGCGGCACCTGTCTGGCTGATATCAACATGCAGCAGGTTTTCAGACACCGCATGGTCCGCCAGCTGAGTATCATGACTGTGCTCGCCGTGCTCAAGATGGAATTGCCAATGCTGCCAGGCCGCGGATTCTGACGACAGCGACTGGCCTGCAACCGACAGCACCTGCAGGTTGAACAGCAAGACGACCAGCAAAGCAACCGATGTGCGCGTCATTCCTGTCATCGTACCCCAAACAAGACATTGTTCCGTCGATCTTAGGTGGAGGGTCCCGTGAATGCAAATATCACGCACCCTCCACCGGCTGACCGGTCGGCTTCATCCATTACTCTCCAGATCCAGCAACTCGATCCAGTGCTGTACGGGGACGGGGGATCGGGAGCCCAGATGAAGCTGACAGCCGATATTGGCGGTCACGATACGCTCCGGGTTATCACCGGTGAGCGCATTTAGCTTGTTCTCCAGCAAGCGCTGGCTCATGTCCGGCTGGAGGATGGAGTATGTGCCTGCCGACCCGCAGCACAGATGCCCGTCACGGGTTTTCGCCAGCTCGAAACCGGCCTGCGCCAGAATCTGCTCCACCACACCGCCCTGCTTCATGGCATGCTGCAGCGTACAGGGGCAATGCACCGCCACCTTGCCACTGCCTGCAGCAGGCACGAGCGGTGACAGGTCTTCCTGCATCAGCACGTCGCCCAGGTCGCGGGCAAGCTCACTCACACGGCGGGCCTTGTCGGCGTATTCGGCATCATGTCTGAGCAGGTGACCATACTCCTGCACCATGGCGCCGCAGCCTGAAGCCGTCATCACCAGCGCTTCGCAACCGGCTTCAATCGCTGGCCACCAGGCATCAATGTTGCGCCGCATGAAGTCCAGCCCTTCCTCGTGTGCGGACAGGTGATAGCTGACCGCCCCACAGCAGCTGGCTTCGGGCGCCTCCACCAGGGTAATGCCCAGCCGGTCCAGCACCCGTGCCGCGGCCGCGTTGGTATTGGGTGTCGAGACCGACTGGGCACATCCGGCCAGCGCCATCATCACCCGGGGGTGTCGTTGTGCCGGCCAGGGCGATGCCGGCTGCGGATCAGGCACCTTCCGCTTCAGTGCCTCCGGCAATACCGGTCGGGCCCACTGCCCCAGCTTGAGCAGGGGCGCAAACCGATTGGGATAGGGCAGGAGCTTTCGGATCGCCCAGCGCTGCCATTTTTCCACAGCCGGACGCTCCAGCTTTTCCTCCACCAGGCCGCGACCGATATCGATCAAACGCCCATACTGGACCCCCGAGGGGCAGGTGGTTTCGCAACTGCGGCAGGTCAGGCAGCGATCCAGATGGGTGCGGGTCTTGTCCGTCACCTCACCGGTTTCCAGCAGCTGCTTGATCAGATAAATTCGACCCCTGGGGCCGTCACGTTCATCACTCAATTCCTGATAAGTCGGACAGGTTGCAGTGCAGAAGCCACAATGGACACAGGTACGCAGTATGGCTTCAGCTTCCTGGCCCTCGGGTCGAATGCGATAGTGTTCGATCAGATCTGTCTTCATGTTGGGCCTGCTTACATCCAGCTATAGACACGTCCGGGGTTGAATAGATGGTCCGGGTCAAACGCCTCCTTCAGCCGCAGCTGAAGCTGCTGCAGGGCAGGCGGTAGCGCATGCATCACCTCCTGCTGCCGGTCCCCGCCTCGATAAAGGCTGACCTGACCGCCCGCCGCCGCAGCTATGGCTTCCATGCGTGCCTTGTCCGCCTCGCCTCGATACCAGCGTTGAGCCCCGCCCCAGTCCAGCACCCACTCCCCCTCAAGGTCCGCCAGTGGAGCAGACGGGCTGACCGAAAACCGCCAGAGTGGTGCTTCGCCATCAAACAGGCTCAGCTGCTGGTCGCGCAGTTGTTGCCAGAAGGCGTCCCCGGCGTCATCGACCTCGCCCTCCCAACGGGCAAGGGTCGCCTCGACGGCCGAGAGAGCACCGCTGAGCCGCAGGTACAGATGCCCCTGATACCAGCAGGCTGCTGTCAAAGGCCGTGACTCCAGCGCCCTTCGGTTCATGATGCCGATCGCCTCGTCCGCGCTGACCGCCAGCTTGAGCGTGCGGCTGGCGGCCGGTTTTGGCAGCACCTTGAGGCTCACTTCTGTCATGACGCCCAGAGTGCCCATGGCACCTGCCTGTAACCGGGAAACATCATAGCCGGCTACGTTTTTCATCACCTGACCGCCAAAGTGCAGATGCTCCCCACGGCCATTGATCATGCGGATACCCAGTACCTGGTCCCGTATGGAGCTCCACCA
The DNA here is from genome assembly GCF_017776525.1 of Marinobacterium alkalitolerans. Taxonomy (GTDB): domain Bacteria; phylum Pseudomonadota; class Gammaproteobacteria; order Pseudomonadales; family Balneatricaceae; genus Marinobacterium; species Marinobacterium alkalitolerans. The sequence goes on from NZ_JACVEW010000009.1 coordinate 91,455, forward strand.
GGGACGCCCCGGACCCGATTGGTTGCACGCCAGAGTACCGCCAATGGTGGCTTCAGGACCGAACCTGGGCGGCTCGAACGAGAGCATCTGGTTTTGCTCGGCCAGCGCCGCTTCCAGCTCTGTCAGTCGGGTCCCGGCCCGGGCCGTCAGGACCAGTTCAACCGGGTGGTAGGTCAGAATCCCGGTATGGCCGGACAGATCCAGCCGTGTATGCTCTTCAACGGGGCTGCGCCCCATAAAGGCCTTGGTGTTACCGCCCACGATCGTCAGTGGACGACGATCGGTACGAGCGGCAATCACCTGATGCTGCAACTGTGCACTCAAATCAGCCATGTCCTGCCTCCTGATGCGAGTGGGCCTGAGCCGCCACCGGGCTATTGGGTTCCAGCCGCGGATTGAGCGAGCGATATTCCTGGCACTGGCGCAGGGTCGGGATCCCCTTGCCCGGATTCAGCGTGCCCTGTGGATCAAAGGCATCCTTGATGCGATGAAACTGGGCGACCTCCTGATCATTGAACTGCACGGGCATCTGCCGAATCTTCTCGATGCCCACCCCGTGCTCGCCCGTAATACAGCCGCCAACCTCAACACAGAGCTCAAGGATACGGCCGCCAAACGCCTCGGTTTTCTCAAACTCTCCCGGGGTATTGGCATCGAACAGAATCAGCGGATGCAGATTGCCGTCACCGGCGTGAAACACGTTGGCCACCCGCAGCCCATATTCATCTGACATCTTCTGCATCTCGGTCAGGACATGCGCCAGCTGTCCGCGGGGGATGGTGCCATCCATGCAGTAGTAATCAGGCGAGATCCGTCCCACCGCCGGAAATGCCGATTTGCGGCCTTTCCACAGTCGTGCCCGCTCTTCCTCGGAATGGGAGGTTCTGACCGAGGTGGCTCCGAGGTGGCGGAACAGGGTTTCCACCGCGTCGATATGCTCATGCACTTCCTCTTCGGTGCCATCCACCTCACACAGCAACAGCGCCTGGGCGTCCACCGGGTATCCCGCCTGCGCAAAGGCCTCGGCCGCCACAATGGCATGGCTGTCCATCATTTCCAGACCACCGGGAATGATGCCCTCGGCAATGATGCGGCCGACCGCGTCACCCGCTGCCTGCACCGAGTCGAAACCCGCCATCACCACCTGAGCTACCTCCGGTTTTGGCAGCAGCTTGACCCGCACTTCGGTCACGATGCCCAGCAAGCCTTCGGAGCCGGTCATCAATGCCATCAGGTCCATGCCGCAGGCGTCGAGGCCCTGACTGCCCAGCGTCAGCCGGTCACCTTCAACCGTCAGCAGCTCGATGCTGAGCAGGTTATGAACGGTCAGACCGTACTTGAGACAATGCACGCCGCCGGAGTTCTCCGCCACGTTGCCGCCAATGGTGCAGGCGATCTGTGAGGAAGGGTCGGGCCCGTAGTAGAGGCCCTGTTCAGCCGCCGCCTCACTGATCGCCAGATTGCGAACACCTGGCTGGACGCGGGCCGAACGTGACGGGGCATCAATCTCGAGAATCCGGTCAAAGCGCGCCATGGACAGCACCACCCCTTCAGCGTGCGGCATGGCCCCGGCGCACAGGCCGGTGCCGGCCCCGCGCGCCACCACCGGAATCGACTGCTGGTGACAGAGTTTCAGCACCTGCTGTGCCTGCTCGACGGTACCCGGCAGTACCACCAGCAAGGGCATTTCGCAGTACATCGAAAGACCGTCGCATTCATAGGGCCGCAGCGTTTCGTCATCACTGATCACGTACTCGGGCTCGATGAAGGTCCGAAAACGTGCGGCCAGCGTCTGCCGCAGCGCCTCACGTCCGGCCGTGTTTTGCTGAGTCATCATTCTTCTCCCTGCCGGGTGGGGCTAGGCTCTGGTCTTGAGGAAATGGTCAATGCCGGCCTGAGCACAGGCCATGTCCTGATCCGGCGTACCGGAACTCAGGCCGATACCGCCGACCACCTCGCCATCGACACTGACCGGCAGGCCGCCTCCGACTACGCAAAGCCGCCCTCCCAGTGCCGTATGGATCCCGAACACCAGACTGCCGGGCACACATTTTTCGTTATATTCGTGGGTTGCCTTGCGAGCCGCTGCCGCCGTGAACGCCTTGTCCTGCGCGATGGTGACACTGGTAATCTTGCCGCCATCCATACGTTCAAATGCGACTAGGCTGCCGGACTCATCCACAATGGCGATGCACATGGGCACCCCGATCTCTTCTGCTTTCTGTCGCGCGCCGTCGATCAACAGGCGCGCATCCTGCTGGTCCAGTCGAGTGATGGTTAACATGCTCTGGATACCTCTCAAAACGGATTTGCAGACCTGCGGGGCTCAGTGCCCCGCCGCCTGTTTCTGTACACGACGGTGGTGGTGCAACAACGGCTCGGTGTAGCCGTTGGGCTGTTCACACCCCTTGAAGACCAGGTCACAAGCGGCCTTGAACGGGATACTGGCCGCAAAATCCGGTGCCATATTGGTATAGGCGGCATCCCCCGCATTTTGCTGATCCACCACTTCCGCCATCCGTTTCAGCGTGTCCATCACCTGGTCATCGGTACAAATACCGTGTTGCAGCCAGTTGGCCAGATGCTGACTGGAAATGCGCAGTGTAGCCCTGTCCTCCATCAGCCCAATGTTGTGAATATCAGGGACTTTCGAGCAGCCCACCCCCTGGCCGACCCAGCGCACCACATACCCCAGAATCCCCTGGGCATTGTTATCCAGCTCACGCTGTATCTGTTCAGGGGTCAATTGAACATCCCCCAGCAGCGGCGGCGTCAGCAGGGACTCCAGTGGTGCCAGCGGACGTGTCATCAGCTCCTCCTGCCGTGCCTGAACGCTGATGTGATGATAGTGGGTGGCGTGCAAGGTGGCCGCTGTCGGCGAGGGCACCCAGGCACAGTTGGCGCCTGCCCGTGGATGCGCCAGCTTGGCATCCATCATCTTTTTCATCTCGTCCGGCATCGGCCACATGCCCTTCCCGATCTGGGCGACGCCCTCCAAACCACACGCCAGACCGATATCCACGTTGCGGTCCTCATAGGCCTGGATCCAGGGTTCGGCCTTGATCGCTTCCTTGGGCAGCACGGGACCAGCCTCCATGCAGGTATGAATTTCGTCGCCGGTGCGGTCGAGAAAGCCCGTATTGATGAACATCAGGCGGTTACGGACCGAGCGGATGGTTTCCTTGAGGTTGGCCGAGGTACGGCGCTCTTCATCCATCACCCCGACTTTCAGGGTATTGGCGGGCAAGCCCAGCGCCTGCTCGACCCGGCTGAACAGCTTCTCGGTCAGCGCCGACTCCTCCGGTCCGTGCATCTTCGGCTTGACGATGTAGACACTGCCGGTCCGGCTGTTGCGATGGCGCCCCAGCCCCTTGAGATCATGCAGGGCACAGAGCGTCGTCACCATGGCATCGAGAAACCCTTCCGGCACTTCGTTGCCGTGCGCATCCAGCACCGCATCGGTGGTCATCAGGTGGCCCACATTGCGCACCAGCAGGAGGCTGCGGCCATGCAGAGTCAGGCTGCTGCCATCGGGTGCCGTGTAGGTGCGGTCTGCATGCAGACGGCGAGTCACCTCACGCCCGCCCTTGACGAAGGTGTCCTCCAGCGAGCCCCGCATCAGACCGAGCCAGTTGCGGTATACGCCCACCTTGTCTTCAGCGTCGACCGCCGCGACCGAGTCTTCGCAGTCGATAATGGTGCTCATTGCCGACTCCATCAGCACATCGCGCACTCCGGCCGGTGACAGCTGTCCAATCGGGTGCTCGGGGTCGATCTGCAACTCCACGTGCAAGCCGTTATTGCGCAGCAGAATCCCGCCGGTGGCCCCCTCCTCGTGGAAGCCCGCAAAGCGTTCCGGATGCTGCAGGGTCGTGACCTCGCCGCCTTGCAGCTGAATACTCAGGCTGATCCCCGTACCTTGGCCTTTCTGTACCCGATACTCCGTTACATCGGCATGGGAGCCCTGCTCCAGCGGCGCCACCGTATCCAGGAATTCGGATGCCCAGGCAATGACTCGCCGCCCCCGCTTCGGGTTGAACTGGCTGCCCTTCTCGCAGCCATCAGCCTCATCGATCACATCGGTCCCGTACAGGGCATCATAGAGGCTGCCCCAGCGCGCATTGGCGGCATTAAGGGCAAAACGCGCATTACTGCAGGGCACCACCAATTGAGGGCCGGCAATGTGAGCGATTTCATCATCCACGTTTTGGGTGCCGATCCGGAACGGTTCCCCTTCGGGCAACAGGTAGCCGATCTCCGTCAGGAACTGCATGTAGGCCTGTACATCGAAAGCGCTGTTCTTGTGTGCCTTGTGCCAGCGGTCGATCTCTGCCTGTAGCTGGTCGCGCTTCTGTAACAGCGCCCTGTTTTCAGGTCCCAGCTCATCCAGGATCTGTTCAAACGCACGCCAGAAGTCAGCGGATTCGATACCGGTTCCGGGTGCTATTTCATCATTAACGAGGGCGTGCAGGGCTGCATCGATCTGCAGACCACCCTCCTGGACTCGATTGTTCATATCCGGATCTCTTTTCTGATTATTGTGTTGAGTCTGGCGGGGCCGCGGCCCCGCTGCGGAACAGTCAGTACATCAGCCGTATACCAGGTTGGGCAGCCAGGTAATCAGCCCCGGGAACAGGATGCAGAGGCTTAGCCCGACCGCCTGCAGGGCCAGGAACACCAGCGAGGAGCGGAAAATGGTGCCCATGGAAATTTCCGGCGGACAGACGCCGCGGATGTAGAAAAGTGCGTAGCCGAAGGGCGGACTCAGGAAGGACATCTGCATGTTGACCAGATAGAGCACACCGAACCAGAGCACCACATCTTCGCCCGGCACGGCCGGCAGCCCGAACAGCCCCTCGAACTCCAGTGCCTGTACGATCGGGATAAAGATCGGCACCGCCAGCAGCAGAATGCCCACCCAGTCGAGGAACATCCCCAGAATGACCAGCAGCACCATCAGCAGGAACAGGATGCCGTAGGCAGACAGGCCGGTCCCCAGAATGGTTTCGGTAATGAAGTTCTGACCACCCTGCAGAATGTAGAAGCCGACGAACACCGATGCACCGAACATGATCCACAACACCATGGCAGACGCCTTGGCCGTGGTAATCGATGCCTCACGCAGGGTCTGCACCGAGAATGCCCCATGCTTCCAGGCAACCATGATGGCACCGAAGGAACCGATACCGGCCGCCTCCACCGGCGTGGCGACCCCGCCGAACAGCAACCCGAGCACCAGCATCACCAGGATGATCGGCGCCACCAGGTCCTTCAGCAGCAACAGCTTGTCTTTCAGCGAGATACGTTCTTCCATCGGCACCGGCGGACCGAGCTTCGGATTCAGCATGGTGCGAATCAGTACATAGGCGATATACATGCCGGACAACAGCAGGCCCGGCACAACAGCGCCCAGATAGAGTTCACCCACGGATTGCTGTGCCACCACCGCGTAGAGGATGGCCAGAATGGAGGGCGGAATCAGAATGCCCAGGGTGCCCCCGGCCATGATGGAGCCCAGTGCGATCTGATGATCATAGTTGCGCTTGAGCATTGCCGGCAGCGCGATAATGCCCATGGTAACTACCGCAGCGCCGATTACGCCCACCATGGCGGCCAGAATGGTGGATGCAATGATGGTGGCCGTTGCCAGACCGCCACTGAGTCCCCCCATCCACTTGTACACAACATTGAACATCTCTTCGATCAGACCGGCCCGTTCCAGCATCGAGGCCATGAAGATGAACAGCGGAATGGCCGCCAGATCCGAGTTGGTCATCATCGGGAAAATACGTCCCGGAATGATATTGAGCATCAGCCCATCACCCACCAGGTAGATGAATGTGACACCCAGACCACCGGTAACGAACGCCAGTGGCAACCCCATCATCAGCGCCACCAGCAGGGACCCGAACATCAGATAGGTCAGGGGTCCGATCGATACACTGGACAGAGAGCCCGCCAGGCGAAACAGGAAATAGTCATCACCGTAAGGATCGTAGAAAACGGTGTTGATCGTTTCCACCAGAATGATGAACCCCAGGCTCACCGTGGCGATGATCATCAGCCAGGTGCCAAGCTTGCCAACCAGCGAGCCCTGGCCATTGCGCACCACAGGCGCATTGGTCGTGTGAGTGGTCATTGCGTGTCCTCCCGTCCCATGCGCACGAACAGCGCAATATCCTTGATCAGCTTCGACAGCCCGGCGAGCAGAATCAGCACGGCGCCCAGCAGCATCATGCCTTTCACCGGCCAGTACTGAATGCCCCAGGTTTCCACGGTGGTTTCACCCATCCGGTAGGCGTCAAAGAAGAAGGTCCAGGAAGTGCCGGCCAGCGCCAGCGTGAAGATGAAAAAGAACATGGAGGTGAAGATGTCCATGCCAACCCTACCCCGCTCAGGCAGCAGGTTGTACATCACATCAACCCGTACATGGGCCCCGTGCAGCATGGCGTAAGCCCCGGCCAGCAGGTACTGCATGCCCAGCAGCAGGAAGCTGGATTCATGCACCCAGATGGTCGGCATGTTGAAGAAGTAGCGCATGATCACTTCATAGAAGTAAAAGCAGACCGCGTTCACCGTCCAGAAGGCGACAAACACCCCGGACTTTTCACTGATCCAGTCAATTGCGCGCGTGAAGGAGTTCCCTTCGAAATGCTGGTGGATGATCGGATCCTCATCCGCCTGAACCTCACCCATAATGGGGTGCGATTCTTCCACCTTGGCCTGTTTGCGAACCGCGCGCCGGTTCAGGGCCATCATGATCAGCGGCATGACTGCCAGCCAGCCCCAGTAGAGCCAGTGCGGCAGCACAAAGCCAAAGCCTTCAAGATCAGACATGATCGGTTACCTCGTGCAGAGACAGGTCACAACTGCGGGGGAGATCAGGCGTGAGCCCAGACGCTCCCCCTGTGGATAAAAACGGGCCGGAGGCTACTCCATGCCCTCGATGTCCTCTTCCGAGATGTAACCGACGGTTTCGTTCATCATGTACTTCAGCTGCAGGTCGAAGATGGCACGGGCATCCTCATCCTTGTTGGCCCACTTGTACCAGATCGGGATGGCAGCCTTACGGAAGCGCATCAGATCGTCCTGGCTAAGCCGCGACACGGTGTCGCCTGCTTCCTTGAACTTCTCCATCGCTTCGATGTTGCGCTGCTGGATTGTCAGATAGTGACGCTGGGAGTAGTTGCGCACCTGTTCCTCGACAATCTTCTGCAGCTTGGGATCCAGGTTGTTCCAGGCCCGCATGTTGACGGTCAGGTCCATCAGGTCCACCGGCTGGTAGATCGACATCACCCCCGGCGGTCCGAACAGGATGTAATCGGTCACCTGAGAAAAACCAAGCTCCCAGTTCACCGCAGGACCTACGTAGTCCGCCGCGTCGATGGTGCCTTTCTCCAGCGCCGGGAAGATATCGGACCCCGGCAGACTCACCGTTGACACGCCAAACTGCTGGAACACCTCTGCCACCATGCCGCCGGGCACGCGGATCTTCATGCCGTTCAGGTCATCAAGGCTGTTGACCGGCTTTTTGGAGTGGATGATGTTGGCATCGTGCTGGATCGGGCCGACATAGAACAAACCGAACTTCTTGTAGATCTCACGGGTTTTTTCCAGCATGCCCATGGAGTAGAACATGGTGTCCCACTGGTGCGGCTGGTCGGGGCCGGCCGGATAGGAGGACAGGAACACTGATGCCGGAATTTTACCGGACCAGTACAGCGTGAACGGATTCATCCCCTGGAGGACGCCATTACGCACCGCATCAAACAGCGCGTTGTTATCGGCAGCGACCGATTTGGCCGGGAAGGGCTTGAAGATCAACTCGCCGTTGGTCTTCTCTTCCATTTCATTGCACCACTCTTCAAACAGGCGGTAGCCCACGGTGCCCGCATCCCAGACCGACTGGATCTTCCAGGTCTGGGCCGCTTGTGCCGGTGTCGCAGCCAGCATCGACGTGCCGGCAACCAGTGCGCCAGCCAGCGCGACAGACTTCATGAATCCGCGTCTGGGCTTAAAGCCCTCCACGGAAGCATTCTCATCGTGTTTGCTCATGTTGGTTCTCCATGATTTTTATTGTTCGGGCGGAAAACAGAATGTGGCGGCATATCCGCAGCGCCAGAGCGACGGTCCGTGACTGCCGGGCAAGCGCGAGGGGAAGCATTGGCGAGGGCTTGAGAAGCGTCCAGCAAAAGCGTAACTGGTCGGACCAGTTTTTTGCGCACAGGCGTGGACGCTGGCAGCTGAATGGTCGATATTTACTTGAGCAAAGCCCGCCCCCACCGGTTTTCCACAAACAATAACAACAACTGGTTGAACCAGTGGACAAGATGCCTAACAAACAACCCTGTTCGACGGCCCAGTCGATTGCACATCATCTGGAAAAGATGATTCTCGACGGCACCCTTGCACCGGAGCACAAGATCCCTTCCGAACGTCAGCTTTCCAGCCGGCTCGGCGTCTCGCGTGCCATCGTGCGTGAAGCCCTGCATGAGCTGCATGGGCGGGGCATGATCGAAACCAGCCATGGCAAGGGATCTTTTGTCACCTGCGCACTGCCTCAGCTGGAAGATACCAGCCCGCTGATGCAGGCCTTCAGCGGTGACTCCCGCACCCTCTACGACCTGTTCGAGGTGCGGGAGCAGCTGGAAGGTCAGGCCGCGGCACTGGCGGCCGAGCGCGCGACCGAGATGGATCAGGTCCGCATCACCCGTGCATTTGAAGCGATGGAATCGTCCGACCCGCTCAGGAACGCCAACCTGGACCACGCCTTTCACAGCGCCATTGTGGAAGCATCCCACAACCCGATTCTGTTACACATTCTGAGCAGCCTGAAAGAGTTGATGCTGGGCTCGGTGCAGGCATCTGTCATGAACCTCAACCACCGGCAGGCCTTCAAAAAGCAGATCGACAAGCACCATCGCCAGATTTACCACGCCGTCATCAGCCGCCAGGCGCGCTGGGCACGCAAGGCAGCCATGGCCCATGTGCGGCATGTCTGCGAAGCCCTGCGCCAGATTGAGGAAGATGAGCACCACTTGATTCGTCACGCCCTGAATGCAGCCAATGAGGAGGAGCCAGCCCTTACCCGGGAAGTGCAGTAGCACATCCATGTCCAGATAAAGGAAGCGCTCTAGAGGCGTTCCCCATGAGCGACAAAAACACCTCTTTTTTGAGCCTTATCAGGGGTTCCCTGATTGGCAGCTCCATGATTTAGCTGCTAGTATGAGCTCAAGTTTATCGGCATCCGTTGTCGTAACTTTGCTTTCCAGCGAACGAATCTCTCCCGAAAAGGCAACTGCCCGCGTGGCAGGCGCAAAGCCAAGGGCCGAACGGAACGGCTGCCTGGCTACCGAAAGAGAGATTCTCCCTAACAGGCCCCTGTATCTGTGGGCATTCCCTGTTCAGTTGTGTACCAGGTTTGAGCGTTTTCGCGCCCTTCCCTGCATTCGCACGCCCAATTCAGCCCCATGCCGTTGAACACTCTGCTGCCCTGACGGTGGGGACGTCCTTTTGCTATTCTCGCGCCCCTTTCCCGGCCTGACTCGCCAGACTTGGCTTCAGCAAGCTTTGCAATAGTGTCTCTTTTTGAATACATTATAGTTATTCATGGTACGACATCTGCCTTGCAGATACCTCGCCCCATGGACTCTCCAGCGCGGTGCCCGGGATGGGCACCTTTCTCCCCTCGCCTTCATACACCATTCAGCCGTCTCATCGCAGACTTCGCACCGCCCTGATATGAGCACTTGATGCAACTGCGAACCTTCGTGACTTCGAGAGACCCGAATGCGCTTTATCCACACCCCAAAACATCGCTCTGCCGTACTCATTGTGCTTGCTGTTCTGACCAGTGCCTGCAGTCATGACCGCTACCTGTTCATGGAAAAGGCCCAACTGACTCAGCTCCAGCAGCAGGTCGATCAACACCAGCACCAGCTTGATCGCCTGATGGCCGAGAACCAGCGTCAGATCGAACAACTCGAGCATGCTCAGGCCCTGCGTCATCAATCAGTGATGCACTCCCTCGAGCAGCAAACCGAGTCAATACAGGCACTTGAAGGCTCAGACAAGCGCTATACCTCGCCTTACCGGTCGGACTTCACCGCATCCGGCGAGCAGACCCGACTACATCAAGGCAAGCAGATAGTGGGTGAAGTCGAACCGGTGTTCCTGGCCATACCCGGCGTGATCTATTCAGCCCGCATCGACAGCGGCGCTACTACCTCTTCTTTGGATGCCGCCAACATCACTCGATTCGAGCGCGATGGCGAAACCTGGGTCCGCTTCGATATCCGCCACCCCGAGAGCGAGGCGCTGATCACCGTGGAACGCGCGCTGGTGCGTACCGCACGCATCCTGCAGGCCGATAGCCAAACGCCGGAGGAGCGCCCCGTTGTCAGGTTGCCTTTCGTGCTGGGCAACCATCGCCAAAGTGCCGAGTTCACCCTGAATGACCGCGAGCATCTGACCTACCCCCTCCTGATCGGGCGCAATGTGCTGAAAGACGTCATGTTGATCGACGTGGGACAAACGCACATGACCCGCCTCCCGGACGCCCTCACCCAACAGGAGGCACCATGAGACAGTATTCCAGAACCCCCTTCAGAATCGGTATTGGCCTGTTGATTCTGGCGGGCGTTTCGCTGGCCACCATCCGCCATCTGGAACTGGGCGTGCCCTGGTGGCCCGGTGAGCAGCGACCGGTCTGGCGGGTGGAAGCCCGGGTTGATTTCCAGGCCTCAGGTGAGCCTGTCAGTGTTCGCCTGAATATTCCGGATCAGCCTCCGGGCTTTCGGATACTCACCGAACAGGCGACTTCGCCCGGCTACGGTTTTACCCTGCAGGAACAGCAGGGCGAGCGCTTTGCCCAGTGGGATATTCGGCAGGCGGAGGGCCCTCAGACCCTGTTCTTCAAAACCCGGCTGCTGCCCGAACCGCAAGCAGCACAGGACAGGGAGTCCGAGCTGCCGACGGCGTCTCAAGTGTTTCTTGAGGAGCCATCCGCCACGGCCGCCCGCGCCCTGCTGACACAGGCTCAGGCACAGTCCAGCGGGCCTGCCAGTCTGGCGCGCGCACTGATTCGACAACTCACGCGGGCCACACCCGACCAAAACGCACAGCTTTTGCTGGACCATGCCGCTCTTGCGGAGACGCTGGCGCAACTGCTGAACCATGCCGGTATTCCGGCACGCCTGGTCGACGGCCTGGTACTGGAAGATGCCCGCCGCCAACAGCGCCTGCTCCCCTGGCTGCAGATCCATGATGGCAATCACTGGATCACCTTTAACCCGCGCACGGGCGAGCAGGGTGTTCCTGAACAGGTGCTGCTGTGGCGTCAGGCGCGGGGGCCTGTGCTTGAAGTGGTCGGTGGGCAGGATTCACAGGTGCGTTTTTCCATGCTGCGCCAGACCCTCCCGGCCACCCAGGTTGGGCAGGCCACGGCAACCGGGAGTGTCATGACTGCCTTGAGCCTCTACCAGCTGCCGGTGGAACAACAGGGCATGTTCAGGCTGCTTCTGCTGATGCCCTTCGGGGCGCTGGTGGTGTGCGTTTTACGTATTCTGATCGGCATTCGCACTGCCGGCACCTTCATGCCGGTTCTGATCGCCGTGGCCTTTGTACAAACCTCGCTGCTGCCGGGGCTGGCGGCATTTCTCAGCCTGATTACGCTGGGACTGCTGCTGCGGGGTTACCTGTCCAGCCTGAACCTGCTGCTGGTCTCACGCATCTCCGCCATGATTGTGCTGGTCCTGTTCCTGACCGCCGCGCTCAGCCTGATCGGCTATCACATGGGCTTCAGCACCGGCATGACGCTGACCTTCTTCCCGATGGTCATTCTGGCCTGGACCATCGAGCGCATGTCGATTCTATGGGACGAGGAAGGGCCGCACGAAGTCTTTATTCAGGGCGGTGGCAGCCTGCTGGTCGCAATACTGGCCTACCTGATCATGAGTGCCCCTCTGGCCGAGCACCTGAGCTTCAATTTCCCCGAACTTCACCTGGTGGTGCTGGGGCTCATTCTGTTGCTGGGACAGTACACCGGCTACAAACTGACGGAACTGCGCCGTTTTGCGCCGATGCGGAGGTATTCCACATGATGCGATGGATCCGGCCCCGAGCGCTGCAGCAGCAGGGCATGCTCAGCATGAACCAACGCAATATCGACTATATCGGGCGCTACAACGACCGCCGCGCCTACCCACTGGTGGATAACAAGCTCAAGACCAAAACGCTGGCTGACACCTGGGACGTGCCCAGCCCGGCCCTGCTTCAGGTTGTAAAAGCCCAGCATGAGATTCACCAGTTTCTGGACTATGTGGCAGCACTGGACGGTTTTGCCATCAAGCCGGCCAAGGGCTCCGGCGGCAAGGGAATTCTGGTGATTGCCGGTCGAGAGGGTAACGACTTCATCAAGCCCTCCGGCAGCCGCGTCAGCCTGATCGATATCGAACGTCACCTGTCCAATATTCTCGCCGGCCTCTATTCGTTGGGCGGCTCACCGGATGTGGCCATTATCGAAGCTCTGGTCAGAGCAGATCCCCTTCTGTCGCGCTACTCCCATCAGGGCGTACCGGATATTCGGGTACTGGTGTTCAAGGGCTACCCGGTGATGGCCATGCTGCGTTTGGCCACCGCCGCGTCCGATGGCAAGGCCAATCTGCACCAGGGAGCCGTGGGGGTCGGGCTCAACCTTGCCAACGGCCACGCACTGAACGCGGTCCAGTTTGACCAGCCCATCGAGCAACACCCGGACACGGGGCTTCCGTTAAAGGATATTCACATCACCCAGTGGGCGTATCTGCTGACAATGGCCAGCCGCTGCTACGAAGCAACCGGCCTGGGCTACATGGGGGTCGATCTGGTGGTGGATGCATTTCAGGGCCCGCTGCTGCTGGAGCTCAATGCCCGGCCGGGGCTGGCCATTCAGATCGCCAACGGTGAAGGCCTGCTGCCACGGCTCAACGCCGTTGAAGCGCTTCCACGTCCACACCTGACACCCGAAGCACGCGTGGCCTGGGCCAGAGAGCAGGCGGCCCCCTCAGCAAGCGGTGTTCTGTGCAGCCGGCCGAGCACCAGACGTGACGGGGTGCCGGCCTGATGCCGCTAGAGCAACCGCGCCACGCGACTGACCAGAACAGCCCCAAGTACCGAGAGCAGACCGGTCGCCAGCCAGGTGAGCTGCCAGCCCCCGGCCCAAACCGCCAGCGCCCCAATGGCCGGAGGCGCAATGAACTGTCCCAGTGCCGACAGCTGCAGCATCCAGCCCACGCAGGTAGACACCACCGAGCTGTCGGGGGCCAGCCGAACGGCCAGTGAAAACAGTACGCCCGGAATCACCCCGCTGACGGATGAAAACACCAGCACCGCGGCATACCGCACCCAGGGCCACTGGGCGGTCATATCCGAGAATGCGACCCAGGTGGTCAGGCTCATCACCGCAAAACCGCCGTACAGCAGCGCGCGTGAACTCATGCCCGCCTGCAGCAGACGCCCGGACGCCGCATTGCCGACCACGTTGGCGGCCGCGGCCATCGCGGTCAGTACGCCCACCAGTGCCCCTTCAATTCCGGCCTGTGTATAAATCGAAGGCAGGAACCCGATCACCGACAGCCACTGGCCGGAGTACATGGGGAAAATCAGGGCAACCAGCCAGGGACCGGGACTGCTCAGAGTCAGACGCAGGCGCGCCAACAGAGTACGCAGGCCGGACAGCGGGGCACCTGCATGAGGGTTGTGCTCTGAGGGGTCCGGCGGTACTTTCAGGAACAGCCAGCCCCACATCAGCAGCGTGATACCGGCAATGAGCCACCACCAGCCCTGCCAGCCCAGCTGTGCCAGCATCCAGGGCCCGACCAGCAGGCCGGTACCGGTACCAAAACCCATGTAGCAGCCCCACCAGCCCAGACGCACACTCAGCTTTTCGGGCACCACCAGACGCCGAATCAGTCCGGGCCCGGTCAGCGTCACCAGCAAGAAGCCGGTGCCTTCCAGCCCTCTCAAGATCAGCAGCTCGGCTGCAGAACCCGCAAAACCACCCAGCGTACTGCACAGCACCAGCACCATCAGGCCAGTCAACATGCTGCGACGCAGGCCGGCACTGTCGGCCAGCACACCGATCAAGGCTCCGGCCAGCATGCCGGCAAGCTGAACCAGCGAGAGCAGAAAACCGGCCTGTACCAGGCTGACGCCCAGCTCTTGCTGGAGTACGGGAATGGCGGGCGGAAGTTTGCCGATATGGAGTGCAGCCGTGATGCCCGCCAGCATCACGATCATTTCAGGCGCAAAACGGCGCGGGGCCTCAGAGGGTGTGTTCAAAAGCATGCCTGCGGGTAAAAGCCTTCATTGTACGCCCGCGCCGGTATTGAACCAAAGCCCGCGCACTGCGTATGAGGGCAAAAAGGAGCCCGATATGAAACGCTTACTGACCTCTTTGTGTGGATTGTTGATCAGCCAGCAGGCCCTGGCCGTCGAACCCGATACCGATGCCCTGTTCAATCATCAGCTCAAACGGCTGCACGCCAGCGAGCAGGTTGACTTGAGAGCGGCCTTTGCCGGCAAGCCGATGCTGGTGGTGAATACGGCCAGCTTCTGCGGGTTTACCGGCCAGTTCGAGGGCCTTGAAGCCCTGCACCAGCAATACCGGGACAGAGGGTTGAAGGTGGTCGGATTCCCCTCCAACGACTTCTTCCAGGAGTCCGGCAACGAAGCCAAGACCGCGGAGGTCTGCTTCGTCAATTATGGCGTCAGTTTCGACATGTTCAGCCCGATCAAGGTGCGAGGCAGTGATGCACACCCGATTTTCAAGGAGATCGCCCGCCAAAGCGATACTCCGCCGCGCTGGAACTTCTACAAATACGTGATTGATCGTGACGGCAAGGTAACCGCAGCATTCTCCAGCATGACCGCGCCCGATGACCCGGAACTGCTGAAAGCAATCGAGCAGGTGCTTTGATCAGGGTGCCCTGAGGTCAACGCGCCCCTCACGGCTAATCGTGTACGTCTCCAGATCCTCTGCCAGATAGAGCTGCCCCGCGTAACCGGCAGCCGCCTCACGGCGAACATCTTCGATCGAAAGGTCAGACGGCTTGCGAGACGCCTTGCGATAGCGCGGGCTGAAGTGGGTCAGGATCAGGGCCGGCACACCCGCTTCACGGGCAAACTCGGCCACCTTCAATGCACTGCTGTGCTGCGGTTCCGGCCCCACTTTTTGCAATACTGCCTCGGTATAAGTGGCTTCGTGTACCAGCGCGTTTGCGCCTCTGCATAAACCAGCCAGCAGCTCGGGCCGGTCGTTGTCACCGCCCACTACAACCGCCCTTGCCGGATAGGCAGGTACACGGTAATCCCGGCTGTTGAGCACACGCCCGCCAGCCAATTGAACCTGCTCCTTTTTTAACAGTTCACCATAGAGAGGCGAAGGGGGGATGCCCTCCGACTGCAGACGTGCCGTATCCAGCTTGACGGGCACATGCGCCTCTTCAAGACGATACCCCCAGCACTCCACACGGTGACTCAAGGGAGCGGCCCTGACATGAAAGCCGCCACGACTCATCTGCAGCGACGCTGTCACGGCCACAAACTCAAGCGGGTATTCGATCCGCATTTCGGTGTGCTTGATCACGGCTTGCAGATACGCCCACACCGCCTGCGGTCCCACCAGCGTCAGCGGCTCGGTACGGCCATTCAACTGGCAGGACGCCAGCAGCCCCGGCAGCCCGTAGCAGTGATCACCATGCACATGGGTAATCAGAATGGCACGCAGCTTCAACGGCGACAGCCCGGTGCGCAGCAACTGGTGCTGCGTAGCCTCGCCACAGTCCACCAGCACCCAGTCCCGCCCCTGCTCAGGCTGTATGGCCAGTGCAGACACATTGCGCTGTCGTGTTGGCGCACCGGAAGAGGTGCCGAGGAAGGTCAGGTTCATGGCTCTATTCTATCTATTCCTGTCAGGAGTGGAGGATTATGGCAAAGTTGAACGACCTCGTTACCCTTTCCTCCGCCTTTGCTTCCCCACCCAGGCCACATGCCGCTGCACCGCCGGGTCATCCTGCAGCTTTGCCAGCGTATTGAAGTCACGTGCCAGCGTCATCTCGTCATACAGCTTGTGAATGCCCCGGTGGCAGGCCTGGCAAACCCAGATGCCGGCATTGAGCTGCTCGCGCGTAAAATGTTTTTGAAAGCGAGGTCGACGATGCATTTTGCGTGGAATCAGGTGGTGGAAAGTCAGTGGCACCTGGCGGCCGCAGAGTTCACAGTGTTCGAAGGGCGCTCGTTGGCGCATGGGAGGGCTCCTGTTGACGCTGACTGCCTTATTACGCCTGCTTGCACTAAAATGATCAATGCCGCCAAACAGGTGTTTAATGGATTCAAGTTTGCGGCTCATTGGCCGATAATGCTGCCTATGCCAACCAGATTTCGAGGCCACCATGAAAGTGCTTGTTTCCACTCCGCAGCTGTATAACGCTCGCCCTCAGCAATCTGCCGAGGCTGCGAACACCCCCAAGGGCTCGGACAAGGATGCCAACCAGGTATTGCTGGGCAAGCTGGCAGACAGGATTCCCGGCATGAGTGCCGAGAAACTGTCCGGGCTGGACGCTGAAGACTTTACACCGGACAAGGTGGCCGGGCGTATCAGTGATTTCGTGGCCCAGGGGCTGGAAGCCGCCCGTTCCCGCGGCGCTTCTGAAGAGCGCCTGACGGAGATGTACAACGCCGCGGTCAAGGGCGTTGAAAAAGGCTTTGCCGAGGCCCGCGAAATTCTGGACGAGTTGAGCATGCTGAGCGAGCCGGTGGCCGCGCGCATCGATGACACTGAAAAGCTGACCTTCGACGCGCTGGCCGCCATTGCACCCGGCAACCAGACCTCATCGCCCCTGTCTCAAGTCGCCATGGGAGGCGCCGAGCGGTTCCGTAACGCGGAAGACATGTCGCTGACCGTCAAAACCCGTGACGGTGACGAAGTCACCATCAATTTCAGCCGCAACCAGAGCTACGATGCCACCTATGGTGCGGGTGCCGACAGTGAAGGCAACGCAACGGCCTGGATGGACGTGAGCCGCAGTGAGAGCAGCCAGTACCAGTTCAGCGTTCGTGGCGATCTGGACGAAGGTGAGCTTGAGGCGCTGGAGCAGATGGTGCGGGATATTTCCGGTGTGGCCGACGAGTTCTTCAACGGTGATGTGCAGAAGGCATTTGAGCAAAGTGCCGACATCAGCTTTGATGCCAGCGAGCTGCAATCCATGCAGCTGGATATGAGTTACAGCCGCAGCTGGTCTCAGGCCAGCACCTACGAGCAGGTCGGCAATCTGGAACAGCCGGTGGACAAGCCGGGACTGCGACTGGGTCAGCTGATGAAGGATCTGGCAGAAAGTGCCGGCGCGCCGTCTCTCGGGTTCCTGCAGTCACCGGCACAGGCTGGCCGTGATCTGCTGACCGGCATGGTCGAACAGGATAACCGCTTCCAGAGTGCGCTTGAGGAGCTTCAGAACAGTTACCGCAATAACCTGAAGCAGCTGGTCGATGCCGTACTGCCACTTGAGCCCACTGAAACAGAGGTGGAGGCTGAAGCCGAAACTCAGCCCGGTAACGAGTAACGCAAACGGATTTTCCGAACGCACAATGGCAATGCCCGGCCTCTGGCCGGGCATTGTCGTTTACAGGCTGGCGTAGTAGCTGTCCAGCGCGCTGCGAATGCTCTGCACGGCCTTCACCGATTCGGCGTTATCCCCATGCACACACAGGGTATCAGCCTGTAGCGGGATCTCGGCCCCGTCCAGCGTGACCACAACCCCTTCCTGCGCCAGTCGCAGCGACTGCTCGATAATGCGCGCTTCTTCGTGATAGACCGAGCCTTCCACACTGCGCGGCACCAGGTAGCCATGATTGTCGTAGGCCCGGTCCGCAAACGCTTCAAACAGCAGACGGGCGTCGAACTCATCAGCCACTGACTGGGCAGCCGTGTTGTTGGCGGTCGCCATCAGCATCAGCGGCAGCGACTCGTCGTACTCGCAGACCCCTTCCAGCACCGCTCGCAGGATGTCATGATTTTTCATCATGTCGTTATAGAGGGCACCGTGCGGTTTGACGTATTCCAGCGTCTTGCCGTGTGCCTTGGCAATCCCGGCCAGCGCGCCAACCTGATACTGGATCATGGAGACCACTTCCTGCGGGTGGCACTG
Source organism: Marinobacterium alkalitolerans (assembly GCF_017776525.1). Taxonomy (GTDB): domain Bacteria; phylum Pseudomonadota; class Gammaproteobacteria; order Pseudomonadales; family Balneatricaceae; genus Marinobacterium; species Marinobacterium alkalitolerans. The sequence continues at coordinate 109,637 of NZ_JACVEW010000009.1, forward strand.
CATGCTGCGGCGACCGAAACCAACCAGATCCGGATAGCTGGGGTGCGCACCAATCCGGGTGCCGGCATGCTTGGCCAGCATGACGGTTTTGGTCATGGTCACCGGATCAGAGGCATGGAACCCGCAGGCAATGTTGGCCATATCGACCAGCGGCATCACCTGCTCGTCCAGCCCCATTCGCCAGGAGCCGAAACTCTCGCCCATGTCACAGTTAAGCAGTATTCGTGTTGGCATCTGTCTATCCATCAATTAATCCGTCATCAGGTCAAAGTGGTCTGCGTCCTGCCAGGCCGGGAATGTCTGGCGGAACTGCTGCAGCGCTTCGCCACTGAGCAGACCCGTTTTGATAAAGGGTTCACCCGGCGGGCCATCCAGCAGGGCCTGCCCCTTGAAGTCGACCAGCAGGCTGTCGCCACTGTACTCCAGCCCCTTGCCGTCTTCCCCGATACGGTTGACACCAATGACATAGCACTGGTTCTCAATGGCACGCGCCTGGAGCAGGGTGCGCCAGGCATGGCGGCGCGGCGATGGCCAGTTGGCCACACAGATCATCAGGTCGTAATCGTCGCGGTTACGGCACCACACCGGGAAACGCAGGTCGTAACATACCTGCGGCAAAATGCGCCAACCCTTGTACTCAAATACCGTGCGCTCGGTACCGGCACTATAGTGATTCTGTTCGTTGGCCATACGGAACAGGTGGCGCTTGTCATAGTGCTGAATCTCGCCATCAGGCGTCACCAGCAGCATGCGGTTGCGAAAGCCTTCGTCGTCAATCGCCAGACTGCCGCAAATGGCGGCCCCCAGCGACCGAGCCTGATCCTGCAGCCAGCGTACGCTCGGCCCACTCATCGGCTCGGCCACCTCTTCAGGCGCCATGGTAAAACCGGTGGCAAACATCTCCGGCAGCACAATCAGGTCTGTCTGCTCTGCCAGCGGCGCCATCAGCTCCGTCAGTCGTTCCCGGTTCACACTGGGCTTATGCCAGTCCAGACGTGTCTGGACCAGGCTGGTTCTTAAATTTTGCATAGTCTTTCCGCGGCCTGATCAAGCGTGGTTTCATTTTTGGCAAAGCAAAACCGAATCAGTTTCATCTCGGGTGCCTGACGACAGAACACGGACAGCGGGATGGCAGCCACCCCCGCGTGCTCGATCAGCCAGAGCACGAACTCCGTATCCGGCAGGTCACTGATGGCACTGTAGTCCATCACCTGAAAATAGGTGCCGGCGGCCGGGGTAAAACTGAAACGACTTTCGACCATACGGCTGTTAAAGCGATCACGCTTGGCCTGATAGAACGCCGGCAGCGCTTCGTCATGTTCGGGATTAGCCGAGAGATAATCCGCCAGGGCGAGCTGCAACGGAGTGCTGGTACTGAAGGTCAGGTACTGGTGCACCTTGCGCAGTTCAGCACTCAGTGGCGCCGGGGCGATGCAGTAACCGATCTTCCATCCCGTTGTGTGGTAGGTCTTGCCAAATGATGACACCACGAAGCTCCGCTCCGCCAAGCCCGGGAAGCGGTGAACACTCTGATGGCGGTGACCGTCAAAGAGAATGTGTTCATACACCTCATCGGCCAGCACGAGAATATCCGTTCCCTTGACCAGGTCCGACAACGCCTGCAGGTCGTCGGCAGTCATCACCTGACCGGTCGGGTTGTGCGGGGTATTCAGGATAATCATGCGGGTTCTGGGGGAAATGGCCTGCGCCACCTCATCCCAATTCACCGCAAACCCGAGCGGCTGCAACTGCAGATGTACCGGTTGTCCGCCGTTGAGTGTGATCGCCGGGTCGTAGCTGTCATATGCCGGATCAAACAGAATGACTTCATCACCCGGTCGCACTACTGCAGCAATAGCAGCAAAGAGCGCTTCGGTTGCACCGGCCGTAACCGTCACTTCATCGGCCACTTCCACCCTGCGACCGTAGCAGCGTTCAACCTTGACCCCTATCGCCTCGCACAGAGCCGGTACTCCGTTCATGGGCGCATACTGGTTGGCGCCGGCACGAATATGATGGTCTACACGGGACAGCAGCGCCTCGGGCCCATCAAAGTCAGGGAAGCCCTGAGACAGGTTGATCGCCTGGTGCGCTTGCGCAAGCGCAGACATCTGCGCAAAGATCGTTGTGCCTACACCCGGCAGTTTGGTTTCAGGGTATTGCATGTAACACTCGGCTGATAAACGAAACCTCGATAGTAACGGACAGGCGCCAGCCGGCTCAATAAAGGCAGTGGATTAGAGGCCCTTCAGGGGTAAAATGGCACCATGTTTGACTGGATTCTGACGCATAACGGCTTCATTATTGAAGCTTTCATCCTTGGCCTCATTGTGTTGTACGTGGGCCTGAAAATTAAATAATGCTGACTCTGGAATGAAAATGTTCACCTACCCTGCCCGGCAAGCGCGATGGCTGTCTCTACTGACACTGGGGCTCATGAGCACTGCCGTGGTCGCAGACGAAAGCCTGTACCTGAACGAGCAGGACTTCTTTACCGATATTCCCGAAATCACGTCTGCTACTCGCCTGAACCAGAAATTGACCGAATCTCCGGCGTCGATCAGCATCATCACGCGGGAGATGATCGAAGCCTCGGGCGCCCTGCATATCCCTGACCTGTTGCGACTGGTGCCCGGCTTCCAGAGCACCCACGTCAGCGCCAACAAGTTTGCAGCCACCTACCACGGCGCCAGCGACAACTTTCCGCGCCGACTGGAGGTGATGATCGACGGCCGCTCCGTTTACCTGCCTCTGCTGGCCACCGTTGACTGGACCTCACTGGGCATCAATCTGCGCGATATCGAACGGATCGAAGTGGTACGCGGGTCCAATGTGCCCTCGCAGGGTTCCAACGCCTTTCTGGGTTCGATCAATATCATCACGCGCGAGCCGGCCCTTGAGCAGGGTGGCTATGTCGACATGACGGCCGGCAGCCTGAACACCCGGAACCTGCATGCCTCTCACTCAGGCGTACTGGCCAACTGGAGTTACCGCCTCTCGGGCGGACACGAACAGAATGACGACTTCGACATTCACGAAAACAAGCTGAAGCGGAATTACCTGAGCTTCAGTGGCAGCTACACCCCCAGCCTGAGTGAAACCTGGCGTTTTCAGGCCGGTATCGACCGGGGCTACAGCTACGTTGGCGGTGCGGATAAATCCGACGAGCCTTATGTCCGCCGTGACCACGACGCCAACTATCAGTCAGCGACCTACGAAAACATCTATTCCGATACCGGCAGCCTGAAACTTCAGGCCTTTCATAACTATCTGGATCTGGAAACGCCGCTGAGCTCGCGGGACTACCTGATCAACGAGGAAGGCATTCCCGAAGCGCTGGTCGACGAGTTCATGCAACTGAACACGCTGAGACGCGATAACGAGCACGGGACCACTGAGGTATACGATATCGAGGCGCAGATTCAGGAGCGTCTGGCCAATATCAAAAGCGTAGCCGGGCTGGGGTATCGCTACCAGACCGCGGAAAGTGACATTCTGCTGCAGGACGGCAAGGTCTCCGAGCAGCGCTGGCGACTGTTCGGGCACCTGGACTGGTCACTGCATCCGCAATGGCTGTTCAACACCGGCGCCATGTACGAATACAGCTCCGCGGAGTCGGATGCACTGTCGTACCGCCACGCACTGATTTACCAGCCTGATACACACAGCAGTGTGCGTCTTGGCTACTCGCTGACCGAGCGCATCGGCTCACTGCTGGAGCGCTACCAGAACAGTACCATTTATGCGCCGGCCGCCTTTGCAGCCCCCTTTGATGAACCCACGGTGTATGATTTCAACCGCCGGGCCAATCCGGAGCTGGGCACCGAGCGCAATGAAACCTGGGAGCTTGGCTACTATCTGAACATGCCGAAACAGGCGGCCTATCTGGATGCACGGCTGTTTCACGAGAAGCTGAGCGCCATGATCGACACCTTCTATGTGGGCTTGCCGGCCGACTCGCCCGATACGGATAACCCCAAGCGAGTGGGCATTGGCGATAACCGCTACGGCTGGACCAACGAAGGGGTGGAGTTCCAGTTCAAGCAGCAGCCCAGTGCCGAGTTCTGGTATCTGCTCAACTATGCTTATACCAATACGCGCGTCGATACCTGGTACCGAGGCGCGCGGGGTGGCTCCAGCATCTTGACCTTTCAGGGTGCCGTCACCCCGGAGCACACCGCCTCTTTAATGATGAACTGGTCCCCCCTGCCGGACTTGAACCTGAGCCTGATGCACTACTATTTGGGCAAGACAGACTGGTTTGAGGGCGGTTATCGGGCCAGCTACAACCGCACCGACCTGCGCGCCGCACATACCTGGCAGCTCGATGCCAGCAGCGAGCTGGAGGCAGCGGTGACCGTGCAGAACGCATTCGGACCGGAATATGCCGAATTTTACGAACACAACCTGTTTGACCGCCGCTACTGGCTGCAACTGACACTCAGGTACCATTAATTCGACAACTGGATGATTGCAGGGATGGCAGTACTCAGAGGCAGGATAAACGATTATTGGACGCGGGGCCGGCGCCTGCTACAGGCCATGTGCCTGTTGCTGCTGGCGCCTCTGGCACAGGCTGAAGAGATTCTGCTGGTATTAAGTGACATCAGTCCCAGCTATGAGCGCGTTCAGCACGCCGTGATGGATACCGCGCGCGTGCCGGCCCGCGTGTCCACGCTGGACCAGGTCGAGCCTCTGGACAGCCAGAACAGTCTTATCGTGGCCATCGGCAGTCGCGCCTGTGAACAGATGCTGCGGCGCTACCACCCCGGCACTCGCCTGATCTGCAGTTTTCTGCCGTCCAGCACCTTTGAACAGCTCACCAGCACCCTGCTGCCCGGCCAGAAGAGCGACCTGATCAGTGCCGTTTTTATCGACCAGCCACTGGCTCGCCAAATCCGCCTGGCCCGCATGATACGGCCGGAAGCCCAAGTACTGGGGACGGCGCTGGGTCAAAGCAGCCAAAGCATCAAGCCGGCATTGCAGGACTACGCCGCCAGCGAGGTCTTTTCACTGGCCCTGGCCGAGATCAGCGCCAGCGATAACCCGATCGAAGCGCTGACTCCGGTGCTGGAGCAAAGTGATATTTTTCTGGTCATTCCGGACAGCTCCATTTTCAACCGCGCCATTTCCAAGTGGCTCCTGTATCTCTCCCTGAAAAACCGCGTGCCCGTGATCGGTTTTTCGGAAAGCTATACCAATGCCGGCGCGGCGGCCTCGGTGCACTCCTCACCGGACCAGATCGGTCAACAGACCGGTGAGTGGCTTAACCGCATCATCGCCGGTGAGGCGGTGCCTTCACCCGCCTACCCGGCCTACTTTGAAGTCAGCATTAACCCTGTGGCGGTGCGCACACTCGGACTGGAACTACCCTCTGCTGCAGCGATTCAGCGCCGCCTGGCCCGGATTGAGGCAGCCAACTGATGCAGCCGATGCGATCCCTCAGCATTCGCAGCCGCGTTCTCCTGCTGGCATTGATCCCGATGCTGGTTCTGGCGGCGATTCTGGGATCCTATTTTACCTACACCCGGCTGGCCGACAGCAGTGAGCGGCTGGAAGACCGAGGGCAGCTGATTGCGGGCCTGCTGGCATCCGCCGCCGAGTTTGGCGTAATCAGTGGCAACCGCTACCAGCTGCAGATTCTCAGCCAGCAGACACGTCGCAACCACGAGGAAGTGCGCGACATTCTGTTTTACGATGACCAGTTCAATCTGCTCTATCGCTCCGATACCTTTCCGGTCAATTTCTCGCCTGAAAGTCCGCCTCAGCAGCGCGACGATGCGCTCTGGCAGTTCTTGAAGCCCATCTACAGCAGTGCGCTGTTGCTGGAGAGCAACCCGGAGCTGGTCTCCCACTCACTGGACCCGGTCCAGATCGGCTGGGTCGGCGTGGTATTGTCCACGCGCACCTACTCGCAGGCACGACAGGCCATGCTGGTCAGCAGCCTGCTGCTGATCCTGCTGGGGCTGATGGTGACGGCGGTCGTGGCCAGCCGTTTTGGCCTCGGCATTACCCGCCCGGTCCGCGCCTTGAGCCAGGTGGTAGAACGCCTGGAAGCGGGCCAGCTGGATACCCGCGCCTCCACCACCCGCATTGCGGGTGAGCTGGGGCTGCTGGCAAGGGGTATCAACCGCATGGCCGCCAGAATCCAGCAGTCCAGCCGTCAACAGGAAGAGCAGGTTCAAAAGGCGACGCGCCAGCTCACCACCACCCTGCGCCACCTGGAGCGCCAGAACGAAGAGTTGAGCGAAGCGCGCCAGCAGGCGGAATCAGCCAACCGTACCAAGGACGCCTTTCTCGCCCGCATGAGTCACGAGCTGCGCACGCCGCTCACCTCCGTACTGGGCTTTGCCCGCCTGCTGGAAGAAACAAGGCAGACTCCGGAACAACAGCAGTACTGCCATATCATCAACCAGACATCCAACCTGCTGCTGACGATCATTGATGACATTCTGGACTTCTCGCGCCTGCAGTCGAACGCGCTGAAGCTGGAACAGATCCCCTTCCCGGTACACGACTGCCTGCAAAGTGTCATCGATATGCAGGCCCCCATGGCTCGGGACAAGGGGCTGCTGCTGAGCCTTGAACTGGAAACCGGCCTACCGGAGGGACTGAAGGGTGATCCGACCCGCCTGTCCCAGATTCTGACCAACCTGGTCAGCAACGCCATCAAGTTCACCGAACGTGGCGAAGTGCGCATGCACGCGCAAGGCCAGTGTCAGGGAGATGAATGCCGCCTGCGCGTGGAGGTTACTGACACGGGCATTGGCATTTCACCTGAGCATCAGCAAACGCTCTTCAAGGCGTTTTCGCAGGCGGATAACAGTATCAGCCGACGCTATGGCGGCTCGGGCCTGGGTCTGGTCATCGCCCATCATCTGGCACACCTGATGGGGGGGACGCTCTCGCTGACCAGCACTCCGGGGGAAGGCACCCGAGTCGTGCTTGAGGTCACTTTGCCCAAGGCCACACCTGAAGAAGCCCTGCCGCTGCCCTCTTCAACCCGCCGTTATCGACATCGATACCAGCTGCCAAGGCCGGTCAGGATCCTGTTGGCCGAGGATAACGAGTTCAACCGGCTGCTCCTGCAACGGGTACTCAGCCATGCCGGCGCCGAGGTCATCCAGGCGCATACCGGAACAGAAGCCGTGGAAGCCTTCCGCCAGCAGCGCCCGGACCTGGTGTTGATGGATGTCCACATGCCGGAGATGGATGGCATTCAGGCCACGCGGGAAATTCGCAGGCTGGATACCGAGGTACCGCTTTTTGCTGTCACCGCCAACGTGATGCAGCACGAACACGATGCACTCAGAGCGGCCGGCGCCAACGAGATCATGCTCAAGCCCCTGAACCTTTCACGCCTGTTTGAGTACCTGCACCAGCTGTTTGATACCCCCACGCCGCTGGCAAAGACGACAGATTCTGCATTGCTCGATGCGGTCGATCCCCAGGCATTGCAGGTTGAGCTGAACAGCCAGGTTGAAGCTGTGGAGGATGCTGTTGAGGCAGGCGACTTCGATCGCATTCGCGCACATGCGCACCAGTTGATGGGGCTTGCCGGGTTATACCAACTGCCGGAACTGGAAGCCGCCGTGGCGGAATTGCATCAGGCTGCCGTGGATCAGGATGTGCGGGGCTGCTGGCAGGCCAGCCACCACCTGACGCGGCTGGTTACGCATGAGCAATACCGACCGGACTAGAACGAACGGTAAAACGGTTCCTTTTCGATGAGCTGTTCCAGCTCGGCCTGAACCTCAGCCAGTCGCGCCCGTGCGGCCCGGTCGTACAGATAGGTGCCCAACCCGTCCGAGGCCGGCGGGTGCTCCTCGTCACCCTCATGAATCTGCACGCACTGGCGCCGTATCGCCTCCAGTTCAGGATCATGCAGGACCGGCAGGCCGATGAACATCTCCCACTCATCACGCCGGGCATCACCGGCCTGAAGCTGGCGCATCAGTGCCAGAATCTTGCGGCGTTCGGGACGCCAGGCCGGTGCCCGACCGTAGGTCAGCGCGACCGCCAACCCGCCGATCAGCACCAGCGATACCAGGAAGGCGATCAGGAATTCGGCCATAGCCTAAAGCAGCGGTTTGCCGCTGCTGAGTTCACGTGCCACCGACTGGATGGCCGTTTCATGCTGCTGCTCCAGCTCACGCATCTCCTTCTCATAGCTGCGCTGCAGTTTGCGCGGCAGTGCCTTCCACTCCTCCTTGATCGGGATATGGCTGGTTTTGTCGTGCACCTCGGTGATGACCGCATATGCTTCCTGCTCCAGCAGCTGGGGCCGGAAGTTCTCCAGCAACACCTTGAGACGGATGCAGCCTTCGGTCATGGACATCTTGTCGTCGTGCAGAATGGCGCCCGCTACCAGCCGAATGCTTTCCTGCAAATACTGGTGACGTTCTTCCAGCGCTTCGATGGCCGCAGCCTCTCGCCTGGCCTGTTCCGTTCGCTCAGCACGCGCACGGTGCAATTGACGATAGATAATCAGAGACAGGATGGCGATGGCGACCAGACCGGCAACAATCAGGCTGTAAATCAGGGGGGTGCTCATGCGTACCTCATACAAAGTGAACTGCACGGGCATTATGCCAGACGTGCAACAAGTATCACTACGCAAGACGTGACTCGGTCAGTTTGCCTGAACAAAAGAAAACGGCGGGAGAACCCGCCGTATCAGAGGTGGTTACTCAAAGGTTCTCGGTTTGAGGTTGGCCGGCTTCAGGAAGGGCTTGCCGCCGGTGTTGTCGTGCTGACCCAATACCTTGCCGTTCACTTCGGTGCCGTAGCGAGTGTGCTTGTGGAAACCAATGAACTGCTCCCGGGTTTCGCGTGCATCACCGGTGTAGCGCGGGTCCTGAGGACGCTCATGACTGTTGATGAACCAGGCCACGTTCCAGGCTTCGTCATCGGTCAAGGACCCTGGCTTGCTCAACGGCATGTTGTTCTTGATAAACGATGCCGCCGTAAAGATACGGGTCATGCCGGCGCCCCAGTTGTAGGCACCATCGCCCCACAGCGGCGGGAATACCACCTTGCCGTCTTTCTTCTGGCCCTGACCGTCGGCACCGTGACAGATGGCACAGTTGGCCTCATAGACCGCCTGACCCTTTTCGTAGCTGACCCCTTCCGGAATCTTGTTGCCCAGATGACGGAAGCCTCGGCCCGCGATGTTCTTTTCGTACACCGGTGCCTTGCGCGCCAGCCACTGGTGATAGGCTGCCAGCGCCAGCATGTCATCACTGCCATAGGCCGGGGGCTGACCGTTCATGGAATAGGCAAAGCAGCCTGCAATGCGTTCTTCCAGTGAGTTGACGTGCTTGTTCTTGCCACGGTAGTCCGGCAGTGTGGTCGCCGCCGGCCAGACAGGACCGGACCAGTTCAGGCGACCTTCGCCCATGTGGCAGGTTTTACAGTTCATGTCGTTGAAGACGTACTTGCCGCGGAACTGCTGGGTGTTCATGAACATGTCGCGGCCCTTCAGAATGACCTTGCGCAGTTCCGGGTTGATGGACTCGTCCGTCATCAGATCATCGACGCTGGGCGCCTGATGTACGTACTGCCCTTCCTTGGGTTCAGGCAGGTTGATCGGAACCTTTACGTCCTGTGCCACTGCGGGCGCAGCCATCACGGCAGTGGTGATCAGCATGAGTGTGTATGTGCGCATCTTATTACTGCCCCCCTGCCTTGGCCGACAGGCTGCCCAGATAGGCGGCTACGGCTTCAATCTGTTGTTCTGTCAGTCGTTCGGCCACACCGGTCATCAACTGGTTCGGATCGTTGTGGCGTGAGCCATTGCGCCAGGCATTCAGCTGTTGCTTGATGTAGGTGGGGTGCTGACCCGCCAGTGCCGGGAAGCTCGCCCCCATGCCCTGACTGTCCGGGCCGTGGCAGCTTTCACAGGCGGGAATGTAATGATCCCAGTCACCGCGCGTCGCCAGCACCTTGCCACTTGCCAGCAGACTGGCCTCCGCTTCGACAGCCGTATCCGGGCTGGGGAGGCTGGCATAGTAGGCGGAGACATCCAGAATCTGCTGTTCCGTCAGGTTATCCACATTGGGCTGCATCACGCCGCTGACACGTGTACCGGCGTTGTAATCTCGAATCTGTTTCGCGATGTAGTCCGCATCCAGACCTGCCAATTTGGGAAAACCTGCCGCGTTATTACCGGCACCATCCATCCCATGGCAGGCCAGGCAGGGGGCACCGCTGCCATCGCCCTTCATGGCGACCTGCTGACCATCAGCCACTACTCCCTGTGCCTGTACCACACTGCTGCACAGAGCAGCTGACGCCAGTGCAAGGCGCCAATTCAGTTTCAACATGGCACTCCCTCATATTGAGAATATCTAATAAAGATTGATCTTAATCAATCTAACCTTATTCCGAGATATTCTCAACGGTTGTGGATACAACGAAAGCCGTATCCGCTGTTCAACCTGTGAGGAGACGGCCACGCAGGCCGCTGGCACGCCTTACGCGCGCACGCACGGCTTCCTCCAGCCGAGCCGGATGCGTCAGCAATAAACTGAACCAGCGACTGGCGCGTGTAATGCCGGTGTACACCAGTTCCCGCGTCAGCACCGGGTTCTGATTCGGAGGCAGTACCATGGCCGTATGGGCGAACTCGGAGCCCTGTGACTTGTGCACCGTCATGGCGTACACAGTTTCAATCGACTGTAACCGGCTGGGCAATACCCACTTCAACGTACCGTCAGACAGCGGGAACACGACTCGAAGCAGGGGGGCTCCCGCTTCAGAGAGCACCTTCAGCGTGATACCGATATCCCCGTTCATCAGCCCCAGCCCGTAGTCATTGCGCGTGACCAGTACCGGTCGCCCTTCATACCAGCCTTGAGTCCGCTCAATCAGCCCCGCACTTGCCAGGGCCGTGGCGATACGGTCATTCAGCCCTTCCACGCCCCAGGGGCCGCGACGCAGGGCACACAGCAGTTGAAACTCGGCAAAGGCTGCAAGTACCTGTCGGGCCCAGTCATCCCGGGCAGACGGATCCTGTGCCGCCGGCCGTTGTTCATGGATCAGGCTCAGATAATGGCGATAGCCTCTGGGAGCGGGCCCTTCTGCAGCCGGGAACACATGCCTGTCGCCCAGCACCAGACGTTCCAGTGCGGCATCGTTTTCGCCTTTCAACCTCAATAACCCCAGGTCGACATACCCGGCCTGAAACACCTGCTGTACCCGCTCAGGATCACCGGCATTCACGGCCCGTGCCAGCGCTCCGATACCGCTGTCGGCCCCAAAGCGGTGACTGTGTCTGAGCATGGCGATCGATTGGGACAGCGGGCGTTGGGACGCTTCACCTTCTGCCGCCTGCCAGGCGGCCACATCCTGCCCGGTCTGTTGTGCCAGTTGCCTCAAGGTTTCAGGTGCATACCCGCCCTGATCGGCCCCTTCACAGAGATCCCCCAATACGGAACCGGCCTCCACCGAGGCCAGCTGGTCCTTGTCGCCCAGCAGTACCAGACGGGCCCGTGGCGGCAGTGCCGCCAGCAGTTGATGCATCATTTCCAGGTCGATCATCGAGGCTTCATCGACGACCACCAGATCCGCATGCAGCGGGTTATCAGCGTTATGCACAAAGCGGCGGGTATCCGGGCGTGCCCCCAGCAAGCGGTGCAAGGTGGTGACCTCTGCCGGAATATGCGACTGCAGGTGTGCCGGCAAGCGCCCGATCGCGCCGCTGATGGACTCGGTCAGACGTGCAGCGGCCTTGCCGGTGGGTGCTGCCAGCCGTATGCGCAGCACCTCACCCTGCGCCTCGGCCAGACTCTGCAGCAGCGCCAGCAGTTTGACCACCGTGGTGGTTTTGCCGGTGCCGGGGCCGCCCGTAATGATGCCGAAACGTCGACCGGCCATCAGTGCACAGGCCAGCTGCTGCCAGTCCAGATGTCCGTCCGCGGGCGTAAACAGTTCGGCCAGCCGTTGTCGCATAAGGGATTCGTCCACGGGCAGCGCCTCCAGGCGATGGCCGATACTGGCAGCCACATCCACCTCGTAACGCCACTGCCGATACAGGTAGAGGCGTGTGCTGTCAGGCTCAAGTACCAGTGGCGTGGGCGGGTCCCCATCCCCGACCAGTGCCGAACTTTCCAGTGCGCCGAGCCATTCATGGCGTTCAACCCCTTGCAGGAGTTCAGCCGGACGGTCCGGCAGGGCTTCACCGAACTCGCCATCCGGCGGCAGAGAGAGGGCCGCATCCGGAGTCGACAGAAGCGCATCGATATCCGCACAGATATGCCCGCGCCCGAGCTGGTGACTGGTCAGCACGGCGGCCAGCAGTATCAATGGGGAGGCTTCCGGTTCCAATGTATGCAGAAAGCGCCCCAGCGCCAGATCCAGCGCACGAATCCAGCCCCGCTCCTGCCAGCGCTGCAGCAGGCTTTCCAACGCACGCCAGTCGGACAGCGCCGGGTGCCGCTGCACCTGCAGGGGAAAGAGATCGGTCTGCTCAGTCATGGGTTGCCTCCTGCCCTGCCAGCAGGCAGTCGAGCCTGTGGATCAATTCAGCCTCGGGACGGTCGATACAACAGCCGTGAAGATCAGCCGCGTTGATGCCTCTCAGAAACAGGTAGAGTGCGCCGCCCACATGCTGTTCATAGCCCTTGATCGGGTCTTCGGCATAACCGGGCAAGCGCGCCTTCAACAGGCGATGCAGCGCCACCAGATAGAGGACGTACTGCACGTCGTAGCGTTTGGCCAATACGGCAGCCTGCATGTTGTCGAGGCCATAGTGGCTGTCATCGGGGCCGAGCCAGTTGGATTTGTAGTCCGCCACCCAGTAGCGCCCTTCATGTTCAAACACCAGGTCGATAAAGCCCTTGAGCATGCCGCCCAACTGCTGAGGCGCCAGCGCCGGGCGAGGCTGCCCCGGCAATACGTGGCGGCTGATAATCCGATCCAGCTTGACCACGGGCACCTCGGCCACCTCGAACCAGAACTCCAGCTCAGCCTGATATCGGGTCAGCCCGGACAGGCTCACACTGTCGTCCATCAGGGGCAGCGGGGTACGCAGCAGCTGCGCCAGCCAGCGATCCAGCACCGGCAGCCAGGGCTCCCAGTCACGCCGCTGGCAACGGGGAGCGAGGTATTCCTGACGCAGGGCTTCATTGCCCGCCACCTGCTCAAACCCCTGCTCTGCAGCCCATTCCAGAATGCCGTGCAGGAAGGTCCCGGCCTGAGGACCTTTCCAGAAATGATGGGGGTCATAGGCAAATTCAACCTGAGCGGCAGCGGTGGTTTCGTCACGGCTTTCACGCGCGGTTTCCTCGGTCGCATTTTCCGCCGCTTCGGGCGTTGGCATGAGGGGCTCAGCCAGCCCCTGCAACTGGGCGATGGCACTGTAACTGGCGATCCACCAGCGCTCGGATACCACCGGGCGCTCACAGATACGGGCGTCTGCCAGTGACCGGCTGTCACCTGTCTGAGGCAACACGGTGGATTCGACCGGGGGCGGAGCCTCGACTTCAATCACGCCACCGCTCACCAGCGGCTGCAGCAGTACCTGCAACGCAGGGGTGTCCGTCTTGTCCTCACAGCCCAGCAACTGGCCGAACGCGCTCTTGTGAACGCTCAGCGAGCGGTTCCGCTTGATGGCCGCCACCCCCAGCCAGCAGGCATGCACGGGACGTGTCAGGGCGACGTACAGCAGTCGCAGATCCTCCTGCAGCCGCTCTCTGTCGGCCGCCTTTTTGGCGTCGGCATGACCGCTGTCCAGCTCCAGCACCGCCCCTGCATCCGTTTGATAGCGGTAACTGCCGTTGTCGGCGCTTACTTCGCGGTAGCTGCAGACAAAGGGCAGAAAGACCAGCGGGTACTCCAACCCCTTGGACTTGTGGATCGTCACCACCTGCACCAGGTCGGCATCGCTTTCCAGCCGCATGATATGTTCATCACCGGCGTTACTGCTGTTCAATACCTGTTCCTGCAGATACCGGATCAGTGCCAACTCGCCTTCCAGCTGGCTGCTGGCGGTCTGCAGCAGCTCGGCCAGGTGCAACAGGTTGGTCAGTACCCGCTCACCGTTGGTCACTTGCAGCAGCCGGGCTGGCAACTCGAACAGATCCATCAGGTGACGCACCATGGGCAGCACCCCCTGTCGCTGCCAGCACTCCCGCAGATCACGGAAACGCTCGACTTCCCGCTCCCACTCCTGCTCATCGCGGGTTAACTGCTCCAGCCGGGCATAACTCAGCCCCAGTGTGGCCGTGGCCAGCGCTCCCTGTACCAGCTCGGCACGTTCCGGCTCGGCGCAGGCCTTGAGCCAGCGCCAGAGGTCTTCCGCTTCCACACTGGCATATACCGAAGCCTGATCGGACAGGTACACACTGCGTACGGCCCGGCGCTCCAGGGCCTCACGCATCACCCGGGCTTCGCTGCCACTGCGCACCAGAATCGCGATATCACTGGGCTTGAGCGGCTTCAGCTCATCCGTCTCATCCCGAAAACCGGCCCTTTGCTGTTGCGCCAGCATGAGCAGTCGACAGATTTCGCTGGCACAGTGCTCGGCCATTTGCTGACGGTAGTCGCCCACGGCAACCCCTTTGCCGTCTTCATCGGTGAGCAGCCAGTGAGTCAGCGCCGCCGGGCGAGCCCCGTCGACCTCGAACACCTCTTTGCGACCATTGGCGTCCACCGGGATGAAGGGCAAGGGGTTTTCGCCATCACGCGCGAAGCGAAACGCCCCTGCCGGCTGTGCCGCTTCAGCCTGCTCAAACAGGCGGTTGACGGCCGTTACCAGTGCAGACGAGGAACGGAAGTTGCGCCCCAGCGTGTAGTGGCGCCCGGCCGTGTCCTGACGTGCCTGCAGGTAGGTGTGAATATCGGCACCGCGAAAGGCGTAAATCGCCTGTTTGGGATCCCCGATCATCAACAGCGCCGACTTGTCCTGCATCATCTCGGGTGACTGTTCACTCTGATAGACACGGCTGAAGATGCGGTATTGCAGCGGGTCGGTATCCTGAAACTCGTCGATCAGGGCCACCGGGTACTGACGCCGGATGGTGGTGGCCAGATGCTCGCCACCTTCTCCCTGCAACGCCTGATCCAGCCGCACCAGCATATCGTTGAAGCCCAGCGTGGCCGCCCGCTCGCGGGCGCGGGCAAAGCGCTGCTGAATCCATTGGGCGGCGTGCAGCTGCACCGGCTGCACCGGCGGCTGCGTCTTGAGGTAATCGACCAGCTGCTGCAGGCACTCGAACACGGGGTGCGCCGGGGTCTGCCCCTGCCTGGCCTTGGCGGTCTTGGCCGTCAGTTTCTCAATACCAAAGTGGGCCAGCGCCTCCGCTGCCAGCGCACTGCCCTCTGCCCAGTCCGCCATATCAGCGAACTTGTCCGGCAAGGTCGCAGGCTTGTAGCTCTGGTTGTTCAGAACCTTGTTCTGCGCCGCGGTCATCAACAGGGATTCAATGCTGTCACGCTCTGCCAGCCAGAGGTCACGTGCCCGCTGCTCGAGTGCTTCCTTTTCTGGCAGCCAGGTCTCAAGTGCAGCCGCGAATTCGGTTGGCGACTGCGGCGCCGAGAGCGCTTCACCCTGAAAACAAACGGTCTGATCGCCCGGCTGCAGCAAGGGCCTGAGGTGTTTCAACAGGCTGTCAGGCGTGGAAGCCAGATCGCTGAGTGCCTCCGCGGCTGCAGGAGACAGCGCATAGCACCAGCTGCGCCAGTAATCGCGTGCCATTTCGGTCAGCAGCTCACTGTCGTCCTGCTCCAGCTGTTGCTGAAACAGGCTGCCGGTATCGAAGGCATGCTGGGTCAGCATCCGCTGGCTCCAGCTGTGAATGGTGTATACCGCTGCTTCATCCATCCACTCGGCGGCCTGTTCCAACTTGCGTGCCGCCAGCGCACGCGCCTCTTCATCCGTATATTCAGGCTCTGCCAGCAGTTGCTGCAGGAAGGGGTCCGGCTCGCTCTTGCCTCTGAACACCTGGGCGGCCTCGGCCAGGCGGCTGCGAATACGGTCTCTGAGTTCACGGGTAGCGGCGTTGGTGAAGGTCACTACCAGAATATCCGGTGGCAACAGCGGCCGGCCAAACCCCGATTCATCATCCCCGTGCCCGAGCACCAGACGCACGTAAAGCGCCGCGATGGTAAAGGTTTTGCCGGTTCCTGCACTGGCCTCAATCAGGCGCTGACCGTGCAGCGGGAACTGCAGCGGGTTCAATGTCTGTGGGCGTGTGGCGTTCGCTCTACTCATGCGTCCTCCCCTGACAGCAATTCACCCTGTTCCGTTAAGGGCCGGTACAGGCGGTCAGCCCAGTCTTCCAGACCGGATGCCAATAACGACTCGAAATCGGGCCAGGCCCGTTGCAGGTAGCGATCCGCCCCCTCCCCCGGATAACGGCTGTTGCCGGTGTAGGCGCTGGCCGCCAGATCCACCGGATCTTTCCCCTCGGGAGCCGTGAACAGCGCCAGACCGGTACGGCAGGCCAGAGGCGCAGGTGCCTCCAGCGCCTGCAGGTATGAGGACAGGATCTGATCGAGCAGCTGCTGTGCCAACTCGGGCGACATCGGGCGCAGACGCGCAGATGTATCGGGCCCCACCAGGAAGGTGGTCAGTGAGTACCCGCTTGCACTCACCGCCAGATGATCCACCCAGGCGCGCACCAGCCGATGCCAGCGGGGCGCCCCCTTGTCGCTGATCGCCTGGGGCGATGACAGTATCAGTGCCAGCGTGCCGGATGTCTGATGCCGGTATAATCCGCTGACCCAGTCTTCCAGACGAACCTCACCCTGCTCGGCACTCAACCTGAGCTGCAGCTCAAGCGGCTCGTGCAGCGGTTCCCAGTTGGCCTGCAGTTGCTCGAGATGGCGCAAGGTGGACGCGGCCGGGCTGATAATCTCCCGCACGGCACGCTCAGCGTACGGACCCAGCGGCAACTCGCCTGCCCGCTGCCAGCGAGCCAGCTGCTGCTGTATGCCGGTTTCGTGGCTGTCGGCCTTGAGGCCGGCTTCGATCAACGCCGATCCGAGCCGGAACTGATCCAGTCGGTCAAAATTGAACGGCTCGTGCTCGGCCTGCTCCGATTCCAGCGCTTCAAACCAGACGCCCAGACGCTGGTTGAAAAAGGTGTGTACCGGGTAGCGCAGGAAACGCTGCAACACCTTGAGGTTCAGCGTTTCCGGCAATACCAGTGGCGGCAGCTCAGCGACTGTTGTCTCTGTGCTGCCTTCATGTACCTCGCGCCACTCACGCGCATAGGTGAACAGGCGCGGATCCTGTGCGAAGTAGCGCGGACTGAATGGCTGCAGAGGATGTTCTGTCGTCAGCCGGCTCAACACTTCAGTGCCGTCTTCGATGCACCAGCCCTGCGCCAGATGATCGCGCAGCTGTGCCACCAGAACCGAAGGCGGCTGCTCGGCGTTGTCCCGTACACTGCGTCCGACCCAGCTGATATAGAGCGCATCACGTGCCGACAGCATCGCCTCCAGAAACAGATAGCGGTCATCCTCGCGGCGTGAACGGTCACCGGGACGATAGCGCCCAACCATCAGGTCGAAGTTCATCGGCGGCTGTACCCGTGGATAGTCACCGTCATTCATGCCAAGGAGACACACGCGCTTGAACGGGATCGCGCGCATGGGCATCAGGGTGGCAATATTGACCGCACCGGCCATGAAGCGCTGTGACAGGCTCATCTCGTCGATGCCGTCGAGCCAGCTGTCCCGGACTACCTCCAGCGGCAGCGTTCGCTCCAGTTGCGCCTCGGTGCAGGCATCCTGCCATTGCTGCAGTCGCTGCAGCAGCCGCTCCATCAGCATCAGGTCCTGATCGCTCACCGGACGTAAAAAGTCATCCAGCACGGACGTCAGTGTCCGGCTCCACTCCAGATGCGACTGCGGGGTAAGCAAGTGCTCACGCAGGTGCAGCAGTGCGGTCACCAGTTCCGCCAGCGGCCCCACCTGTGCCGCCTCAAGTCCACCCACCTCGCCATAGGCCTCAATGCCGGCAAAGGTCTGTTCATCCCCCATCATGTAGCCCAGCAGCATCCGTCTCAGCCCGAACAGCCAGGTGTTCTGCTCCAGCCCTTCCGGCAATTCGAGCCCTGCTCGCTGCTCGCTGTCCAGGCCCCAGCGAATGCCGGCATCACGGATCCAGTGCTGGAGCCGTGGCAGATCCTGCTCCGCCATGCCAAACCGTTCCCTGATCGCAGGGACCTCCAGCAGGTCGAACAGCTGACTGATACCGAAACGCTCCTGAGGCAGATGCAGCAGCAGTTCAAGTGCGATCAGCAAAGACGCCTGTCCACGGTTCTGCTGGTCATTCAGAGTAAAGGGGATGTAACGCGCATCCTGCGCTGGCAGGCGTCCGAACACGGCCCGGATGTGCGGTGCATACTGGTTCACATCGGGCACCATCACAATGATGTCGCGCGGCTTGAGCGCCGGGTCTTCCTGAAACCACTGCAGCAGTTGATCGTGCAGGATTTCAACTTCCCGCTGACGGCTGTGCGCAACCTGAAAGGTCAGTGAGCGATCACTTTCACTCAGCGTTCTGGGTGTTGAGGGCAGCGGTTCCAGCTCCAGAATGTCCTGCTGAATCTGATTCAGCAGGGAGAGCTGTTCGAGCTCAGGCTCCGGCTCGTCAAACAGGTCGATACGCTGAAACCAGTCACGGTACTGGTCGGTATTATCGAAGGCATCCAGCAGGCGAATATAGTCGCGCCCCTGTTTGCCCCAGGCGGCCAGCAGAGGCTGTGCATAGAGGTGCAAGTCGGCATCGTTTACGTCTGCCGGCATGCCGGCTTTCAACGCCTGACGGCGCCGGGTGCTTCTCAGCAGCTCCTTGCCGTCAATGATATCGGCCCAGTAGTGGCGGCAGGGGTTGTGCACACAGAGCAGCACCTGGGTATGTTCAGCCAGTGCCGACAGGGCTTCGATAAACTGCTGTGGCAACGCGGATATCCCGAAGATCACCACGCGCCGAGGCAGTGCCCGGGGCCTGCCGGACAACTGCTGACAGGCGTGTAAAAACTGCTGATGCAGGTCGGCCCGGCTCAGCCCCCGTTGCTCGGGGCTCATATCCTCACGGATGACCCGCCACAGCAGTGGCTGCCACCTCTGCTCTTCCGGCAGCGGCTGTTCCTGTCCCTGAGCATCAATCAACACATCACGGCCCGCTGCCCAGGCACTGAGCCAATCCGCGCGATAGACCTGATACTGATCGTAGAGATCGGCCAGACGTTCGGCCAGCTGGTACTCCTTGCGAGCGGTCACATCCTCTTTGAGGAATCGCTCTAGCTGGGCACACTCCGGCCGTGCCATCAGCTCCGGCAACAGCCGCAGCAAACGCCAGGTCAAACGGGATTTGTCGTAAGGCGAGGTTTTCGGAACTGCTGACTCACCCAGCACGGCCCGATAGGCCTGCCACAGAAATGCCGAGGGCAATTGAATGTCGAGCGCGGCGGCAATACCGCAACCGGGCTGCTCCGGGTCGTCGGGTGAGCGGGCCAGTGCCAGCTGCAGCCACTGTGCAATACCGTTGCTCTGAACCAGCAGCGTTTCATTTTCGAGGACAGCCAGAGGGTTCTGCTTTAGCCAGTAAACCAGCAGCTCACGCAAGCTCTCCGGCCGGTTGCCATGAATAATGGCCAGACCCGGGGCCGGCTGTTCTGCCTCAATGAATGTCACGTCACGCTCTCCCTGTTCGGCTACTGCATTCTGCCGGGACCATCCGACTTGCCATTATGATGTTGATGGAGGTCAACAATCCGCCTAACTGTTTACAGATTCAAACAGTTTATCACCGTACAATCGATACCCAATAATAACGATCCGGTAGTCATTTTTATGCCGAAGCGCACCCCCACAATTCGACGCTATCTGTTGAACCGCACCTTTCTGTATTCAGCCATCGGGTTTCTGGTGCTGTTGCTGGTGTGCCGCCAGGCCTATCAGGCCAGTATTCGAGACAGTGCCGAGGAGATTGCTCGCTCGGTTGCACAGAATACCTTCAACTCGATGTATCTGGTGATGAGCCAGGGCTGGACCCGGCAACAGCTGGAGCAGTTCCTGAATGAGCTCTCGCACGGGGAGAAGGAAAGCACCGACATCAATGTCAACGTATTCCGCGGGCAAAACGTGACGGACCTGTACGGGCCGATCGAGCAGCCGCCATTGAATGCCACCATGCGGCAGGCCATGCTGGATGGCAAGCCTCAGGCACAGCATGACGGCAATCGTCACACCTATCTCTACCCTCTGCAGGCGGAAGAAAAGTGTCTGGGTTGTCACACCAACGTTGAGGCTGGCGACAATTTGGGGTTGATCGAGGTGTCACAGGACCTGACCCAGCAAATGGCCATCGCCAATCGCAACCTGCTCTACTATCTGCTCATTCTTTCCCCTCTGCCGGCCCTGTTCGGGTTCCTCGCCGTGCGTGCCGTAACCCAAAAGGTGAATCACTCGGTGGACGAGCTGAGCCACCGCATTGCCCGAGTTGAATCACTGGATGATCTGGGCGAGTTGTCGCGGGATGGGGAAAACCTGGGATTCTCCGAGCTGAACCACATTTTCCATCAGGTCGAGACACTGGCCGGGCGCCTCAACTCCATTGCCGTGGACAAGGATCTGCTGGAATTTGAAATTCGGCTGCTGGAGAAGTTCGTTATCACCTCCGAGGTGGTGCGTGACTGGCGCGAATACATCAACATGCTCATGCTGGATATCAATCAGGTAATCCAGATCTACACCATGTTTTCCATCTTCAAGGTGGACGATGAGCTGTTCGACCTGGAGATTTTCTGGCTCAAGCCGCCCACCCGAGAGACGCGCCAGATGATGGAAGAAGCCGTGCTCAAGCGGCTGCGCACCAACCAGGGATTCTCTTTGCCCGGTGAAGTCGTGATTCACCACAACCATGTGCACTCCGATGGCGAGATGACCCTGGACCAGACTGAAATTGAGCTTCAAACCAAGTCACTGCTGGTCGAGACACCCAAGATCGGGGGTATTGTCGGTATCGGTGTGCACTCGGACATCGTCAAGAACAACACCAAGGTGCTGGTGCTTGAGAGCGTTCTTTCCACCCTGCTCAACGTGGTGGGCTCGGTGAAGGCGATCTACAAATACACCCGCGACCTTGAGTATTACGCGACGCGCGACCCGTTGACCAACCTGTATAACCAGCGCATGTTCTGGGAACTGCTAGACTACGAGCTGGATCGCTGCGAGCGCCACGACTACCCCGTTGCGCTTATGCTGGTCGATCTGGACAACTTCAAGTCCGTCAATGACGGATATGGCCACGCCGTAGGCGACAAGCTGCTGCAGCAACTCTCGCTGGCGATGCAGGCACAGCTGCGCACCGGTGACATCCTGGCCCGTTACGGGGGTGACGAATTCGTTGTTGTTCTCCCGGAAACCTCGGCCCAACAGACAGAAATCATCGCGGAAAAGCTGCTGCACTGCCTGCAGAACTTTACCCTTGAGGTGAATGAAGGCTCCACGGTCCGGGTCACCGGTTCTATCGGGGTGGGCATGTTCCCCGAGCATGCCAACAACCGCAAGGACCTGTTCATGTTCGTGGATAACCTGATGTATCGCGCCAAGAATCAGGGCAAGAACCGCATCAGCCTGCCACACAAAAATGATGTGGCCGATATCTTCCACGACATGAATCAGAAAATGCTGCTGGTCAACGAGGCGATCGAGAACCGCAGCATTATCCCGGTATTCCAACCAATCCAGCCCATGGAGGAGGACACCCCGGCAGTCGAAGTCCTCAGCCGCATCGAGTTGCCTGACCGACTGATGTCAGCGGGTGAATTCATTGAGATCGCCGAGTCCATGGGCAAGGTCCACCTGCTTGACTACATCGTCATGGAAAAGGCCTTCATGGCCGTCAATGAAAGCGGCTATGAAGGGCTGGTATTCATCAACCTCTCGCCCCGTGCCGTTCTGGTCCGCGACTTCCTGAACACGCTGCATGAGCTGACGCAGAAACATGCCATCACACCCAACCGCATTGTGTTTGAAATCACGGAGCGAGATACGGTCAAGAACATGGGGCTGCTGGAGCAATTCGTCCGCAGCCTCAAGGATTCAGGCTACCGACTGGCCATCGATGATTTCGGGTCTGGCTTCTCGTCTTTCCACTACCTGAAATACCTCCCCATCGATTACGTCAAAATCGAAGGCGAATTCATCGCCAACATGGGGAACGACCCCAAGGACATGGCCTTTGTTGTCAGCATCACCGAGCTGGCCCAGAAACTGAACCTGAAGACCGTAGCCGAGTTTGTCGAAACGGAAGAGGTACTGGAAATGGTACGTTCGGTCGGTATCGACTATGCGCAAGGCTATCATATCGGGCGCCCACAACGGGAATTGCCCACAGTCTGACGGCTGCTGTTTCGGCAGGGCTCCCTGATCGCTGGAGCCCTGCCGCCTCTCTGATAGAATGCGGCCCGGATCGTTATTTCTGCTTTACCTCACCCTTTGCCCTGCTGCCTGCGACAGCGCCTTCATCTGCCTGTCACGGGGCGCTTTTAGGCTGGGCAAAAACCATTGCGAGATTAATCACCATGATCAACCTGGAAGGCAAGAAAGGCCTGATTCTTGGCATTGCCAATGACCAGAGCATCGCCTTTGGCTGCGCTGATGTACTGCAGCAGTTGGGAGCTGAACTCTGTATTACCTATCTGAACGACAAGGCCAAACCCTACGTTGCGCCGCTGGCTGAACGGCTGGAAGCCCCTCTCTTCCTGCCCTGTAACGTTGCCAAGTCAGACGAGCTGGAAGCGGTCTTTGAAACCATCGAAAGCGAGTGGGGATCACTGGACTTTGTGGTTCACTCCATTGCCTGGTCGCCCATTGAAGAACTCCACGGCCAGCTACTGGACTCCAGCAGCGAGGGGTTCTGCAAGGCCATGGATATTTCCTGCCACTCCTTTATTCGTACCGCCAGGCTGGCCAAGCCTCTGATGAAACAGGGCGGTACCCTGCTGACAATGAGCTATCAGGGCGCTGAACGCGTGGTGGAAAACTACAATATGATGGGGCCGATAAAGGCAGCACTAGACAGTTCTGTACGCTACCTGGCTGCCGAACTGGGGTCTGAACAGATCCGTGTACATTCCCTGTCCCCAGGGCCGATGCCAACCCGGGCGGCCAGCGGCATTCAGGCGTTTGATCGCCTGATGCAGGATGCCATCGAGCGCTCTCCGCTGCACCAGTTGGGCACTCCTGCTGATGTCGGCAATATGGCGGCCTTTCTGATCAGTGATCAGGCGCGCGCCATGACCGGCAACCTGGTGCACATCGATGCCGGCCATCACCTGATGGCCTGAGTTACTCAACGTAGCCGCTCCCGAGAGCGGCTCCCTTTTTCACCCGCCCATAACGCAAAAACCCCGGCCTCAACGAGACCGGGGTTTTCACTTAATTAAATGCTTGGCGATGAC